>NZ_JBVHSK010000002.1:0-145036 GCF_055566415.1 Streptomyces sp. NPDC027663 | reverse complement strand
GGTCGCGGACGACGGTGGTGACACCGGCGGTGGTGACGTCGGCGGTGGTGACGTCGGCGGTGGTGACGGCGGCGGTGACGGCGGTGGCGAGTAGCCGTAGCTGACCACCGCGACAGCGGCCGGCGGGATCACAGTCCGGCCGGGTGGCAAGGCCTCAGGCCCCGCCACCCGGCCGGACCTCGTTCCGCCCACCCCGATGAGGCACTCACCTCACTCCACCCCGACCCACCAGGGAGACCCCGTGTACAGCAAGTTCTGGCGACGCTCGGTCGCCCTCGCCGCGGCCGTCGTGGCCATCACCTCCGGCTCCGCGAGCGCCACCGGCCCTAAGCCCCCACCCGGGGCCAAGCCTCCGCCGGCCCATCCGGCTCCGGCCCCCAGCCCGGCACCGGCACCGACCCCGGACGAAGGCATCCCCAGGTGAACCGGACCAAGTGAACAGACACGGTCCTCCGCCCCGCCGCACCTTCCGCGGCGGGGCGGCGCCGTGTCAGGGCCGGGGTCCGGAGAGCGACTGCTCCGCCCACACCGTCTTGCCGACCCGGTCGTGCCGGGTGCCCCAGCGCTCGGCGAGCTGGGCGACCAGCAGCAGGCCCCGGCCGCCCTCGTCGAAGATCCGGGCGCGCCGCATGTGCGGTGTGGTGCCGCTGGAGTCGTACACCTCGCTGATCAGCGTGCTGTTCTGGTGGATGAGCCGGAGCTGGATCGGCGGGCGGCCGTAACGGATCGCGTTGGTGACCAGTTCGCTGACCACCAGCTCGGTGGTGAACGCCGCCTCGTCCAGCCCCCAGGCGGACAGTTGCTCGGTGGCGTACCGGCGGGCCAGGGAGACGACGGTGAACTCGTTGGACAGTTCCCAGGAGGCGACCCGGTCCTCGTGCAGGGCCCGGGTGCGGGCCACCAGCAGGGCGATGTCGTCGTCGGGGCGGTGGGTGAGCAACTCGGTGAGCACCCGGTCGCACACGGACTCCAGCGACTTGGCGGGACGGACGAGCGCGGCGAACATCTTGTCCAGCGCCTCGTCGATGTCGTGGTCACGGGCCTCGAACAGCCCGTCGGTGTACAGGGCGAGCAGGCTGCCCTCGGGCAGTTCGGTCTCCACGGCCTCGAAGGGCAGCCCGCCGAGCCCGAGCGGCGGCCCCGCGGGCACGTCGAGGAAGCGGACGGCGCCGTCCGGGGTGACCACGGCGGGCGGTGGGTGCCCGGCCCGGGCCACGGTGAAGTGGCGCGAGATCGGATCGTAGACCGCGTACAGGCAGGTGGTGCCGATGCCGCCGGCGGTCTCCGCGGCCGGGTCCGCGCTGCCTTCGTCGGCGGCGAGGCGGAGCACGAGGTCGTCGAGGTGAGTGAGCAGTTCGTCGGCCGGCAGATCGACGTCGGCCAGGGTGCGTACCGCCGTAAGCAGCCGGCCCATGGTGGCGGAGGCCCGGATGCCGTGGCCCACCACGTCCCCGACCACGAGCGCCACCCGCGCCCCGGACAGCGGGATCACGTCGAACCAGTCCCCGCCGACTCCGGCCCGGGTGGCGGCCGGCAGATAGCGAGTGGCGATCTCCAGCGCCGCCTGGTCGGGCAGCGTGTGCGGAAGCAGGCTGCGCTGCAGGGCCATGGTGGTGGTACGGGACCGGGAGTAGGAACGGGCCTGCTCGATGCCGGTGGCGGCCTTGACGCTGAACTCCTCCGCGAGCCGCAGATCCTCGGGGCCGAACGCCCCCCGCCCGGGCTGCCGGCCGAACAGGGCCACGCCGAGCGTGCTGCCCTGGGCGAGGAGCGGCACCGCCAGCAGGGCGCGCGCCCCGCACGCCCGCAGCCACGCGGCGCCGGGGTCCAGCGACACCCACCCGGCGACGGCCGGGTCCGCCGTGTCGTACAGCAGCGGGCGGGCCGCGGCCAGGCACTGGGCGGGCGGCGAGTCCGCCGGGCAGACGATCGCCTCACCGACACCGACACCGCTGCTCGTGGCTGCGGCGTCGTCGGCCGGGAACGCGCGCAGCGTGGCCCGGCGCAGCACGATGGGGCCCGGCTGCGGTGCGGGGGCCCCGGCGCCGGATCGGGGGGTGTCGAGCAGGTCGACGGCCATGACGTCGGCCAGCCGGGGGACCGTGACCTCTCCGAGTTCCTGGGCGGCGCGGGCCTGGTCCGCCGCCGTGCCCACCCGCGAGCCGGACTCGCCCGGGGGACGCGACCCGGCGGCGGAGTCCTGGGCCGGCTGCTCCACGGACAGACAGACGGCCCGTACCCGGCCGCCGGCGTCCTTCAGCGGGGTGAGGACCGTGATCCGGCCGAGGTCGGAGCCGAGGCGGCCGCGTGCCTCCTGCGGCCGGCCGGACTCCAGCGCGAGCCGCATCGACCGGTCGGCCTCGTCGCTCGCGGCCCCCGGCACGATGTGGGAGAGGCGCAGCCCGCGCATCGCCGCCTCGGGCAGGGCGAGGGCGTGCTCCAGCCGGCGGTTGGCACGCACCAGGCGCAGATCCGCGTCGAAGATCGCCAGCGGAAAGGGGGACTGGAGGAACGTCCACTCTTCCAGGGGTTCCCCCCGGGGCGGCCGCGTCCGGGCGGTCACGGCGGCCACCACGAGCCAGTCGGCGACCCCGGTCTGCGGTGACGTGCGGCGGTGGGCCAGCACGCCCATCTCCAGATGGCGGCCGTCCTGGTGGCGTAGCGGGAGGGTGCCGTTCCAGCGGTTCCGGCCGGCCAGCGTCCGTCGGGCACCCGTGCCTTCGGCGGCGAGCAGCACGGTGGCCGGCCGGCCGACGACCGCGGAGGAGTCGTAGCCGAGCAGTCGCTGCGCACCTTCGCTCCAGCCGGTCAGGATGCCCTGGCCGTCGATGGTGGCCGTGGCCGTGTACGTCGACTGTCGCTCCATCGCCGCTCATCTCGCCCTTGCTCGGCAGGCTCTCCTGACCAGCATGATCCCGGCCGGCGCGGAGCACCAACGCAGGGACGGCCGGGAACTGGGGGACGACGGAAAAACGGTGGCCGGGTGGAACCGGAGGGGTGCTCGGGCGCGTGAAGAAGACACAAGGTCTTAACCGGGCATTACGGACGCCAATGGGGGGGGCGACCAGGGAGGTCTCATGACCGTCATCACGGCCCCGCCGCTGACCGGGCGCGAGCTGGAGACACTGCGGCACATCGCGGCGGGCTGCACGTATCTGCAGACGGCCCGCGCGATGGGGGTGTCACCGCACACCGTCGACGCCTATCTGCGCCGTATCCGCGCCAAGCTCGGCCATACGAGCACGGCCGAGCTGACGCGGCTGGCGGTCTCCCTGGGCCTGTGACCGGCTGGTGCCCGGCCGGAGGGCCGGCCCGGCCCTCAGCCGAGGGCCAGTGCCTGCACCCGGTCGAGTGCTCCGTTGAACTTGTCGTGGTCGCCGACGGTCGGGCCGGAGGAGGTGTACTGCCACATCGTGTAGTACGACCAGCCGGCCGGCAGCGTCCCCGGGTCCGCGGCGTACCGGGCGATCCACAGCGGGTTGTTCACGGCGAAGCCGCCGTAGTTGCCGGTGCACTGGGTCCACCAGCTGGTGGCCGTGTAGATCACGACGTACCGCCCGGTCCGTGCCCTGTAGGTGTTGATGAAGTCGGCGATCCAGCTGACCATCTGGCTCGCGCTCTTGCCGTAGCAGGCGGCGCCGTACGGGTTCCACTCGATGTCGAGCGCGCCGGGCAGCGTCTTGCCGTCCCGGGACCAGCCGCCGCCGTGGTCGACGAAGTAGTTGGCCTGGGTGGCACCGCTGGTGGTGTCCGGGGTGGCGAAGTGGTACGAGCCGCGGATCATGCCCACGTTGTAGGAGCCGTTGTACTGCTGGGCGAAGTAGGGGTTCGTGTAGTACGTGCCTTCCGTCGCCTTCGTGTACGCCCACCGCACCCCGCTGCCCCACAGGGTCGACCAGGCGACGTTGCCCTGGTGGCCGGAGACGTCCACGCCCTCGGTCTGGGTGGCGTCACCGGTGCTGGGCGTGCCGCTGCGGCCGTCGTGGGCGAGGACACCCATGCCCATGTAGGCGGAGCCGCGGCCGGGGGTGGCCGCGGCGTGGGCGGAGGTGAGCGGAAGAGCGAGGGGGAGCGCCGTGAGCAGGGCCGTGACGAGGACGGCGAGGGCGCGCGGGCGGAAGAGCCGGACGGAGCCGGGTCTGAGCACGGTCATGACGTGCCTCCGGGGAGTGACGTGGGGGGACGTGCTGTGGGGGACGTGTCGTGGGAGGTGCCGTGGGGGATGTTGCTGCGGGGCCGTGCCGTGGGGGACGTGCCGTGGCGGTCCGCGGACGCGGGGGAACGCGGGCCCGGGCGCGGAGGCGCCGGACGCGGGGGCGCTGGCGTGCGCATGCCAGTAATTGCCTGATAAAGAAGCTACGCACGTAGATGACGGCGTGGGAAGGGGGTCCGGACGACGCCGTTGGTCTACGCCTGCGAAATACTTACGGAGCTGCGGCAATGGCGACGTTTGACAGAAACTTTCAGGACTGCGAAACCGATCAGGGGTGCTGACGTGCACGAGGACGCAAACCGTGGCGCACATCGCGTCGCCGGCCAGGTGGCGCCGACTGGTGCAGACCAGGAGTTCCTGGCCCTGGAACGCGAGTTGACCGTGCTGCTCCGGCGTGCCCGCGCCAACCAGGGCGAGATGGCCCGGGAGGTCCACCCGGACCTGGAGTCCTCCGCGTACGGTCTGCTCATCCGGCTGGACGAACTCGGCGGCCAGCGGGCCACCGAACTCGCCGCCTACATCGGCGTCGGCAAGGCCACCATGTCCCGCCAGCTGCGTGCCCTGGAGGAACTCGGCCTGATCGCCCGCGAACCCGACCCCGCCGACGGCCGCGCCTGGCTCGTCACCCTCACCGACGAGGGCCGCCACCGTGTCGGCACGGTCCGTGAGGCCCGCCGCGCCCGCTACGTCCGCCAGCTCGCCCACTGGGACCGCAACGAGGTCGCGGAACTGGCCCGGCTGCTGCACGAGTTGAACGGCGTCATGGAGCGCTAGTGCCGTGCCGGGCGCGGCGAGCCGGTGAACCTTTCCGGTCACAGCACCAGCCGCTCACAGCAGGACGAACACCGCCGTCGCGTCGTCGTGCGTCTTGCTGCGGCCCAGGAACGCCCGCTCCGTGCGGTCCGCGGCCTCCAGCTCCCGCACCCGGTCGACCAGGGTGCGGGCGCCCTCCTTCGCGACCAGGTCGAACAGGGCCGTCCAGTCGCCCTCGCGGAACTTCTCCGTCCAGCGGGTCGCGCCGTCCGTCAGCGCGGCCAGCGCCCGGACCTCGTGCCGGGGCAGGGTGCCGGTCACCGCGCGGGCGGCCACGGACGGGTCGGCCGCGGCCGTGAAGAAGCCGCCCTCCTTGTTGCGCAGGTTCGCGTCGATCAGGGCGCCCGTGGCGAGCGCGGCGCGGGGCAGCCGGTCCAGCCGGTCGTCCAGCAGCGGGGTGACCGCACCCTTGGGCCCCTGCAACAGCAGTACGGAGTCGGACAGCACCAGGTACTCGACCGAGGCGGCGGACCAGCGGGTCAGGACCACGGTTGCCTGGGGCGTTCGCGGGTGAGAAAGGTCACAGGTGTCCGCGTGGGCGTCGGCGGTGCGGCGGATGGCCCGCTCCAGAACCTCCGGCAGCGTCAGATCTCGGTCGGAAACGGTCAGTTCGGTCAGTGCGCCGCCCAGTCGCGCGGTGAACCAGGGAACGGAATGCAGACAGCCCGTCCCGCCGTCCGGCGGAGTCACTCCGTCCAGGACGATCACGTAACCGCCCTGCCCGGAAGCGGGTAGTCCGACAGCGGCGAAGTCCTCGTTGAGGCGGGTCGCGTCGCCGGGTTCCGATACGAGTTCAGTGCGCATCCGGCCAGTCTGCACGAGCCCTTCACACCCTGTGCCAAAGGCTGGCAAGCGCACGGTGAATTCTCACGACCCCGCAGGTCAGCCGCCTGCTTTGGGTGAGAATGATCCACTCCGGGAAGGCGTGGTGGCGAATACTGTCAAAGCCTGCCGCGCGCGTCCAACCGGCCCGCCGTGCAGGCACCCCGCACGCGCCAGAGGAACTTGCCCGTCAACTCCCCTCCGATGTTCACTCCTTCGGGTGGCGGGTCAGGTGATGCGCGACCACTGCCCACCGGCGCTGGGAGGGTCGGGAACCGTACGTACCGGGTGTACGCACCACTTGGCACCGAAATGACGGGGCGCCACCCGGGCCCCTGGGTAGACGAGTTCAGGAATGCGAGCACCGGTGCAGAAGAAGCGGCCTCGGCGCACAGGCAAGCAGACGGCCTCCGCGGGGACCGCCCCGCAGACCCCCATGGGCACTGGCCGTCCCACTCATGTGCGCACCCGGCTCATCGTCGCCGTCGCCGTGGTGGCCGCGGCCATCGCCGGCGCGGGCGCGCCCGCGCTGCTCACCGCCTCCCAGGAGGTCAGTGACTCCCAGGACCTGGTGACGCTCGCCGCCCGCACCCAGGACGCGCTGTCCCTCGCCCACTCGCTCGCCGACGAGCGCGACGAGGTCACCTCGTACATCGCGGCCGGCCGCCCCAAGGCCAAGGCACCGTCGGAGGACCGCAGCGCCCGCGTCGACCGGCAGGTCGAGGAACTGCGCGCCGACACCGACACCCCGGCGAGCCTGCGCGGCGGTCTCGACGGCATCGACACCGTCCGCCGGGCCGCCCTCACCGGCAAGGCCACGGCCCTCCAGGCCCACCAGTCCTACTCGGCGACGATCACCGCACTGCACCGGCTCGCCGAACAGCTGGCCGAACAGATGCCCGCACGGGCCGGCTCCGGCGCACACGCCCTGGCCGAACTGGACTCCGCGGTCCAGCAGTCCGCCGCCGCCCGCGGTCTGCTGCTGGCCGCGCTGAACGTCCCGGCCGACACCCGTACGGTGATCGACCCCGGCACCGGCCTGCCCACCACGACCACCACCGGCACCGAGGCGGACCGCAAACAGCGCGACGCCCTCACCGTCATCGCCCAGCAGGCCCGGCTGCGAGCCGACGCGGCCCTCGCCGACTTCCGCGAGACCGCGCCCAAGGCGGCCGTGGACTCGTTCGACTCCACGGTCACCGGCCCGGAGGTCAACTCGGCGGAGAAGTACCTCGGCACGCTCACCGACCAGCCGGCCCTTGCCGACAGCGAGCTGACCACCAGCACCAAGAAGCTGGACGCGGCCCTGTCCGCCCGGGTCGACCTGATGCGCGGCGCCGAGTCCGCGCTCTACGACCACCGCACCAAGGACCTCGAGAAGCTCCGGGACGACGACGTCACCGCCCTGGAGATCCGTGTCGCCGTCCTCGGCGCGCTGATGCTGGTCGCCGTCGGCATCGCCACCGCCATGGCCCGCTCCCTGACCCGCCCGCTGTCGGTGCTGCGCCGCGGCTCGGCCCGCCTCGCCGGGGCCGAGGACCCGGCGGCCCAGGACCCGATCACCTTCACCGGCCGCAACGACGAGTTCGCCCAAGTGGTCCGCTCGGTCAACGCACTCCACGCGCACGCCGTAGCCCTGCACGAGCGCGTCGCCACCCTGGAGGCCGACCGCAAGCATCTGGTGGGCCAGCGGCAGAAGATGGCCGACGCCCGCGAGGGACTGCGCGCGGAGCTAGCCGAGTCCGCCGCCCAGCTGGAGCGGGTGCGCACGAGCATCGGCTCCACCTTCGTCAACCTGGCGCTGCGCACCCTCGGCCTCGTCGAGCGCCAGCTGGCCGTCATCGAGGGCCTGGAGGACCGCGAACAGGATCCCGACCGGCTCGCCACGCTCTTCAAGCTGGATCACTTCGCCACGGTCATGCGCCGGCACAGCGAGAACCTCCTGGTCCTCGCCGGTACCGAGCACGTCCAGCAGCACCCCGGCCCGGTGCCGCTGGTCGACGTGGTCAGGGCGGCGGTCAGCGAGATCGAGCGCTACGAGCGCGTCCGTATCGCGGCCCTCCCGCCGCACGCGCACGTGGCGGGCTTCGCCGCGGACGACCTCTCCCACCTCCTGGCCGAGCTGATGGAGAACGCCACCTCGTTCTCCCCGCCGGAGCTGCCCGTGGAGGTCTCCGGCTGGCTCCTGGAGTCCGGCGAGGTCATGCTGTCGGTCCAGGACGAGGGCATCGGCGTGACGGAGGACCGCCTGGCCCTCCTCAACACCCGCCTCACCGACTTCGACCCCGAGTCCGGGTACGACCACGAGGGCGACGACGGTCTGGGCCTCGGGCTCTACGTCGTCGCACGCCTCGCCCACCGGCACGGCGTCCGCGTCCAGCTCCGCGACCAGAAGCAGGGCGGCATCGCAGCGGTGGTGGTCCTGCCGCCGCCGCTCCTCGCCGAGGCCCCGCCGAAACAGCTCCCGCCCGGGGCGACGGCCACCGGAGCGACCGGCACGTTCACCCTCCCCGGCGCCGACGCCGAGGCCAACTCCAACGTCCTGCGCGCCCGCGCCAAGCACACGGACCCCCTGGTCGCCCTGGCGGAACAGACGGCCCGTGACGCCTCCGAGGACCCGCTGGACGCCCCGGCGCCCGAGGAGCCCGCGCCCACCGACTCGGCCGAACAGGCCGTACGGGACATCTTCGGCGACCGCCCGGACCACGAGCAGGCCCCCCGTCCCACCGAGGACACGGAGACCCGCCCGAAGGCCCCGGCGGAAACCTACGCCGAGACGACGATGGAACTCCTCCTCCCGGACCCGTCGACACCTCCGGCGAAGCCGGCCACAACCCCCGAGCCCCCCACCCCGACCGAGCCACCTGCCGCACCCGGCCAGCCGGGAACAGCCGGGCCGGCGGGGACGGCTGGGCTGCCGGGCGCGGCCGGGCGGCCGGGCACAGCCGAGTCCGCCGGGCCGGCGGGCGTGAGGGAGCCGGCGGGGGCGGCCGAGCTGTCGCAGGCGGGGGAGACGACGGGCGCGGCCGAGGCGGTGCGGCCGGGGGTGGGCCGGGCGCACGGAGCGGTGGTCGCCGACGGTGAGGGCGCCCCACAGGGGACACCCGCACTCGACGACGAGACCCGCACGGGTGGTGCGGCCGGGAACGAGCACGACGCCGAAGGCGAAGCCGAGGCGAAGCAATCCGCCGACGCGCCGCAGGCCGACGCCGAAGAACGGCTCACCAGCAAGGGCCTCCCCAAGCGCACACCCAGGATCACCGCGCCCACCGCCTCCCCCCGCCGCCGCAACACCAGCGTCGACGCGGAAGCCCTGCGCCGCCGCCTGGGCGGATTCCGCCGCGGCGCCGAGGCCGGCTACCAGGACGTAGCCACGGAGATCGCCGAACAGACGGCCACCAACCAGCGGCCGACCAGTCACGTACACGCCGAAGAAGCCACGGGGGGCACAGCCGAGGAGGCAAGCAGTTGACCGCGCCAACTACCTACGGACTGAGCAGTGAAGCCCGCAACCTGCACTGGCTGCTGACCAACCTGGTCGAGGAAGTACCCGGCATCCAGTCCGTCGCCGTGGTCTCCTCGGACGGTCTGTTGCTGCTCTCGTCCGACCCCGGCCTCGCGCACGCTCGAACGAGCTCGCCCGGAGGGACTCCCAGGGAGCAGTCCCGTCAGGCCCGCCCGGCGAAAGGGCCCCGCGGCTCCTCCGCCGACCTCGCCACCATCGTCTCCGGCATCGGCAGCCTCACCGTCGGCGCCGCGAAGCTGATGGAGTTCGGCAGGGTCAAGCACACGATGGTAGCCATGGAGGAGGGCAGCCTGTTCGTGATGTCGATCAGCGACGGCTCGCTGCTCGGTGTGCACGGCTCCGCCGAATGCGACATGAGCGTGGTGGCGTACCACATGGCGCTCTTCGTCGGCCGCGCCGGCCACGTCCTGACGCCCGAACTCCGCAGCGAGCTGCGTAGATCCCTGGAGGCCGAGTCGGCGGGCGGCGCCCGATGAGCGGCGCCCGGAAGCTTCCCGTGCGCGGCGGCGACCGCAAACCCGCCCGCGTCCGCCCCTACTCGCTCACCGGCGGCCGTACCCGCTTCGGTCACGTCCTCCTCGTGGAGACGTTCGTGGCGGCACTGGAGGCGCCGGAGGAGCGCAAGGAACTCACGAGCGGTGCCCGCGCGACCCGGGTCATGCCGGAGATGCGGGCCATCGTCGAACTGTGCCGCCGTATGCGCACGGTGGCCGAGATCGCCGCGCTGCTGAAGATGCCGCTCGGCGTGGTCCGCGTCCTCCTGAGCGATCTCGCGGACCAGGGAAAGATCCGTGTGTACGGCACCGGCACCGGTCACGGCACCGGCCGTCCGGACCGCGCTCTGCTGGAAAGGGTGCTGAGTGGACTCCGCCGTCTCTGACTCCACCGCCTCCATCGGGGGCAACCCCCTCGTCGCCGGGTTCGCCGAGCCGGACGAGGACCTGAAGTCCTGGCAGACGGACCGGACGCGTGCCCCCATCGCGACGAAGATCGTGGTGGCGGGCGGCTTCGGCGTCGGCAAGACGACCCTGGTCACCTCCGTCTCGGAGATCACGCCTCTGCAGACCGAGGCGCTGATGACCGAGGCGAGCGAGGAGACCGACGATCTGTCGGCCACCCCGGGCAAGCTCACCACCACCGTGGCCATGGACTTCGGCCGCATCACGCTCGACGACGACCTGGTGCTCTACCTGTTCGGCACGCCGGGCCAGCAGCGGTTCTGGTTCATGTGGGACGACCTCGTGCGCGGCGCGATCGGCGCCGTCGTGCTGGCCGACACCCGCCGCCTGAAGGACTGCTTCCCGGCGCTGGACTACTTCGAGAGCTGCGGGCTGCCGTACGTCGTCGCGGTCAACCACTTCGACGGCAGCGAACTGTTCGAGCCGGAGGACGTACGGGAGGCGCTCACGATCCCCGTGCACGTCCCTGTCATGATCATGGACGCGCGGCGCCGGATCTCGGTGATCGAGACCCTCCTGGCCCTGGTGGGCCACGCGCTGGCCGAAACCCCCGAGTAGTCCCTGTTAGGAGCCACCACCCGCATGCGGAAGATACTCGTCGTAGGGGCCGGCCAGTCCGGTCTCCAGCTCGCCCTCGGCCTGCAGTCGCACGGCTACGAGGTCACCTTGATGTCGAACCGGACCGCGGACGAGATCCGCTCCGGCCGGGTCATGTCGACGCAGTGCATGTTCGACACGGCCCTGCAGTACGAGCGCGATCTCCAGCTGAACTTCTGGGAGTCCCAGGCCCCGAAGATCGAAGGGCTCGGCGTCTCGGTCGCGGCCCCCGGCTCGCACGACCCGGGCCCCACCCAACGGGCGATCGACTGGGTGGGCAGGCTCGACGGGTACGCGCAGTCGGTCGACCAGCGGGTGAAGATGGCCGGCTGGATGGAGACCTTCGCGCAGCGCGGCGGCCAGCTGGTCATCCACGGCGCGGCTGTCGGCGACCTCGACTACTTCTCGCGCGCCTACGACCTGGTCCTGGTCGCGGCCGGCAAGGGCGAGCTGGTGTCGATGTTCGCCCGCGACCCGGAGCGCTCCCCGTACAGCGAGCCGCAGCGCGCGCTGGCGGTGGCGTACGTCCACGGTCTCGGCCCGCGCCCGGAGCACCCGGACTTCGACGCGGTCCGCTGCAACCTGGTCCCCGGTGTCGGCGAGCTGTTCATCATGCCGACGCTGACCACGTCCGGCCGTGCCGACATCCTGTTCTGGGAGGGCATACCCGGCGGCCCGCTCGACGTCTTCAACGGTGTCAAGGACCCGGCGGAGCACCTCTCCCTGACCCTGGAACTCATGGAGAAGTTCACGCCCTGGGAGTACGCGCGGGCCACGAAGGCCGAACTCACCGACGCCGGCGGCACCCTGTCCGGCCGTTACGCCCCGACCGTCCGCAATCCCATCGGCCGGCTGCCCGGCGGCGGCCTGGTGCTGGGCGTGGCCGACGTGGTCGTCACCAACGACCCGATCACCGGCCAGGGCTCCAACTCGGCGTCCAAGTGTGCGGCCGCGTATCTCGGTTCGATCCTGGAGCGGGGTGACCAGCCGTTCGACGAGGAGTGGATGCAGGCCACCTTCGACCGGTACTGGGCCACCGCGCAGCACGTCACCAAGTGGACGAACGCGATGCTGGCACCGCCGCCGGAGCACGTGCTGAACCTCATCGGCGCGGCCGGCCAACTCCAGCCGGTGGCGAACCGTTTCGCCAATGCCTTCGACGACCCGTCCGACTTCGAGGACTTCTTCTACGAGCCCGAGAAGACGTCCGCCTACCTGGCGTCGGTCACCGGGGCCTGACTCCCGCGTCTAAGGTCGTCGTTCCGGCGTTCCCGGTCGTTGAACGATTGACTCTTTGACGTGTGTTCGTCCCCCTTTTGACACCCTCCAGTGGCGTTGAGACGCTGAGGAACAGGGGTTGAAGGGGGGACGAGCCACTAGGAGTTTTCCCATGAATGGTCGACGGGTGCGTCTGTCGGTCGTGGCACCTCTGGTGGTGTCGTCGCTGGCCTTCGGATCGGTGGCTCTGACCACCGCGTCAGCCGCGGCGGCAGCGCCCACCTGCGGTGTCAGGAACACCGAGAATCCGAAGAATCTGCAGGTCAGCGGCAAGGACTTTAAGCCGAACAAGGCTGTTGCCCTCGAATCCGGCAGCGGCGCCGAGGGCACCGTGAAGGCGGACGCCAGCGGAAGCTTCTCCCTGATGGTCACCGACGCCAGCGGCACCGTCAGCGCCCAGCAGATCGGTGGCCCCGAGGTCAAGTGCGGCACGGCCGAAGAGGGCGAGAAGAAGAACGCCGAGGAGCAGTACGCGGAGGGCTACAAGAGGGGCTTCGACGACACGAAGAAGGACTGCAACGCGCAGGAGCCCAGGACCGCCGCGGCCCCGGACGAGAACTGGAAGCAGGGATTCAGGGACGGCGCGGCCGATGCCCGGAAGGAATTCTGCAAGAGCTAGTTCACACCGGGGAACCGTCCGGACGCACGGCGCCGAGTACCGGGTAGCTGGCGATCGGTGACACCGTCACCTTCTCGCCCGGTCTCGGCGCCTGCACGACGTTCCCGCCCCCGACGTACATCGCCACATGCGTCGCCTCGGGGAAGTACACCACCAGGTCGCCCGGCCGGAGCCGGTTGAGCGGGACCTTCGGCAGCCGCTCCCACTGCTCCTGGCTGGTCCGCGGGATCGGTGTCCCCGCGTGGGACCACGCCTGCGAGGTCAGGCCCGAGCAGTCGTACGCGTCCGGGCCCTCCTTGCCCCACGCGTACGGCTTGCCCAGTTGGTCCATGGCGTAGCGGACGGCGCGGTCGCCCGCCGGTGAGGCGGGACGGTCGGCGGGCAGGGCGCCCGCGGTGGTCAGGCGCTGCTGCGCCGCGGTGACCCCCTGCTGTTCCAGCCGGGCCACGGCCGCGAGCTGGTCCGCCGTGAGCGTGGCCAGCAGGCGCTCCACGGCGGCCAGCCGGCCGTGGACGTCGTCGCGCTGTTTGCGCTGCCGGCCGGCCAGGCTCTGCCGGGTGTCGAGAGCCTTGCGGGCCTCCCGGGCCAGGGCGTCCTTCCGCTTCTCCGTGGCGGCCAGGCGGGCCACGGTCCGGGCGTGTTCCCGCGCCAGTTCGCCGATGACGTGGCCCTCGTCCAGTGCGTGCTGCGGGTCGGGGGCGAGGAGCAGGCGGACGTAGGGGCCGAGGCCGCCGCTGTTCTGGTACTGCTGCCGGGCCAGCCGGCCGGCGTCGGTGCGGCCGGCCTGGAGGGTGAGCCGGGCGCGGGCCAGTTCACCGTCGAGCCGGTCCACCTCGGCCTGCTGCCGCTTCAGCTCTTGCGTGGTGGCGTTGTAGGTCTCGGTGGCCTGTTCGGTCTGGCGGTACAGCTGCTGAAGGTCCGTCAGCAGCTGGGCGACGGACCGCTGTGGGTCCGGTGCAGCCGCGGCGGGTACGGGCGCGAAGACGGCCTGGGCCGCCACCGCGGCCGTACAGGCCAGGCGCAGAAACCTTCCTGACACGTCATCACCTCCGGTGCGAGGCAGGCGGACTCTCCGCCTCCGGTCGCAACCTGATAATCAGACGTGTCGACGTCGGTCGTGGAGCATGCGTGCGCGGTTCGGCGCAGCGCTTTCACCCGTTCGAGTCATCCGGCTTGCCGGGCGGCGAGATGTCGGGCTTGGACCAGGGCCACCTGAGCCGGCCGCCGGACCGGTCGTCGGGGTCGTACCGGTACTTCCAGCCCTGGATCAGCCCCAGCCTCCTGCTGTGCCCGCGCGGCACCCTGCGGTACACCAGCATCGTGGGCGGACCGCCGTCCGGGTCGGGGACGGGGATGCGGTACGTCTTCGGGGGGTGTCCGGTGGCACCGCACAGGACGGGCAGTACGTGCCCGTCCATGGGCCCGCCCTCGAACGGGGTGTCCTGGCTCTTCACATGTTCAGTCTCGGCCATCCCCGGCGAGCGTGCCGACGAGGGCGGCGGTCTGCGGGTCGCGGCCCGCGGTGACCGTGAGGACGGCCACGAACTGCTCCACCAGCCACTCGCGCAACTCCTCGACCGGCGGCTGTTTGCCCTCGTCCAGCCAGATGAGCGAAGCCGCCTCCACGGCCGTGATCCACGTCCGGACGGTCAGGCGCAGCCGGGGGCCGGGCTCGGCGATGCCGAGATGCCGGTAGATCTGCTCGGCGGCGGACCGGCGCACCCCGTCCACGATGGCGGTGGTACGGGAGGTCTCCACCACGCTGCCGCCCTGGAGCAGCGCGCTGAACCCGGTGCCGTGCTCGTCCACGAAGGCCAGGTAGCGCTCCAGGACGTGGGACAGGCGAGGCAGCAGCGGGCCCTCGCGAGGCTCGTCGAAGCACTGCTGCAGCGCTTCGGCGGCCGACCGCAGCGCGGCCTCGTACAACTGCTGCTTGCCGCCCGGGAAGTACCGGTACACCAGCGGCCGGGACACCCCGGCCGCCTCCGCCACGTCGTCCAGCGAGACGTCCTCGGGCGCACGGTGCGCGAAGAGACTCAAGGCGGCGTCGAGAAGCTGACTTCGCCGCTCCTCGACGCTCAGCCGACGGTATGCGGGCGTGGCCGACGGGGTCATGCGCGTCAGCCTAATCGCCGTCCGGCGTGCAGAGCGGTGGGCGGCTGCGGCTGCGGCTTCGCCGTGGCCGGGCGAGCGGTTCCCCGCGCCCCTCCGGGCAGGCACGCGGGCCGGCCTCGAGGGGCGCGGGGCACCGCGCGGGCAACCCACCGCCGCCCGCAGCCTGCATCAGGCCAGCAGCCCCGACGACCTCCACAGCCGCCGGCCGACACCCCGCAGCACGCCGATGTCGTCCAGGAAGTCGGTCAGCCGCTTGGCGCCCGTCTGCATGACCTCCCGCCGGTGCCCGCTCGCCTTCACCTGCGCCATGGCCTCCCGCTGGTCGAGCCCGACATTGGTGTACACCTCGGGGTTCACGAAAGCGACCGAGAAGATCCGGGCGAACTCCCCGGAGGTGACCCGGGTGAACTCCTGGGACCACTTCGGGGCGGTCACCATCTGGCGGCGCAGCTCCTCGCGGGCGTACCGGACGTGCCGTGCCTCCTCCACCACGTGGATCCGCGTGACCCCTCGGATCAGCGGCTGGACCCGCTCGTCGGGGAAGGTCAGCCGCTGCATCCAGTCCAGGACCTCCTCGCCCAGCAGGGTGGCGGTGAAGGAGCCGGGCGTGGTCGAGATCGTCTTGAACAGGCGGCCCAGGTTCAGGTGGGCGCGGCTCACCGGGTACCAGGGCGTGCCGCCGTGCGAGATCAGCCGGGCGAACATCTTGGAGTGCCGGCACTCGTCCTCGATCTCGGTGAGCGCGTACCGCACGTGCGCGCTCGTCGCCGCCTTGTCGTAGATGTGCCGGACGAGCAGCTGCATGAGGATGATCTCGAACCAGATGCCGAGCGAGGCCAGCGCCGCGGCCTCGTGCTGGGAGAGCAGGATGCGCTGTTCCTCGCTCATCCGCTTCCACATCGAGGTGCCGTACAGCGAGACCAGCTCCGGCGGCCAGAACCACTTGCCCTCCTCGAAGGGCGCGTCCCAGTCCAGCTCCTTGTCCGGGTCGAAGGAGTGCTTGGCGGAAGAGGCGAGCAGCCGTTCGGCCACCTGTTCCCGGTCCTTGAGCAGGCCGAGCGCGTCGCGCAGCCCGTCCAGCGCGTCCGCTTCCGTCAGGGTCGTCATGGCTCCCTCACCTCGTTACCCGGTGGTAGTCGTCCTCCTCTTATGAGACTGCCTGTCAGCAAGGTCGTCAATCCCTCGGGCATGACTTGTTGACTCGGCGTCTACGTGTGAGCCTGCGGGGTATGCCGACCCAGGACCTCTACGCCAACGACCCCCAGGACTCCCCCTGGCAGGTGCCCGCCGCCGGCGCGGCCCGCTTCAGCTGGGAGTACGACGACGGACGCGACCGCCTGCTCGCCCTGTACCAGAAGGGCAAGGACAAGCAGTGGGACGGGAACACGCGCATCGACTGGGACCTGGAGGTCGACCCGTACGACGCCCTCGGCACGCCCGAGGAGGCCATGTCCCTGTACGGCACCAAGTACTGGGCCAAACTCTCCGCGAAGGACAAGGGCGAACTGCGCCGGCACTACGCCTCCTGGCAGTTCAGCCAGTTCCTGCACGGCGAGCAGGGCGCGATGATCTGCGCCGCCCGGATCGTGGAGTCGGTGCCGGACCTGGACGCCAAGTTCTACTCCGCGACCCAGGTCATGGACGAGGCCCGGCACGCCGAGATCTACAGCCGTTTCCTGCACGAGAAGATGGGCCTCGTCTACCCGATCAACGACAACCTCCAGTCGCTGCTCGGCGACACCCTGCGCGACAGCCGCTGGGACATGCCCTACCTCGGGATGCAGGTGCTGATCGAGGGCCTGGCGCTGGCCGCGTTCGGCATGATCCGGGACACCACGGACAAGCCGCTGCCCAAGCAGATCCTCACGTACGTCATGCAGGACGAGGCCCGGCACGTCGCCTTCGGCCGGATGGCGCTGCGCGACTACTACCGGCAGCTCACCGACGCCGAACTGCGCGAGCGCGAGGAGTTCGTCATCGAGGGCTGCTATCTGATGCGCGACCGGCTGCGCGGCGTGGAGGTGCTGGAGAACTTCGGCATCCCGAGGGCCGAGGCGGAGGCGCTGAGCGAGCGGTCCGAGTTCCTCGCCCTGTTCCGGAAACTGCTGTTCAGCCGCATCGTCCCGTGCGTCAAGGACATAGGCCTGTGGGGCAAGCGGCTCCAGCAGGCCTATGTGGACATGGGCGTCTTCGAGATGGGCGACTCCAGCCTGGACCTGCTGATGGCCCAGGACGAGGAACTGGCGGAGCAACTGGACGCCGAGCGCTTCGCCGCCGAGGAACGGGAGCGGGTGGCCGAGGTGGAGGCGGCGATCGAGTCGGGGTCGGCGCAGGACTGACCGGACGGAGATCCCGGCCGGCCCGGGGCGCGGTCCGTGCGTTCACCCGGGTGCAGTAGCGTGCTGGCGTGTCCATGCCTCCGCCGCAGTACCCGAACCAGCCGCAGCCCCCGTACGGCCAGCAGCCCCCGCAGACCCCGGGGCCGTACGGCTCGCCACAGGTCCCGCAGCAGCCGTACCCGGCACAGCCGTACCCGCCGCAGACGCCCTACCCCCAGCAGCCGTACCCGGCCTATGGCATGCCGCCCATGGCCCCGCCGCCGAAGAAGCGGCGGGTCGGGCTGGTGCTCGGGATCGTGGGCGGTGTCGTCACGCTCGCCGTCGTGGGCCTCGTGCTGCTCGGGATGGTCGCCGAGAGCGGCTTCCCCGAGGCGAAGAACAAGCTCACCCTGCCGCACAGCCTGCTCGACGAGAAGTACACGCTCACCGACGACGCCTCCGAGACCGAGGGCAAGAAGATCGAGAAGGAGGCGGACGGCGCCTGGGACGCCAAGGACATACACGCCGTCGTCGGCCGCTACAGCCCCGACGGCGGCGGCTCACAGAGCATGCTGCTCGTGTCCGGCATGTACGGCCGGTTCAAGAACGAGGCCTCCGTCCGTCGCAACATGCTCAAGGGTGCCGCCGAGGCCGACGGCGTGACGGTCGAGCAGCCCGCGAAGGACGTCACCCCCTCCGGCGCGGACACCACCGTCACCTGCCAGGTCCTCACCCAGAAGGCCTCCCTGGTGACCGTGACCTACCCCGTCTGCTCCTGGGCCGACGGCAACACGGCCGCCATCGTCGGCGAGGTCGACCGCTCCACGAAGGGCGCCGCCGGCATCGACCTGGAGAAGGCCGCCCGGAGCACCCTCCAGATCCGCTCCGAGATGCTCCAGCCGGTCGGCTGACCGCCCGGCCGCCGCACGCGTCCCCCTGCGGGCGGTTCACACACCGAGAACCGCCCGCATCACCTCCTTCGCGATCGGTGCCGCGTCCCCGCCGCCGCTGATCTCACCCCGGTCGGCCGAGGCGTCCTCCACCACCACCGCGACGGCCACCTGCGGCTCCAGGGCGTCCTTCCTCTGGGCCCAGGAGACGAACCAGGCGTACGGCACGCCGGTGTTGCCGACGCCGTGCTGGGCCGTGCCGGTCTTGCCGCCGACCAGCGCGCCGGGGATGCCGGCCCGGGTGCCGGTGCCCTCGCGCACCACGCCGGCCATCAGCTCCTTCAGCCGGGACGCCGTCGACGGCCGCATCACCTGCCGTCCCGGCCGGACCCCGCTGCCGGCGACCGTCTCACCGCCGTGCCGGGTGGTCTGCTCCACCAGGTACGGCGTACGCAGCCGGCCCCCGTCCGCCACCGCCGCGGCGACCATCGCCATCTGCAGCGGGGTGGCCCGCGTGTTGTACTGGCCGATCGAGGACAGCGCCAGCTGCGCCTTGTCCACCCGCGTGTCGAAGGTGCTCGGCGACACGGAGAACGGGATGCGCAGACCGGTGTCGTTGAATCCGAACGCCTGCGCCGTGCCCGCCATGTCCCGCACCCCCACGTCCACGCCCAGCTTGGCGAAGACCGTGTTGCAGGACCACTCGAAGGCGTCCCGCACCGAGGCGTTCGCGCAGCCGTCGCCCTCGTTGGTCAGCCGGGTGGTGGTGCCGGGCAGCCGGTAGGGGTCGGGGGAGTCGGTGCGCTCGTCCAGGTCCGTGACCACGCCCGCGTCCAGTGCCGCCGCCGCCGTCACCACCTTGAACGTCGACCCCGGCGGATAGGTCTGCCGCACCGCCCGGTTGAGCATCGGCTTCTCCGGGTCGTGGTTGAGCCGGGCCCACGCCGACTCCACCGCCTCACTGTTGCCGGACAGTTCGGCGGGGTCGTACGACGGGCTGGTCACGAGCGCCAGCACCCGGCCCGTGGCCGGCTCGACCGCGGCCACCGCGCCCTTGCGTCCGGCGAGCCCCCGGTAGGCGGCCTCCTGCGCCTGCCGGTTCAGGGTCGTGACGACGTCCCCGCCCCGATTCTGCGTGCGCGTCACGTCGTTCCACAGCGGCAGCGGCGACAGCATCGGATCGGTGCCGGCAAGCACCCCGTCCTCGGAGTGCTCCAGGAACGTGGTGCCGTACCTCTGCGAGGCGAAGCCGGTCACCGGCGCGTACAACGGGCCGTTCACATAAGTGCGTTCGTAACGCAGCTGTTCGCCGGTGTCCACGGCCCCGGTGACCGGCTCGCCGCCGACCAGGATGTTGCCGCGTGGCTGCTGGTAACGGGCGATCGAGGGGCGGCGGTTGGCCGGGTTGGTGTCGTACTCGCGCGACTGGACGACCTGCACGCGCGTCGCGTTGACCAGCAGGGCGGCCAGCAGCAGCGCACAGAAGACGCAGGCGTGCCGGATGTACCCGGCCATCGGCCGTCCGCCGTCGGCCAGGCCGCCGTACTCGGTCACGGCCTCCCGGCCGTCGTACCCGGTCACGGTGCCTTCCGGGCCGTCGTACTCGGGCACGGCCTTCCGGCCCTCACACCCGGTCATGGTGCCTCCCGGCCGTCGTACCCGGTCACGGTGCCACCCGGCCGTCGTACTGGCTGCGTGCCGAGTCGCTGACCCGGATCAGCAGCGCCACGATCGCCCAGTTGGTGACCACCGAGGAGCCGCCCTGGGCGAGGAACGGCATCGCCATGCCGGTCAGCGGGATCAGGCCGGTGACCCCGCCCGCGATCACGAAGACCTGCAGCGCCACGATCGAGGCCAGCCCGACCGCCAGGAGCCGGCCGAACGGCTCCCGAAGTGCGAGGCCCGCCCGGTAGCCGCGCTCCACCAGCAGGGCGTACAGCAGCACGATCGCCGCGAGGCCCGCGAGGCCCAGCTCCTCCCCGGCCGTCGCCAGGATGAAGTCCGACTTGGCGGCGAAGCCGATCAGCACCGAGTGGCCGAGACCGAGCCCGGTGCCGAGGACCCCGCCGGCGGCGAACGCGAACAGCGACTGGGACAGCTGGTTGGGGCCGAGCCCGGCCTCGATGGTGGCGAACGGGTGCAGCCAGTCCTCGATCCGCCCGCCCACATGCGGCTCCAACCGCCCGACGGCGTAGGCGCCGAGCACGGCGAGGACCAGCCCGACCGCGATCCAGCCGGTGCGCCCCGTCGCCACGTACAACAGCACCACGAACAGCCCGAAGAACAGCAGCGAGGTCCCGAGGTCCCGCTCCAGCACGAGCACACCCACGCTCAGCAGCCAGATCGTCAGGATCGGCCCGAGCACCCGCCCGGTCGGAAACTGCAGCCGCCACAGCCGCCGGCCGGTGTAGGCGAGCGCGCTGCGGTTGGCGGCCAGATAGGCGGCGAAGAAGACGGCGAGCAGCACCTTCGCGAACTCGCCCGGCTGGATGGAGAATCCGGCGACCCGGATCCAGATCCGGGCACCGTTGACCGCCGGGAACAGGATCGGCAGCAACAGCAGGACGAGAGCGGCCACCACGCACACGTACGAGTACCGCTGGAGCACCCGGTGGTCGCGCAGCACCAGCACGACCCCGATGAACAGACCCACGCCGAGGGTCGACCACACCAGCTGGGCGGGGGCCGCCCGGTCGCCCGGCGTCTCCAGGTCCAGCCGGTAGATCAGCACCAGCCCGAGCCCGTTGAGCAGCACCCCGATGGGCAGCGGCAGCGGATCGGCGTACGGCGCCCGGATCCGGACCGCGATGTGGGCGAACAGCGCCAGCACACCGAGGCCGGCACCGTAACCGACGGCGCCCGGCGGGACGGTGCCGGTCCGGGCCAGCCCCACCGCGCAGTAGCCGTACACGGACAGCAGGACGGCCAGCACGAGCAGGGAGAGTTCGATGCCCCGGCGCCGGGGGAGGCGTACGGCGCGCGCGGGAGCAGGGGCCGCCGCCAGGGTGGTTCCGGCCTTCGTCATGCCCGGAACCTACCCAAACAGGGCGTCTCGTGTCCGATGTTCGTAGGCCGGGCGCGCCCCCGGCGGGCGCGGGGAACCGCGCGCTCAGCCACACACGACGGGGAGCCCGCACACCACCCGTGGCCCCGGGCGCTACTCGGCCACGGGCAACGTCAACGTCGCAACCGCGCCCCCGCCCACCGCGTTGGCGAACGAAAGCCGCGCCCCCAGCACCTCCGCCTGCCCCAGCGCGATGGTCAACCCGAGCCCGTGCCCCGTGGCCCCGCCCTCCGTACGGAACCGCTGCGGCCCGTGCGCGATGAGGTACTCCGGATACCCGCCCCCGTGATCCCGGACGGTCACCACAGGTCCGTCCACGGTCAACACCACCGGAGGTGCCCCGTGCTTGTGCGCGTTGGCCACCAGGTTCCCCAGCACCCGCTCCAGCCGCCGCCGGTCGGTCTCCACCCGCGTGTCCCGCAGGATCCGCACCCCGGTCTCCGTGCCGGACGCCCGCACCACCCGCGCGGCCAGCGCACCCAGCTCCTCGGTGTCGGCCTCCAGCTTCTCCCGCCCGGTGTCCAGCCGGGAGATCTCCAGCAGGTCCTCGGTGAGCGTGCGCAGCGCCGCCACCCGGTCCCGCACCAGCTCCGTCGGCCGGCCCGGCGGCAGCAGCTCGGCCGCCGCGTGCAGCCCGGTCAGCGGAGTGCGCAGCTCGTGCGCGACGTCCGCGGTGAACCGCTGCTCGCTCAGCAGCTTGCTCTGCAGCGTGGCGGCCATCGTGTCCAGCGCGACGGCCACCGCGGCGACCTCGTCCTGCGGGCGGGTCGGGTCCTTCGTGCGCGGGTCGTTCACCCGGGCGTCCAGGTCGCCCGCGCTGATCCGGCGGGCCACCCGCGCGGTGCCGTGCAGCCGCCGCGTCACCCGGGTCACCGCGAACGCGCCGACCAGCACGGTCGCCCCGATCGCGAGCCCCGACGACCACAGGATCGACTGGTCGAGACCGGCGATGGTGCCGGACTGCTGCGAGTAGTCGACCTCCACGGCGAGCGCCCGGTGCCCGGCCACCGGGCCCGCCGCCCACATGGCCGGACGCCCCCGGTGCGTGGCGACCGTCGTGCCGCGCTGCCCGGCCACCGCCAGCGCCCGCAGCGGCGCCGGCAGGCCCGCGGGGTCCACCCCGGCGCCCGGCGGCAGGGTGTCCCCGGCCTCGTACGCCTCGGTGGCGTCCTCGAGCCGGGACAGGGCCAGGTCACGGGCCTGGCCGACGGTCTGGTCGGTCACCGAGACGTGCACGAGCACGCCCAGCAGCGCCGCCAGCGCACAGCACATCACCGTGATGAACGCGGCGGCCTTGACGGCGAGGGCGCCGGCCCAGGGCGGCAGCGCGAGCCTCATCACGGGCTCTCGGAGGACGTGGCCGACGGGGAGGACTTCCTGCCGGTCCGGCCGTCGCCGACGTGCAGGTACTCGTCGCGCGAGAACACCATCGCGCGCTGACCGGGATCCCACACCCAGGTGGTGCGGTACTCGTAGCCGGAGATGTCGGCCGGCGACCGTTCGATCAGCGCCCGGCCCGCCAGCTCCACCCCGATGATCGCGTCGTTGTCGGCCAGCACCTGCACCAGCCTGTGCCGCTCGACCGTGTAGACCCGCACCGCCGTCTGATTCGTCGGGTACAGCCGGAAGCCGAGCGTGAGGTCCGCCCGGCCGTCCCCCGTGAGGTCCCGGTAGTACGGCTTCAGCAGCGGACACCGGGTCCCGCCCCCGTCCGGACCGCACTCCCGCATCCGGCCCGCGGTCCCGTGGTACGCCCCCTTGGCCCCGTACTCGTCCGGGTGCGCCTTCAGCTCCGCCTCGACGACGTCCACCGGGTCCACCTTCCGCAGGTCGTCGCCGGGAACCGTGATCCCCTTCACGGTCTCCCTGGTCGACACGGCGTACGGGAAGGCCGGACTGGACGCCGGACGCAGGTCCGGCCACAGCTTCGCCGGGCTCACGGCGGTCTGGGTCGGCCCGGCGCTGAGCAGCGCGCCGGTGTCGCCGCAGGCCGCCAGCGTCGCCGCCGAGAGGGCGACGGCGGCCACGGCGAGGGCGGTGCGCACGGGGCGACGGGCAGGCACGGTGCTCCTGGGGTCGGGGTCGGGCGGGCCCCGTACACCTTAATCGTGAGTTCGCGGGGAAGTGTGATCATATTTCTGAGGTAAGCCCAAATCCTGAGGTAGATCCAGAATCTGAGCCAAGTCCGGATCCTGGGGTAAGCCCAGAATCTGAGGTAAGTCTGCTTTGCGTACCGGGCCCGGTGCTGCGACAGAGGCTACTCGGCCAGCTCCTCCAGCAGCCGCACGGTCGACAGGCCCGCCCGCAGATACTCCACGAACAGTTCGTTGTGCAGCGCCCACGCCGAGCGCCGGGCCCTGATCAGCCGGATCGCCCCCTCCGCCGACTCACCCCGCCGGACCAGGGCGTGCGCGATCACCAGCCCCGAGCGGTTGTACCCGTGGTAGCAGCGCACGAGCACCCGGCGGCCGGCATCCAGCGCCTCGTCCGCCGCCCGCGCCAGCCGGATCACCCCCGCCAGCTGCGTCCCGTCCAGCGGGCCGTCCGGTACGGGCCACACATGGTGCTCCACGCCCGCGTCCGGCCCGTACCCCGGCAGCCGCAGCAGGGACTGCACCAGATCGAACTCGTCACGTACGACGGCGACCTCCAGCCGCCCGGAACGGCCCCGGAACTCATGACCGCCCATCCACAGACCGGGCACGATCTCGTTCCACGGGCTCTCCGGAGCCGGTACCTCGGGCTGCTTTCCGCGGGTCCGCACCGGCGCCTCCCCAACTCCCCCTCGCAGGGCCGTCATCAAAGGTAACCGGTCTTGCCCCGACAGCACCCCGCCTGTTCCCATGGTCGAGGGGTGATGGCGCATGAGCGGACTGCGCGTGGTGCCGGCCTTCCGGCACGGCCGGGAGCGGCTGTACGTCTGCCGCGAGGACGGAAGCAATGTCGCCTGGTACGACCGTGAGACAGGCCGGGTCAACCTGCTCGGCGAGGACGGCAGGGACGCGGTGCTGCACGCCCTCCAACCCTTCCTGACCGGCCCGGTCACCGTGGGCCCGCCCCCGGTCCCGACCCCGGCGGAACTCGCCCGGCTGACCCTGCACCCGGACGACGACCTCGCCCCCAACCGCCCCGGCGAGGCCCTGCTCGTCGCCCTCGACCGCGACCCCGGCCCCGCCCACCGGCTGCGCCCCGACCCGCGCCGCCGCGCCCTGACCGCCGAGCAGACCGTCGGCCGGGTGCTGGACGGCCTGGAGGGCGCCGGCTGGCACACCCTGCACTCCGTCCCGCTGCCCGGCGGCGCCCGCATCCACCACCTGGTGATCGGCCCCGGCGGCCTGTTCGCCGTGCACGCCCTGTACGTCCGTAAATCCCGGGTCCTGGTCGCCGACCCCATGGTCACCGTGGGCCGCCGCGAGGCCGAGCCACTGCTGCGCCGGCTGCGCGCCGACGCCGACCGTGCCTCCTACGCACTGACCGCCGAGGTCGGCCCGGTGCTGGCGCTGGCCGGCCCGGCCGAGGTGACCGTGACCGCGGAACCGCGCGGCGTACGGATCCTGCAGGACACCGAGCTGACGGCGCTGGCCCGGCTGGGCGGTGTGCTCAAGCCGGCCGACGTGGAGGCACTGCACGGGATGGCGCGGGACCGGAACACGTGGGGGAGGGTCTAGCGGAACCGGGCCGGGACGCGCGGGGGAGGGCTAGCGGAACCGGGCCGGGACACGTGGGGGAGGGGCTGGCGGAACCGGACCGGGCGGGGGGCGCCGACACGGTCGCGGCAGCCGGGGCGGGGGCGGTCCGAGGTCAAGGGGAGCCGTGGTGCGGGTGGCCCGAGGTCACGGCAGCGGAGCCGCCGACCCCGGGTCCAGCAACGGGGCCAGCAGATCCCCGTGGTCCTGCAGGCGCGGGGCGATGTCCTCGGCCTGGAACGCCAGCTGCCCGGGGCTCCGGCAGTCGGCGACCTCCTCCCAGGTCACCGGCGCGGAAACCAGCGGCGCCCGGCGCGCGCGGAGCGTGTACGGGGTGGCCGTGGTCTTGCGGGCCGCGTTCTGGCTCCAGTCGACGAACACCTTCCCGGGCCTGAGGCTCTTCGTCATCCGGTGCACCACCAGCCGGGGCATCGCCCGCTCGGCCTCCACCGCGAGCGCCTTCGCATACTCGGACGTACGTTCGGACGAACTGCCGTGCACCGCCGCCAGCAGATGCAGCCCCTTCGACCCGGCCGTCTTCGGGTACGCCTCGATCCCGTCCGCCGCAAGCCGCTCCCGCAGCCACAGGGCGACCTCGCAGCAGTGCACGACGTCCGCCGGTGGACCCGGATCGAGGTCGAACACCAGCCGGTCGGCCTCCTCGGGGCTCTGCACCCGCCACTGGTGCGTATGGAACTCGGTGACCAGATTCGCCGCCCACACCAGGCTCGGCAGATCCTGCACCACCACCATCCGGGCCGGACTGTCCGCCGACGAGCGCGGCACCTCGGCGGTCGTGACCCACTCGGGCGTACCCGGGGGCACGTTCTTGGCGAAGAACAGCTGCCCGTCCGGGCCGTCCGGATACCGCAGGAAGGACACGGCACGATCCCGCAGATGCGGCAGCAGGGCCTCGGCGGTGGTCGCGTAGTAGTGCAGCAGCTCACCCTTGGTGAAGCCGCTCTCGGGATACAGCACCTTCTCCAGGTTGCTCAGCGCGACCCGGCGCCCCTCCACCTCTGTGATAGGCGTCATAGGATGACAATCCCAGACAAAGCGGAAAAAACGGCAAAGGAAGGGTGCGGCACGTGCGATCGATATGGAACGGCGCCATCTCCTTCGGTCTCGTCAGCATCCCGATCAAGCTGGTCAACGCCACGGAGAGCCACGCCATCTCCTTCCGCCAGATCCACACCGAGGACAACGGCCGCATCCGCTACCGCAAGGTGTGCGAACTGGAGGAACGCGAGGTCACCCAGGCCGAGATCGGCAAGGCCTACGAGGATGCCGACGGCTCGATCATCCCGATCACCGACGAGGACCTCTCCCACCTGCCCATCCCCACCGCCCGCACCATCGAGATCGTGGCCTTCGTGCCGGCCGACCGGATCGATCCCCTTCAGATGGATGCCGCGTACTACCTCGCGGCCGGCGGAGCCCCCGCGGCCAAGCCGTACACCCTCCTGCGCGAGGCCCTCAAACGCAGCAACAAGGTCGCCATCACCAAATACGCGCTGCGCGGCCGGGAAAGGCTCGGCATGCTGCGCGTGGTCGGCGAGGCCATCGCCATGCACGGACTGCTGTGGCCGGACGAGGTACGGGCTCCCGAGGGCGTCGCTCCGGACACCTCCGTCACCATCCGCGACAAGGAACTCGACCTCGCGGACGCGCTCATGGACACCCTCGGCGAGGTCGACCTGGAGGACCTGCACGACGAGTACCGCGAGGCACTGGAGGAGGTCATCGCGGCCAAGGCCTCCGGCGAGGCCCCACCGGAGGCACCCGAGCCGGCCGCCGGCGGCAAGGTGCTGGACCTGATGGCCGCGCTGGAGAACAGCGTGCGCGCGGCGCGGGAATCACGGGAGACCGCCGGCGCCGCGGCCGGGTCCGAGTCCGAGGCCGCGTCCGAGGCCGAGGTCAGACACCTGCGGCGGGGCCGGGCCGCACCGAAGGAGACCGGTTCCAAGAAGTCGACGTTCGCCACGAAGAAGACGGCCGCGGCGAAGAAGGCCGCACCCGCGCGCAAGTCGACGTCCAAGGCGGCGGCGGGGGAGGGGACGAAGAAGGCGGCGGCGAAGAGCACAGCGACGAAGAGCACGGCCACGCCGAAAGGCACGGCTTCGACGAAGAGCACGGCGAAGAGCGCGGCGAAGAAGACGGCCGCGAAGAAGACCGCGTCGCGCAAGCGGTCGGCCTGAGGGTGCGGCGAACGGTCGGCTCGAGGGTGCGGCGAGCGGTCGGCCTGAGGGCGCGGCGAGCGGTCGGCTCGAGGGTGCGGCGAGCGGTCGGCTTGAGGGTGCGGCGAGCGGTCGGCTTGAGGGTGCGGCGAACGGTCGGCCTGAGGGCGCGGCGAACGGTCGGCTCGAGGGTGCGGCGAACGGTCGGCTCGAGGGTGCGGCGAACGGTCGGCCTGAGGGTGCGGCGAGCGGTCGGCTCGAGGGTGCGGCGAGCGGTCGGCTCGAGGGCGCGGCGTCCGAACACGCCGACCACCGACCGCCCCGCCACCGACAGCCTGGCCCCCACCCCCCACCCCCCACCACCCCCCACCACCCCCGCACCAACACCCGTGGCCGGCTGCCGGCCGGTCTTCGCTCCCGTGGCCGAGTGACGGTCAGCCCTCACTCCCGCAACCCGCCGGCAGCCGGCCTCACCCCCGCCCCTGCCACCCCACGGCGGACGTCACCGCGCCGCCTCCTCCGGCACCCACCCCTTCCCCGCGACCAGCGCCAGCCCACCCCCGACGACGGCCAGGACCGCCAGCGCCGTGCCGAAGGCTGTCGTGGCCCCCGTCAGCCCGACGGCGTCGCCGAGATAGCCGGCGGTGACAGGCAGAAGACCGGCGGGAAGGTAACCGCCCACACTGAGGGCCGCGTTGGCCTCGGCGAGCCGGTCCCCCGGCACCGTCGAGTTCAGCAGCGAGAGACCGCCCAGCTGACCCATGCCCTGCCCCGCCCCGGCCAGCAGCGCGGCGGCGGCCAGCGCCGGGACCGACCCGGCGTGTACGGCGATGACGAGCGCGAACATACCGAGGGCGGTGGCGCCGGCACCGGCGACCAGGACCGTACGCCGGTGCAGCCGTCGTACCGCGAACTGCACGGCCGTGGCACCGAGGAACATGGCGAAGGCCAGCGCGCCGGAGACGATCCGACTCCCGGTGCCCAGCAGACCCGACAGCAGCGAGGGGCCGAGCGACAGCACGAAGGACGTGGCGGTGATGCCGGGCGCGAACACGGCGATGCCGAGGGCGAGCTGCCGCCCGGCACCGCGCGGCACACCGGGCACGCGCACCCAGGCTCCGGCACGGCCACCGGCACCGGTACCGCCGGCTGCACTGGCCCCGGCACCGGTACCGCCGTCGGCACTGGCGCCGGTACCGCCGTCGGCAGTGGCACTGGCACTGGCCCTGGCACCGGTACCGCCATCGGCACTGGCGCCGCCGCTAGCACTGGTACCGGCACCGGCGATGGCATCTGCGTTGCTGCCGGCCCGGACGGGACGCCCTACCGGCATCCGGAGGACCACCCCGACGGCGGTGGCCAGCAACCCCGCCTCCACCGCGAACACGGTGACTGTGGGAGCGGGCAGCGTCTCGGACAGCACGCCCGCGAGCAGCGGCCCCACGCCCGCACCGAACACCATGGCGCAGGAGGCGAGCAGAGCCGCGAGCGGGCGCCGGGCGGGTCCGGCCACGTCCGTCACCGCGGCCATCCCCGCCGAGACCACGGCTCCGACCGCGATGCCGGTGCACAGCCGGGCGACGATCAGCGCGGCCACGCCGCCGGCGGTCGCGAAGACCAGGCAGGCCACCAGTGCGAGCCCCAGCGCGGGCAGCAGCACGGGTTTGCGGCCGAGCCGGTCCGAGGCGACGCCGGACACCAGCAGGGAGCCGAGCAGCCCCGCGATGTAGCAGGCGAATACGACGGTCAGTGTGCCGCTGCCGAACCCCATCTCCTGCTGCCACAGCACATAGAGCGGCGTGGCCGCGTTGGACAGCACGAACACCGCGGTCACGGGCCAGGCGGCGAGCCAGACCCGGCGAACGGGAACGTCAGGGACACGGACACCGGTCGCGGCCGTCGTCTCCGTCATGGCACAGTCCTCCCCAGGTAGCAGTACGAGTCGAGTCGTACTTGTACGAGTCGAGCCGAACTTAACACGTAGTACGATCGAACTCGTACTAGTTGCTGTGTCGGGAAGTCCGGGACAAGGAGCCGCAGTTGAGCAGGCGAGGAAACGAGGAGGCTCGGCGGCCTGAGGCGAGCCGGCGAACCGGAGAGACGCGGCGGACCACGGAGATCAAGCAGCCGCAGAAGACGGGGCGGACAGCGGAGATGAAGCGGACGCAGGAGACGGGGCGGACCGCAGACCCCGAGCGAACCGCGAGCCGGCAGACGCCACCGGTACCTCCCAGCCGGCCCGTTCCTCTTCCGGCACCCCCCGACCTGTCCGCCCCTCAGCCAGTAACCCCCGACTTGCCCGCCCCGCTACCGGAACCGCCCGGCCTGCCCGACCCCCTGCCCGAGCCGGCTGTCGCCGACCTCCGGCTGGAGACCGTGCTGGGCGCGCTCAGTGACCCGCTGCGACTGCGGATCGTCCGCAAACTGCTCCTGGAATCAGAGGGGTTCGACCACACCTGCGGCTGGTTCGGCCTGGACCGTCCCAAGTCCTCGCTCACCCACCACTTCCGGGCACTGCGCGAGGCCGGGATCACCCGGCAGCGCCAGTACGGCCTGGAGCGCCGCAGCCACGTCCGGGTGGCCGACCTGAACGCCCGTTTCCCCGGCCTGCTGGACCTGGTGGCCGCGTGGACACCGCCGACAGGCGACTGAACCGGGACCACGGCGGGTGGCGCCCGATGGGCCGCTCGTCCGCTCGTCCGCTCGTCCGCTCGTCCGCTCGTCCGCTCGTCCGACGCCCGACGGCCGGGCCGGCCCAGCCGCATGCCCGAAGCCGCATCCGGCAACGACTCCGTAGGCAATGCCGGCATCACTCTGTGCCGCGACCATCAGTTCTCGGCCGTATGCGGCCGCGCTGTCCGTTGCTGTTTACACCTGCCGGGTCGAAATGCGACCCCATGATGAACGACCATCCCACCCGGCCCGTCCAGTTCGCGCTCTACGCACAGGCTGACGACTTGTCGACCCTCACCTCGTGGGGTTTCCAAAGAGAAGACGTACCGCCTGCACGCGGTATCGTTGCGCGACACCGCTGGATCACAATCTCGGACGGCCGGATGAGGGGGAAGGCGCCCGATACCAGGCGCTCACTGATGATGGATGCTGCGTCGACGGCTGCCCTGCTAACAGCGCTCATCACCGCACTGATTGCATTATTGGGCTACTGGATCAATCAACACGCCAAGCGCCGCGAGCAGAAGAGCCGCATGTACGCCGAGGCGCTCCAAGTGATTCATTCCTACGAGGATCTTCCCTATCTGATCAGATGTCGCCCCGGATCAAACCCGGAGACCAGAGCCGCCCTGGCTAAGCAGATCAGCGACGTCTTCACCAAGATCAACCTGCATCAGAACCTACTCGCCATGGACTCGTCCGTGGTAGGCGAGGCCTACGCCGACTTGTTCCGCCAGACCCGCCGCCACGGCGGTCCACACCGCAAACAAGCATGGACCGCGCCGCCCGTTGCCACAGACCCGGAGATGTCCGGAAGGGCGTACTTCCCGTACGACAACGACCCCGAGCAGGCAATGTGCCTCCTGACCATGAAGAGAGAACTCACCCCTTGGGGCTGGCTGCTTCGATCCCGCACCCGCAGACAGATCCACCGGCTACGCCACCATCGCCCTGAGTGGTCCGAGCCGGATTTCATGAGAGAGACACGCACCAGACTGGTGATGCCACGCCGTACGGGCGACAGTGAATAGTTCCCGGTACCGGATGTAGCCGGACAAGCCTTCCCGCAGGTCCACGGGCAACGTCGACGACAGCGTCGGAGACGTACCGCGAACACTTCCTTCTGCGATAAGAATGCAGAGCACCCCTTCGCGAGGTGGGCAAGGACAGGCTCGGTAGGACTGACCCGCCTCGGCGCTGGCCTGCGGTCCCGCCGCCCGAAGGGCTCACCGCCTCGGACTACCGCAGCCTGCCGGTCAGACCCGTATCGCACCGAAGTGATCGAGCCGCACTCCTCCACCTCGGCCTGGCGTCCTGCAGCGGCGACGCGCGGCGCCCGGGATGCGGATTGTTCAATTTGAGCCACACTGGAACGTGGGCGTATGCCGGGCGGCGTCGTGCAGCCTGAGACAGCCTCACGCTTCCACGGTTCAGCCGGCGTCAGGCGAAGTGAGCCGACACGCCTTTCTCTTCGAAGTCGGGGCCCGAGTCCTCCGCAATGCGCGAGCAGTCCCCGCCAGGTGTCGTAGCCCGGCCGGCAGGCTGTGAGCAGCACGTCTTGAAGTGGACGCACATGGGAAACAACCGGTCTCTCCCAAGATGGAAAACGCTGCGAGCTTCGCTGGCGGCCGCGCTTCTCGTGGCATTCGGCCTGCTCACGCCTACGCCGGCCTCGGCTAATCACCTGGGTGTCTTCATCTACTCCCAGAGTTCTGGGAGTAGTGCTCGATGTGATCGGGGCGCGAATTGATGAGTATCAAGGCCTGGTCGTCTATCCGCAGCGAGATTCCGCCGCAAATCAACAGTTCGATATCCGGGACGTGGGTGGCGGTCAAGGGTACGAAATTATCGCTCGTCATTCAGGTAAGTGTCTTACGTACTAAGCAAATGCTGTGTTCCAAGTTACTTGCGGGGTGACCCCGACTCAGTGTTGGGAGTTCGTGGACCTGAAGAACGGATGCCCTCCGGGGAGGGCGCTTCCTCATTTCCCTGCTGACGCCAAAGCGCTCGTGGAGCAGGTTGTGCAGGCGCGGCGTACTGCAGGTTGCGAACGCCCGGAAGATGTGCGCCTCGACCCATGGCTGAGTGAGCTTCTTCGAGGTCGCCACCGATCGGGTGATGGGCCGTGAAGCGCAACAAGCGAGGCCCCCGGGCTGTTGATCGAGATGTCTGACGTCTCAATCTCGTTGCTCGGGGGCCTCGTTGGTCATCCATCCTGCCGCACTCGACCTGCCGCATGCACTCGTGGAGTGGGTCACCATGCTTATCGTCACCCCTGAGGGCAACCGGCGCTGCAAGCTCCGGCCGTCCCAGCGCGCGATGGTGGCACTGGTGTACCTGCGCGAACACATCACTCTGGCGAAGATCGCCACCGGGTTCGGAATCAGCGAGTCCACCGCCCACGCCTACACCAGCGCGGTCGTCGACCTGCTCGCCGCGCGTGCGCCGGGTCTGCTGAAGACACTGCGCGAGCACGAGCCCGACTTCGTCCTACCCGACGGCACCCTCGCCGAGTGCGACCGGGTCGGCGACGGCCGGGCCGACTACTCCCACAAACACCGGCGCCACGGCGTGAACGTGCAGGTCGTCACCGATCCCGGTGGCCGGCTGTTACGGCTCTCGCCCGCCCTGCCGGGCCGCACTCACGACCTGACCGCCGCACGCACCCACCGGATCATCCGAATCTGCGAACGCCAGGGCGTTCCGATCGTGGCCGATCTCGCCTACCAGGGCGCCGGCCCGTGGCTGACCACCGGCATCTAGCGCAGGCCCCTCCAGGAACTCACTCCCACCGACAGGACCCGCAACCGTGCCCTGGCCGCGGCACGAGCACCCGTCGAACGCGGCGTCGCCCGCCTGAAGTCCTGGCGGATCTTCCGCAGATCCCGCTGCAGCCCCAACCGCATGACGTCAATCGCCAAGGCGCTCCTCACACTGGAGCTGCAACGCTGAAGAAGCTCACTGAGCGGGGAAGACGAGCCGCAGAACGATCTCCCCGTCGTCGATCTCCCCGGTGGGCTCGAACCCGAACTTCTCGTAGAAGGGCCATGGTTCGCCCTCGCCGGGATCGTAGCTGGTCAGCAGCTCGGTTGCGCCGTCCGCGCGAACCAGGGCTGCGATCTGGGTGAGCGTCTCTCGGCCGACCCCTCGCCTCTGGTGCCGCTTGTCGACGAGGAGGCGCCAGATGAAGTGGCGCCCCTTGTAAGGACCAGTCGGTGGCTTCCACGACAGCATCACGAAGCCGACTGGCTCGTCGCCGATGTACACGGCGCGGTACCAAGGATTGGCCTCTGGTTTCTTTGTCGCCTCCTTGAGCGACTTGGACACGGAGGCGACGAACTGCTTCTGGTCGCGTCTGACGCGGAGGGCACGGACGGCATCCCGGTTGTCGTCGGTGATCTCCCGCAGATGCACGCCTGGGGGTCTCATGCCCCACCCCTTCCTGCATGCGGCGCCTGTGCCATTCGGGCCGGCGTGGAGCCGCCGCCGTGCGGCAGTATCAAGGACGTCAGGTTGGACGTCTTGGCAGCGTATTCGACGCAGCGGCTCTGGAGCGGGACTGGCACGCCCGGGCTGTGTCCGTTGGCGAGGCAACCGCTTTTACCAGGGCAGACGCCCCATGATGCCTACCGGTCCCTCCCCGACTTCAGGAGCCCCATTGCTGATCCGGGGCATTCCTGAAGAGTTTGGGGACGCTGCAGGCTGAGGCTCGGGAGGCGAGCGACAACCCTGTGCTCAGCTTCCGGGCTCGGGCCCCAAGGTGGACGAGATGCCCATCCCCACCGCGGACGAGGACGTGCTGATCACCGAAACGCTGTACCGGATCAAGAGGCGCGTCGATGGTTTGCCGAAGGGCCACGGAAACTACTACTGGCTGCCCTCGAACTCCGACGATGGGCGCGGTGAGTACATCTCAGCAAACAGGGAGCTCATCAACGCTGCCGACCACGACGCGGGCCTGCCGCCCGAAATGGTCGCCGGTATCGCCTGGCAGGAAGTCATGGGTGATCCCGGAGTCGCGGACGACCTGGCGTACGAAGGCCGCAAGATCCTGCCCTTCGCCAAGGACTCCGACGAGACGTCGATGGGCCCCATGTCCATCCAGGTACGCCGTGCTGCTGAGGTGCTCGGCTGTGACCCGCACCATCTCACGGACGGGCCGCGGGACCAGGTCGTTGACGCGATCAAGGATCCTGCTCAGAACATCTTCATCGCCTCGGAGTACCTGGCCGAACTCAAGGGGGGAGAGCGGATTCGCCGATGTCCCCCCAGAACAGATGACTCGCGAGCAGATGCAGGAGCTTGCCGCCCGCTACAACGGCGGCCCCTGTTACCAGGACCCGAACGCTCAGGCATATGGTCGGGGCTTCGACCGGAAGTTGGACGACGCCAGGGAGGCCCTGCGGTGAGCCGCTCCGCCCACCCCTCGACTTCCCAGGCACCGACAGCCCGGAAGCCGGGCGTGCGCGCCAGGGTCGGCTCTGCCGTATGCGGTCTCGTCCTGACCCTGGGGCATCTACTCGCGACCTACTCCGCCTTTCTTGCGTACATGGCCACGCCCGCCGGCCCCTGGGACAGCGAGACCGTTGCTCATTCGAACTTCGCCTCCGGTCTTCCCTTGGTCCTATCGGTCATCACGGCAGCGCTGACGTGGGTATTCGTCAAGGCCGAGTGGCTGCGCAAGTGGTGGTATGCAGCCCCGGCGGTTCTGGCTGCCGCTGCGCTGCTTCGCCTGACTCTGCTCGCACCTGAGCTCTGACCGCTTCGCAGCCGTCCAGGGTGACGCCCCGCGCTGTACGGATTCCGGGTGCGCGGCCCACGCAGGTCTGATCCCGCAGAGTGAGCAGTAGAACTCCGCCTAGCCGTGAAAGCCATGTCGCCGTCGCGCTTTCCAGACGCTTGGCTTTCAGCTACGACGTCTTCCTCCCGGAGCAACTTGGGGTGGGGCGGAGTCTTCGGGCTTCTGTGGTTCCTACCTGCTCTGATGATCCGCAGACGGCCGCGCTTGTCCGCCGTTGTTCGTCTGTTGCGTCATCACGCAGTGAGACACTCGAGGGTCCCGAGGGGCGCGATACAGTGCGCGCCGTGGACATACCCGGCTGGTTCGTCTCTGGATCGTTCTCGGTCTGGCCGTCATGCAGGCCCTCGGCCTCGTTCCCGTCATCCGTCGCCTGTGCGGATCCGACTCGCCGGTGCGTTTCAAGGCGCGCCTTGACCTGTTGGACGTCGTCGGCTCCCTGCTGCTCTTCGGCGGCCTGCTGCTGAGTCTCGCAGTGGCGTTCTGGCTCACCTTCGCCAACTTCGCGCTCATGGCCGCCGTCTACGCCGCGAAGGGTGTCCACTGGCTCCGCGCTCGCCGCCGGCCCACGGCCTGACCCGAACGACATGCTCCAACCGCTCGGTACGCTACTTCTTCCTGCCCTGGGTCTTGCCGGGGATCTTGGTCAGCTGGGTCATTGCTGGTCGGCGCCACGTTCAGCGTGCCCGAGTGGTCGTCATTGGTCTTCATTGGCCACTGCCGAGCGATCCCGGACGGCCCAGGGACGGCCCGGAAGGGCTCTCACAGAGGCTTCTCGTCCTGGGTGATTGCTGCCTTCGCGCGTAGATGTCAGCCATGGATGCCACACTCCGTCCATGATGAGAGACGTCACGTGGAGACACATCCTCCAAGACCAAGCGGAGTACGCGCTGCAGTGGCGGGAGCGCATCTCTGAGTGGATCGAGGAAAACCCCCACATGTCGGCGAGTGAACTGCTGCCACGCATCGACGACTTCGTCGCAGATGCAAGAAGAGAGCTGATCCAAGGGTGGGTCGCTACGGATGGCATCTCAGTCAAGGAGTCGACAGACTTCACGGATGAGTACCTGCGCAGGTCTCCGGTGCGTGGGACGAAGCTGCGAGTTTGGAATCCGGATACGGAAGGCTAGTGTCTGGCCTCCCCTGGCCTGGCGGCACCGTCCGAGCTCTCAGCAGAATACGGGCTTGCGATACCCGCTTTAGGAGTTCGATCCACCTGGCCTCAGGGACCTCAGATGCTCGCGGGGTGAAGCCGCCACGTTTCGCCCAAGGCTCCTGCTGTCTGCCGTCGTTGATGTCAGGTGTGGATGTCAGGAAGGGGGCTCGCCGGGGTCTCAGAGATCTGTCGCGCCAACTCCTCGATCACCTGCGGGACGACGCGCTGAGCGGCTTCGTCTTACAGCGCTTCGACAAGCGCTTGATGGACTGCCGCATAGGCTGCCCGGCGTGCGAGGCTCGGGTCCGGTCGACCTCCCGCTCGATCTTCGCCATGTGGGCTGCCACGATCGGCATCGCCTTCTCGTACTCGCTGGGGTCCGTGGCCATGGACTCAGCCGATCAGGGCGGGCCGATGAGGTCAAGGCCGGCGGTGCGCCATCGGCTTGGGAAGCTGGGGTCTTTTCAGGTCGGTTGTCGGGCTGACCTGCGGCGAAGCAGGGGTGCGACTTGACGAGAGGACCTCCGGTTCCCCGCCATTCCCCGTGGTTTCCCGTACGACCTGGCACGGTTCCGGCACGACCTCTTCGTCCCGAACTACTGACCAACGGGGTGGCCCTTCAACGCCGCGTATGCTCGCTCGACCTCGCCCAGGTACTGCTCCAGGCGGAAACGAACCTCCTCGATGGGCCTGCCATCGAGGCCTGGGTACATCAGGTCGGACCAGATGACCGTCTCGCCCCGGAGCCGGACCCGGATGGTCAGCCCGTCCGGCCCTGGCTCGGGCTGCTCCTGGATTGCCAAATCCACCATGCACGGCGTATCCGTCGGATAGAGCGGTCCGCCTGGCCGCAGCAGTCGGCGTGGGTCAAGGCCGGCCATTCTGCTATCGCTGCGCGCAACGACGTCGAGGCCATCGACGAAGAAGTACGTGTGAACGGCAGCACACGCTGGCGGCCCAGGACACGCGCTGATGAGCAGCGTGTTCACCGCACCATCGCTTTGCCCATCGGGCACAGTGGCCCTCACCTCGCGCGGGGACCTACGTGGCATCTGCCTGATGTGACGTCATGGGCCGATGCTAGCGGCTGGCCACGAGAAAGCAGCCAACGCGAAGATCACAAAGGCGCTGGAGGAGCGCGACGTGGACCAGTCGCATTCGAACCTGTGCACACGGCTCCGGAGGAGGTTCGGCCCGTGCCGATCCCGCCGCAGCTCGTGGCGATTCTCCGAAATCACCTCGGCACGTTCGGAACAGCGAAGGACGGGCGGCTGTTCACGAACGAGCGCGGGGGAGTGGTCGGCTCGTCCACGTACTACCGCGTGTGGCAGGAGGCTCGCGCCCTGGCACTCCCACCGGCCGCTGCCGCCTCGCCGCTCGCCCGTACGACCTGCGACACTCGGCGCTGTCGACATGGCTTAACTCCCGGGTTGACCCAACCGAGGTGGCTCAACGTGCCGGCAACAGCGTCGAGGTTCTGCTGAGCCGCTACGCCAAGTGCATCGACGGGCGGCAGGAGATCGCCAACCGCAAGATCGAAGAGTTGTTGGGCGAGTACGAGTGATCTCATGTGCCCCCCGGGTTCAGGCTCCCAGCTGGGCCTGGGGGCTGAGCCGTTGCAGTAGCTGATCGGTGACAGCGCCCAAAGGTTCTGCCTGGCCTTCTGCACTTGCTCCATGACCACTGCAGTTGCTTGTGCACCTCGTGTGGCGCCCGGTGGGCAGTGACGGGTTGTCAGTGGTACGTGGGAAGCTGCGTTTCAGTAGAGCTGCAGCGGTGTGCGTGGGGTAGGCAGCGTGCGTCCGGATGCTTCTCAATGGGAGAGGTGATCTCAACTTGCCCGTTATGTCGGGTTGGCTGTCGGAGCGTTCCTGGGTGCTCACGTCTTTGGGCGCCCATCCGCTGTGGCGCCTTGAAGGTAAGACGGTTTCCGTGGCACGTGCAGATGCCCCTGGCTTTGTGGACGTCCAGGTGTCATCGGCTGGTCTGGTGCCGATGAGTAAAGTTCGGCTGGAGGGTGGCCTGTGCCTGACGGCTTCGCCGGACACACTCTTGGCTGCCGGTGCCGTTCGACCAGCAGAAGCGCAGGCTGCGCGCCGTCGTCATGGGATTGAGGCCCGCCAGCCTCGCCCGCTGGGCAAGTTCAGTCCCTCCACGCTGGTACCAGTCGCCGCCGCCGAACCCGCAACCCGAGTCGGACTCGGTATCCCGCTATTGGCAGACTGGCTAGGCGAGGGCGATGCACGTGACGGGTATCTCGTCGGGCACCTCATCGGAGACGGCCACTTCACACGTACGACAGCCGACCTGAACGTGTGGGGAGACACCCACGGCCCCCACGGCGTCAGACAGCACATCAGTCGGTGCGCAGAAGACTTTCCCCGCCGGTCCGACGCCAGTGGATGGACTTATCTTCCCGGGCACGGCAAGTGGCGCTATCGGCTGCCTGTGTCCGGCCTGGAGATGGTGCTGAGTTACGGAGTGGCGCCAGGGCGGAAGAAGCCGGGACGGCTCTGCGAAGAGGGCGTCTCACCTCTGTTTCTTGCGGGCCTGCTCAAAGCGTTGCTTGACTGTGACGGGCACGTTGAAGGTAATCCGAGCACTGCAGGCGTTACTATCCGGTTGTCCCAGTCGGACCAGGACATGCTGCTACGGATCCAGCGAATGTTCGCCTGGCTGGGCGTCAGGTCACGTGTGCGGAAGGGGCATTCGGCCCGTCTTCATCCCATGCCTGACGGGCGCGGCGGGACGCGTCTCTACGCCGCTAAGGAAAGCTGGCGTTTGATCATCTCCGGCGCCGATACCCGCACCTACATGGAGACCATCGGGTTCGCCGACTCAGAAAAGGCTGGCAAGTATCTCTCAGCCGTCGAGGGGCATACCTTTTACAAAAAGCCATACGATGACAAGGTGGCAAGTCAAGGAGACGTTAGCCTGGAATGGGGCATGACTTTGACCACTGCGGCCCCAGCATGGATCGCCGTCGATGGTATCGCCGTTTCCCTAGAGACAGCCGCACGGTTGATTTCATTGCCACGTCCTCGGCAACCCGCTCCGCCCCGCGCCCACTGTGATGAGGGCACAGTCGCGCCGCATCGGCTGGCGCATGAACACCGTCAGGGCATGAACGTTACTGCGCTCGCCATGAAGCATGCTTTGCCTCAGTCTGAGGTACGAGTTCTTCTCGCGCAGGCAGGGCAGAAGGAAATCACCGGAAAAATGGAACCGGTGCGCAACGCTGCGCGAGACCTTCCCGCCCAGGAACTTGAGCAGCTCTACGCGCGCTACGAGACCAGGGAAATCGCTCAACAACTCAGCGTGCGCCCCGACCAGGTACGCGATGCCCTTCAGCGCGCCGGCATTTCGAGGCGTGACCGTTGCCAGCGCCTCGGCCTCGAACGACTGGTCAGCCCGGAAGAACTGAGACGTGAATACGCCGATGCCTCCCTCCACGAGCTGGCCCGCAAGTACGGCGTGAGCCCGTCAACGATCCGCAACTACCTCGTCCGCTGGGGCATCCCCAGACGAGGTACCGGAGTCAAGGTCAACCGTTCTTCGGCAGACCCAGGCAGCTTGTTCTGAAAGAGCAGCTCATGCGATGGGTCGATTCGCCGGGGGGCTTTGACTGCGTGCGACGAGGCGGGCTACAGCGTCCGCCGGTGATAGCGACAGACAAGCAGGCCCAGTGGGGCGCGATGATCCATGCCCCTGGCCTCTGTGGCACTGGCGCACCCTTCGTGCCCAGCCTAACTGCGCAAGGATGCCGTACACCGCTGGCGCCGGCTCGGCCCCTGGAGTCGTCCAGGGGCTTTCGCGTCTGCTACGGCTGACCTGGGCTCATGGCCCAAGATCCTGTCCACAAATAGTCCGCAGGCCCCGGCATACGCCCGCTCCGAGCCGCATGTGCCTGCACATACGCGAAGACCCCGGCCCCAGCGTTTCCGCTGGTGACGGGGTCTTTGGGCACCTCATGTTGGGTGCCCCCGGCAGGATTCGAACCTGCGCACACGGCTCCGGAGGCCGTTGCTCTATCCCCTGAGCTACGGGGGCGTGTCGGGCGCTGAGCTGTTCGCTCGCGGCGACGGGTAGAACACTAGCAGGTCCGGAGGGGTGATCAGGAACTCGATTACCGGCGCGGGGGTGTGCGGGTCCCCTGTACGGGGTGGAAGTGGGGAAAACCCGGACGCGGTGGCTGGGCCGGACCTACTCTCGACTTGTGCCAGGCGCTTCGGGCCGGGTGCTTGTTGTGGACGACAACAAGGTCATCCGGCAGCTGATCAGGGTCAATCTCGAGCTGGAAGGGCTCGAGGTCGTGACCGCGGCCGATGGTGCCGAGTGTCTGGACGTGGTGCATGAGGTGCAGCCCGACGTCGTGACCCTCGATGTCGTCATGCCCCGACTGGACGGGCTGCGCACCGCCGCCCGCCTCCGTGCCGATCCTCGAACGCATCACCTTCCCCTCGCCATCATCAGCGCGTGCACGCAACATGAGGTCGAGACCGGCCTTGATGTCGGCGTGGACGCCTTTCTCGCCAAGCCCTTCGAGCCGTCCGAACTCGTACGGCTCGTCAAGCACCTCATCGATCGCCGGGGCGGCGGACAAGATGGGCATGGCGGGCAGGGCGGGCATGAGGCTCGTGAAGGTCATGGGAGTCAAGGTGGGCGCTGGGGACATGGCAGTCATGAGGGGCATGGGGGCCATGAGGGCGACTCCCGCGGGGGCGATGGTGGAGGAGACCGGGGCGAGGGCGGTGACGGGGAAGCCGACGGGGACCGAGCCTCCCGGGGGCCGAGTCTCCCGCATCGGTGACCGTTGCTGACGCCTGACGCCTGACGCCTGACGCCTGACGGCCGCATCGGCGCGGTGACTGCCGTGGGAGTGGCGACTGCCGTGTTTTGGGTGACAGATGGTGATGAGCAGGGCCCTGGCTTCCGTGGTGAAGCGCGGCTCTGCTTGTGCCGGGGAGCAGGGATGTCGGGATGTCCGTCAGGGGCCGGTCCTGCGGCGCCGAGCCTGTGGTGCCGGGGCATCGATGGTGGATCAAGTCGGGCGTCCCTCGGGGGCGGAACCGGCACTCATGCCCGGCAGTCCACGCCCGGTAACCCATGGCGGGCAACCTACGCCCGCCAACCCCAGCCATCCTCGGCGGTCCGCGCAGACGTGTGCCTCGGACGCTGCAGGTCGCCGGCGCCACCGGGCACCCCATCACCTGGCGCCCCCTCGCCCTTCGGCGCCACCTGGCACCCGGCGCCCCTCGGCACCTGGCGCCCCCTGCCACCTGGCGCCCCTCGGCACCCGGCGCTACCTGGCACTCGGCGCCACCCCATCGCTCCTCGCCACCCGGCGCCCCCTCCGCGCCACCGCCCTCACGCCCCCACCCGTAACCGCCCCAGACCCCCACCCATAACCGCCTCGCGTACCCACCCCCCTCCTCGCCTAGGCTTGTCCCGTGACCCCCGCCGAGCTCTCCCGCACCGTGCTGCATGCGGTGCGCCGTGCTGTCGATGACGGAGAGCTGGATGTCGCCGTGCCCGAGCGGGCCGTGGTGACCGAGCCGGGGCCCGGGGGGTGCGGGGACTTCGCCACCACCATCGCGTTGCAGCTCGCCCGGCCGGCCGGGAAGCCGCCGCTGCGGGTCGCCGAAATTCTGCGGGACCGGCTTGCAGGCGCCCTCGGCGTCCGGGACGTCGTCGTCACCGGGCCCGGGTTCCTCAACATCAGCCTCGACGAGCACGCCGACCCCGTCACCGGGCTGGTGCGGGAGATCCGTGCGCAGGGTTCCCGGTACGGACACGGGGACTCCCTCGCCGGGCAGGTCGTCGCGCTGCGGGTGCCGTACGAGGTGCGGGCCGAGGTCGTTGCCGACGCCGTCGTACGGATCGTGGGGACGCAGGGCGGGCGCGCCACCGTCGAGCACGGTGAACCCGTCAATCTGAGGCCCGTACCCGCCCCGGAGGATCCCGCTCTGCTCGGGGCCGACGCCGCGCAGTGGGCGCTGCTGCATCCCGCCCCGCACGACCGGCCCCGGATCACCGCCGATCATCTCGTGCAGCGGGAGAGCAATCCGCTGTTCCGGGTGCGGTACGCCCACGCCCGCATCCGTTCCCTCAGCCGCAACGCCGCCCGCCTGGGCTTCGCCGCCGAGCCCGGCCCCGTCGCGCCAACTCTCGCCGAGCCCGGTCGCGTCGAGCCAGCTCCCGTCGAGCCCGGTCGCGCCGAGCCCGGTCGCGCCGAGCCAGCTCTCATCGAGCCCGGCCTCCTCGAGCCCGCTCCCGTCGAACCCCGTGCCGTCGCGGCCCCCGTCGCGGCCCCCCACCTCCGCTCGGGCGCCGCCCCGTACGTGGAAGACGTCTCCCACACCAACGCCACCCCCCACCCCAACCTCATCCCCCACAGGGCCACCGCCCACGCCCAGCCCACCCCCACCTCCCACCGCACCGCCCACGCCCAGCCCACCCCCCACCCCCTCACCCCCCACCCCCTCCTCACCCCCCTAGCCGACCACCCCCGCATCCTCGCCGCGGCCGCCACCCACCGTGCCCCGGACCGGCTTGCCCGGCATCTCGTCACCGTTGCTGATGCCGTGCTGCCCTTTCTGCCCTGCGTGCTGCCCTGTGGCGAGGAGAAACCCTCGGCCGCCCACCGGGCCCGGCTGGCGCTTGCCGAAGCTGCCGGGACGGTGCTGGCCGGCGGCCTGTCCCTGCTCGGCATCGACGCACCCGAACACCTCTGAGACGCCCGAGAGCAGATGCGTCCCGGAGAGAAGACAGAGAGTCTGAGAGTCACGTCATGAGCCGTTCCGCCCATCCCGCCGGGCCCCGCCACGCCGATGTCCTGCCCGAGGGGCACTACTCCGCGCCGCCCACCGACCTCAACGCCCTCGACCCCAAGGTGTGGGCCCAGACCGTCAGCCGGGACGACGACGGTGTCCTCACCGTCGGCGGGATCACCGCGACCCGGCTCGCGGAGGAGTTCGGGACGCCTGCCTACATCCTCGACGAGGCCGACTTCCGGGCGCGGGCGCGGGCCTGGCGCACCGCGTTCGGGCCGGACGCCGACGTGTTCTACGCCGGGAAGGCCTTCCTGTCCCGGGCCGTCGTGCGGTGGCTGAAGGAGGAGGGGCTCAATCTGGATGTGTGTTCCGGCGGGGAGCTGGCCACCGCGCTGTCCGCGGGGATGCCCGCCGAGCGCATCGCGTTCCACGGCAACAACAAGTCCGTCGGTGAGATCACCCGGGCCATCGAGGCCGGTGTCGGGCGGATCGTGCTCGACTCCTTCCAGGAGATCGTGCGGGTCGCCCATGTCGCGCAGTCCCTCGGTGTGCGGCAGAAGGTGCAGATCCGGATCACCGTCGGCGTCGAGGCGCACACGCACGAGTTCATCGCCACCGCGCACGAGGACCAGAAGTTCGGGATTCCGCTCGCCGGCGGGCAGGCCGCCGAAGCCGTGCGGCGGGCGCTGCAGCTCGACGGGCTGGAGCTGATCGGGATCCACTCGCACATCGGGTCGCAGATCTTCGACATGTCCGGGTTCGAGGTCGCCGCCCACCGTGTCGTCGGGCTGCTGAAGGACATCCGGGACGAGCACGGGGTGGAGCTGCCCGAGATCGATCTCGGGGGCGGGCTCGGCATCGCCTACACCAGCGACGACGATCCTCGTGAGCCGCACGAGATCGCCAAGGCGCTCAGCGAGATCGTCGGCCGGGAGTGCGAGGCCGCCCGGCTGCAGACGCCGCGGATCTCCGTCGAGCCCGGGCGGGCCATCGTCGGCCCCACCGCGTTCACGCTGTACGAGGTCGGCACGGTCAAGCCGCTGGACGGGCTGCGGACGTACGTCTCCGTCGACGGCGGTATGTCCGACAACATCCGGACCGCGTTGTACGACGCCGAGTACAGCGTCGCCCTGGTGTCCCGGACGAGCGACGCCGCGCCGATGCTCACCCGGGTCGTCGGCAAGCACTGCGAGAGCGGGGACATCGTGGTCAAGGACGCGTTCCTGCCGGCGGATCTGGCACCGGGTGACCTGATCGCCGTGCCGGCCACCGGCGCTTACTGCCGGTCCATGGCCAGCAACTACAACCACGTGATGCGGCCGCCCGTCGTCGCCGTGCAGGACGGTGCCGCCCGGGTGATCGTCCGGCGTGAGACGGAGGAGGACCTCCTGCGTCTCGACGTCGGGTGACGAGAACGACGGACGCGCACGTCAGAAGCCGTGGGCGGAAGATCTCCGGTCCCACGTGTCCGTACAAATGAAATAGATGTCTCACGATCCGGACGAAGGGTAGAAACTCCCGTCCGGTGAGTGAGACTGGTCCAACCGTAGACGGTAAGAGGAAACGAGGTCGGATGATGCGTACGCGTCCGCTGAAGGTGGCGCTGCTGGGCTGTGGAGTGGTCGGCTCAGAGGTGGCGCGCATCATGACGACGCACGCCGACGACCTCGCCGCCAGGATCGGGGCCCCCGTCGAGCTCGCGGGGGTCGCGGTGCGGCGTCCGGGCAAGGTGCGCGAGGGCATCGACCCCGCGCTCGTCACCACCGATGCCACCGCCCTCGTCAAACGCGGCGACATCGACGTGGTCGTCGAGGTCATCGGCGGGATCGAGCCCGCCCGGTCCCTCATCACCACCGCCTTCGAGCACGGCGCCTCCGTCGTCTCGGCCAACAAGGCCCTGCTCGCCCAGGACGGGGCCGCCCTGCACGCCGCCGCCCAGCAGCACGGCAAGGACCTCTACTACGAGGCCGCCGTCGCCGGCGCCATCCCGCTGATCCGGCCGCTGCGCGAGTCCCTCGCCGGGGACAAGGTCAACCGGGTGCTCGGCATCGTCAACGGGACGACCAACTTCATCCTCGACAAGATGGACTCCACGGGCGCCGGGTACCAGGAGGCCCTCGACGAGGCCACCGCGCTCGGCTACGCGGAAGCCGATCCGACCGCCGACGTCGAAGGGTTCGACGCCGCCGCCAAGGCCGCCATCCTCGCCGGCATCGCCTTCCACACGCGCGTGCGGCTCGACGACGTCTACCGCGAGGGCATGACCGAGGTCACCGCCGCGGACTTCCGCTCGGCCAGGGAGATGGGCTGCACCATCAAGCTGCTCGCCATCTGCGAGCGGTCCGAAGACGGTGCGTCCGTCACCGCGCGCGTGCACCCCGCCATGATTCCGCTGACCCACCCGCTCGCCTCCGTGCGCGGCGCGTACAACGCCGTCTTCGTGGAGAGCGACGCGGCCGGGCAGCTCATGTTCTACGGCCCCGGCGCCGGTGGTTCCCCGACCGCCTCCGCCGTGCTCGGCGACCTCGTCGCCGTCTGCCGCAACCGGCGGGGCGGGGCCACGGGGCCCGGTGAATCGGCCTACGCCGACCTGACCGTCTCCCCGATGGGCGAGGTCGTCACGCGCTACCACATCAGCCTCGACGTCGCGGACAAGCCGGGTGTGCTCGCCCAGGTCGCGACCGTCTTCGCCGAGCACGGGGTGTCCATCGACACCGTCCGGCAGCAAGGACGTCCAGACGGGGACGGCGAGGCCTCCCTCGTCGTCGTCACCCACCGCGCGTCCGACGCGTCCCTCACCGGGACCGTCGAGGCGCTGCGCAAGCTCGACACCGTGCGGGGTGTCGCCAGCATCATGCGGGTTGAAGGAGAGTAACCAGCAATGACCCACCAGTGGCGCGGAATCATCGAGGAGTACCGGGACAGGCTGCCGGTGTCCGGCACCACGCCGGTCGTGACGCTCCGCGAGGGCGGCACGCCCCTCGTGCCCGCGCAGGTGCTCTCCGAGCGCACGGGCTGCGAGGTCCACCTGAAGGTGGAGGGGGCCAACCCCACGGGGTCCTTCAAGGACCGCGGCATGACCATGGCCATCAGCAAGGCCAAGGAGGAGGGGGCCAAGGCGGTCATCTGTGCGTCCACCGGCAACACCTCCGCCAGTGCGGCCGCGTACGCGGTGCGCGCCGGCATGGTCTCCGCCGTGCTCGTGCCGCAGGGCAAGATCGCCCTCGGCAAGATGGGCCAGGCCCTCGTGCACGGCGCGAAGATCCTCCAGGTGGACGGCAACTTCGACGACTGCCTCACCCTCGCGCGGGAACTGAGCGAGAACTACCCCGTGGCGCTGGTGAATTCGGTCAACCCGGTGCGCATCGAGGGCCAGAAGACGGCCGCCTTCGAGATCGTGGACATGCTCGGCGACGCGCCCGACATCCATGTCCTCCCGGTCGGCAACGCGGGCAACATCACCGCCTACTGGAGGGGCTACAAGGAGTACGCCGCCGACGGGATCTCCTCGAGGACGCCCCGCATGTGGGGGTTCCAGGCCTCCGGCAGCGCCCCGATCGTGCGCGGCGAGGTCGTGAAGGACCCGTCGACCATCGCCACCGCCATCCGCATCGGCAACCCCGCCTCCTGGCAGTACGCGCTGGCCGCGCGGGACGAGTCCGGCGGTGCCATCGACGAGGTGACGGACCGTGAAATCCTGCGCGCCTACCGCCTGTTGGCCGCGCAGGAGGGCGTCTTCGTGGAGCCCGCCTCCGCCGCCTCCGTGGCCGGTCTGCTCAAGGCCGCCGAGCAGGGCAAGGTCGACCCCGGTCAGCGCATCGTGTGCACGGTCACCGGCAACGGCCTGAAGGACCCCGACTGGGCCGTCGCCGGCGCCCCGCAGCCGGTCACCGTCCCGGTCGACGCGGCCACCGCGGCCGAGCGCCTGGGCCTCGGCTGAGCGCCCCGGACCCGAGGCTCCGCGCCCCGGGTCCGGGAAGTCCCTGACAGGGTGCACGGGGGGCTTACGACACGCATCGTGCGCCTCCCGTGCGCCCTATGTCGCCACAGAACCTTCCTTCGATAGGCTGTACTGAACCCGCCTGCCGCATATGCCCCCGCATGTGGCGCGGCGCCGCGCCGTGTCCGCGGCCCGCAGGGTCTTCGCACGTCAGTCATCGGCAGTCCACCGAATGACCATCGAATCCCTCGAGCGTCATTCGACCGTCACGCAGCTCAAGGAGAGTCTTCGAGCGATGGCCGGTCCCGCCTTCCGCGCCGCCGCCGTCCGGGTGCGCGTCCCCGCCACCAGCGCCAACCTCGGTCCGGGCTTCGACGCCCTGGGCCTCGCGCTGGGGCTGTACGACGACGTCGTCGTCCGGGTGGCCGACTCCGGGCTGCACATCGACATCGCGGGCGAGGGCAGCGAGACCCTCCCGCGTGACGAGAGCCACCTCCTCGTCCGCTCCCTGCGCACCGCCTTCGACCTGCTGGGCGGGCAGCCGCGCGGCCTGGAGATCGTCTGCGCCAACCGCATCCCGCACGGCCGCGGCCTCGGCTCCTCCTCCGCCGCCATCTGCGCCGGCATCGTCGCCGCCCGCGCGGTGACCATAGGCGGCGAGGCCCGTCTGGACGACGACGCCCTGCTGGAACTGGCCACCGAGATCGAGGGCCACCCGGACAACGTGGCCGCCTGTCTGCTCGGCGGCTTCACGCTCTCCTGGATGGAGGCCGGCACCGCCCGGGCCATCAGGATGGAGCCGAACGATTCCATCGTTCCGGTGGTTTTCGTACCCGGAAAGCCGGTCCTGACCGAGACCGCGCGCGGGCTGCTCCCGCGCACCGTGCCGCATGTCGACGCCGCCGCCAACGCGGGCCGTGCCGCCCTGCTCGTCGAGGCCCTGACCAGGCGCCCCGAGCTGCTGCTGCCCGCCACCGAGGACCGCCTCCACCAGGAGTACCGCGCGCCGGCCATGCCGGAGAGCGCCGCGCTGGTGGAGCGGCTGCGCGCCGACGGCATCCCGGCCGTCATCTCGGGTGCCGGGCCCACCGTCATGGCACTCGCCGACGCCGGCACCGCCGACAAGGTCGAGGCCCTGGCCGGCGCCGACTGGGCCGCCAACCGGCTGAGCCTGGACGCACAGGGAGCGAGCGTGCTGCCGCTTGCGACCTGACACACGGTTGCCGGATTTGGAGAGGGGGAATGTTTGTTGGATCCGGTAGTGTTAACCTCAAGTCTGCACCCGACCCCACCATGGCGAGGTGCCTCGTGTCCCCGTCCGGGACAGACATTCTTCCGGGAGCCTCCCGCGCCACTCCGTGTTCCCTGCGCCGTACCTGGGCAGTACGTCGCATGCGGACACTGAGCGGGCCGCCGGGCACGCTTCGGAATCGGTGCTACCACGCCACGTGACACTGGGTGCCACGACTCGCGGAAGCGCCATCACCGCACATTTCTTCCGCCGCTTTGGCGGACCACCGCCCCGGCACGGTTCGCAGAAGACAGGACCGTAGCCGGACAGCACAACCGGTCGCCGAGCCAGACAGGCCGACGTCCGCTCCAGGGAAGGACCCTTCGTGAGCGACACCACCGATCTGATGGGCGCACGTGTCGAGGAGACCGCTGCCGCGCCCTCCACGGACGCCTCCGCGCCTGCCACCGGTGCCGGCTCCCGGCGGCGCCGCGGTACCGGCCTCGAGGGCATGGTGCTGGCCGAGCTGCAGCAGGTCGCCTCGGGCCTCGGCATCAGGGGCACCGCGCGGATGCGCAAGAGCCAGCTGATCGAGGTCATCAAGGAGGCGCAGGCCGCCGGGGGTGCCGCCCCCAAGGCCGAGACCGCCACCGAGAGCAAGCCGAAGCGCCGGGCCACCTCGAAGGCCCGCACCGGCGAGGACGCCGAGAAGAAGGCGGAGGCCAAGTCCGAGGCTCCTGCCGAGAAGGCCGTGGCCCAGCAGCAGATCGAGATCCCCGGCCAGCCGTCCCCCAAGGCCTCGGGTTCGCTCGAGCAGGGCGGTGCTCCCGCCGACGACGCCCCGACCGAGCGCCGTCGCCGTCGTGCCACCGCCGATGCGGGCAGCCCCGCCGCGGGCAGCGCCGAGACGGTCGCCGCCGAGGCCAAGAGCGAGCCGAAGGCCGAGACGCCCGCGCAGCAGCAGGGCGAGGCCAAGGGTGACGCAGGTGACGGCGAGGGCCGTGGCCGCCGCGACCGCCGTGAGCGCGGACGGGACCGTGACCGCCGCGGCAAGGGCGACGACCAGCAGGGCCAGGGCGGCCGTCAGGACCGTCAGCAGCAGGGCCAGCCGCAGGGCGGCGGCCGGCAGGACCGCCAGGACAGCCGCCAGGACGACGACGACTTCGAGGGCGGCCGCCGCGGCCGTCGTGGCCGCTACCGCGACCGCCGTGGCCGTCGTGGCCGCGACGACATCGCCGAGCCGCAGCTCGCCGAGGACGACGTCCTGATCCCGGTCGCGGGCATCCTGGACATCCTCGACAACTACGCCTTCATCCGGACCTCCGGCTACCTGCCCGGCCCGAACGACGTGTACGTCTCCCTCGCCCAGGTCCGCAAGAACGGCCTGCGCAAGGGTGACCACGTCACCGGTGCGGTCCGTCAGCCGAAGGAGGGTGAGCGCCGTGAGAAGTTCAACGCGCTCGTCCGCCTCGACTCCGTCAACGGCATGGCCCCCGAACACGGCCGTGGCCGCCCGGAGTTCAACAAGCTGACCCCGCTCTACCCGCAGGACCGCCTGCGCCTGGAGACGGACCCCGGTGTCCTCACCACCCGCATCATCGACCTGGTCTCCCCCATCGGTAAGGGCCAGCGCGGTCTGATCGTGGCCCCGCCGAAGACCGGCAAGACCATGATCATGCAGGCGATCGCCAACGCGATCACGCACAACAACCCCGAGTGCCACCTGATGGTCGTCCTCGTCGACGAGCGTCCGGAAGAGGTCACCGACATGCAGCGGTCGGTCAAGGGCGAGGTCATCTCCTCGACCTTCGACCGCCCGGCCGAGGACCACACGACCGTCGCCGAGCTGGCCATCGAGCGGGCCAAGCGCCTGGTCGAGCTGGGTCACGACGTGGTCGTGCTGCTCGACTCGATCACGCGTCTGGGCCGTGCCTACAACCTGGCCGCGCCGGCCTCCGGCCGCATCCTGTCCGGTGGTGTCGACTCGACCGCGCTGTACCCGCCGAAGCGGTTCTTCGGCGCGGCCCGCAACATCGAGGACGGCGGCTCGCTGACCATCCTCGCCACCGCCCTGGTGGACACCGGGTCCCGCATGGACGAGGTGATCTTCGAGGAGTTCAAGGGCACCGGCAACATGGAGCTCAAGCTCGACCGGAAGCTCGCCGACAAGCGCATCTTCCCGGCGGTGGACGTCGACGCGTCCGGTACCCGTAAGGAAGAGATCCTGCTCGGCAACGAGGAGCTGGCCGTCGTCTGGAAGCTGCGCCGTGTCCTGCACGCGCTGGACCAGCAGCAGGCCATCGAGCTGCTCCTCGACAAGATGAAGCAGACCAAGTCGAACGTCGAGTTCCTGATGCAGATCCAGAAGACGACCCCGGCTCCGGGCAACGGCGACTGAGCGCCGCGGAACCGACTGTCGCCGGCCGGCCGCGGACAGCCCGCGGCCGGTCGCGTCCACCCGGCGGATCCGACGACTGATCCGGACCCGCCCCCAGGGTGTTCGGGCCACCCCCTGTCGATGAGTGACGGGGGGTGGCCTTTTGGCGCTGAGGGGAGTGGGACGCACCACGCGCCCCTTCCCTTTCACCCACCCCTGGGGGTTCTCCCTTGCTCATGCCCCTGCCCGGGCGGCACAGACGCCGCATGCGCGTCGGCCTGCCCCTCGCCGCGGCCGGTGTCGCCGCCGCCGTCACCGCCGCCCTGCTGACGACCTCCGCCGGTGCGGCCACCGTGCTGCCCAAGGCGAGTGCGACCCCTGTCGTCAGCCAGCCCTCCCAGGCCACCCTGGAGAAGCGGATCGCGGGTGCCCTGCGCACCGACCGGTCGGCCGCCGCCACCAGCAGCAGCAGCGGATCCGCCGTCTCGCCGAAGATCATCGGTGGCACCGACACCACCATCTCCTCGGCGCCCTGGATGGCCCAGCTCTGGTACCACGACGACAGGAACACCGAGGACACCAGCGACGACGTGAGCTTCTTCTGCGGTGGCTCGGTCGTCTCGCCGACGAAGGTCCTCACCGCCGCCCACTGCGTCAGGAACGACAACAAGGACTACGACTGGCGGGCCCACGGCACCGTCGTCACGGGTACCGCCCAGCTGCCCACCACCGACTCCACCGGCGCCACGGACCTGCACGGCGGCCAGGCCACGGCCGTGCTGCGGCAGTGGTGGCAACCGGGCTACGACCCGGTCGACAGGGAGACGGGGCGGAACCAGGACGACCTCGGCCTGCTCACCCTGGCCGTCCCGGTCAAGGCCACGCCGATCCGCATGGTCACCTCCGGTGACACCGCCTCCTACACCGCCGGCACCAGCGCCAAGGTCTACGGCTGGGGCCGTACCAGCTCCACCAGCGACGACATATCGCCGACGCTGAGGTCGACCACGCTGGCCCTGCACTCGGACGGCACCTGCTCCGGCGTCTACGACTCGGCCTACATCGCGGGCCGGATGGTCTGCGCGGGCACGCAGAGCGGCAGCGACACCGGTACCAGCGCGGCGTGCAACGGCGACTCCGGTGGTCCGCTCGTGGTGGGCGGCCGGATCGCCGGAGTGGTCTCCTTCGGCGTCCAGGACTGCGTGGCGAAGGGCTACTACAGCGTCTTCACCAAGGTCGGCTTCTACGTCAGTTCGGCCTATGCCCAGATCGACGACACCAACCTGAGCCTCTTCAACAACAAGCCGGACGGCAAGGCCGACCTGTTCGTGCGGGCCTCCTCCACGAAGACCGGCTACGAGAAGGACTCGAGCGGCACCTCGTTCGGGGCCCGGGCCTCCTGGGGCGACTGGAGCGGAGTGAACCTCGTCCTCCAGACCGACCTGAACCGCGACGGCTACCAGGACCTGATCTACCGGGTCAGCTCCAGCGGGGACGTGTACTGGGAGCACTTCGTGCTCAACAGTGCCCGTACCGGCGGCTCCTGGAGCGACACCAAGCTCTTCTCCGGCTGGAAGACCCGTACCCGGATCGTCACCCCCGGCGACGTCACCGGCGACTACCTGCCCGACGTGCTGTCCGTGGACTCCGGCGGCACGCTGTGGATCTATCCCGGCAAGGGCAACGGCACCTTCGGCTCGCGCGTGCAGGTCGGCACGGGGTGGAACCAGTACAACATGGTGCGCGGGCACGGCGACTTCACCGGTGACGGCAAGGCCGACCTGCTCGCCCGCAAGTCGAGCACCGGCGACCTGTACCTGTACAAGGGCACCGGCAAGTCCGGGACCGGCGCGTTCGCCACGCGGATCAAGGTGCGCAGCGCCTGGACCGGATACAACGCCTTCGACGCGGTCGGCGACGTGAGCGGCGACGGCAAGGCCGACTTCCTGGCCCGTACCTCCGGCGGCACCCTCTACCTGTACAAGGGCACCGCAAAGGCCACAAGCGAGATCTTTGCCACAAGGGTCTCGGTGGGCACCGGTTTCCAGGCCTACGACCTCTGGGGCTGAACCCGCAGGTGAACGCCGTCCACCGGTAGCGAGTGACTACGTGCTGTGCCCATCGCTGTACGCGGTGGGCACGCTGCGTTGTGCAACCCTTTCCCGAGTTTCTCCGTCTGACCAGGCGGAGCGACGATGGAGCGGTGACAACCGCGCCTCACCCTGACCGCAGGGGGTAACCGACCGTCGAGACCTAGGAGCGATGTGGCTGCCGAGAGCACGCCGGAGCCCGCGATAACCGAGCCCGGCACGACTGGACCCCTCCCCGGCGACAGAATCCGCTCGCGCGGGGGGACGCTCACCCGGGGCAAGGGCCGTCGGCGCAAGGCCCGCACCACGGGAAGCAAGGCCCTGCGTGCGACGGCCTGGACGGCCGCCGGCGTGGTCGTGCTGGGCGGAGCCGGCGCCGGATACGTGTACTTCAAGCTCAACGGCAACCTCCGCAGCGTAGACATCAACCAGGCCCTCGGCAGCGACCGGCCCTCGAAGATCGACAACGGTTCGGAGAACATCCTGGTCCTCGGCTCGGACACCCGCGCCGGCAAGAACAAGAAGCTCGGCGGTGGCACGGACGACGGCAGCGCCCGTTCCGACACGGCGATGATCGTCCACGTGTACGAGGGCCACAAGAAGGCCACCGTGGTCTCGATCCCGCGGGACACCCTCGTCGACCGCCCCCGGTGCACCGACACCAAGGGCACGACGCACGACGCGGCGTCCGGCGTGATGTTCAACGAGGCCTACGGCACCGGCGGCGCGGCCTGCGCGGTGAAGACCGTCGAGTCGATCACCGGCATCCGCATGGACCACTACCTGGAGGTCGACTTCGAGGGCTTCCAGAAGCTCATCGACGACCTCGGCGGCGTCCACGTCACCACGACCAAGGACATCAAGGACCCGCAGAGCCACCTGGACCTCAAGGCCGGCCCGCACACCCTGAACGGCGGGCAGGCCCTCGGCCTGGTCCGGACCCGGCACGGCGTGGGCGACGGCTCCGACCTGGGCCGTATCCAGCTCCAGCAGGCCTTCATCAAGGCGCTGATCGACCAGGTCAAGCACGTCGGCGTGTTCACGAACCCGAAGAGGCTGTACGACCTGGCCGACACCGCGACCAAGGCCGTCACCACCGACTCCGACCTCGGGTCGGTCGACTCGCTGATGGACTTCGCCGGCGGGCTCAAGGGCATCGGCTCGTCCCACATGAAGATGGTGACGATGCCCGTCCAGTACGACCCGGCCAACCCCAACCGCGTCCTGCTGGACAAGAAGAAGGCGCAAGCGGTCTGGGACGCCCTGAAGAACGACGCACCGGTCCCGGCATCGGCCACCGAGGGAACGGCCACCGGCGAGGCCAAGGGCGTCGTGAGCTGACGCCTCACCCCCAGGAATAGAACAACCGCACCCCCGGTTTGGGTGGATGGCCCCAGTCCTGGCAGACTGGTACGTCGGCTCCGGTTCACGCTCCCGCACCGTGCGGCTGCGACCCGGCGCCCTCCCGAAACTAGGAGACACCTTGAAGCGCGACATCCACCCCGAGTACGTCGAGACGCAGGTCAGCTGCACCTGTGGCGCGTCGTTCACCACCCGTAGCACCATCGAGTCCGGCACCATCCGGGCCGAGGTCTGCTCCGAGTGCCACCCGTTCTACACGGGTAAGCAGAAGATCCTCGACACCGGTGGCCGTGTGGCCCGCTTCGAGGCCCGCTTCGGCAAGGCTGCCGGCTCCAAGAAGTAGCGAGCCCCATTTCGCCGGTCCACGGCCACGCCCTTCCCGGGGGTGTGCCCGGGACCGGCGTTTTTGGTCGCCCGTCCTTCCCTTCATCGCAGTACAGGAGCCGAAAGATGTTCGAGGCCGTCGAGGAACTCGTCGCCGAGCACGCCGACCTGGAGAAGAAGCTCGCCGACCCGTCGGTTCACGCCGACCAGGCGAACGCGCGCAAGCTCAACAAGCGCTACGCCGAGCTGACCCCGATCGTCGCCACCTACCGCTCCTGGAAGCAGACCGGCGACGACATCGAGACGGCGCGCGAGTTCGCCGCCGACGACCCCGACTTCGCGGCCGAGGTCAAGGATCTGGAGCAGCAGCGCGAGGAGCTGACCGAGAAGCTGCGCCTCCTGCTCGTCCCGCGCGACCCGAGTGACGACAAGGACGTCATTCTGGAGATCAAGGCGGGCGCGGGCGGCGACGAGTCGGCGCTGTTCGCCGGTGACCTGCTGCGCATGTACCTGCGCTACGCGGAGCGCATCGGCTGGAAGACCGAGATCATCGACGCCACCGAGTCGGAGCTGGGCGGCTACAAGGACGTCCAGGTCGCGGTGAAGGCCCGCGGGCAGATCGAGCCCGGCCAGGGCGTGTGGGCCCGGCTGAAGTACGAGGGCGGTGTGCACCGCGTGCAGCGGGTGCCCGCGACCGAGTCGCAGGGCCGCATCCACACCTCCGCCGCCGGTGTCCTCGTCACCCCGGAAGCCGAGGAGGTGGACGTGGAGATCAACCCGAACGACCTCCGCATCGACGTCTACCGGTCCTCCGGCCCGGGCGGTCAGTCCGTCAACACCACCGACTCCGCCGTGCGCATCACGCACCTGCCGACCGGGGTCGTCGCCTCCTGCCAGAACGAGAAGAGCCAGCTGCAGAACAAGGAGCAGGCGCTGCGTATCCTGCGCTCCAGGCTGCTCGCCGCGGCGCAGGAGGAGGCCGAGCGGGAGGCCGCCGACGCCCGCCGCAGCCAGGTCCGTACCGTCGACCGCTCCGAGAAGATCCGCACCTACAACTTCCCCGAGAACCGCATCTCGGACCACCGGGTCGGCTTCAAGGCGTACAACCTGGACCAGGTCCTGGACGGCGACCTCGACGCGATGATCCAGGCCTGCGTCGACGCCGACTCGGCGGCGAAGCTCGCCGCCGCGTAAGACCCGTACGCACGCACGAGTACGACACGGAGGACTCGCGTGAACCTGCTGCTCGCGGAGGTGGCGCAGGCCACCCAGCGGCTGGCCGACGCCGGCGTGCCCTCGCCGCGCACCGACGCGGAGGAGCTGGCCGCGTTCGTGCACGGCGTGAAGCGCAGTCAACTGCACTCCGTGAAGGACGCCGACTTCGATGCCCGGTACTGGGAGGTCATCGCCCGGCGTGAGCAGCGCGAGCCGCTGCAGCACATCACCGGGCGGGCCTACTTCCGCTACCTGGAGCTCCAGGTCGGCCCCGGCGTCTTCGTGCCCCGGCCGGAGACCGAGTCCGTGGTCGGCTGGGCCATAGACGCGGTGCGTGCCATGGACGTCGTCGAGCCCTGCATCGTCGACCTGTGCTCCGGCTCCGGCGCCATCGCGCTCGCCCTCGCCCAGGAGGTCCCGCGCTCCCGTGTGCACGCCGTGGAGCTGTCGGAGGACGCCCTGGTGTGGACGCGCAAGAACGTGGCCGGGTCGCGGGTCGACCTGCGCCAGGGTGACGCCCTCACTGCCTTCCCGGACCTCGACGGCCAGGTCGACCTGGTCATCTCCAACCCGCCGTACATCCCGCTCACCGAGTGGGAGTACGTCGCCCCGGAGGCCCGCGACTACGACCCGGAGATGGCGCTGTTCTCCGGCGAGGACGGCCTGGACCTCATCCGGGGCATAGAACGCACCGCGCACCGGCTGCTGCGCCCCGGCGGCGTCGTCGTGATCGAGCACGCCGACACCCAGGGCGGCCAGGTGCCGTGGATCTTCACCGAGGAGCGGGGCTGGGCCGACGCGGCCGACCACCCGGACCTCAACAACCGCCCCCGGTTCGCGACCGCCCGCAAGGCGCTGCCGTGAGCACCGCGCAGACTTCCATCCCGCAGTACGTGTACGAGGAGGCCAGCTAGTTATGGCACGGCGATACGACACCAACGACGCGACCGACCGTGTGACGGGTCTGCGTGAGGCCGCGTCCGCCGTCCGCCGGGGCGAGCTGGTGGTGCTGCCGACCGACACCGTGTACGGCATCGGCGCCGACGCGTTCTCCTCGGAGGCGGTCGCCGACCTGCTCGCCGCCAAGGGCCGGGGCCGCAACATGCCCACGCCCGTCCTCATCGGCTCCCCGAACACCCTGCACGGCCTCGTCACGGACTTCTCCGAGCTGGCCTGGGAGCTGGTCGACGCGTTCTGGCCGGGTGCCCTGACGCTCGTCGCCAAGCACCAGCCGTCCCTGCAGTGGGACCTCGGCGACACCCGCGGCACGGTGGCCGTGCGCATGCCGCTGCACCCGGTCGCCATCGAACTGCTCACCGAGGTCGGCCCCATGGCCGTGTCCTCCGCGAACCTCACCGGCCACCCGGCGCCGGAGGACTGCGACGCCGCCCAGCAGATGCTCGGCGACTCCGTCTCCGTCTACCTCGACGGCGGCCCCACCCCGGGCAACGTGCCGTCGTCCATCGTGGACGTCTCCCGTGAGGTGCCGCTGCTGCTGCGCGAGGGCGCCATCTCCCCGGACGAGCTGCGCAAGGTCGTACCCGACCTCGAGGTGGCGAATTGACGGCCCCTGAAGCGGGGCGTGGCATAGGCCGCGGGGTATACAGCGCGGAGGAGACGACGACGTTCGGGTTCCCCCGCGACACCTTCCGCATCCTCCACGTCAGTACCGGCAACGTGTGCCGCTCGCCCATCACCGAGCGGCTGACCCGCCACTTCGTCGCGGAGCGGCTCGGCGTACTCGGCGGCGGGCTGATCGTGGAGAGCGCGGGCACCTGGGGCCACGAGGGCGCGCCCATGGAGAGCAACGCGGAGACCGTGCTGGGCGACTTCGGCGCGGACGCCACGGGTTTCGTGGGCCGGGAGCTGCTGGACGAGCACGTGATCATGGCCGACCTGGTCCTGACCGCCACCCGCGACCACCGCGCCCAGGTCATCTCGATGGGCCATTCGGCGGGCCTGCGCACCTTCACCCTGAAGGAGTTCACCCGCCTGGTCCGCGCCATAGACCCGGCCACCCTGCCGCCCCTTGAGGACGGCGTGGTCCTGCGTGCCCGGGCTCTGGTCCGTGCGGCGGCGGCGCTGCGCGGCTGGCTGCTGGCGCCGACGGCGGAGGCGGACGAGGTGTACGACCCGTACGGGGCTCCCCTGACGTTCTTCCGGTCGATCGGGGACGAGATAAGGGACGCCCTGGATCCGGTGGTGACGGCGTTGACGGGCGTACCCGCACGGGCCTGAGCCGACACGAACCGGTACAAAAGAGGCGCGAACGTCGCGCTTCCGCCGTGGCCCGGGCCTACATTGGGGATACGTCACCGTCGACCGCCCGGAGCCCGTCATGTCGGTCACCACTGCCCACGAGACCGATGTCCTGCGGCGGCAGGATCCGGCGATGGCCGAGATCCTGTTCGGGGAGCTGGCCCGGCAGTCCACGACACTGCAGCTGATCGCCGCCGAGAACTTCTGCTCGCCGGCCGTGCTGACGGCACTCGGCTCGCCGCTCGCCAACAAGTACGCCGAGGGCTATCCGGGCGCCCGGCACCACGGCGGCTGCGAACTCGTGGACGTAGCCGAACGCGCCGCCATCGACCGGGCCAGGGACCTCTTCGGCGCCGAGCACGCCAACGTCCAGCCGCACTCCGGCTCCTCGGCCGTCCTGGCCGCCTACGCGGCCCTGCTGCGCCCCGGCGACACCGTCCTCGCCCTCGGCCTGCCCTACGGCGGCCATCTCACCCACGGTTCGCCGGCGAACTTCTCCGGCCGCTGGTTCGACTTCGTGGGATACGGCGTGGACGCGGAGACCGGGCTCATCGATCACGACCAGGTACGTCACCTCGCCCGCAACCACCGCCCGAAGGCGATCGTGTGCGGCTCCATCGCCTACCCCCGCCATATCGACTACGCCTTCTTCCGCGAGGTCGCCGACGAGGTCGGCGCCTATCTGATCGCCGACGCGGCGCATCCGATCGGGCTGGTCGCCGGGGGAGTGGCACCGAACCCGGTGCCGTACGCGGACATCGTCTGCGCGACCACCCACAAGGTCCTGCGCGGCCCGCGTGGCGGGATGATCCTGTGCGGTGCCGACCTGGCTCAGCGGGTCGACCGGGCCGTCTTCCCCTTCACCCAGGGCGGCGCCCAGATGCACACCATCGCCGCCAAGGCCGTCGCGTTCGGCGAGGCGGCGACGCCGGCGTTCACCGTGTACGCCCATCAGGTGGTCGCCAACGCCCGGGTGCTGGCCGGTCATCTGGCCGCGGAGGGCCTGGTCGTCACCACCGGGGGCACGGACACCCACCTGATCACCGCGGACCCGGCCCCGCTCGGCGTGGACGGCCGCACCGCACGCGGCCGGCTCCTCGCGGCCGGTCTGGTGCTGGACTGCTGCGCGCTGCCGCACGGCGACGGCCGCGGGCTGCGCCTGGGCACGGCCGCGGTGACCACGCAGGGCATGGGGGAGCCGGAGATGGTGCGGATCGCGGCGCTGCTGGCGGCCGTGCTGCGGGGGGAGACGGAGCCGGCGGGGGCACGGGAGGAGGTGCGCGCGCTCACCGCTCAGTTTCCGCCGTATCCCGGCTGAGCGGGGGTGGACGCGGTCCCGTACACCGGGGTGTGCGTTCCGCGGCGGGCACCGGCCGATCGTGGTGGGCCGGTGTACACAGCCGTGCATGCAACCATCGTCGCCACCCGGAAGTCCTCATCCACATGCGTCCCTCGCTAGGGTGTGGGGCTGTGATGGCCAGCGAGACCTGTGGGGAAGCCCGTGCGTGAATACCTGCTGACGCTCTGCATCACGGCCGCGGTGACGTACCTGCTGACAGGGCCGGTACGGAAGTTCGCGATCGTGGCCGGGGCGATGCCGGAGATCCGGGCCCGTGACGTGCACCGGGAACCCACTCCGCGCCTCGGCGGTATCGCCATGTTCTTCGGGCTGTGCGCGGGGCTGCTGGTCGCGGACCACCTCGCCAACCTCAACGAGGTCTTCGCCAAGTCGAACGAGCCGCGGGCGCTGCTCTCCGGAGCCGCCCTGATCTGGCTGATCGGCGTCCTGGACGACAAGTTCGAGATCGACGCCCTGATCAAGCTGGGCGGCCAGATGATCGCCGCGGGCGTGATGGTCATGCAGGGTCTGACGATCCTGTGGCTGCCCATCCCCGGCGTCGGCAACGTGGCACTGACCCAGTGGCAGGGCACGCTGCTGACCGTCGCCCTGGTCGTCATCACCATCAACGCCGTGAACTTCGTGGACGGCCTGGACGGCCTCGCGGCCGGCATGGTGTGCATCGCGGCGGCCGCGTTCTTCCTCTACGCCTACCGCGTCTGGGTGTCGTACGGCATCGAGGCCGCCGCCCCCGCCACGCTGTTCGCGGCGATCCTGATGGGCATGTGCCTGGGCTTCCTGCCGCACAACATGCATCCCGCGCGGATCTTCATGGGCGACTCCGGCTCGATGCTGATCGGCCTGGTGCTGGCGGCCGGCGCGATCTCGATCACCGGCCAGCTCGACCCGGACGCGCTGAACCTGTACGCGGGCTCCGAGAAGGCGGCGGTCCACCAGACGGTCCCGGTCTACATCCCGCTGCTGCTGCCCCTGACGATCATCGCCGTTCCGGCCGCCGACCTGGTGCTGGCGATCGTCCGCCGCACCTGGCGCGGCCAGTCGCCGTTCGCCGCCGACCGCGGCCATCTGCACCACCGCCTGCTGGAGATCGGCCACTCGCACAGCCGGGCGGTGCTGATCATGTACTTCTGGTCGGCCCTGATCGCCTTCGGCGCGCTGGCGTACTCGGTCAACTCGGCCTCGATGTGGATCGTCCTGAGCGTGGTCTTCCTGAGCGCGGTCGGCCTGGTCCTGCTTCTCCTGCCCCGCTTCACCCCGCGCGTGCCGGTGTGGGCCCAGCGCTTCGTGCCACCGCGCTACCGCAGGCGACGCCGGCCGTCGGACGAGGCGCTGCCGGACGAGACGGCGGCGGGGGTCTCGGCGGGGGAGACGGCGGCGGAGCCGGGAGAGCAGGTCGCTTCCGGGGCGGGGCAGCGCGCCCCTGTCACCGCCGGGGTCTCGGGCGTCAACGGGGCGACCGCGATCGGCGCTCGATCGCAGTTTCTGGACCATCGCCGTGGCCGGAGTCGCGGCTGAGGACGCGGGTGTCCGTCGGACGGGACAACGGCAGCGGTTGGATCTGACCGAAAAGGTGTGAAAGCCCCCGCATGGCCAGGTCGAGCGACGAGGGATGCGCCTGCCACCAGGCACTCTGGCGATCGGTTCCCTGTACGTATGCCTGCTTGATCGAGGGACAAGTGGCTTTTGAGACCCCGATTACCCACGGGGCATAAGCACTCAGTGGTTCTCCGGCTACCTCCTGTGTTAGGAATGTGCATGCCAAACGGGGGAATCGACCGTCGCTGACCACGACGGGTCGTCCCTGCTCATACGTGAGTGGAGGTATTTTCATGCGCAAACTGGCCGCAGTGGGCGTTGCCGTAGTCGCCCTGAGTGGTTCGCTGGGCCTCATGGGTTCGGAGGCCGTTGCTGTACCGCAGACGGCTTCGGTGTCCGGGGCCGTCGCTCGGGGGGCCGTGCCCAGTTGTGTCGACGTCAAGCGGACGCATCAGGACGAGGGCTACAAGGCCTTCAAGGTCACGAACAACTGCACCAGCACGAAGAAGCTCAAGGGCGTCTTCAAGTACGGCTACGACTCGCCTTGTACGCCGGTGAAGGCCGGCAAGTCGGCGCTGCTCACTTCCATGCAGCCGTGGGTCGACTACGACAAGGTCGTCACCTGCTGACGCAGCGTCGTACGACCGTGGCGTGAGCCGCGCTCTCAGTGCCCCTGGGATGCCTGTTCGAGGCTTCCTGGGGGCGCAGTGCATTGCGCGAGCGGGTGGAGTTCAAACGTCGCGCTGACGGCCAAGGTAAGAATCTGACTAGAGCATTGCCAAGTCGTGGGGGAGCAAACCGCCCTAATACCAGACAACTGGGCTCGGTTTCTGCGCAGACGTGCACCGTCACTCTCATGTGTGACAGCCAGCACACCATCCAGGTAAAGACCTCATCAAATAGTTTGTGATACGGTTCACGAGAACCCCGGATAGAGCCGAAGGACCCGAGTGCGACGGTCCGAAGGCGTGAGGTCTGACCACTCAAGCCGGGACTACGCTCGTCCATGACGACACCTGCCCCCTGTGAAAGCGGAGTTGCCGCCATGCCGTCCAATGACGCCCGGAACCTCTTGCAGACCGCTGTGCCCACAGCGGCTGCAGGCGCGATCACCGTCGCCGTGAGCGCCGCGGTCGCGGGGGGCAAGGGTGCGCTCGGTGCGGCGGTCGGCACGGTGCTGGCCATCCTGTTCATGGGAATCGGCCTGTACGTGCTGCAGTGGACGGCAAAAACGCTCCCGCAGCTGTTCCAGGCCATGGGACTCATGCTCTACGTGGCCCAGCTGCTGCTCCTCCTGATCTTTGTCGCTGTTTTCAAGGACACCTCCCTCTTCAACGCGAAGACGTTCGCCGTGTCGCTGGTCGTCGCGACCGTCGTGTGGATGGCCGCGCAGGCGCGCGCCCACATGAAGGCCAAGATTTTCTACGTCGACCCGGACTCCGCGAAGAGTGAGAAGCCCGAGAAGACAGGGCCGAAGCCGTGAGGGGTAGGGGCGGGATAAAGGCTTGTGAGATCTCCTGCTATCGTCCGGTGCCAACTGCGGCATCGCGGGCGCGGGCATCTGAGCTGACGCCTGCTCGAACGCGAGGCTCGATGCCCCCCAGCCGCCCCCACATCCGTAACACCAGTCCGGTGCCGATCCGCGGCCGTGTGCCGCGCCGACACAACGAGGTTGCCGTACCTATGCGTCACGCCGAAGGAGCCCGCGGTGAGTGCTGACCAGACCCAGCTCGCCTTCGACTGGAGTTGTCGGATCATGTCCGACAACGGGTGTGGCTTCCCGGCTCCGGGCCTGCACTCGTTCCTGTTCAAGCCGCTCGCCACGGTCGGGGGCTTCGAGTTCAACAAGGTGATGCTGCTCGCGCTCATCACCACCGTGCTCGTCGTCGCCTTCTTCTGGGCCGCCTTCGGCAACGCCAAGGTCGTCCCGGGCAAGCTGCAGATGATCGGCGAGGCCGGCTACGACTTCGTGCGCCGCGGCATCGTGTACGAGACCCTCGGCAAGCGCGAGGGCGAGAAGTGGGCGCCACTCATGGTCTCCCTCTTCTTCTTCATCTGGATCATGAACATCTGGTCCGTGATCCCGCTGGCCCAGTTCCCGGTCTCCTCGGTCTTCGCCTTCCCGCTCGTACTCGCCCTGCTCGTGTGGGTGCTGTGGGTCGGACTGACCTTCAAGCGACACGGCTTCGTCGGCTTCTTCAAGAACGTCACGGGCTATGACAAGTCGCTGGGCCCGGTCCTTCCGCTGGTCATGGTCATCGAGTTCCTCTCGAACCTGTTCGTGCGGCCCTTCACCCACGCGGTGCGACTGTTCGCCAACATGTTCGCCGGTCACCTGATGCTGGTGATGTTCACCGTCGCCTCCTGGTACCTCCTGAACAGCTGGATGATCCCGGCCGCCGGTGTCTCCTTCGTGATGACCATGGCCATGATCTGCTTCGAGCTTTTCGTGCAGGCCGTCCAGGCGTACGTCTTCGTGCTCCTCGCCTGCTCCTACATTCAGGGCGCTCTCGCCGAGCACCACTGACCCGAACCACCCGCCCCGTACCACCAGACGTCCGGTGGCCAACCCCCACCGGTCCATGAAAGAGAAGGAAGAACCGGCATGTCCGCTCTCCAGACCCTTGCCGCCGAAGGCGTCACCGGCTCCCTCGGTTCGATCGGCTACGGCCTCGCGGCCATCGGCCCCGGCGTCGGCGTCGGCATCATCTTCGGTAACGGCACCCAGGCTCTGGCCCGTCAGCCCGAGGCTGCCGGTCTGATCCGTGCCAACCAGATCCTCGGCTTCGCGTTCTGTGAGGCGCTCGCCCTCATCGGCATCGTTATGCCGTTCGTGTTCGGTCAGTAATTCCTACTTACCGCACACGTTTCGACGAAAGGCACTGATGTGATCGCCAACCTGGTGCAGCTGGCGGCCGAGGAGAAGCAGAACCCGCTTATCCCGGCCGGTCCCGAGCTGCTCGTCGGCACCATCGCCTTCGCCATCGTGTTCTTCTTCTTCTGGAAGAAGCTGCTTCCGAACATCAACAAGGTTCTGGAGGAGCGTCGCGCGGCGATCGAAGGCGGCATCGAAGAGGCCGACGCCATGAAGGTCGAGGCCCAGAGCGTCCTTGAGCAGTACAAGGCCCAGCTCGCCGAGGCCCGGCACGAGGCCGCGCGCCTGCGCCAGGAGGCGCAGGAGCAGGGTGCCGCGCTCATCGCCGAGATGCGGGCCGAGGGCCAGCGGCAGCGCGAGGAGATCGTCGCCGCAGGTCACGCCCAGATCGACGCCGACCGCAAGGCCGCCGCGGGCGCGCTGCGTCAGGACGTCGGCAAGCTCGCCACCGACCTGGCCGGCAAGCTCGTCGGCGAGTCCCTCGAGGACCACGCCCGCCAGAGCCGTGTGATCGACCGCTTCCTCGACGAGCTCGAGGAGAAGGCCGAGGCCACGCGATGAACGGAGCGAGCCGCGAGGCCCTGGCAGCCGCACGGGAGCGTCTCGACGCGCTGACGGACTCCACGTCCGTGGACGCCGCGCAGCTCGCCGACGAGCTGGCGGCCGTCACCGCGCTGCTCGACCGCGAGGCCGGCCTGCGCCGGGTCCTCACCGACCCGGCGCAGGCCGGAGAGGCGAAGGCGACGCTGGTCCAGCGTCTGATCGGTGGCCAGGTCAGCGGCGCCACCGCCGACCTGGTGGCCGGAATGGCCCGGTCCCGCTGGTCGCAGCCCCGTGACGTGGTGGACGCGCTGGAGGACCTGGCGAGCATCGCCGACCTCACGGCCGCGGAGAAGACGGACACCCTCGACGACGTCGAGGACGAGCTGTTCCGGTTCGGCCGGATCGTCTCCTCCAGCACCGAGCTGCGCGCCGCGCTCACCGACCGTGCCGCCGGCGCCTCGGCCAAGACCGAGCTGCTGCACCGGCTCCTCGGCGGGCGGGCCAAGCCGGCCACCGAGCGTCTGGTGACGCGCCTCGTGACCGCGCCGCGTGGACGTAGCCTGGAAGCGGGACTGGAGTCCCTGTCCAAGCTCGCCGCGGAGCGCCGGAACCGCATGGTCGCCGTCGTCACCTCGGCGGTGCCGCTGAGCGACGGGCAGAAGGAGCGCCTCGGCGCTGCTCTGACCAAGCTCTACGGGCGTCGGATGCACCTCAACCTCGACGTCGACCCCGAGGTCGTCGGCGGTATCCGGGTGCAGGTCGGTGACGAGGTCATCAACGGCTCGATCGCGGACCGGCTGGACGACGCCGCCCGCCGCATGGCGAGCTAGCAGCAACTCGACATCTCGACTCGTCGAGAAAAGCAGTACGTAATTACGGCCCTGGTTGGGCCGTGCAGAGGATTCACCTCTTTCAGGGGGGAGTCCCCATCCCCCCCAAGTGAAACTTCGGGCCCAACAAGGAGAGCAGGGAACCCAGATGGCGGAGCTCACGATCCGGCCGGAGGAGATCCGGGACGCGCTGGAGAACTTTGTCCAGTCGTACAAGCCGGACGCGGCCTCGCGCGAGGAGGTCGGTACGGTCACCCTTGCCGGCGACGGCATCGCGAAGGTCGAGGGCCTCCCCTCGGCCATGGCCAACGAACTGCTGAAGTTCGAGGACGGCACCCTCGGCCTCGCGCTGAACCTGGAAGAGCGCGAGATCGGTGCCATCGTCCTCGGTGAGTTCAGCGGCATCGAGGAGGGTCAGCCGGTGCAGCGCACCGGTGAGGTCCTCTCCGTCGCGGTCGGCGAGGGCTACCTCGGCCGCGTCGTCGACCCGCTCGGCAACCCGATCGACGGCCTCGGCGAGATCGAGACGTCCGGCCGCCGCGCCCTCGAGCTGCAGGCCCCCACGGTCATGCAGCGCAAGTCGGTGCACGAGCCGATGGAGACCGGCTACAAGGCCGTCGACGCGATGACCCCGATCGGCCGTGGTCAGCGTCAGCTGATCATCGGTGACCGCCAGACGGGCAAGACCGCCCTGGCCGTCGACACGATCATCAACCAGCGCGACAACTGGCGCTCGGGCGACCCGAAGAAGCAGGTCCGCTGCATCTACGTCGCCATCGGCCAGAAGGGCTCCACCATCGCCGGCGTGCGCCGCGCGCTGGAGGAGAACGGCGCCCTGGAGTACACGACCATCGTCGCCGCCCCGGCGTCGGACCCGGCCGGCTTCAAGTACCTTGCGCCGTACACCGGTTCGGCCATCGGTCAGCAGTGGATGTACGAGGGCAAGCACGTCCTCATCATCTTCGACGACCTGTCGAAGCAGGCCGACGCCTACCGCGCCGTGTCGCTGCTGCTGCGCCGCCCGCCGGGCCGCGAGGCCTACCCGGGTGACGTCTTCTACCTGCACTCCCGTCTGCTGGAGCGCTGCGCCAAGCTCTCCGACGACATGGGTGCCGGTTCGATGACCGGTCTGCCGATCGTCGAGACCAAGGCCAACGACGTCTCGGCGTTCATCCCGACCAACGTCATCTCCATCACCGACGGCCAGTGCTTCCTGGAGTCGGACCTGTTCAACGCCGGTCAGCGCCCCGCGCTGAACGTCGGTATCTCCGTCTCCCGAGTCGGTGGTTCCGCGCAGCACAAGGCGATGAAGCAGGTCTCCGGCCGTCTCCGCGTGGACCTCGCCCAGTTCCGTGAGCTGGAGGCGTTCGCCGCCTTCGGTTCCGACCTGGACGCCGCCTCGAAGTCCCAGCTGGAGCGCGGTCAGCGCATGGTCGAGCTGCTGAAGCAGGACCAGTACCAGCCCATGTCCACCGAGGACCAGGTCGTCTCCGTCTGGGCCGGCACCACCGGCAAGATGGACGAGGTTCCGGTCGCCGACATCCGCCGCTTCGAGAAGGAGCTGCTGGAGTACCTGCACCGCAAGGAGCAGGGCCTCATGACCTCCATCCGCGAGGGCGGCAAGATGTCCGACGACACCCTCACGGCCATCGCCGACGCGATCGTGGAGTTCAAGAAGCAGTTCGAGACCTCGGACGGCAAGCTGCTCGGCGAGGACGTTCCTGCCGCTGCCGCCAAGTGACGTAAGGAAGGGACCTGACTCATGGGAGCCCAGCTCCGGGTCTACAAGCGTCGCATCCGATCCGTCACCGCGACCAAGAAGATCACCAAGGCGATGGAGATGATCGCCGCCTCGCGCGTCGTCAAGGCGCAGCGCAAGGTGGCGGCCTCCACGCCGTACGCGCAGGAGCTCACCCGCGCGGTCACGGCGGTCGGTACGGGTTCGAACACCAAGCACCCGCTCACCACGGAGACGGAGAACCCGAGCCGTGCCGCGGTCCTGCTCCTCACGAGCGACCGCGGTCTGGCCGGTGCTTTCAACTCCAACGCCATCAAGGCGGCGGAGCAGCTGACCGAGCGCCTGGAGCGCGAGGGCAAGCAGGTCGACACGTACATCGTCGGCCGGCGCGGTGTCGCCCACTACAACTTCCGTGAGCGCAAGGTCGCGGAGTCGTTCACGGGCTTCACCGACGAGCCGTCGTACGCGGACGCCAAGAAGGTGGCCGCGCCGCTGATCGAGGCCATCGAGAAGGAGACGGCGGACGGCGGCGTGGACGAGCTCCACATCGTCTTCACCGAGTTCGTCTCGATGATGACGCAGACGGCGCTCGACGCCCGGCTGCTGCCGCTGCGCCTCGAAGAGGTCGCCGAGGAGGCGTCGCCCAAGGGCGAGATCCTCCCGCTGTACGACTTCGAGCCGTCGGCGGAGGACGTCCTCGACGCCCTGCTGCCGCGCTACGTGGAGAGCCGCATCTACAACGCGCTGCTCCAGTCGGCCGCTTCCAAGCACGCCGCCACGCGGCGCGCGATGAAGTCGGCCACCGACAACGCGGGCGAGCTGATCAACACGCTCTCCCGTCTTGCCAACGCGGCCCGCCAGGCCGAAATCACCCAGGAAATCAGCGAGATCGTCGGTGGCGCCAGCGCCCTGGCCGACGCGACCGCGGGGAGTGACCGATAATGACCACCACTGTTGAGACCGCGACGGCTACGGGCCGCGTCGCCCGGGTCATCGGCCCGGTCGTCGACGTGGAGTTCCCCGTCGACGCGATGCCGGACATCTACAACGCCCTTCACGTCGAGGTGGCCGACCCGGCCAACGCCGGCGAGAAGAAGAAGCTGACCCTGGAGGTCGCCCAGCACCTGGGTGACGGCCTGGTCCGCACCATCTCCATGCAGCCCACCGACGGTCTGGTCCGCCAGGCCCCGGTCACCGACACCGGCGACGCCATCACGGTGCCCGTCGGTGACTTCACCAAGGGCAAGGTGTTCAACACCCTCGGTGAGGTGCTGAACGTCGACGAGAAGTACGAGGGCGAGCGCTGGGGCATCCACCGCAAGGCCCCGAACTTCGACGAGCTCGAGTCGAAGACCGAGATGTTCGAGACCGGCGTCAAGGTCATCGACCTGCTGACCCCGTACGTCAAGGGCGGCAAGATCGGTCTGTTCGGCGGCGCCGGCGTCGGCAAGACGGTGCTCATCCAGGAGATGATCTACCGTGTCGCCAACAACCACGACGGTGTCTCCGTGTTCGCCGGTGTCGGTGAGCGCACCCGTGAGGGCAACGACCTCATCGAGGAGATGACCGACTCGGGCGTCATCGACAAGACCGCCCTGGTCTTCGGTCAGATGGACGAGCCCCCGGGCACCCGTCTGCGCGTCGCGCTGGCCGGCCTCACCATGGCCGAGTACTTCCGTGACGTCCAGAAGCAGGACGTGCTGTTCTTCATCGACAACATCTTCCGCTTCACCCAGGCGGGCTCCGAGGTGTCGACCCTGCTCGGCCGTATGCCCTCCGCGGTGGGCTACCAGCCGAACCTGGCCGACGAGATGGGCCTCCTCCAGGAGCGCATCACCTCGACCCGTGGTCACTCGATCACCTCGATGCAGGCGATCTACGTCCCCGCGGACGACCTGACCGACCCGGCCCCGGCCACCACCTTCGCCCACCTCGACGCGACGACGGTTCTGTCCCGTCCGATCTCCGAGAAGGGCATCTACCCGGCCGTGGACCCGCTGGACTCCACGTCCCGGATCCTGGACCCGCGCTACATCGCTGCGGATCACTACAACGCGGCCATGCGCGTGAAGACGATCCTGCAGAAGTACAAGGACCTCCAGGACATCATCGCGATCCTCGGTATCGACGAGCTGGGCGAGGAGGACAAGCTCGTCGTCCACCGTGCCCGTCGTGTGGAGCGCTTCCTGTCCCAGAACACCCACGTCGCCAAGCAGTTCACCGGCGTGGACGGTTCGGACGTGCCCCTCGACGAGTCGATCGCCGCGTTCAACGCGATCTGCGACGGTGAGTACGACCACTTCCCCGAGCAGGCGTTCTTCATGTGCGGTGGCCTCGAGGACCTCAAGGCCAACGCCAAGGAGCTGGGCGTCTCCTGAGCCTCGTGCTCGTGTGAGGGGGCGGGCGCGTCCCGCCCCCTCATCCACGCCCTCTAGAATTGACCCCAACACCCGGCACCCCTGCCGGGTGGTGACCCGAGGAGCCACCCTTGGCTGCTGAGCTGCACGTCGAGCTGGTCGCCGCCGACCGCCAGGTCTGGTCCGGCGAGGCCACCCTGGTCGTCGCGCGCACCACGTCCGGCGACATCGGCGTCATGCCCGGTCACCAGCCGCTGCTCGGTGTGCTGGAGTCGGGCCCGGTGACCATCCGTACGAGTGAAGGTGGAACGGTCGTCGCCGCGGTGCACGGCGGTTTCATCTCGTTCGCGGACAACAAGCTCTCGCTGCTGGCGGAGATCGCCGAGCTGTCGGACGAGATCGACGTCCAGCGCACGGAGCGGGAGCTGGAGCGCGCGAAGGCGGAGGGCGACGCCGCCGCCGAGCGCCGCGCGGACGTCCGACTGCGCGCCGCGACGGCGAGCTGAACCAGCCGCGCTGTACCTTGACGTCACTCAGCCGCGGCCGGCCCGGAGTATCCGGTGCCGGTCGCGGCTGAGGCAGATGTGGGTGTTTTTTCCGTTTCATTACTCAGTAACAAGAGCAGCACTGCTGCCGGGGAGACGAGGAGGTCGGTGCCGATGGTCCTCGCTCTGACTGTGTGCGGGATCGTGGTCGCGCTCGTGGTGGTGGGACTGTTCCTGTTCGGACTGCGCCGCAGACTGATCCAGCGTTCCGGCGGCACCTTCGACTGCTCGCTGCGCTGGGACGTGGCCGAGAAACCCGACGCCGGCGGCAAGGGCTGGAGCTACGGCGTCGCCCGCTACAACGGTGACCGCATCGAGTGGTACCGGGTCTTCTCCTACGCCCCCCGCCCCCGCCGCGTCCTGGAGCGCGCGCAGATCGAGGTGGCCGGCCGCCGGCTGCCCGACGGCGAGGAGGAACTGGCGCTGCTGTCCGACGCCGTGGTGCTGGCCTGTACCCACCGGGGCACGCGCCTCGAACTCGCCATGAGCGAAGACGCGCTGACCGGTTTCCTCGCGTGGCTCGAGGCGGCCCCGCCCGGACAGCGGGTGAATGTGGCGTAGCCGCATCCGCCCCCCGGCCGAGGCCGAGGGGGCGAACGCGGCTCTGAGCGGGGACTGCTCGCCTACAGGTTGCTGCTGATGGCGTTCACCAGCTCGCCGTTGCTGGTGTCACCGCTGAATTCCCAGAAGAACGCCCCGCCGAGGCCCTGGTTCTTGGCCCACGTCATCTTCGAGGCGATGGTGGCGGGGGTGTCGTACGACCACCAGTTGCTGCCGCAGTGGGCGTACGCGGTGCCGGCGACCGTGCCGGTGGCCGGGCAGGACGACTTCAGCACCTTGTAGTCCTCGATGCCCTGCTCGTAGGTGCCGGACGCGGGGCCGGTGGCCGTGCCGCCGGGGGCGTCCTGGGTGACGCCGGTCCAGCCGCGGCCGTAGAAGCCGATGCCGATGAGCAGCTTGTTCGCGGGGACGCCGATCGCCTTGAACCTGGCCATCGCGTCGGCGGTGGTGAAGCCCGCCTTCGGGATGCCGGAGTACGAGGTGAGCGGGGAGTGCGGGGCGGTCGGGCCCTTGGCGTCCCAGGCGCCGAAGAAGTCGTACGTCATCACGTTGTACCAGTCGACGTACTGGGCGGCGCCCGCGTAGTCCGCGGCCTCGATCTTGCCTCCGGAGGAGGCGTCGGCCGTGGTGGCGGCGGTGACCAGGTTGCTGGAGCCGAACTTGGCGCGCAGCGCGGACATCAGGTTCTTGTAGGCCGCGGCGCCGCTGGTGTCACAGGACAGGCCGCAGGCGTTCGGGTACTCCCAGTCGATGTCGATGCCGTCGAAGACGTCGGCCCAGCGCGGGTCCTCGACCAGGTCGTAGCAGGACTGGGCGAAGGCGGCCGGGTTCTTCGCGGCCTCACCGAAGCCGCCGGACCAGGTCCAGCCGCCGAAGGACCACAGCACCTTGATGTTCGGGTACTTGGCCTTCAACTGGCGCAGCTGGTTGAAGTTGCCGCGCAGCGGCTGGTCCCAGGTGTCGGCGGTGCCGCTGACCGACTGGTCGGCGGTGAAGGCCTTGTCGTAGTCGGCGTAGGAGTCGCCGATCGCGCACTTGCCGCCGGTGACGTTGCCGAAGGCGTAGTTGATGTGCGTGATCTTGGAGGCGGAGCCGGACGTCACCAGGTTCTTGACGTTGTAGTTGCGGCCGTAGATGCCCCACTCGGTGAAGTAGCCGAGCTTGACCTTGTTGCCGGTGGGCGGGGGAGTGGTGCCGCCGCCGGTGGTGTGCACCCTGACCGCGCCGCTGACCGGGCCGGTCTGGTCGGCGGTGTCGCGGGCCTGCACGGTGTAGGAGTAGTCGGTGCCGGCGGTCAGGCCGGTGTCGGTGTACGACGTGGTGGTGACCGTGGCGACCTTGGTGCCGTCGCGCAGGACGTCGTAGTTCTTGATGCCCTTGTCGTCGGTGGCCGCGCTCCAGCCGAGCTTCACGGAGGTGTCGGTGACCGAGGAGGCGGTCGGGGTGCCGGGGGCGGAGGGAGTGGCGTCACCGGGGACCGTCGTGCCGTCGCAGCTGTCGCCGTTCAGCTTGCAGTTGGCGGGGGAGCCGGAGCCCGCGCCGTTGAAGCCGAAGGAGACGGAGGCCCCGGGGGCGATGGTGCCGTTGTAGGACTTGTTCTTGGCGGTCCAGTGGGTGCCGGCGCTGGTGACGTCCGCGTCCCAGGCGGAGGTGACGGACGTACCGGAGGGGAAGTCCCACTCGACGGTCCAGGAACTGATGCTGCTGCTGCCGGTGTTCTTGATGGTCCACTGGCCGCCGAAGCCGGTGCCCCAGTCGCTGGTCTTGGTGAAACTGGCCGTCGCGTTCGTCGCGGCCTGGGCCGGGCCGGCCAGACCGACCAGGCCGGCCAGGGGGAGCAACAGGGTCGCGAACCCTGCCGCGGCTCTGTGTCTGAAGCGCATGCTGCGCCTCCCTCGTCGTCGGGGGTGTCAGGGGCATGACTGAGCCTTCACGCCCCACGGTGCTGCGAGGGTAGAAAGGTCTGGACCACAGGTCAATAGGTCTGGACCATTCCGGACGGAGCGCGCTAGACGCCCAACTCCCGCGCCAGAACAGCCGCTTGCACCCGGCTGCGCAGCTCAAGCTTGGCCAGCAACCGGCTGACGTGCGTCTTCACCGTGCCCTCAGCCATGTCCAGCCGCGCCGCGATCTCCGCGTTCGACAACCCCTCGCCGATACAGCCCAGCACCTCACGCTCCCGCCGGGTCAGCCCCTCCAGCACGGCCGGGTCGCCCGCCGCCTCCCGCGCCGGTCCCGCGGCGAACTCGGCGATCAGCCGCCGGGTCACGGCCGGCGCGACGATGCCCTCCCCGCGCGCCACCGTCCGTACCGCGTCCAGCAGCGCCCGTGCCTCGGTGTTCTTCAGCAGGAAGCCGGCCGCCCCGGCCCGCAGCGCCCCGAACACGTACTCGTCCAGGTCGAAGGTGGTCAGCACGAGGACGTCCGCGAGCTGCTCGGCGACGATCCGCCGGGTCGCGGTCACCCCGTCCAGCACCGGCATCTGCACATCCATCAGCACCACATCGGGCCGCAGCTGCCGGGCCAGCTCCACCGCCCGCTCCCCGTCCGCCGCCTCCCCGGCCACCTCGATGTCGGGCGCGCTGCCCAGGATGAGGACCAGCCCGGCGCGGACGGCCGACTGGTCCTCGGCGACCAGGACGCGGATCATGCGGGGTCTCCTTCGGTGAGCGGAAGCGTGGCGCGTACGGACCACAGGGCGCCCTGCGGTCCGGCCTCGAACGTGCCGCCGAGCAGTGCGGTCCGCTCCCGCATCCCGGTGAGACCGGCGCCGGAGCCGGGTGCCCGAGGGATGTCGCCGGGCCGGTAGGGGCTGGTCACCCGGATGTCCAGAGCCCCGTCCTGCTGCCGGAGGCGGACCCGGACGCAGCCCTTCGCCGCGTGCTTCAGGGCGTTGGTCAGCGCCTCCTGCACGATCCGGTAGGCCGCGAGTTCGACGGGCGCGGGCACGTCGTCGTGACGGGCGTCGAGCGTGACCTCCAGGCCGTTGGCGCGGGCGCTGCCGACCAGGGCGCCGAGGCCGTCCAGCGTGGGGGACGCGGCCGGTTCCCGGTCGCCGGAGCCGTCGCGCAGGATGCCGATCAGCCGGCGCATCTCGGCCAGGCCCTCCACGCTGTTCTCGCGGATGACGGCGAGTGCGTCCCGGCTGGTCTCGGGGTCGTCGATGGAGAGCGCGGCCGTGGAGTGGATGGCGATGGCCGACAGGTGGTTGGCCACCATGTCGTGCAGCTCCCGCGCCATCCGGGAGCGTTCGGCGGTGACCGCCTGCGTGCGGTCCATCTCGGCCAGCAGCGCGGTCTGTTCGGCACGCAGCCGGGCGGCCTCGGCGGCGTCGCGGTGGTCGCGCACGAGCACGCCGGTGGCGGCCGGCCCGAACGCGACCACCCCGACGCCCACCCCGATGAGCAGGCCCTGGGGATCCCGCCAGAGCGCGGCGGGTACGACCCCGGCGACGACCGTCAGCATCCCGGTCACCCACGGGATGCGCCGGGCGGCGGCCGGGGTGCCGTACAGCACGGCCGCGTACATCAGGTCGGTGTAGAGCACGATCGTGACGATGCTGCCGAGGGTCACCGTGTCCAGGACCAGCGCCGCCGTGCCGATCAGCAGACCGGTGCGGGGCATGATGCGGCGCAGCGGCTCGCAGGCGGCCGTCACGGTCAGGGGGACGAGCGGGGCCCAGGGGGCGTGCCACAGCACGAGGCCGTCCTGGTCGAGGCGGGGGTGGATGCCGAGCGCCCACAGCAGCACCCCGCCGGCCAGCCCGCCCACGGCGATACGCCAGTCGTCGCGGTGCGGGCGGGGAAGTGCGAGGGACATGCCCCCATCCAACACGGCCTCCGGCCACCGTGCCTGCGCCTGGGGAAGGGTCCCGGACTGCGACTTTCGCTTACGCCGGTCTCGTCACCGCCGACGATGATCCGCGGGCCGGCCCACGGGAGCCTGGAAGGGTGAACGAGGGGAGCGAACCGTGATCGTCGGACTGATCATCGCCTGTGAGGTGGCGTTCTGGGTGCTGCTGGCGGCCGGACTTGCGTTCCGGTACGGACTGCGGATGCGACGCACCGGCCTGGCCCTGCTGCTGTGCGAGCCGCTGCTGGAGATCGTGCTCTTCACCGTCACCGCGATCGATCTCAAGCACGGCGCCGAACCGGACTGGCGGCACGGTCTCGCCGCGGTCTACATCGGCTTCACGGTGGGCCTCGGCCACTCGACCATCAAGTGGGCGGACGCCCGGGTGGCCCACCGCTTCGCCGCCGGCCCGCCCCCGGCGAAGCCCCCGAAGTACGGCACGGCGCGCGCGGTCCACGAGTGGAAGGTCGCGGGCCGCTGGATCCTGGCGTCGGTCGTCGCCCTCGCGCTGCTCCAGGGCGCGGTCTGGTACGTGGGCGACGACGGCGACACCGGGTCACTGCGGGCCTGGCAGACGCGCATGCTCTGGGTGATCGGCATCAATCTGGTGATCGCGGCCAGTTACACCCTCTTCCCCAAGCGGAAGCCCACGGCCGGGGCTGTCGAAAATCCGCTCGACTCCGAGGCGGGTGCAGGGAGATCATCCGGGCGATGACACGCACCGATACGCCTCCCGCCTGGGACGAGCGCACTCAGCTGACCACCTTCCTCGACTACGTCCGCGCCACCGCGCGTGCCAAGTGCGAGGAACTCTCCGACGAGGACGCCGCCAAGGCACCCCTCCCCGGCTCGCCGCTGATGACCCTGAGCGGGCTGATCAACCATCTGCGCTGGGTCGAGTACTACTGGTTCCGGGTCGTCTTCCTCGGGGAGGAGGACGAGGGCCCCTGGACCGACGAGGACCCCGACCGGGAGATGCGCATCGCCGTCGACTTCCCGCTGTCCCAGCTGCTCGACGAGTACGCCACGGAGTCCGCGCGCTACGACGAACTGGTCGCCGCGCACGACCTGGACGCCAAGGCGCAGCGCAAGCGGGACGACGGCAGCGCGTTCGACCTCCGCTGGATCCTGCTGCACCTCATCGAGGAGACGGCCCGGCACAACGGCCACCTCGACATCCTGCGCGAGCTGGCCGACGGCCGGACCGGCGCCTGACCGGACCCCTGGGCCGTGCCTAGCGCTCCCCGCCCGGCACCCACAGCACGTCGCCGACCTCCCGGTTGGCGCTGCGGGCCAGGATGAACAGCAGGTCGGAGAGGCGGTTGAGGTAGGTCGCGGTGAGCGGGTTCATCGTCTCGCCGTGCGCCTCCAGCGCCTGCCAGGTGGAGCGCTCGGCCCGGCGGACCACCGTGCACGCCTGGTGGAGGAGGGCGGCACCCGGGGTGCCGCCCGGCAGGATGAAGGAGCGCAGCTTCTCCAGACGCTCGTTGAAGCGGTCGCAGTCCGCCTCCAGCCTGTCGATGTAGAACTGCTCGACCCGCAGGGGCGGGAACTCCGGGTTCTCGGCCACCGGCGTCGACAGGTCCGCACCCACGTCGAACAGGTCGTTCTGGACGCGGGTGAGGACCGGGACGATCTCCTCGTCCAGGCCGCCCAGCGCGATGGCGGTGCCGATGACCGCGTTGGCCTCGTTGGTGTCCGCGTAGGCGGAGATCCGCAGATCCGTCTTGGACACCCGGCTCATGTCACCGAGGCTGGTGGTGCCCTGGTCGCCGGTCCTGGTGTAGATACGCGTCAGATTGACCATGTGGCCAGCGTAGTTACGCTCCGGCCGTCCGGAACACCCGTGTGCCCGTCGTCACGGCCAGTGCCGCGAAGCCGACGGCGACCAGGATGCCGTACAGCATGTGCGGGGTCGCGTACGCGCCGGTGTACGCGTCACGGACGGCGTCCACCAGATAGCGGAACGGGACGAAGTGCGAGAGTACGTCCAGCCAGCCCGGGGCGAGGCTCATCGGGAGCATCAGGCCGGACAGCAGCATCGACGGCATCGACACCGCGTTGATCAGCGGGCCGAACTCCTGCGGGGTGCGGGCCCTCATGCCGAGGGCGTACGACACCGAGGCCAGTGAGAGCGTCAGCAGGGCGACGAACGCGAAGCCGATGAGGACGCCCGCGAGCGGTGCGCGCAGGCCCATCACCAGCGCGGCCAGCACCAGCAGCACCGCCTGGAAGACGAAGACCGTGGCGTCCCGCAGCGCCCGGCCGAGCAGCAGGGCGAGCCGGCTGACCGGGGTCACCCGCATCCGCTCCACCACCCCCTGCCCCTTCTCGACGATGATCGTGAACCCCGCGAACAGGGCTCAGAACAGGCAGAGTTGAAGCAACAGGCCTGGGACGAGCACCTGCCAGGAGCTGCCCTGCCCGCCCAGCGGCAGACCGGTGAGCAGCGGGCCGAAGAAGAGCAGATGGAGCAGAGGCGTGAGCACCCCGAAGAGCAGGGCGAAGCGGGAGCGCAGGGACTGGCGGAGATAGCGGCCGTAGATGAGGGCCGTGTCATGAAGCAGCATCAGGCGGGTCCTGTACGTCCTATACGGCGACGGGGGCGGAGTCTTCGGTCGCGCGGCGGCGGCCGGTGACGGCGAGGAAGGTGTCCTGGAGCGTGGCGTCGGGCGAGCCGCCGTGGCGCAGCTTGAGTACGCCCGGGGTGCCCTCGGCGGCGACCGCGCCCGCGTCGACGATCACCAGGCGGTCGGCGAGGGCGTCGGCCTCGTCCAGGTAGTGGGTGGTCAGGAAGACGGTCGTGCCGTGCTCGTCGCGCAGCCTCCGGACCAGCGCCCACAGGTCGGCGCGGCTGCCGGGGTCGAGGCCGGTCGTCGGCTCGTCGAGGAACAGCACCTTCGGGCGGTGGGTGAGCGCCATCGCGATGTCCAGGCGCCGCCGCTGGCCGCCGGAGAGCGCACCGGTCTTCCGGTCGAGCAGTGCGGTCAGACCGAGGTCCGCCGCCAGTTCCTCCGCGCGGGCCACGGCCTGCGCCTTCGGCAGGCGGTACATCCGGCCCTGGGTGACCAGTTCCTCGCGGACGGTGATCTGCGGGTCGACCCCGCCGGACTGCGCGACACAGCCGCTGGCGCGGCGTACCCCGGCCGGATCGGTCGCCAGGTCGCACCCGGCGACGGTGGCCGCGCCGGCGGTCGGCTTCAGCAGGGTGGTGAGCATGCGCAGGGTCGTGGTCTTGCCCGCGCCGTTGGGGCCGAGGAAACCGAGGATCTCGCCCTCGTGGACGGTGAGGTCGATGCCGCGGACGGCGTCGACGGGGCCGGCTTTCGTCCGGAAGGTGCGGGCGAGGCCCGCCGTACTGATGACTGCTGGCATGCCCCCAGAAAAACAGAGTCCCTGAAATTTTGCAACGCCACCAAAGTTTCAAGGTCACCATGATTGTGGGCGGCCTACGATGGCGGCATGGCAGAGGGGCTCAGGGAGCGCAAGAAGCGCGAGACCAGGCAGCGCATCTCGGACATCGCCACGGGGCTGTTCGTGGAGCGCGGCTTCATGGCGGTGACCATGGCGGACGTGGCGGAAGCGGCCGACGTCTCCGTCAACACCGTCTACAACTACTTCCCGGCCAAGGAGGACCTCTTCTTCGACCGCTCCGCCGGCGTCGTGGACCGGCTGGCCCGCTGGGTGCGCGGCCGGGACGCGGGCGAGTCCGCCGCCCGGGCCGTGCTGCGCGAACTGCGCGAGGAGGTCGAGGCCGTCTCGCCCCGGGTCGGCCTGATGGAGGGCTACGACCGCTTCATGCGCGTCATCCATGAGGCACCGCCGCTGCGCTCCCGGCTGTGGAGCCTGCAGCAGGAGATCCACGACAGCCTGGAGGCGGCCCTGCGCGACGAGACCGGCGCCGCCGAAGGCGACCCGCTGCCCGACCTGATGGCCGGTCAGATCTGCTGGATCCATCAGACGGTGTTCGTGACCATCGGCCGTCGGATGCTCGACGGTCGAAAACCGGCCGAAGTATCACGAGAGGTACTTCTCCTCCTGCATGACATCGAGGACCTGTTGAGTGAAAAGGTGCTCAACTACGCCGTCCGAGGCGCGGAATGACCCCTGCCGGTGTGATGTCCGTCAAATGAGACGTGACGCGCGTTACTTACCGGTCACACAGCGGCGCCGGAGCGCTATGGTCCGCCGAAGAGGCACCTCAACCACGTTCACAGGGAGTCGGAGTGGCACGGAAGCTCGCCGTCATCGGGGCCGGTCTCATGGGGTCCGGCATCGCTCAGGTCGCCGCGCAGGCGGGCTGGGAGGTCGTCCTGCGGGACGTCACCGACGAGGCACTGAAGCGCGGCACCGACGGCATCAAGGCCTCCTACGACAAGTTCGTCGGCAAGGGCAAGCTGGCCGCCGAGGACGCCGAGGCCGCCCTCGCGCGCATCACCCCCACCACCGACCTGGACGCCGCCGGCGAGGCGGACATCGTGGTGGAGGCCGTCTTCGAGAAGCTCGAGGTCAAGCACGAGATCTTCCGCGCGCTCGACAAGATCGTGCGCCAGGACGCCGTGCTCGCCTCCAACACCTCCGCCATCCCGATCACCAAGATCGCGGCGGCCACCGAGCACCCCGAGCGGGTCGTCGGTGTGCACTTCTTCTCGCCGGTTCCGATGATGCAGCTCGTCGAGCTGGTCCGCGGCTACAAGACCAGCGACGAAACCCTCGCCACCGCACGGGAGTTCGCCGAGTCCGTCGGCAAGACCTGCATCGTCGTCAACCGCGACGTCGCCGGCTTCGTCACCACCCGGCTCATCTCCGCCCTCGTGGTCGAGGCGACCAAGCTCTACGAGTCCGGTGTCGCCACCGCCGAGGACATCGACCTCGCCTGCAAGCTGGGCTTCGGCCACGCCATGGGCCCGCTCGCCACCGCCGACCTCACCGGCGTCGACATCCTGCTGCACGCCACCGGCAACATCTACACCGAGTCCCAGGACGAGAAGTTCGCCCCGCCGGAGCTGATGCGCCGGATGGTGGACGCCGGTGACATCGGCCGCAAGAGCGGGCAGGGCTTCTACAAGTACTGAGTCACCCGTCCACGCCCGACAGCCCCGGGGGTATCACCCCCGAGGGTGAATTCGGTATCGGTTCGCTTACAAGCAGCAACCGCACCGCCACTCGCACAGTCAGACGTTGCACAGCACCGTCACGGAGTACGCCAACCGCACTCAACGGGGAGCGCATATGCACATCAGGGGCGACCACGCCGAGCTGGTCGTCGGGGGCCGCCTCGACGTACGCAGCGCGGCGGACGCCCGTACGGCTTTGCACTCGGCCGTCGACACCGGAGTCGGCGACCTGGTGCTCGACCTGTCCGAACTGGACTCCTGGGACGCCACCGGGCTCGGGGTGATCATGGGCGCCCACCGGCGGGCCGGCCGCTGCGGGCGCCGACTGGTGCTGCGGGGCGTACCACCGCAGATGCAGCGGCTGCTGGTGGCCACCCGGCTGCACCGGATCCTCGCCATCGAGGGCGGTATCGGAGTGGAGTCGCTGCCCCGCGTGTGAGGCGGGCGCGGGTGCGGGGTGCGGACGGGTGTGAGGTGCGTACAGGGCTGAACCGGGCGAGGGGGGCGACCGGGACGCAGCCGCCGAAGAACCCGGCGGAGGCAATCCTCACAAGACCGTGACGTCTCGGACCGCATGGCACCCCACCCTGTCGGAGACACTGAGCGAAGGTTTAGGGTTCGGTCGCCCGCTCCCTCGCAACCCTCGACCGAGCGGGCCCGGACCAGAAGCGACAGCACGGTGTGCGACAAGGCCGGGAGGGCCGGAATCACGGGCACACGACGCTTTTGGGGGGCTTGAACCCATGGACCCGATCAACCCGGGACCCGAGGAGCAGGACCAGGCGCACAGCCGTCGCCCGCCCCGGGAATCCCTCACCTCCGACTTCGCCCCGGGCGCGCCCACGCCCGCCCGGACGACCCAGCTCGTCACGGGTGACCTCCAGCTGACCGTCAACCCGGTCGACGGCAGCGAGATAGAACCCTGCCCGCCGGCCGACCGCCCCGGCAGGCCCCGCAAGCGCACCGCCGACGAGCGCGCCGAGCGGGAACGCACGGCCCGGCCGCCGGTACCGCCCGGCCCCGCCCAGCCCGCGGTCTCCCTGCTGGAACGCCAGGACGAGCGCGAACGCCTGGTCCGCCTCCTCGCCCGCGGCCGCTCGGTCCGCCTCACCGGCCCGCCCGGCTCCGGCCGTACCGCCCTGCTCGACCTGGTCGCCGCCGACTGCCTGGACCTCGCCCCGGACGGGGTGGTGCACCTGGGCGGCCTCCACCGCACCGCCGACGACGTCCTCCACGACCTGTTCCACGCCGTCTACGACGCCCCCCGGTACCGACCCGGCCAGGATGAACTGATCGCCTGCGTCCGCGAGATCGGTGCCGTCGTCGTCCTGGACGACCTCGCGTTCGGCGGCGCCGCCCTCGACGGACTCCTCGAGGCCACCCCCGAGTGCGCGTTCCTGTTCGGCGCCACCCCCGACGTGCCCGCGCCCTCCGCCGGGTCGGACGTGGAGGAGGTCTTCCTGGCCGGACTCGACCGGGCCGCCGGCGTGGAGATCCTGGAGCGGACCGTCGGCCGGGTCCTGACCGAGGACGAGGCCAACTGGGCCGGCGACCTGTGGTTCGAGTCCGAGGGGCTGCCGCTGCGGTTCGTCCAGGCCGGTGCCCTGCTCCGGCAGCGGGACGAGCTGCGGGCCAGCACCGGAGCGGTGGACGAGTACGGGGTCTTCGAGGACGTACGCCACCCGGCGGACATGCCCGTCGACATGGACGAGGACATCCCGCTGCCCTCCCTCGGCGACGCCGCGGCCCCCGCCCCGCTGCTCGCCTCCCGGCTCAGTGCCTCCGCCCGCGCCGCCCTCCGCTTCGCGGTCGCCCTCGGCGGCGAGATGCCGCACCAGGCGCATCTGCCCGCACTGGTCGGCGACACCCACGCGGACGCCGCCCTCGGCGAGCTGGCCGGCTGCGGACTGGTCTCGCCCGTCGGCTCCCGCTACCGCCTCGCGGCCGGGGTGCAGACCCAGCTGGAGGCCGCCGGATACGGCGATGACGCCTCCGACCGGGCCTTCACCGCCGCCCAGCACTACGCGTGGTGGGCTGGTCATCCCTCGGTCACCCCCGAACGGGTGTGCGCCGAGGCCGACGCGGTGCTTGCCGCGCTCTCCGCCGCCGTGCCGCAGACCACCCCGGCGGCCGAGGGCGAGGAGAGCACGGCCGTACGGCTCGCCCGCACCGCCGCGCCCGCCTTCGCCGCCGGACTCCACTGGAGCGCCTGGGAGCGGACCCTGCGCTCCGGTGCGGAGGCCGCCCGGCTGGCCGGCGAGGTGCCCGAACAAGCCTATTTCCACCACGAGCTGGGCATCCTCGCGCTCTGCGCCGGCCAGTTCGACCGGGCCCGTGCCGAACTGGAGGCGTCGGGCGGGCTGCGCGGCGCTCTCGCCGACAAGCGAGGGGCGGTCGCCGGGCGCCGGGCGCTGGCCCTGCTCGCCGACCGCGCGGGGCAGACACCCGGCCCGTCGGCGCTGCCGCCCGCGGGGGAGGAGCGGCCCGAGACCCGGCACGAGGTGCCGGCGCCGCCGTACGGCCCCGTGGCCGACACCCTGGTCACGCAGCAGCCGCCGCGGCCGGCGGCCCAGGGCGGCGGCTTCCGGCGCCTGGCCCGCCGCAACCTGGTGGCGGCCGGGTCCGGGGCGCTGCTCGCCGCCGTGCTGGGCACGGTCGTGACGCTCGGCATGACGTCCGACCCGGACGGCGACCGGGACCCGGCGGGCAAGGTCGACGTCAACCCGTCCGTCGGTCAGGGCATCGACGGCGGCGACCTGGGCGCGGGCCCGACGCAGGGCGGCGGGGGCGGCGGCACCGGCACGGCCACCGGCCGGCCGACGTCACCGGGGCCCGACGGCACGTACGGCACGGCGGACGACCCGGCACCGCCGGCGAACACGGCCCGTCCCTCGGAGAGCGTCCGGCCCTCCGGCTCCGGCTCGTCCTCGCACTCCCCGTCCAAGTCGCCCAAGCCGTCCGGCTCTTCGGGCTCGTCCGGCGGCGGTACGACGGGTGGCTCCACCGGTGGTTCCACCGGCGGCTCGACGGGCGGAAGCACCGGCGGCACGACCACGGGCGGCTCGACGGGCGGAAGCACCGGTGGCACGACCGGCGGCACCACGGGCGGCACGACGGGCGGCACCACGGGCGGGTCCACGGGCGGCACGACCAGCGGCGGCTCCACGACGGGCGGCACCACCGGTGGTACGACCGGCAGTACGACGGGCGACACCACCGGCGGCACGAGCACCGGCGGCACGACCACGGGCGGCACGGACGCCGGCACGACCGGCTCCGCCGGCGGTACGTCGAGCAGCGCCTCGGCGCCCCAGAGCGCGCCGGGGGCGACCAGGACGCTGATGTGACGGGGTGACGTGACGGCGCGCCCTTCGGGGCGGGCTGCTCACCGGCGTCGGACGGTGACCGGATCGGACACTCGGCGCGCACCGTCCGGGAGTTTCAGGACCAACCCCTCCCCGTCCAGGCCGTCCGTCATCTCACGAGAGGCGTCCTCGTCCATGAAACGCACTCATGGCGCCCCTGCCCCGAGTCGGCAGTAGTGCCCTGTTGTCCACCGCGATGATCCGAGCTTCATACCCCTTGCGTCCGTGTTGTCACCCCTGGATGGGGCCTTGTCCCGGATCGGTGCGTGGGGGCGTGCGGTGGGACGGGCGGGGCGCCCGGAGTGCGACGGAGGCGCTAGAAGAGCTTGAGCTTGTCGTCCTCGATGCCCCGTAGGGCGTCGTAGTCGAGGAGCCGGCAGTTGATGCCGCGGTCGGTGGCGAGGACGCGGGCCTGGGGCTTGATCTCCTGGGCGGCGAAGATGCCGCGGACCGGAGCCAGGTGCGGGTCGCGGTTCAACAGCTCCAGGTAGCGCGTGAGTTGTTCCACGCCGTCGATCTCGCCCCGGCGCTTGATCTCCACCGCGACCGTCTGGCCGTCGGCGTCCCGGCACAGGATGTCCACCGGGCCGATCGCGGTCATGTACTCGCGGCGGATGAGCGTGTAGCCCTCGCCCAGCGTCTCGATGCGGTCGGCGAGCAGTTCCTGGAGGTGCGCTTCCACGCCGTCCTTGATCAGACCCGGATCCACGCCGAGTTCGTGCGAGGAGTCGTGGAGGATCTCCTCCATCGTGATGATCAGTTTCTCGCCCGACTTGTTGACGACGGTCCACACACCCTCGTCCCCACCCGTGCCCTCCTTCAGCGTGCAGGGCGGCGACATCCAGTTGAGCGGCTTGTAGGCCCGGTCGTCGGCGTGGATGGAGACGCTGCCGTCCGCCTTGACCAGGATCAGTCGGGGCGCCGAGGGCAGGTGGGCGGTGAGCCGGCCGGCGTAGTCGACCGAGCAGCGGGCAATGACGAGACGCATGGTCGGCAACGCTACTCGACGCGCGCCGGTGCACGCGATCCGCCCATCCCGCTCCCCGTGAATCGCCCCAATTATCCCTGGAAACTCTTGTTCATCCTTGGCCGATAGTGAGCATGAGCAGACCGTTCCATATGCGCAATCTGCTGGTGTGGTCACCGACCGTTGCCTACCGTAGAGAACGGGAGGTTGCGGCTCATGTACTCAGCGTGTTCGAAATCGCGAACTCCCTTACCTGTCCGGCAACCCCTGCTCGCCGGGGGTGCGAGAGGAGAACCCATGTCGCTCGACGTCTCACCGGCCCTACTCGAACAGGCCGAGCGAGGCGAGGTCGACGAAGCAGCATTCGTCGACTGCGTCCGGACCTCCCTGCCTTACGCATGGGAGATGATCAGCTCCCTGGTGGCCCAGCTGAAGGTCGACGGCGGTCCGTTCGCCGACAACCAGACGCCCCCGCCGGACGAGCAGGCACGCGGTCAGCTGCTGCGTGCGCTCGCGAGTGACGCGATACGCGGCGCGCTGCAGCGGCACTTCGGTGTGCGGCTGGCATTCCAGAACTGCCACCGTGTGGCGGTGTTCCCGCCGGACGCCTCGGCGGACGAGACGTTGGCCCGCTTCACGTCGGTGCGCAATCAGTTGCTGAACCAGTCGCCGGAGCTTCGGGACTGCTGAGGCGAGGCTCCGGCCGGACCGAGGCGGTGAGCCGCCTGCTTGCCGCTCCACCTGCGGGAGGTGCATCCAGCACCGGGGCGGCAAGCCTCATGCGGCTTGCCCGGTCGGCGCGGGTCAGCGCAGCTGGGGCAGCACCTCGGCGCCCAGGCGCCGGAGGTTCTCCTCCGTGGCCGCGAGGTCTCCCGAGCCCTCCACCAGGAGAGCGAACCGGGAGATGCCGGTGCGCTCCGCGGTGGCCGCGAGCCGGTCGGCGGCGAGCCGCGGGGTGCCCACCGGGTGCAGCCCGCAGAGCAGTTCCGTGTAGGCGTGCGGGTCGCGCATCGAGCGGGCCCGTCCGTCCACCGTCACATGGGCGTCGAGCCCCTGCTTCAGCCAGCCCGGCATCGCCTTCAGCAGCGTCTCCACCGCGTCGGTGCGCCGGTCGGCGAGCTGGCACACCCCGGCCGAGACATGGGCGGCGCCCGCGATCTCCTCGGCCGTCCGCCCCGCCGCGCGGGCGCAGCGCCGCCACAGGGCGACCATCTCTGCCTTCTCCTCGTCCCCGACGTGCATGCCGAGCAGCATCGGCAGACCGCGCTCGGCGGCCAGCCGCACGCTCGACGGTGAGGTGCAGGCGAGGACGACCTCGGGGCCGGCCGCGTCCGTCAGGGCCTCCGACGGGCGGGGTACGACGGGCACCTCGCGGAAGGAGTACCGCTCTCCGGAAGCCGCGACGGACGGTTCGCGCAGCCAGCGCAGCAGCAGATCGAGCGACTCCGGGAACCCGTGTTCGTACGCCTCCAGGCCTCCGCCGAACACCTCCAGGTCCACCCAGGGGCCGCCGCGCCCGACGCCCAGCGTGAACCGTCCGCCGCTCGTCAGGTGCAGCAGCGCGGCCTGTTCGCCGAGGGCGACCGGGTGCGCGGTGGGCAGTACGCTGACCGCGGTGCCGATCCGGATGCGCTCGGTGCGGCCGAGCAGCAGGGCGGCCAGCGTGGCGGCGGACGGGCATGTGCCGTAGGGCACGAAGTGGTGCTCGGCCAGCCATACCGCGTCCAGCCCGGCCTGCTCGGCGACCTCGGCCGAGCGGACGGCCCGGTGCAGGGCCTCCCCGTGGCCCTGGCCCGGGAACTGGGCGGCCAGCACAAAACTACCTACGTACATCGCTTTTCCTGCTTCCTTGGCTCCGACCCGGGAGCTCCCCCACCCGGCATAACCGTCTGACACGTGCCCAGGACACGGCCTCGCGGAGAGATTTGCGGATTGTCTGCAGAATGGGTGGTCGCGGAGGGGGACTTGTACGGGTTGGTTCCGTACGCGTACCCGGCTCGGCGGCGCGTAGGCTGGATGCAGCCCGTGCTTCCTGTATAGCTCCGAGAGGTGTCCCGTGTCCCCGCGTCGCAACCGACCGAAGGCAGCCGGATCGACGGGCCGGAGCGCCGAGGACGACCGCGCCGGCCGGTACGGCGGGTGGCAGTCCACGGAGAGCTGGCAGGGCGAGCACTGGAGCGTGCGTCATGTCGCCGGGGCGAGCGCCGAGGGCAAGACGTACCGCTGCCCGGGCTGCGACCAGCTGATCGCCTCCGGCGTCCCGCACGTGGTGGCCTGGCCGGAGCACGCGGGTGTCGACGACCGCCGGCACTGGCACAAGGCGTGCTGGAACGCGAAGGACCGCCGCACCACGCGGGTGCAGCGGTCCCGTAACGCGCCCAGATTCTGAGCGTCCCGCTGGTGCAGCAGTGCTTCGCCAACCGGCCTGGACAGAGCATCTGTCCGGGGGCTGGTGCGCTGCCGGCGCGGGAATGAGTGCAGCCGGAGCGCTACACGTCCCGGCTCTGCAGCAGCGCGTAAGCGCCCGCGAACACCGCAGCCGTCACACCAAGCATGATCCACAGGGGGTCCCAGCCGGACGGCCCGGACTCGCTGAGGGAGTTGGCGTAGAAGACGCTCATCTGGTTGGGGATGGAGTACTGCAGCAGCGCCTCACGCACCGTGCTCAGCGACTCGGTGAACATGAACAGCGCGAGCACCAGCGGTGCGAGCAGCACGCCGATCATGATGGTGATGGCGCCCGCGGAGTGCCGGATGACCGAGCCGATGAGCAGCGAGAGCAGTCCGAGCAGCGCCATGTACAGGCTGATGCCGACGGTGGCCTTGAACCACTCGCTTCCGGAGGGCGTCCGGGCGCCGGTGCCCTCCAGCATCGACGCATGGACCATGGCCACGAAACCCGAGGTGGCCAGGGTGAAGACGAAGGCGACGGCGAAGAACACGATCGACTTGGCGGCGAGCACCCGCGCCCGGCTGGGGCACGCGGTCATCGTCGTGCGGATCATGCCCGTGCCGTACTCGGAGGCCGTGGTCAGCACCCCGAGCGTGATGATGCAGATGCTGCCGAGGAGCAGACCGAAGAAGCCGAAGGACAGCGGGTTCTCGCCGGACAGGCTCTCGGAGTCGGAGTTGGACTCGACCAGCGCGCCGGAGAGCAGGCCGATGCCGACGACGAGCAGCACGAACACGCCGAGCGTCCACATCGTGGAGCGCACCGACTTGATCTTCGTCCACTCGGAGGCCAGCGCGTGCCCGAGGTGGGTGCGCACGACCGGGATGGGCGAGGTGTAGCCGGGGTACGGGCCGCCGGGCGCCGCCTGCCAGTCGGATGGGGAGGCTGCCGGGGCCTGCGGCATCGGGGGCTGGTGGGTGCTCATCGGGCGACGTCCTTGGACTGGGTCTGGGTCGGGTCGGCGGAGGAGGCGGGGGCGGGGGCCGGGGAAGCGGCGGCGGGCGCCTGCTGCGGCGCGGGCTGAGCGGCCGGAGCCGGCGCGGCCGCGGGGGCGGCCGGGGCGGCGGGGGTGGCCGGCGCTGCGGTTGCCGACGCGGCTGCGGGGGCCGCGGCTGCTGCCGGAGCGTCCTTGACGAGGGCCGGCGGCTGGTCCTGCGGGGCCGAGCCGGCCGTCGGGGCCTGCGCGGGCTGCTGAGGCTGGGGCTGCGGGGCCTGCGCGGCCTGCTGGACCGGTGCGCCCTGCTGGGCGTACGGGTTGGCGGCGCCCGGCGCCGGAGCGCCGTAACCGCCCGCCGGGGCGCCGCCGTACGCTCCCGCGGCGGGCGTCGGCATCGCGAAAGGCTGCCCGCCCTGCTGGGGCGGCGGCGGTGCGTACCAGCCGGGCTGGCCCTGGCCGGGCACCGGCACGGGCGGCTGGGCGCCGGGCGGCAGGGGCTGCTGGAGCCCCGCCTTCTGGTCGACGGTCGACCGGTAGTCCACGGCGCCCTGCGTCATCCGCATGTACGCCTCCTCCAGCGAGGCCTGGTGCGGGGACAGCTCCCACAGCCGGACGCCCGCCTCGTGCGCCAGGTCGCTGATCCGGGGCAGCGCCAGCCCGGTGATGCGCAGCGCGCCGTCCTGTTCGCGCAGCACGTGGCCGCCCGCCTCGGCGAGCGCGGAGGACAGCTTCTCGCGCAGCTGCGGCTCGGTGTCGGGGGTGCGCACGCGTGCGAAGTCGGCGGAGTTGGCCGAGATGAAGTCCTTGATGCTCATGTCGGCGAGCAGCTGGCCGCGCCCGATGACGATGAGGTGGTCGGCGGTCAGCGCCATCTCGCTCATCAGGTGCGAGGAGACGAAGACCGTCCGGCCCTCGGCGGCGAGCGCCTTCATGAGGTTGCGGACCCAGAGGATGCCCTCGGGGTCGAGGCCGTTGACCGGCTCGTCGAAGAGCAGCACCTGCGGGTCGCCGAGCAGTGCGGCGGCGATGCCGAGCCGCTGGCCCATGCCGAGCGAGAAGCCCTTGGAGCGCTTTCTGGCCACGTCCTGCAGACCGACCACGCCGAGCACCTCGTCCACGCGCCGGGCCGGGATGCCCGACAGCTGGGCCAGGCTCAGCAGATGGTTGCGGGCGGACCGGCCGCCGTGCACGGCCTTGGCGTCGAGCAGCGCGCCGACCTGCCGGGGGGCGTTGGGCAGCTTGCGGTACGGGTAGCCGCCGATGGAGACCGACCCGGACGTGGGGTTGTCCAGGCCCAGGATCATCCGCATGGTCGTGGACTTGCCCGAGCCGTTGGGCCCGAGGAAGCCGGTGACGGCTCCGGGCCGCACCTGGAAGGAAAGGTTGTACACGGCGGTCTTGTCGCCGTAGCGCTTGGTCAGGCCGACAGCCTCGATCATGCTCCGCACCCATCGAAAGGTTCAGGACAGCGGGGCACACGCCCCCGTAAGGGTTAGGAGGATATCCGGGCGCTGACGGTTCCGCTCAAGAGAAAGTAAAGCCAGAGCAATACGCTGTGTGATTCCGGTCCTACTGGGCGTCCCGGCGCTTGAGCAGCACGTACCCGCCCGCCAGCGCGGCCATCACCCACAGCGCCATGATCCCGAGGCCGCCCCAGGGGCCGTAGGGCGTGTCGTCGCCGAGCCGCGGCACCACCTCCATGATCCGGCTGCCGGCCTGGTCGGGCAGGTAGCGGCCGGCCTTCTCGGTGGCGTCGACGTTGCCGAGGATGTTGGAGATCAGGAAGAAGAAGGGCATCAGGATGCCGAGGGACAGCATCGCCGAGCGCAGCATTGTGGCGACGCCCATGGAAAACACCGCGATCAGCGTCATGTAGAGCCCGCCGCCGAACACCGCGCGCAGGACGCCCGGGTCGCCGATCGAGGCCCGGTGGGAGCCGAGCATCGCCTGGCCGAGGAAGAACGCGGCGAAGCTCGTCACCATGCCGACGGCCAGTGCCAGCGCGGCGGCCACCGCGATCTTGCCGAACAGCAAGGTGCCGCGCTGCGGGACGGCGGCCAGCGAGACCCGGATCATGCCGGTGCTGTATTCGTTCGAGACGACCAGCACGCCGAACACGATCATGGCGAGCTGGCCGAGTCCCATGCCCGCGAAACTGACGAGCGTGGGATCGAAGGACACCTGCTCCCGCACGGGCATGTCCCCGAACTGGCTGTTCGACAGTGCGGAGATGAGCATCCCCAGGGCGACGGTGACCACCACGGCCAGGGACAGCGTCCACACCGTGGACGCCACCGACCGGATCTTGGTCCACTCGGACCGGATGACGTGTACGGCCGCCATGGCTCAGGCCCCCTTCCAGCCGGTACCCCAGTCCTGCGGGGCGGGACCCGGACCGGCGTGCGCGTGGTACTCCACCGCCTCGGCCGTCAGCTGCATGAACGCCTCCTCCAGCGACGCCTGCTGCGGGCTCAGCTCGTGCAGCACGAGCCCGTACTGAGCGGCCAGCTCACCGATCCGCTCGGCCTTGCCGCCCTCCACCTCCAGCGCCTCCCCGCCCGCCTCCACGACGGTGATCCCGGCCTCGTGCAGCACGTCGAGCAGCCGCTCGCGCTGCGGGGTGCGGACCCGGACGTACGACCGCGAGTTCGTCCGGATGAAGTCGGCCATGGAGGTGTCCGCGAGCAGCCGGCCCTGCCCGATCACGACCAGGTGCTCGGCGGTCAGCGCCATCTCGCTCATCAGGTGGCTCGACACGAACACCGTCCGCCCCTGCGCGGCCAGCGATTTCATCAGGTTCCGGATCCAGTGGATGCCCTCGGGGTCGAGCCCGTTGACCGGCTCGTCGAACATCAGGATCCGCGGGTCCCCGAGCAGCGCGGCGGCGATCCCGAGCCGCTGGCCCATGCCGTACGAGAACCCCTTGGCCTTCTTCCGCGCCACGGCGGTGAGCCCGACTACGTCCAGCACCTCTGCCACCCGCCTCCCCGGGATGCCGTTGCTCTGCGCGAGGCAGAGGAGGTGGTTCCAGGCGCTGCGGCCGCCGTGCACGGCCTTGGCGTCCAGCAGGGCGCCGATGTACGTCAGCGGGTCCTTCAGCTGCTGGTAGTGCCTGCCGTCGATACGGACGTCGCCGGCGGTGGGATGGTCGAGCCCGAGGATCATCCGCATGGTCGTGGATTTCCCGGCGCCGTTGGGCCCGAGAAAGCCCGTCACGATCCCGGGCCGCACGGCGAACGTGAGGCGGTCCACCGCGACCTTCTCGCCGTACCGCTTGGTCAGCCCCTCCAGCTCGATCATGCGGTCACGCTAAGACGGGCTCCGGGCGCCTGCCACTCGAGTCGAGCGGGCGCCTGCCACGCGAGCGGCCGCGGATGTGCTCCCGCTTCCTCGGTCCGCACGGCCCGGTGCGCGGGGCCGGGCCGAGCGGGCCGTGTCACGGGTCAGCTCGGACGGCGGATCCGGATGGGGCCGCGGGCGCGGGCGGGGTCGACCGGAGTGCCGTGCTGGGTGATCTCGACCTGCCCCCGGGCGGCGAGCCGGGCCGCGGCGCGGCGGACGGGTTCCATCAGCTCGCGCCATCCCTCGTCGGCGGACCCGTGCACAGCGCGGGCGACGTCCGAAGGGCACACGGACGCGCCCGGACGCCTCCGGTCGAGCAGACCGAGGACGGCGGCTTCGAGGGACCGGCCGGTGACTGCCATCCGAATCCCTTCCGCCGTCCGAAGGCCTTTGCGCCGTCCGGCTCCGGTCCGCGGACCGATCCCTTCCACGCGCCGGACCCGGATCAGGTCCACCCGGTTCCGTGCCCTTCAGTCAGCGTATGCTCCGCCCGGGCGACGCGGGCACACGAAAAGGGCGGCGGGACCCGGCCCCACCGCCCCCTTCGAAGGGTCACCGTGTCGTACGACTAGCGGGACTGCTGCGCCGGGACGCCCCGGGAGACCGGCTCGTCCTCGGTCGACGTGCCGGCCGCGGCCACCGCGGCGCCGGTCAGCGTCGCGAGCATCTCGCGGACGTTCGTCAGCTGGGCGTTGATGCTGTCGCGGCGGTTGGTGAGCGCCGCCAGCTCGCGCTCGGATTCCGAACGGATCCGGTCGGCCTTGGCGTTGGCGTCGGCCACGATGTCCTCGGCCTGGCGCTGGGCGGTCTCCACCGTCTGGCGGGCGCGACGCTCGGCGTCGGTGCGCAGCTTCTCCGCCTCCAGGCGCAGCTGCTCGGCCCGGTGCTCGATCTCGGCGAGGCGCTTCTCGGCCTTCTGCTGACGCGAGGCCAGGTCGCGCTCGGACTGCTCGCGGCGCTTGGCCAGGTTCGTCTCGAAGTCGGCGGCGGCCTGTGCGGCCTTGGCGCGGGTCTCCTCGAAGAGGGCGTCCGCCTCCTCGCGCTTGGACTGCGCGTCCTTCTGCGCCTCGGCGCGCAGCTGGGAGGCGTCGGCCTTGGCCTTCTCGACGATCCGGACGCCCTCGTCCTCGGCCTTGGCCTTGCGCTCGGCCGCGTACGTCTCGGCGTCGTTGCGGACCTGCTGGGCCGCCGACTCGGCGAGGTCGCGGTGCTGCTCGGCCGCGCGCCGGGCCTCCTCACGCAGTTCCTTGGCCTCTTCCTCGGCCAGCCGCAGGATCTTCTCGACGCGTGCGCCGAGACCCGCGTACGACGGCTCGGCGTCCGTGATCTGAGCCTGGGCGTTCTGCGTTTCGAGGTGCAGCTCCTCGATGCGCTTCTCCAGGGCGGTGATGCGGGAGAGAGCGCTGTCACGGTCGGAGACGAGCTTGGAGATACGTTCGTCCACCTGAGCGCGGTCGTACCCACGCCGCACAAGCTCGAAGCCGTAGGGGGAAGTGTCGCTCATGGGGTTCCTGTCATGAGACCGGTGAGGTGATAAGGGAATCCTAGGGGCCGAAGCGGTGTGTCATCGAGCGGATACGCTTTTGATCTGGAGAATGGCACCTCTTTTGAGTGGCTGACCGTAGGACGGCTTGCCAAGGAGTAGGGCAAAGCCCCCAGAAGACACCGGAACGCATCCCGTCCGCTAGCTCTCCGACGATTTGCCACCCGATCGGGGGGCGCCCACCGTGGCGCCCGCCTTGACTCCGTTGTCCTTGCCCGACGAGGGCGCCTCGAAGGACTCCAACGCCTCCAGGACGTCCTGGACACGTGAGATCTCGGCGTTGATGTCCTCGCGCCTGCGCACCAGGACCTCCAGCTCCCGCTTGCCCTCCTCGACCGTGCGCCGGGCCTCGCGGATCGCCTCCGCCTTCAGCTCCTCGGCCTCCTTGACCAGGCTGGCCTTCTTCTGCTCGGCCTCCTTGAGCAGCCCCTCCGCCTTCTTCACCGCGGCGATGCGTACCTTGCCCGCCTCGGAGCTGGCCTCCGAGACCAGCTCCTTGGCCTTCGCCTCGGCCTTGCCCAGCTGCTCCTCGGCGGCCTTGATGAGCGCGTCGCAGCGGTCGCCGGCGGACTTCATGGTCTCGGCGGCCTCGCGGCGGGCCCGCTCGTGCAGCTCCTCGATCTCGGTGGTGATGCGGTCGCGCAGTTCCTCGGCGCGTTCCCTTATGGCGGTGGCGTCCCGGCGGGCACCGACCAGCAGCTCGTCCGCGTCCGTCCGGGCCTTCTCCACCAGCGAGTTGCCCTCGATGGTCGCCTCGGACACGATCCGCTCGGCCTCGCTGCGGGCCGCGCCGACCATCGTGTCCGCCTGCGACTCGGCGTCCGCGGTGGCCTTCAGCGCCTGCGCCTGCGCCTCGGTGAGCAACTTGTCGGCTTCGGCCGTGGTTTCCGTGATGAGCTTGTCGACCTGCTCGGCCGCCTCGGAGCGCCGCTTGTTGGCGTCCTTGCGAGCCTCGTCCAGGGTCCGTTCCGACTCCTCGCGCGCGGAGTTGACGAGCCGTTCGGCCTCCGCCTCCGCGTCCGTCTTGAGCCGTTCGGCGTCGGCACGCAGCCGCTCCGCATGCTGCTGGGCGGAGCCGACCGTCTCGGCGGCCTCGGCGCGCAGCCGCTCGGCGTCGCCGGTCGCCTCCCCGACGAGCTGCTCGGCGGTGGCGACGGCCTCCGCGCGGACCCGGTCCGCCTCGGCGAGGGCCTCGATGCGGACCCGCTCGGCCTCGGCGGCCGTCTCCGTCTGGAGCCGCTCCGCCTCCGTGAGCGCCTCGGTGCGCACCCGGTCGGCCTCGGCGACCGTCTCGTTCTGCAGCCGTTCGGCCTCGCTGCGGGCCTCGGTGATGAGGGTGTCCGCCTGGGTCGCCGCGTCCGAGCGGATGCGGTTGGCGTCCTCGCGGGCGTCGGCGCGGGTACGGGCCGCGGCCTGGTCGGCCTCGGCGAGCGCGTCCGACGCCTCCGTGCGCACCCGCTGGGCGTACTCCCCGGCGTCCGTGCGCAGCCGCTCGGCCTCGGCGATCGCCTCCGCCATCGTGCGCTCGGCCAGCGCCTTGGCGGCCTCCGACTCCTCGTTCGCCTCGCGCCGGACCCGGGAGGCGTCCTCGCTCGCCCGCTCCCGCTCGGCGTAGGCGTCGGCGCGGACCCGGTCCGCCTCCTCCTCGGCCTCCCGCCTGGTGCGGTCCGCGGAGTGTTCGGCGGCCGAGCGCAGCCCGGCGATCTCCTCCTGCGCCTGCTCGTGCAGCCCGGACACGGAGTCCCGCACCTGCTGCGCGTGCTGCTCGGCGGCGGAGACCATCTCGGTGGCCCGCCGGTCGGCCTCCTCGACCAGCCGGGTCGCCTCGGTCTGCGCCTCCTCCACGCGCTTGCGCGCGGAGGCCAGCAGCTCCTCGCTCTGCTCGCGGGCCCGCTGCCGCTCCTGGTCGGCCTCCTCGCGGGCGGCACCGAGGAGTTCCTCGGCCTCGCGGCGGCGCCGGGCGGCCTCCTCCTGCGCGGCGGCCAGCGTCTCGGACGCCTCGGTGCCGAGCCGCTCGGCGGCGGCCTGCGCCTCCGCACGCACCCGGTCGGCGGTGTCCTGCGCCTCCGCCTTCAGCCGCTCGGCCTCGGCGGCGGCCTCGGAGCGCAGCCGTACGGCGATGGCCTCGCCCTCGGCGCGGGAGGCGGACGCGTCGGCCGCGGCCTCGTTCCGCAGCCGTTCGGCCTCGGCCTCGGCCTGCTGCCGGAGCGTACGGATCCGCTCGGCGGACTCGCTGCGCAGCCGCTCGGTCTCCTCGCCGGCCTCCCGGCGGATCCGCTCGGCCTCCTCGCGGGCGTCGGTCAGCGCCTGCTCGGCCGACGCCAGCCGCTCCTGCGCCTCCGTCTGCAGCCGCGTCAGTTCCCCGGCCGCCTCGGCGCGGCGGGCCTCGACGGCCTTCTCGGTCTCCTCGCGCAGCTCCCGCGCGGCCTTCTCGGCGTCCGCCCGGGCCGCCTCGGCCTGCTCGTCGGCCTCCGCGCGCAGCCGCTCGGCCTCCTTGCGGGCGCGCTCCAGGGTCTCCTCGGCCTGCCGGCGCAGGCCGGTGGCACGCTCGATGGCCTCGGTGCGGACCTTCTCGCTGTCGGTGGTCGCCTTCTGCCGCAGCTCGTCGGCGTCCGCCTTGGCCTTGGCCAGCAGCTCCTCGGCGGACTTGGCCGCCTCCTCGATCTGCGCCACCGCCTCGCGGCGGGCCTCCGCACGGATCGACTCGCCCTCGGCGACCGCGTCGGCACGCAGCTGCTCGGCCTCGCCGCGCAGCCGGCGGGCCTCCTCCTGCAGCTCGACCGTCTTGGCGCGGTACTCCTTGGTGTCGTCCTTCGCCGCGCCCTTGAGCTGCTCGGCGATGTCGTGCGCCTCGGAGCGCAGCCGGTCCGCCTCGGCCTCGGCCTCCTTGCGGATCCGCTCGGCCTCCTCGGCGGCGGCCTTGGTGGTCCTCTGGGCGTCCTCGGACGCCTTGTTGAGCACGTCCTCGGCGGTCCTGGCCGCCTTGGACAGCTGGGTGGCCGTCTCCTCGGCGGTGATCGAGCGGGCCTTCCCGGCGGCCTCGGCGACGATCTTCTCGGCCTCGGCGCGCGCATCGGCGACCAGCTGCTCGGCCTCGGACTTGGTGTTCTCGGCCTCCTTGGTGGCCTCCTCGACCAGCCGGGCGACCTGCTCCTTGGCGGTGCGCGTGCGCGCCTCGCCCGCGGCCTCGGCGCTCGCGAGGGCCTTGGCGGCGGCCTCCTTGGCCTCCGTCTGCACCTTGTCGGCCTCGGCCTGCGCCTTGCGCAGTGCCTCCTCGGCCGCGGCCATCCGCTCCTCGGCGGCCCGGCTCAGCTCGGCGGCCTGCCGGCGGGCGCTGTCCGACTCGGTGACGGTGGCCGTGCGCAGCTGCTCGGCGTGTTCGGTGGCCTCCTGGGCCTGCGTCGAGGCGGCGTTCAGCAGCCGTTCGGCGTCGGTGCGGGCGCGGCGCAGGAGCTGCTCGGCCTCCGCGCGGGCGGACTCGGCGTCGCTCTGCAGCCGCTCCCGGGCCTCCCGGGTCAGCCGCTCGGCCTCCGTGCGGGCGGCGGCCATGGCCTGCTCGGCCTCCGCGCGGGACTCGTCCAGCAGCCGGCGCGCCTGCTGCTCCGTACGGGCGCGCAGCTGCTCGGCCCAGGCCACGTTCTCGTTGACGTGCGACTCGACGGTGGCCCTGCGCTCGGCCAGCTCCTGGTCCAGCTGCTGGCGCCGGGTGACCGCCTCCTGGTGCAGCTCGGCCTGGAGCCGGGCGGCCTGCTCGGCGTGCTCCTGCAGGATGCGCTGGGTCTGCGCGCGGGCCTGGCTCAGCTCCCGCTCGGCGTCCTGGCGCAGCTGCTCGGCCTGCATCTGGGCATTGCGGAGCAATTGTTCGGCCTGGTAGCCGATGTCACCCGCGTCGTAGGCGGGCCGGGTCATGAGGGTACGGCGCGCCTCGTGCAGCTTGGCGCGCAGCACCTCGACCTGGTAGCCGAGGTCCTCGGCGTGCTGGATCGCCTTTTCCCGCTCGGTCTTCAGCCGCTTCATCTCGGCCTCGAACCGAGAGAGGTGGTCGACGTCAGCCGCCGGCTCTCGCTCCTGGCTCTCGTAGCCCCGCACTGCGCGGTCCCATCCGTCCCCTGGTCAGCTTCTCCAACGAGCTCCGTCCATCCGCCGAACGGGGCCCCCGGGGAATGGTGTCAGATCAACGGCGGAGCACGGGCTGCTGCCCCGACGCTCGTCCCCCGAAACCCGGACCCCGGCATGCGGCCGCCCCGCAAAGAGGGACGACCGCCCCCAACCCTACCGGCCCTTATGTACGGGGGTCAGTGCTCGGCCGACTCAACAGGGGCCGAAGTGACCAGTTCTGTGAGGACACCATGGCAATCCTTGGGGTGCAGGAAGGTGATCCGCGACCCCATGGAGCCGCGCCGTGGCTCCTCGTACAGCACGCGGACACCCTTGTCCCGGATGTCCGCGGCGTCCGCGTCCACGTCCGCCGTGCCGAAGGCGATGTGGTGGACGCCCTCCCCGTTCTTCGCGAGCCACTTGGCGACGGTGGAGTCCTCGCGGGTGGGCTCCAGCAGCTGGAGGTAGGAGGCGCCGCCGTCCGAGGTCTCGTTGATCTTGAGCATGGCCTCGCGCACGCCCTGTTCCTCGTTGACCTCGGTGTGGAACACCTCGAAGCCGTACGTGGCCCGGTAGAACTCGACAGTCGCGTCGAGGTCGTGACAGGCGATCCCGATGTGGTCGATTCGCGTCAGCATGGACTCAGTGCAGCGCTCCGGAGGTGGTTACGCAACGTGCGCGCGATCACACCTACGGCCCGATGACGGCACGGAGTGCCGTCAGTACATTCGAAGTAAACCCTCGTTCACTCCTCGGCCTGGTGCAGGCCGGTAAGGGGATCGCAGCTCATGTCTTCTGGAACGACCAGCTCTGTGATCGTCGCGGGCGCCCGTACGCCCATGGGACGGCTGCTGGGCTCGCTCAAGTCCTTCTCCGGGGCCGATCTCGGCGGCTTCGCGATCAAGGCCGCCCTCGACCGTGCGGGGATCGGCGGCGACCAGGTGCAGTACGTGATCATGGGCCAGGTGCTGACGGCCGGCGCCGGCCAGATCCCGGCCCGCCAGGCCGCGGTCAAGGCCGGCATCCCGATGAACGTCCCGGCGCTCACCGTCAACAAGGTGTGTCTGTCCGGCCTCGACGCGATCGCGCTCGCGGACCAGCTGATCCGCGCGGGTGAGTTCGACATCATCGTCGCGGGCGGCCAGGAGTCCATGACCAACGCCCCGCACGCGCTGCCGAAGTCCCGCGAGGGCTTCAAGTACGGCGCCGTCCAGATGCTCGACACGATGGCCCACGACGGCCTGACCGACCCGTGGGACAACATCCCGATGGGCGAGTCCACCGAGAAGCACAACACGCGCCTCGGCATCGGCCGCGCCGAGCAGGACGAGGTCGCCGCCCTGTCCCAGCAGCGGGCCGCCGCCGCGCAGAAGAACGGCCTGTTCGAGGCCGAGATCACCCCGGTGGAGATCCCGCAGCGCAAGGGTGACCCGGTGCTGTTCAGCAAGGACGAGGGCATCCGCGGCGACACCACCGTGGAGTCCCTGGCCAAGCTGCGCCCGGCGTTCGGCAAGGACGGCACGATCACGGCCGGCACCTCCTCGCAGATCTCGGACGGGGCGGCGGCCGTGGTCGTGATGAGCAAGGCCAAGGCCGAGGAACTGGGCCTGGAGTGGCTCGCCGAGATCGGCGCGCACGGCAATGTGGCCGGCCCGGACAGCTCCCTGCACTCCCAGCCGTCCAACGCCATCCTGGACGCCCTGAAGAAGGAGGGCCGGGAGGTCTCCGACCTCGACCTCATCGAGATCAACGAGGCCTTCGGCGCGGTCGCCGTGCAGTCAATGAAGGACCTCGGCGTGTCCACGGAAAAGGTGAACGTCAACGGCGGCGCCATCGCGCTGGGCCACCCGATCGGCATGTCCGGTGCCCGGATCGTGCTGCACCTGGCGCTGGAGCTCAAGCGCCGGGGCGGCGGCGTCGGCGCGGCGGCGCTGTGCGGTGGCGGCGGTCAGGGTGACGCGCTGATCGTGCGGGTACCGAAGGCCTGAGCGGTACCTTCCGAGGTTCCTTCCGGATCCCACCGGGTTCCGCTGAGTTCGTCTAGGTGAACGGAGCTGTGATGCAGGACGTCTCCTCTCTGGTGGCCCAGGCCAGGGAAGGCCGGCCGCGGGCCGTGGCCCGGCTGATCTCCCTCGTGGAGGGGGCGTCCCCGCAGCTGAGGGAGATCATGGCGGCGCTGGCCCCGCTGACCGGCAACGCCTACGTGGTGGGCCTGACCGGCTCGCCCGGCGTCGGCAAGTCGACCTCCACCTCCGCGCTCGTCACGGCGTACCGCAAACAGGGCAAGCGGGTCGGCGTCCTGGCCGTCGACCCCTCGTCCCCGTTCTCCGGCGGCGCCCTGCTCGGCGACCGGGTCCGCATGTCGGACCACGCCTCCGACCCCGGCGTCTACATCCGCTCGATGGCCACCCGCGGCCACCTCGGCGGCCTGGCCTGGGCGGCCCCGCAGGCCATCCGGGTGCTGGACGCGGCCGGCTGCGAGGTGATCCTGGTCGAGACGGTCGGCGTCGGCCAGTCGGAGGTCGAGATCGCCTCGCAGGCCGACACCTCGGTCGTCCTGCTGGCGCCGGGCATGGGCGACGGCATCCAGGCGGCGAAGGCCGGAATCCTGGAGATCGGCGACGTCTACGTCGTCAACAAGGCGGACCGCGACGGCGCCGACGCCACGGCCCGCGAGCTGAACCACATGCTGGGCCTGGGCGAGGCCCGCGGCCCCGGCGACTGGCGCCCGCCGATCGTGAAGACGGTCGCGGCCCGCGCCGAGGGCGTCGACGAGGTCGTGGAGGCCCTGGAGAAGCACCGGGCCTGGATGGAGGAGCGCGGCGTCCTCGCCGAGCGCCGCAGGACCCGCGCCGCCCGCGAGGTGGAGACCATCGCCGTCACCGCGCTGCGGGAACGTATCGGCGACCTGCACGGCGACCGCCGCCTCAGTGCGCTCGCGGAGAAGATCGTCGCGGGGGAACTCGACCCGTACCGGGCGGCGGACGAACTGGTCGCGGGCGTCACCCAGGGCTGACCCTGGCCGACCAGGGGCCGCTCTGCTAGCTTGATCGACATGTTCCTCTCCTTGGCGTAGAGCACACCGGATCAGCGGTGCCGGCAACCGGCCACCGCGCCCCCCGGTGTCCCCTCTTCCGCCTCGATCAGAGGAACTTCCGCGTGTCCACGCACCTTTCGCGGCCCTCGTACGCCGCCGTCCTGCGCGTTCCTCATGCGCGCCGCACCTTCACCGCCGCCCTGACCGCCCGGCTGTCCTACGGCACGGTCGCCCTGGCGGTCCTGCTCTCCGTCACCCGCGCCACCGGGTCCTACGCGGCCTCCGGCACCGTGCTCTCCCTCTTCGGCGCCACGACCGTCTTCCTGATGCCGCTGAGGGCCTCCCTGATCGACCGCCACGGGGCGCGCCGGGCCCTGCTGCCCATGTCGGCGCTCTACGGCGCCCTGCTGTGCGTCCTGGCGGCCCTCACCTGGCGTCCCGGCGCCCCGGTGCCGCTCATCGCCTGCTCCGCCGCACTGGCGGGCGCCTGCGCGCCCCCGCTGGGACCGACCATGCGCGCCGTGTGGTCCGCACTGGTCGCCGACCGGGACCTGTTGCAGCGGGCCTACAGCCTGGACGGAGTGGCCGAGGAACTGTTGTTCGTCTCCGGCCCGGCGCTGATCGGCACCCTCGTCGGCTTCGCCCCGCCGGCCTCCGGGATCCTGCTCAGCGCCTTCCTGAACGTGACCGGTACCTGTGTCTTCGTCATGTCCCCGGTCATGCCCGGCCCCCGTCCGGCAGCACGCTCGCAGAAGCCGGCCGCCGTCCGTGGTCTGCTGCCCCCGGTCGCGGTGGCACTGGGCGTCGGCCTGGCCCTCAGCGGCGTCGAACTGCTGGTGATGGCCTTCGCCGCGGAACGGTCGTACGACACCGCACTCGTCCCCTGGGTCCTGGGCGCGCTCTCGGCGGGCAGCGCGCTGGGCGGTCTGGTGGGCGGGGCGGTGCGGTGGCGTACGAGTACGCGTACGCGGCTGTGCCGGTTCGCGGCGGGCCTCGGCCTGGTGCTCGTCCCGGCCGGCCTGGTGCCGGGGCTGTGGACCCTCGCCGGAGTGATGGCCCTCGCCGGTGCGTTCATCGCCCCGGCCCTGACGACGGCGTATCTGCTGGCCGACGAGACGGCCCCCGAGGGCGCCCGCACCCGGGCCGGGGCATGGGTGAACATGGCGGTGAACGCGGGAAGCTCAGCAGGAGCGCTGGTGGCGGGGGTGCTGATCGGCCGGCTGCCGACGCAGATGTGCTTCGCCCTGGCGGGCGCCACGGCCCTGGCCGCCGCCGCCGTGGCCGGGAGCGGTCGCTTCCTGCGGACACCGGTGAGCGACCCCGCTCCGCCCGCCGGCTACCGCACCCAGGGCAGCTGAGCCCGGCTCAGGGGCGTCCTCGCTGCCCTCTCAGATGCTCGGCGATCGGCTTGAGCGCCTTGTCCAGCTCTATCAAGGCCTCCTGCGGCAGCAGGTCGATGAAGTGCCGCCGCACGGAGGCCACGTGGTGCGGCGCGACCTTCTGCATCGTGTCCATGCCGTGCTCGGTGAGCACGGCGTACAGGCCGCGCCGGTCCGACTCGCAGTTCTCGCGGCGCACCAGGTTCGCGTTCTCCATGCGCGTGATCTGGTGCGAGAGCCGGCTCTTGGACTGCAGGGTGGCGGAGGCGAGGTCGCTCATCCGCATGCGTACGTCTTCGGACTCGGACAGGTTCACCAGGATCTCGTAGTCGTTCATTGTCAGGCCGAACGGCTGCAGATCTTTTTCGAGCTGGTACGTCAACAGCCTGTTGACCTCCAGGTGGGTGCGCCAGGCGCACTGCTCCGCATCGGTCAGCCAGCGCGTGGCCGTCTCGGTCTCCATGAATGAAGTCTACCTAAGAAAGTTGAATGCCGAACTACTTCGGGTGGTGTGACTGTGCGCACGCGTTCGATGTCACACTCTGCAGACTACCGCTCACAGCCCGAAGCGACGCTGGAGGTCCCCGAGCTGTCCGGGAAGGCCCCTTGCACCCGACGATTGCGGACCGTGTCCGCCTGGTGCCGTTCCGCCACCACCAGGGACCCCCGGTCCGGGCGGAACCGCCCCCGTGGCCGCCTCGGCCATCAGGGTCTCCGTCGACTGCAGCAACACCGTCCCGGCGCCCACGAACTCGAACTGGTGCTCCTCGCCGGAGACCCCGCCGAGGCCCGTCATCGCACGTAGACCGCCCAGTACGCCCGTCAGGTACCCGTGGTCGTAGTGATGACACGGAGACGGGCAGTCGGCCCACCCGACGAGCGCCTGAGGGTCGACCCGGATCGGAGGTTCCATGAACACCACCGGCCCGTTAGATGCCGCCACGAACTTTCCGGTTCCGATGAGGGTCAGAAAACCCGGCACGATCGATTGTTTGAGCGCGAGACTTGGCTGAAAAGCGAGCAGGTTGCCCGCGCGAATGGTCAAGTTCCCGTCGTCCAGGTCGTAGGAGTTGACGTCGAAGGCCCGGTCGGCCAGCAGCATCTTCCCCGAGCCCTCCGCCACGACCCAGTCGCTCGCGTGCAGTGGCGAATGGAACGCCGTACGGACAAGTCGGTCGAGTCGCCCGTGCCCGATGCCGTTGAAATCGATCGATCCGTAGTAGGCGATCATCTTCCCCTTCTGCAGGAACCACTGCCCGCTCTTGAGCTCGACACAGAAGGTGTACTTGTTCACGTTGTCGTCGGCGGGGAGCGTCATCGGGTCGTACACGACCGGTCCGGCGCCCGGCGTTCCGTAGGTGCTCACAGCTTCTCCTCCGACGCCTGGACGTACACCGTGCCGTTGCCGCTCAGCTCCAGCTGGAAGGCCTCGCCGGAGCCGCGGCCCACCATGTCGCGCCAGCCGAGCGCGGTGGAGAGCTTGTTGCGTACGTCGCCGTGGTGGGCGACGTAGGCCTGCGGGTCGACGTGGACCGGGCGCTGGGGGGTGATCGGGATCTCGAAGACCCCGCCGTGCGCCATCACGGCGACCGCGCCCTGGCCCTGCAGGGTCGTCGTGAACAGGCCCTGCCCGGTGACCTGGCCGCGCACCATGCCCATGACGCCGCCCTGCGAGCCCATGAACATCGTGCCCTGCCGGAGCGTGCCCTCGAAGGCGAGCAGGCGGTCGGCCTCCACGTACAGGGTGTCGCCGGTGAGGGTGATGACGTGCACGTGATGGCCGCCGTGCCCGAAGAAGACGGTGCCGCTGCCCTCCACGGCCATGAGCGGGGTCGCCTCGCCGGCCACCCGGCGCCCGATCATGGACATCAGCCCGCCCTGACCGCCCTGGACGCTGGGCGTGAAGGACACGTCCCCCTTGTAGGCGAGCATCGCCCCGCGCTGGCTGAACAGCCGCTGCCCCGGCAGCACGGTCGCCTCGACCATCTTGGAGTTGATCTCCCGGAAGGTCATCACAGGTCCCCCGCTATCGTGTTCCGCTCGCTCGGCTGCACGTACACCAGCCCGTCGCCCTCGAAGCGGATCTGGAAGGCCTCGCCGCCGCCCTCCCCGAGGAGGGTGCGGAAGGTCACACCGGACTGGAAGGACTGCCGTACGTTGCCCTGGTGGGCGACATAGGCGCCCGGGTCGACCATCAGCGGGTACTGCGGGCTGACCCGGAGCACGACGGCCGGACCGTCGGAGATGATCGCCGCCTGGCCGTGCCCCTCCACGGTCGTGGTGAACAGCCCGTTGCCCTGCGAGGCGCCGCGCAGGCCCGTGAACGTCGTGCCCGTCCGCAGGCCGCCGTCCGTCGCCAGCAGGTTGCCCGCCTCGACGTACAAGGTGTCACCCTGGAGGCCGACCAGGTTGATCTCGGACGCCCGGTCCGCGAACCAGCAGGTCCCCTGCCCTCTCACCTCCATCACCGTCATCTGTTCACCGGTGAGCCGCCGGGTCACCATCCCGCGCAGCCCCTCGCCGCCACCGCTCAGCTTCTTGAAGGCCATCTGCCCGTCGTACGCGACCATCGAGCCGTTCTTCGCCTTCACGGCGTCCCCGGTCATGTCGACGGCGAGAACCTTGCTCCCTTGGAGTCGGAACATCGCCACGGTGCGAAAGTAGCGGCCGGGCGGGTGGACGGAACAGGGCCCATGGGTGGAGACCCACCCTGACCGGACCCCTACGGGCGCCGTTTGCCACAATGGGGGAACGCTTGTGCTTCCGTTCACAAAGCGGAGCAAGCGGCGACCGCGCCCTCAGCGACACTCCCACCGAAGGTGACCCGTGGACCTCAAGACAGCCTCCGCCATCCGCCGCCTCCGACTGATCTCCGTGCCGGAGGGCATCTCCTGGATCGTTCTCGCCGGCTGCACCGTCATCAAGTACACCGTCGACTCCGGCGTCGACGTCGCCCCGGTGCTGGGTCCGATCCACGGCGTGCTGTTCGTCCTCTACGTGCTCTTCTGGGCGGACGCCTGGAACCGCACCAGGTGGAACACGGGCAAGGCCGCCCTGTACTTCGCGTACTCGATCATTCCCGGCGGCGGCTTCGTCATCGAGCGCGTGCTGCGCCGTGAGGCCGAGGACGCCGTCATCGCCGCCCGCGCCCGTAAGGAAGGGGTCGTGAACGCATGATCGTCGCCTTCTCCGTGACGCCCCTCGGTGTCGGTGAGGACGTGGGGGAGTACGTCGCCGACGCCGTGCGCGTGGTCCGCGAGTCGGGCCTGCCCCACCGCACGGACGCCATGTTCACCTCTGTCGAGGGCGACTGGGACGAGGTCATGGACGTCGTCAGGCGTGCCGTCGCCGCCGTGGAGGCGCGCGCGCCGCGCGTGTCGCTCGTCCTCAAAGCCGACATCCGGCCGGGTGTCACCGACGGCCTCACCTCCAAGGTGGAGACCGTGGAGCGGCACCTGGCGCGGTAGACGCCGGCCGAACCGCCAGAAGACCCCGGCCGCGCGGGCCGGGGTTTTCTCGTACCCCCTGTTTGAGCGATCGCTCAAAAGGGTGTACGTTCGCCGCCAGATGGTTTGAGCGGTCGCTCAAACACCGTGCTGACGTGGGGGAACACATGGGTCTCTACATAGAGACGCACATCCGCGCCGACCTGGACGACCTATGGGCCCGCACCCAGGAGCCCGCCCGGCACCAACGCTGGGACCTGCGCTTCACCGAGATCCGCTACCTCCCGCGCGTGGAGGGCGAGCCCCAGCGCTTCCGGTACGCCACACGGGTCCTGCCGTTCCTCACGGTCGCCGGCACCGGCGTCGCGGCCGGCGAGAAGGAACGCCCCGACGGCACCCGCACCTCCGCGCTGCGCTTTTCCTCCCCGCACCCGCTCTCCCTGATCGCCGAAGGCAGCGGCTACTGGCGCTACGTGCCCGACGCCCACGGCGTCCGCTTCCTCACGGGCTACGACTACCGCCCCCGATGGGGCGCCCTCGGCGCCCTCGCCGACCGCCTGCTGTTCCGTCCGCTGATGGGGTGGGCGACCGCCTGGTCCTTCGACCGGCTCCGGCTCTGGCTGGAGCGCGGCATCACCCCCGAGCGGGCCCTCGGCCACTGGCTGGCCGAACTGGCCGTTCGCGCATGCGTCCTCGCCGGATGCCTGACCGGGCTCGGACGGGGCGGGGTCCCCGGCCCGTCCGGACCCCTCACCGACGCCACGGCCTACCTGTGCCCGCTGCTGCTGGTGGTCGGCATCTCCCTCGCCCTGTTCAAGGCACCGCTGTCCGTCACCCCGGCCGCCCGCCGCTGCGTTCGTGTCCCCGTCGGCCCCGCCCGGGCGCCCCGCCTCCTGCGCACCCTGGAGAAACTCGGATGACCTCGATCTTCCGGACCGTCATGGGCCCCGGCTTCCACCGCCTCCACCCCGCGCTGCGACGCCGCTTCTCCGTGGGCCTGGCGAGCGGCGAGGCGTGCACCGGCCGGGGCGTGATGGACCGCATCTGGCACGGGCCGGCGTTCGTGAAGCCGTTCCTCGCCCTGGGCACCACCCGGAACATCCTGGTCCCCCGGGCCGGCCGGAACATCCCCTTCGTGATCGAGAACGTGCCGTACACCGACACCTTCGGCCGTGAGACGGTGAGCTTTGTGCGCACCTTCGACCTGCCCGGCCGTGCCCGCCGCTTCGACGCGCAGATGGTGCTCGGCCCCCGCGGCGACCGCATCCTCGACTACCTCGGCACCCACCAGCACCTCGCCACGGATCTGCACTTCCACGCCGAACCCGACGGCTCCCTGCTCATCCGCTCCGGCGCACACCGGTTCCGGGAGGGTCCGGTGGACGTGCGCGTCCCCGAACTCGTCGGCGCCACCGCCGAGGTCCGTGAGTCGTACGACGAGCAGGCAGGCCGTTTCCGCATCCGGGTCCGGGTGGTGAACCGGTACTTCGGGCCGCTCTTCGGCTACGAGGGCTCCTTCACGGCGTCGTACACGGACATCGGCACCTGCGGCGTGCGGCCCGGTCTGCGCCCGGTGCGGGAGGAGGCCCGCGCATGAGCCCGGAGACGGCGAAATCCCAGGAGACCAAGGCGAAGCTGCTGGAGGGTGCCCTGCGGACGCTCACCGAGCAGGGCATCGCCAAGACGTCCGCGCGCACCGTGGCCGCGGCGGCCGGGGTCAACCAGGCGCTCGTCTTCTACCACTTCGGATCCGTGGACGAGCTGCTCGCCGCGGCGTGCCGGTACGGGGCCGAGAAGGCCGTGGCCCGGTACCGGGAGCGGCTCGCCCGTGTCTCCTCGCTGTCCGAACTGCTGGCCGTCGGACGGGAGATCCACGAGCACGAGCGCCAGGGCGGCCATGTGGCCCTGCTCGGCCAGCTGCTGGCCGGGGCACAGACCCACGCCGGCCTCGGCCCGGCCACCGCCGCGGGCCTCGACCTGTGGATCACCGAGATCGAGAAGGCGCTCCGCCGCGTGCTCGCGACGACCCCCCTCGGTGAGTTCACCGACCCGGCGGGGCTCGCCCGCGCCGTCGCCGCCTCCTTCGTCGGCATCGAACTCTACGAGGGCGTCGACGAGCGGGGCGCCCACGCGGCGCTGGACGCCCTCGAACAGCTGGGCGCCCTCGTCGCCGCGCTGGAGGAACTCGGACCGGTGGCCCAGCGCGCGGTACGCCACCGTCTGCGGCGCACCGGACGCCGCTGACCGCCGGGTCGACGAGGTCCGCTCCCTCCCGGCCGGCCGGGTCCCGCGTACTGCTCGGCGCCCGGCTCCACGGCCGGCGTCGTCCGCTGCCGGCCGCGGCGCGTGCGACGGCCCGGACCCCGGGGGAGCGGCCGGCCGGACCCGGCTGAGGGGGGCGGCGCCCGAAAGCCGAGACGGAGCTGACCGGCATATGACCGGCGGGTAGGGTCTGATGACGTGCCGAAGCCTCTCAGCCTTCCGTTCGACCCCATCGCCCGCGCCGACGAGCTGTGGAAGCAGCGCTGGGGAAACGTGCCGTCCATGGCCGCCATCACCTCGATCATGCGCGCCCAGCAGATCCTGCTCTCCGAGGTGGACGCGGTGGTCAAGCCGTACGGGCTGACGTTCGCCCGCTACGAGGCACTGGTGCTGCTCACCTTCTCCAAGGCCGGTGAGCTGCCCATGTCCAAGATCGGCGAGCGGCTGATGGTGCACCCCACCTCCGTGACGAACACCGTGGACCGCCTGGTGAAGTCCGGCCTGGTGGCCAAGCGCCCCAACCCCAACGACGGCCGCGGCACCCTCGCCGTCATCACCGCCAAGGGCCGCGAGGTGGTCGACGCGGCCACCCGCGACCTGATGGCCATGGACTTCGGGCTCGGGGTCTACGACGCGGAGGAGTGCCAGGAGATCTTCGCGATGCTCCGCCCGCTGCGGATCTCGGCACACGACTTCGACGAGGCCTGACCCGGGACAAGATCTCCCGGAACGGGTGGTTACGCTCGACTGCATGAAAAAGAGCGTGCTGACCCGCTACCGGGTCATGGCCTACGTCACCGGTGTGCTGCTCGTGCTGCTGACTCTCGGCTGCGTCGCCAAGTACGGGCTGCACCTCGATGGGGCCGACAGCTACGTCAAGGTCGTCGGAATCGCGCACGGCTGGCTGTACGTCCTGTACCTGGTCTTCGCCTTCGACCTGGGCTCCAAGGCGAAGTGGCCGGTCGGCAAGCAGCTGTGGGTACTGGTCGCGGGCACCATCCCCACCGCCGCCTTCTTCGTCGAGCGCAAGATCAGCCGTGAGCTGGACGCCGGGGTGGCCGACCAGGCCCCGGCCGTCGCCAAGGCGTAGCCCACACCGCCGTACGGATGCCGTGCGGCGGTCAGCCATCGACATTTACTAGGACGTCCAAGTAAATTCGAGGGTATGGACGCTCACGCCATCGAGGAGGGCCGCCGGCGCTGGCAGGCCCGTTACGACGCCGCACGCAAGCGCGACGCGGACTTCACCACGCTCTCCGGCGACCCCGTGGAGCCGGTGTACGGGCCCCGAGAGGGCGACACGTACGAGGGATTCGAGCGGATCGGCTGGCCGGGGGAGTACCCCTTCACCCGTGGCCTCCATCCGACCGGCTACCGCGGGCGTACCTGGACGATCAGGCAGTTCGCCGGGTTCGGCAACGCCGAGCAGACCAACGAGCGGTACAAGATGATCCTGGACGCCGGCGGCGGAGGCCTGTCCGTGGCCTTCGACATGCCCACGCTCATGGGCCGCGACTCCGACGACCCGCGCTCGCTCGGCGAGGTCGGGCACTGCGGGGTCGCCATCGACTCGGCCGCCGACATGGAGGTGCTGTTCAAGGACATCCCGCTGGGGGACGTGACGACCTCCATGACCATCAGCGGTCCGGCGGTCCCCGTCTTCTGCATGTACCTGGTCGCCGCCGAGCGCCAGGGCGTGGATCCGTCGGTTCTGAACGGCACCCTCCAGACCGACATCTTCAAGGAGTACATCGCCCAGAAGGAGTGGCTCTTCCAGCCGGAGCCCCATCTGCGGCTGATCGGCGACCTCATGGAGTACTGCGCGGCGGGCATCCCGGCGTACAAGCCGCTGTCCGTCTCCGGCTACCACATCCGGGAGGCCGGGGCCACGGCCGCGCAGGAGCTGGCGTACACGCTCGCGGACGGCTTCGGGTACGTCGAGCTGGGCCTCAGCCGCGGCCTGGACGTGGACGTCTTCGCCCCGGGCCTGTCCTTCTTCTTCGACGCGCACGTCGACTTCTTCGAGGAGATCGCCAAGTTCCGCGCGGCCCGGCGCATCTGGGCGCGCTGGATGCGGGACGTGTACGGCGCGAAGTCCGACAAGGCGCAGTGGCTGCGCTTCCACACCCAGACCGCCGGTGTCTCGCTGACCGCGCAGCAGCCGTACAACAACGTCGTGCGTACGGCCGTCGAGGCGCTCGCCGCCGTGCTCGGCGGGACGAACTCGCTGCACACCAACGCCCTGGACGAGACCCTCGCGCTGCCGAGCGAGCAGGCCGCGGAGATCGCGCTGCGCACGCAGCAGGTGCTGATGGAGGAGACCGGGGTCGCCAATGTGGCGGACCCGCTGGGCGGCTCGTGGTTCGTCGAGCAGCTGACGGACCGGATCGAGGCGGACGCCGAGAAGATCTTCGAACAGATCAAGGAGCGGGGCCTCAGGGCGCACCCGGACGGGCGGCACCCGATCGGTCCGGTCACCTCCGGCATCCTGCGCGGGATCGAGGACGGCTGGTTCACCGGGGAGATCGCCGAGTCGGCGTTCCGCTACCAGCAGTCCCTGGAGAAGGGCGAGAAGCGGGTCGTGGGCGTCAACGTCGCCACCGGCTCGGTGACCGGCGACCTGGAGATCCTGCGCGTCAGCCACGAGGTGGAGCGGGAGCAGGTGCGGGTGCTCGCCGACCGGAAGGCGGCGCGGGACGAGAGTGCCGTGCGGTCCGCCCTCGACGGCATGCTGGCCGCCGCGCGGGACGGCTCCAACATGATCGGGCCGATGCTGGACGCGGTGCGCGCGGAGGCGACGCTGGGCGAGATCTGCGGGGTGCTGCGGGACGAGTGGGGCGTGTACACGGAGCCGGCCGGGTTCTGACGGCGGCTGCGGACGGGCCGGCGGAGCGACTCCGCCGGCCCGTCGCCGTGCCGCGCCGGCCGGCGGTGTCAGAACTGCTGGACGAAGTAGGGCTGCACGGTCAGCCGGCCGTTGCCCCGGGCGCCGTTGCGGGTGCCGTTGTCGCTCCGGGCCAGGGTGTACCAGGAGTCGACGTAGTCCGGGTCGTCGGTCCACCAGTCGTCCGGGATGGCGTCCAGGACGGCGTTCACCAGCGGGACGTAGGCGCCCTGGTCGGCGATGGTGAGCAGGACGGTGGCGATGGCCTTGGCGAGGTCGCGGTAGTTGGTGCTGCCGTCCTCCTCCATCATCACGGCGTCGGCCAGGTCGTACTTGTAGTTCGACCAGTTGACCAGGATCTGGTTCGGCCGGTAGACCGTGCCGTCGTTGTCGAGGTACGGCATGTCGACGGGGTCGACGCGGACCTTGCCGTCCTGGCCGAAGCCGGTGACGAGGGTGTAGATCTCCGCGTCGCCCTTGACCCAGGGCTCCTCGTCGTCCGACAGCTCCACCGCGGTGATCTTGGTGGTCCAGAAACCCGCGGTGGCCGGCGCCGCCGGTCCGGCGGCCTTCCGGGTGTTCCGTGCGGCGGTGGGCGCGGGGGCCGTGGAGGCGACGCCGAGCCGGTGCAGTTCCGTGCCGAGGACCCGCAGGCCGGCGGCGAGTGCCTGGTCCCCGTCGATGTCGACGACGTAGACGGGGTGTGCGGGCGCCTTGTGCGCGTCGAGCGTGTGGGCCCGGCCGTGGCTGTCGTAGGCGGTGACGGAGGTGGCGCCGTCGTCGGAGGTCGCCGCGGCGACCCAGGGGGTGCTGCCGGCGGTCAGCGCGGCGCGCATGGAGTCGTCCCCGAGGCGCAGCCGCAGGAGTGAGCCGACGTGGCCGTCCAGGCCCTTTGCGGTGGCGATGCGGTGGTCGGCCGCGGTCAGGGCGGGCTTCAGGGCGCTGCCGGCCAGCCGGGTGACGGGCACCTCGGCGGAGGCGAGGGCCGCGGTGCGCAGACGGGCGCGCCAGGCGGTGTCGGAGAGCGAGCCGGCGATGGCGCGTGCGGCCTGGTCCTGGGCCGCGGCCACCGCGGAGGAAGGCGTGGGGGCGTGGGGGGCCGCTGACGCGGTCGGGGCGGCGAGGATCTGTCCGGCGCCGAGGGCGGCCAGGGCGGCGGCGAGGGTGACGACGGCGCCGTGGCGGCGGGATTGACGGGGTCTCACGTGGATCGGTCCTCCTGGCGTGTGGGGTTGCGCTGTCAGGTGGAGCGGGTGCTGCGAGAAGCGGTCGGTGCGGGATCCGTACGGTGTCTATGCGCGTAGATCCGCCGCGGGATCCGTGCGGGATCTATGCGAGTAGACCCGGAGACCCAGAATGACGGTGACATGACACTGTGACAAGAGGCGTGTCGGTGTCACGTGGGGAACGCCGGGGTCAGCCGCCGGCCGCGGCGAGTCCGTCGAGCAGCACCGCGGTGAACCGGCTCGCCCAGTCGGCGTCCACCGGCTCGCAGGAGACCAGGGTCCGGTGCACCACCGCTCCGGCGATCACATCGAAGATCAGGTCGATCTGCGGGCCGGGGTCGGTCGCGTCCGCGGGGATCTCGCCCCGGTTCTGGGCGCGCCGCCGGCCCTCCACCACCAGCCGCTTCTGGCGGGCCACGATCTTCTCGCGGAGCCGCTGCCGCAGGGCCTCGTCGTGCGTGGCCTCGGCGACCACCGCCATCAGGGCCGTCTTGGTCGCGGGCTGCTCCAGCAGCTCGGCGAACTGCAGCACCACGCCCTCGACGTCGGCCCGCAGGCTGCCCCGGTCCGGCAGGGCGAGCTGGTCGAAGAGGGTGGCCAGCGCGTCGGTGACCAGCTCGCTCTTGCCCGCCCAGCGGCGATAGACCGTCGTCTTCGCAACCCCGGCCCGCGTGGCGACGTCTCCCAGGGTGAGCCCGGACCAGCCGAGTTCCACCAGCGCCTCCCGCGTCGCGGCCAGGATCGCGGCGTCCGCGGCCGCGCTGCGCGGGCGTCCGGTACGGCTGGCGGGGGTGCGGCTCTGCATCCCACGACCATAACCGGCCGTTCACGCGGTGCCGTGAGAGAGATCACCGACGCGTGGTGTCGCGCGGTGCCCTCATGGCATTACGCTACGAGTCGTAGCGAAAGCTCGCGACGGACGTACGCGGGCGACGACCGCGGGCGTGGGGTGGGGACCCGGCGCCGGCGCATCGCTTTTTTCATTCAGGGACGAGATCGGGGGAGGATAGACGCATGCAGCCACGGAACATGTCCATGAGCGGCGTCGTCGACCTCGCCGCGGTGAAGGCGGCCCAGGAGGCCAAGGCCAAGGCCGAGCAGACGCGCGCCGCAGCCGCCCGGCAGGGCGGGACGGGGGCCGTCTCGCCGGCCGATCTCGTCATCGATGTCGATGAGGCGGGATTCGAGCGGGATGTCCTGCAGCGCTCCGCCGAAGTCCCCGTCGTCCTCGACTTCTGGGCCGAGTGGTGTCAGCCCTGCAAGCAGCTGAGCCCGGTCCTGGAGCGACTGGCCGTCGAGTACGACGGGCGCTTCCTCCTCGCCAAGATCGACGTCGACGCCAACCAGATGCTGATGCAGCAGTTCGGGATCCAGGGCATCCCGGCCGTCTTCGCCGTCGTGGCCGGACAGGCGCTGCCGCTGTTCCAGGGGGTGACCCCCGAGCCGCAGATCCGGGAGACCCTGGACCAGCTGGTGCAGGTCGCCGAGCAGCGCTTCGGGCTGACCGGTCTGACCGTGGACCCGGACGCCGAGCCGGGCGGTGCCGCGCAGGACGTGGAGCAGGCGGGTCCGTACGACGCCGCGCTGAATGCCGCCGCGCAGGCGCTGGACGCCGGTGACCTGGGCGGGGCCGTCCAGGCGTACCGGAGCGTGCTGGCCGACGACCCGGCCCACCCCGAGGCCAAACTGGGCCTGGCGCAGGCCGAGTTGCTCCAGCGGGTACAGGGCATGGACCCGCAGAAGGTGCGCCGGGAGGCGGCCGAGAGGCCGAAGGACGCCGGCGCGCAGATCGCCGCGGCCGACCTGGACCTGGTGGGCGGTCATGTCGAGGACGCCTTCGGGCGGTTGATCGAGACCGTGCAGCGCACGGTGGGTGACGACCGGGACGCGGTACGGCTCCGGCTGCTGGAGCTGTTCGAGGTCGTGGGGCCCGAGGACCCGCGCGTGGTGGGCGCACGCAGGGCGCTCGCGCGCGCCCTGTTCTGACCAGTCGCTAAACGCCACGGCTTGTGATGCCGGGGTGAAAGATTCGCCGACAAGGCGTCACGGCGGCCGCGCTTTACCAAATCTTGGTAATCGCGGCCGCTGTTACTCCGAGTAAATTGCAGCCGTTGGTCTGTCTGGTTTCGTCCAGGGATCAACGGCTTTGCTCTGCCCGTCGACGCCACCGAGCGTCGCGTTCCGAGACCGGTCGGTCGTCCCCCGGTTATCCGGCCGTTACTAGCCAGTAACGAACCCCCTTGTGCCCGGGCCGAGAATGCACCACGATCGGCGACGCTCGGTCCATTCCCGTACCCCGACAGCCGGTCGGGTCACGGGAGACTCTGGGTCCCCACCGAGCAGAGCCGGCGGCAGTGGCGCCGGCTCTAGGACAGGGGGGTCTTCGCCATACCGGTGAAGCCTGTCCGGCAAGGTTGTGCGTGATGCGTGTCAGGCGCGACCAGTGGTTGTCGCTCGGGGGTGATCGCCGGTGATTCGGGCGCGGTTCGCGCCTCCGAGCGCGGGCGCTCTCCTTCCCGAGGACGTAGCACTTCTCCCATCCCTGCCTGGCTGAGCCGCCGCTTGGGGGCGAGTCGGGGTCAGGAGATGTACGTCCGAGAAGGAGGAAATATGGAGTCCCAGGTGCGTGGCGGGACCAGATGGAAGCGGTTCGCTGTGGTCATGGTGCCCAGCGTGGCCGCCACGGCGTGTATAGGTGTCGCCCTCGCGCAGGGCGCTCTCGCCGCCTCGTTCAGCGTGTCCGGCCAGTCGTTCAAGGTGTCCGCCGACCAGCTCGTCGGCACCGGCTTCGCGCAGTACGGCGCCATCGACAGCGGCTACACGATGGACGGCAAGAAGACGGCTCACCCGGTGGCCGTCTCGGCGTTCAAGCACGCCGAGATCACCAACCTCTGCCAGTCCGTGGTCACGCCGGACGTGCCGATCTTCGGCAACGTCAGCCTGATCCTGCGGGCCGGTGGCGCGGGCCACGACAAGGTCCAGGCCGACAACATCTACATCGACGTCGCCGACCTCAACGCCGACGCGGTGTTCGAGAACATCGACATCGGTGTGGCTGCCAAGGACGCCTCCAAGGGTCCGGGCATGAAGGGCGGTGGCGAGCAGGCCAACCCCTTCGGCTTCGCGCAGCAGGCCGACAAGGCCACACTCTCCGACGTGAAGCAGACGGCGTGGGCGACCACCGCCGGCACCTTCAAGCTCAACGGCCTGAAGATGTCGCTGTCGACGGGTGTCAAGGAGTGCTACTAGGCACTCGCTGACGGGCGGGGGAGCCGGTGGCGCCCCCGCCCGTCCACTCTCCGGCCGCGCCTTCACGCGCGGCACACATCACCACCACAGCAACGCCGCACCAGGGAGCTGTTTTCCATGAGCGCCGAGACTCCTGCCGCCGCACCTGGCCAGTTCACCCGCCGGAGGCTGCAGTTCCGCGCCTGGCGGGGCACGCGTCCGTTCTGGGCCGGACTGTTCGTCATGCTCGGCGGCGTTCCGATCATGTACTTCCCGTACGCCCATCTCCAGCTCGGCCATCTGACGCTGGCGATGTCGACCACCGCGGGAGCCGGATCCCTGATCATCGGTGTGCTGCTCGTCGTGCTGGGCATCAGCCTCTGGTTCCAGAAGCACGTACGCACCTTCGCGGGCGTCGCCGCGATCCTGCTCGCGCTGGTGTCCATCCCCGTGGCCAACTTCGGCGGCTTCGTCATGGGCTTCCTGCTCTCCTTGATCGGCGGAGCGCTGGCCGTGGCCTGGGCGCCGGGCGCGCCTCCGCAGCAGGAGCCGCCGGCCGAGGCCGCCCCGGGCGAGGGCGGCGCCCCCGAGACGGCCCCGCTGCCGCACCAGGGCACGGGCCCCGCGGGCGAGGGGCCCACCGGGCCCTACAAGGCGCCCTGGGAGAACGACCTGTCAGGAACGAGCCCGGCCAACGGGGCGAACGGGAGGCACAGTGCCGGCTGACGAGGTGACCCGCGGGACCGACGTGGACGGGTCCCGCGCGAGAACCGGGCCCCGCCACGCGGCCCCCAGGAAGGCGCTGTTCACCAGGTTCCACATGCCGGCCGGCAAGGCCATAGCCTCCGTGGCGATGCCCACGGCGGTGCTGATGGGCATGGGCTTCACGTCCACGCTCGCCCTGGCCGACAACAACGCCAGCCCGTCCCCGTCGACGTCGGCCAAGAGCCTGACGGCCGACGAGTACAAGGACTGCGTCAAGGCGCTGGGCGACGACAAGGACACCTCGGCCTCGCCGAAGCCGTCCGCGTCGCAGAGCACGGCCGACGACACGGCCACACCGGCTCCCACGGCGACCGCGGGCACCGGGGACGGCAAGGACACCGAAGGCCCGGGCGGCACCTCTTCGCCGGATTCAGGTTCCGGCGACAAGGGCACGCCCAAGCCCACCGAGACCTCCGGCTCGGGCTCCGGCTCGTCCGGCTCGGACTCCGGCTCGTCGGACTCGGGCTCGGGCTCCGGCACGGGCGGGGACACGGCCACGCCGGCGCCGTCGGCGACCCAGGGCAGCGGCGGTGGCGTCCTCGACACCATCGGCGACACGGTCGGCGACATCCTCACCGGCGGCGGCGAGGACAAGGACTCCGGCACGGCGTCGGCGACCCCGTCCCCCACGTCGACGCCCTCCGCGTCCCAGTCCCCGTCCGGCACGGACACCTCGCCGGGCGGCGCCAAGGACTCGGGCGGCGGCACCGCCGGGGGCGACACCGTCAAGGACACGGCCGAGAAGGCCGCGGACACCGTCAAGGACACGGTCGAGGACACCACCGGGACCGCGGCCGAGACGGCCGAGGACGCCACCGAGAAGGTCAAGGACGCGACCCCGTCGGTCACGCCGAGCCCGTCCGCGAGCGAGTCCGCCGACGCGGAGAACTGCCCGGCGGCCACGGACGACGAGGGCGGCGTCGACAACAAGGTGCCGGTCGCGGACGACCCCTGGTACCTGAACGCCAGCTCCCTGCTCCTCAAGGGCGCCGACTACAAGGGCATCGTCGAGGTGAAGACGGCCAACGGCACCAAGAAGAAGGTGCTGAAGTACGTCATCTCCGGCGGCACCGACATCGGCGACCTGCACCAGACGGTCGAGGACAAGCAGGCGAACAAGACGTACCACGTCCAGGCGGCCAAGGGCTCCACGTCCACCATCACCGGCGGAGACACGGTGATGTACACCGAGAGCATCTCGGGCAACCTGTTCGGGCTGATCCCGGTGACGTTCAGCCCCGACAGCCCGCCCCCGCTGAACATCCCGCTGATCTACTTCACCCACGTCAAGGTGGTCCAGGCGGCTCAGTTCGGCGGCAACCTGCACGTGCCCGGCATGCACGTGTTCACGACCGACTGAGCGGTCGCACAAGCCGGTTCGGGAGCCGCAACACCCCCGGTGCCTCCAGGGCCCGGGGAACCGCAGAGGGCGCCCCCTGTCGCAGGGGGCGCCCTCTGCGCCGTTGCAGGGCCCGTGCGGGGACGGGTCAGTTGCCCTGGGTGCTCAGGTGGTGGACGCGGAGCATGTTGGTGGTGCCGGGGACCCCGGGGGGCGAGCCGGCGGTGATGATGACGGTGTCGCCCGCGTCGAACCGGCCCAGCCGGGCGATCTCCTGGTCCACCAGGTCGACCATCTCGTCGGTGGTGTTCACGAACGGCACGACGTGCGACTCCACGCCCCAGCTGAGCGTGAGCTGGTTGCGGGTGCCCTCGTCCGTGGTGAAGGCGATGATCGGCTGGGTCGCGCGGTAGCGGGACAGCCGGCGCGCGGTGTCACCGGACTGGGTGAAGGCGATCAGGCCCTTGCCGCCGAGGAAGTCGGCGATCTCGGCGGCGGCACGGGCCACCGAACCACCCTGCGTGCGCGGCTTCTTGCCCGGCACCAGCGGCTGCAGGCCCTTGGCGAGCAGCTCCTGCTCGGCAGCGGCGACGATCTTCGACATGGTCTTGACCGTCTCGACCGGGTAGGCGCCCACGCTGGACTCGGCCGACAGCATGACCGCGTCCGCGCCGTCCAGGATCGCGTTGGCCACGTCGGAGGCCTCGGCGCGGGTCGGGCGGGAGTTGGTGATCATCGACTCCATCATCTGGGTCGCCACGATCACCGGCTTGGCGTTGCGCCGGCACAGCTCGATCAGGCGCTTCTGCACCATGGGGACCTTCTCGAGCGGGTACTCGACGGCGAGGTCGCCACGGGCGACCATGACGCCGTCGAACGCCATCACGACGTCCTCCATGTTCTCGACCGCCTGCGGCTTCTCGACCTTGGCGATCACCGGGACCCGGCGGCCCTCCTCGTCCATCACACGGTGGACGTCGTGCACGTCCTTGGCGTCCCGGACGAAGGACAGCGCGACCAGGTCGCAGCCCATGCGGAGGGCGAAGCGCAGGTCCTCGACGTCCTTGCCGCTCAGCGCGGGCACGTTGACGGCCGCGCCGGGCAGGTTGATGCCCTTGTGGTCGGAGACGACACCGCCCTCGATGACGATCGTCTTGACCCGCGGGCCCTCGACGTCCAGGACCTTCAGCTCGACGTTGCCGTCGTTGATCAGGACCTGGTCGCCGCGCGAGACGTCGCCCGGCAGCCCCTTGTACGTCGTACCGCAGATGTGCTTGTCGCCCGGCACGTCCTCGGTCGTGATGACGAACTCGTCACCGCGCTCCAGCTCGACCGGACCCTCGGCGAAGGTCTCCAGGCGGATCTTCGGGCCCTGCAGGTCGGCGAGGACGCCGATGGGACGGCCGGTCTCCTTGGAGGCGGCCCGGACGCGGTCGTACCGCGCCTGGTGCTCGGCGTGGGTGCCGTGGCTGAAGTTGAACCGGGCCACATTCATGCCCGCCTCGATCATGGCGACGAGCATCTCGTGGGAGTCGACCGCGGGGCCGAGAGTACAGACGATTTTCGAACGGCGCATGGGGCGATCCTATCGGTTTGTTTCGCTACGGAATATTCCGTCTGGCGGAAGATACAAATGAGTGCCACACCGCTCAGGTGCTATTCAGTTGTTCTTTCCGACCAGTGCGTAGGTCTGCGTCGCGATCTCCAGTTCTTCATCCGTCGGCACCACGGCCACCGCCACCCGCGCCGAGTCCGGCGAAATCAGCCGCGGCTCACCGCCGCGCACGGAGTTCCGCTCCGGATCGACCGCCAGGCCCAGCGCCTCCAGGCCCGCGATCGCCGCCTCCCGTACGGGTGCCGCGTTCTCGCCGACACCGGCGGTGAAGGCGACCGCGTCCACTGTGCCGAGAACGGCGTAATAGGCGCCGATGTACTTCTTGATCCGGTGAATGTAAATCTCGAAGGCGAGCGAGGCCTCTTCGTCGCCCTCGTCGATCCTGCGGCGGATCTCCCGCATGTCGTTGTCCCCGCACAGACCGAACAGACCGCTCCGCTTGTTGAGGAGAGTGTCGATCTCGTCCATGGACATATCCCCAACCCGTGCCAAATGGAAGATGACGGCCGGGTCCAGATCACCGGAGCGCGTACCCATCACGAGCCCCTCCAAAGGCGTCAGCCCCATGGAGGTGTCCACGCACCGGCCCCTCTCGACCGCGGACGCCGAGGCGCCGTTGCCCAGGTGCAGCACGATCACGTTGACCTCGGACGGGTCCTTGCCCAGCAGCCGCGCGGTCTCCCGGGAGACGTAGGCGTGCGAGGTGCCGTGGAAGCCGTAGCGCCGGATCCGGTGCCGGTCGGCGATCTTCGGGTCGATCGCGTAGCGCGCCGCCGGCTCCGGCATCGTCGTGTGGAACGCCGTGTCGAAGACGGCGACCTGGGGCAGGTCGGGGCGCAGCGCCCGGGCGGTGCGGATGCCGGTGAGGTTGGCGGGGTTGTGCAGCGGGGCGACCGGGATCAGCCGCTCGATCTCGGTGAGCACCTCGTCGTCGATGACGGTCGGCTCGGTGAAGAACATCCCGCCGTGCACCACCCGGTGCCCGATCGCGGCCAGCTCGGGGGAGTCCAGACCGAGGCCGTCCCGGGTCAGCTCCTCGGCGACCGCCTTGAGGGCGGCGTCGTGACCGGCGATCGGCCCGGTGTGTTCACGGGTGTCGCCGGAGGTCAGGCAGGTGTGCTCGAGCCGCGAGGTCTGCTCGCCGATGCGCTCGACCAGGCCCACCGCGAGCCGGCTGCTGTCGCGCATGTCCAGCAGCTGGTACTTCACCGACGAGGAGCCGGAGTTGAGGACGAGGACACGGGTGGGGGAGGTCACTGCTGGGACGCCTTCTCGCTGGGGTTCTGGGCCTGGATCGCCGTGATGGCGACGGTGTTGACGATGTCCTGGACGAGCGCGCCCCGGGACAGATCGTTGACCGGCTTGCGCAGCCCCTGCAGGACCGGGCCGACGGCGATCGCGCCGGCCGAGCGCTGCACGGCCTTGTAGGTGTTGTTGCCGGTGTTGAGGTCGGGGAAGATCAGCACGCTGGCCTGGCCGGCGACCTCGGACCCGGGCAGCTTGGTGGCGGCGACGGACGGCTCGACGGCCGCGTCGTACTGGATCGGGCCCTCGATCTTCAGGTCCGGCCGGCGCGAGCGGGCCAGCTCGGTGGCCTCGCGCACCTTGTCCACGTCGGCGCCCGAACCGGACGTACCGGTGGAGTACGACAGCATCGCGATCCGCGGTTCCACCCCGAACTGCGCGGCCGTCCCCGCCGACTGGACGGCGATGTCCGCGAGCTGCTCGGCGTTCGGGGCCGGGTTGACCGCGCAGTCGCCGTAGACCAGCACCTTGTCGGCCAGGCACATGAAGAACACCGACGAGACGATCGACGACTCGGGCCTGGTCCTGATGATCTCGAAGGCGGGCCGGATGGTCGCGGCCGTGGAGTGCACCGATCCGGACACCATGCCGTCGGCCAGGCCCTCCTGGACCATCAGCGTGCCGAAGTAGTTGACGTCGGAGACGACGTCGTAGGCCAGCTCGACCGTGACGCCCTTGTGGGCGCGCAGGGCCGCGTACTGCTCGGCGAAGGAGTCGCGCAGCTCGGAGGTGGCCGGGTCGATGAGCTGGGTGTCGCCCAGGTCGATGCCGAGGTCGGCGGCCTTCTTGCGGATCAGGTCGACGGGGCCGAGCAGGGTCAGGTCGCACACGCCCCGGCGCAGCAGCACCTCGGCCGCGTGCAGCACCCGCTCCTCGGTGCCCTCAGGCAGCACGACCCGGCGCTTGTCGGAGCGGGCCTGTTCCAGGAGCTTGTGCTCGAACATCATCGGGGTGACCCGGTCGCCGCTCGGCGCCGAGACCCTGCGGGCCAGGTCGGCGGTGTCGGCGTACCGCTCGAACAGGCCGAGCGCGGTCTCCGCCTTGCGCGGGGTGGACGCGTTCAGCTTGCCCTCGAGCGAGAAGAGCCGCTCGGCGGTGGGGAAGCTGTTGCCGGTCACCGACAGCACCGGAGTGCCGGGGGCGAGGCGGGCGGCGAGGGTGAGGATCTCGTCGCTCGGCACCTCGTCGAGGGTGAGCAGCACACCGGCTATCGGCGGGGTGCCGGCGCTGTGCGCGGCGAGCGAGCCGACGACCAGGTCGGCGCGGTCCCCCGGGGTGACGACCAGGCAGCCCGGGGTCAGGGCGCCCAGGAGGTTCGGCAGCATCGCCCCGCCGAAGACGAAGCCCAGCGCGTCCCGGGCGAGCCCGGAGTCGTCGCCGAGCAGCACCTTTGCGCCGAGGACCTGCGAGATCTGGGAGACCGTCGGCGCGGACAGCGCGGGTTCGTCGGGCACGACGTAGCAGGGCACCGGCAGCCGGTCGGCGAGCCGTCCGGCGATCTCGTCGCGGTCCTCGCGGGCGACCCGGTTGGTGACCATGGCGAGCACGTCGCAGCCGAGGCCGTCGTAGGCGCGGAAGGCGTTGCGCGTCTCGGCGAGCACCGACTCGGTGCTCTGCTTGCGGCCGCCCACCACCGGGATGACGGAGGCGCCGAACTCGTTGGCGAGGCGGGCGTTGAGCGACAGTTCGTCCGGCAGCTGGGTGTCGGCGAAGTCGGTGCCGAGGACGAGGACGACGTCGTAGTCACGGGCCACCAGGTGGAAGCGGTCGACGAGGGCGGAGACCAGCTCGTCGGTGCCCTGCTCGGCCTGGAGGGCGGACGCCTCGTGGTAGTCCATGCCGTAGACGGTGGCCGGGTCCTGCGAGAGCCGGTAGCGCGCCCTCAGCAACTCGAACAGGCGATCGGGGCCGTCATGGACGAGCGGACGGAACACCCCCACCCGGTCGACCTGCCGGGTCAGCAGCTCCATGACTCCCAGCTCCACGACCTGGCGGCCGTCACCGCGGTCGATCCCGGTCACGTACACGCTGCGCGTCACGTGTCCACTCCGTTCCTCATGTCTCGTATGTCGCCTCTTCGGCATAAAAATCGCCCACCGAGGTGAGCTGAACCCTCTTGACAATACCCCTGCTGCCGGATAAGGCGCCCGTCAGGACTTCGCCTGCCCCGTGGACGTGAAAGAATCGACACCGGCTCACCGGCACCGACAGCGAGCAGGAGACACAGCACGATGCGCATCGGAGTTCTCACCGCAGGCGGCGACTGCCCCGGCCTGAACGCCGTGATCCGCTCGGTCGTGCACCGGGCGGTGGCGCAGTACGGCGACGAGGTCATCGGCTTCGAGGACGGCTACCGGGGTCTGCTGGACCGCCACTACCGCGCCCTCGACCTGGACGCGGTCAGCGGCATCCTGGCCCGCGGCGGCACCATCCTCGGCTCCTCCCGCCTGGAGCGCGACCGGCTGCGCGAGGCCTGCGACAAGGCCACCGACATGGTCGAGGAGTTCGGCATCGACGCGCTGATCCCGATCGGCGGCGAGGGCACCCTGACCGCGGCCCGCATGCTCTCCGACGCCGGCCTCCCGGTCGTCGGCGTCCCCAAGACCATCGACAACGACATCTCCTCCACCGACCGCACCTTCGGCTTCGACACCGCCGTGGGCGTCGCCACGGAGGCCATGGACCGCCTGAAGACCACGGCCGAGTCCCACCAGCGCGTCATGGTCGTCGAGGTGATGGGCCGGCACGCCGGCTGGATCGCCCTGGAGTCCGGCATGGCCGCCGGCGCCCACGGCATCTGCCTGCCCGAGCGCCCCTTCGACCCCGCCCACCTGGTCAAGATGGTCGAGGAACGCTTCTCCCGCGGCAAGAAGTTCGCCGTCGTCTGCGTCGCCGAGGGCGCCCACCCCGCCGAGGGCACCATGGACTACAGCAAGGGCGAGATCGACCAGTTCGGACACGAGCGCTTCCAGGGCATCGGCACCGCGCTGGCGTACGAGCTGGAGCGGCGCCTCGGCAAGGAGGCCAAGCCGGTCATCCTCGGCCACATCCAGCGCGGCGGTGTCCCCACCGCCTACGACCGCGTCCTCGCCACCCGCTTCGGCTGGCACGCCGTCGAGGCCGCACACCGCGGCCAGTTCGGCAGGATGACCGCGCTGCGCGGCACCGACATCGTGATGGTGCCCCTCGCCGAGGCGGTCACCGAGCTGAAGACCGTGCCGAAGAACCGCATGGACGAGGCCGAGTCGGTCTTCTGAGCCGTACGGCACCTCGCCCGGCCCGGCGGGCCGCGGTCAGCCGGTCCGGTCCTCCACGCCGGCCCAGAAGTTGTCGACGATCCCGTCCAGGAACTTCTCCCCGGACTCGCTGGCACTCCTGCTGCCGCCGCCCCAGCTGAGGGTGGCGGCCATGTGCCCCTGATAGTCCTGGTGCAGCTCCTGCAGCACCGTCTCCACGACGTCCTTGTCCAGGGGGGCGAGCTTCATCACCGGCCGCACATAGGCCTGCCAGCGGGTGGACACCGCGCTGTGCAGCAGCTCGGCGAGCTTCGCCTCGCGGCCGGTGACGGCGACGAAGTCGGGCAGGGCGAGATCCAGTATCCGCGCGAGCGCGGCCGACTGGCGTTCGTTGCCACGCCACTGCCCGCTCTCCTCCGTCCGCAGGTACGCGCGCAGCTCCATGCCGACGGCGTGGGCGACGTCCTCGGGGGCGACGGCACGGGCGATGCGGTGCTCGCGCAGGGTGCGCGGGCGGCCGATGAGTTCACCCGGGGAACACCACAGCACGCCTGCCAGCGCGGTGAGTTCGGGGTTGCCGGGGGTGACGGTGCCGCGTTCCCAGGCGATCACGAGATCAGGGGTGACGTACGGCAGTCCGTACGAGGCACGCATCCCGTAGGCGACGTGCTCGGGCCCCATGCCGAGTGCGGCGCGGAGCCTGCGGGCGGCCGGGGCGTTGAACGGGGGAGCCGGGGGGTTCGGTTGGGCTGAGGGTTGGCGCACTCCGGACAAAGTAGGGGCGCAACCCGGTGCTGACTACGGTCGGTTCCGCCGAGATCACGGATCGTAGGAACGTACGGGTTGATCGCGCAGAGTGAGCTGACACTCCGTGTCATGCCCCGTGACCTGGCGTTACCTCACGTTACCCCTTCACCGCACCGCCGAGCGCGAACCCGCCGCCCAGCCGCCGTGCCACCAGAACATACAAAAGGATCACCGGCGTCGAATAGATCACGGAGAACGCGGCGAGCTGTCCGTACGCCACCATGCCCCGGTTGCCGAAGAAGTCGTTGATGCTCACCGAGGCCGGCATCCGGTCCGGCGTGAGCAGCAGCATGAACGGGACGAAGAAGTTCCCCCACATCATCACGAACGAGAACACGGTGACGACGGCGAGCCCGGGCCCCATCAGCGGCAGCACGATCCGGACGAGGGACTGCAGCGACGATGCCCCGTCCGTCCAGGCCGCCTCCTCCAGCTCCTTGGGCACGCCGTCCATGAAGTTCTTCATCAGCCAGATCGCGAAGGGCAGCTGCGAGGCGGCGAAGAAGAAGATCGTGCCCTGCAGGGTGTCGATCAGGTTCACGCGGACGAACAGCGCGTACACCGGCACCATGATCGCCGTGACGGGCAGGCTCGTCGCGAACAGGATCGTCAGCAGGAACGGCCGGTTCAGCCGGGACCGGAACCGGGACAGCGGATACGCGGCGAGCGCGGCGCAGACGACGGTCAGTGCCGTGCCGCCCCCGCACAGGACCAGGCTGTTCAGCAGCGGTGTGCAGGTGATGTCCGGCGTCAGGATCGCGTCGAAGTTGTCCGCGGTGACCCCGTCCGGCACCCTGACCCGCAGTCCGGCGTGCGGGTCGACGGCGGACAGCAGCACCCAGACGAGGGGCAGCGCGAAGGCGAGGGCCACGGCCAGCAGCGAGACGTCGGCGACGAGCCGCCGGGAGGCACGGTCGCGGGCCATCAGACCTCCGTCCGCAGCAGCCGCAGATGGACGACGGAGAACAGGGAGCCGACGAGCAGCAGGAGCAGGGCGACCGCGGTGCCGTAACCGATCATGCTGTTCTGGAACGCCTGCTCGTACATGAACAGCGGCAGGGTCTGGCTCCGGTCCCCGGGGCCGCCCCGCGTCATCACCCAGATCAGCCCGAAGACGGAGAGCGTCTGCAGGGTGTTGAGCATGAGGTTGGTGCCGATGGAGCGCCGGATCATCGGCAGCGTGATGTGCCACATCCGCCGCCAGCCGCCGGCGCCGTCCACCTCGGCGGCCTCCGTGATCTCGGCGGGTATCTCGGCCAGGGCGGCGGAGTAGACGAGCATCGAGAACGCCGTGCCCCGCCAGACGTTGGCGAAGGACACGGCGAGCACGGGCAGCGTGAACAGCCAGTTCTGCCGGGGCAGGTGCAGCCAGCCGAGGATGGCGTTGAGCGTTCCCTCCCGCCGGAAGAACGCGTACAGCAGGAACCCGGCGACCACTTCCGGCAGCACCCACGCCGTGACCACGACCCCGCCGGTGAACGTGCGCACCGGCTTCGACGCCCGCTTCATGAGCGCGGCCAGGGCGAGCCCCAGGGTGTTCTGTCCGACGAGCGAGGACAGCACCGTGAACACCAGGGTCAGCCATACGGCGTTCAGGAACGCGTCGTCCCGGAAGGCCCGGCGGAAGTTGGCGAGGCCGACGAAGGAGGAGTGGGCCTGGCCGGTCAGCTGCAGGTCGGTGAAGGCGATGTACCCGCAGTAGGCGATCGGCCCGGCGAGGAAGAGGAGCAGGAGGACGACGGCGGGAGTGAGCGGAAGGAACCGGGCCGCCCGGCGCCGGGCCCTCATTTGCGGATCACTTGGCCGTCGGTGACGTCATCGAGGGCGGAGTCGTACCCGCTCGCCGCCTCCTCCACGGACTGATCACCGGTCGTCACCCCCTCCATGGCCTCCTGGACGGCGGTCGACACCTTCGGGTACGCCGGGTAGGCGGGCCGGTAGTGGGTGCTGGCCACCAGGTCGGTGAAGAACTTGATGCCGGGCTGGGCGGTGGCGTAGGCGGGATCCTCGGCGACGTCCTTCCGCACGGCGATACCGGAGTTGGCGATGTACCACTTCCGGGCGTTGTCCTTCGTCTGCATCACCTTGATGAAGTCGAAGGCGAGGTCCGGGTTGCCGGCCTTGGCCGGGACGGCCCAGGTCCAGCCGCCGGACATGCTCACCTTGCCGGGCGCCTGCCCGTTCTGGGTCGGCATGTGGGCCAGCCCCAGCTGCTTCGACCAGTCGGGCCAGGCGTGCCCGCTGCCCGGGAGCCAGGCCTGCGGCAGCCAGGAGCCGTCCAGGTCGATGCCGAGCTTGCCCTGGGGGAGCAGCTCGCCGTTGACGGTGGTGGCGAAGTTGGGATCGAGGGCGTCGGAGACGTCGGGACCCAGCTTCTCCTTGTAGACGGTCTCGACGAACGTCAACGCGTCCCGGAATCCCCGGCCGGCACTGATCCACTTCTTCGCCGTACGGTCGTAGAGCGGATCGGAGGTGCCGTCACCGGTGCCGTACAGAAGCATCTCGAACCCCTGCATGGTCGCCCGCTCACCCGCCGGTTTGCCGGTGTAGACGTTGAGCGGGGTGACGCCGGGAACCCTCCGCTTGATGGTGCGGGCGGCGGCGAGCACGTCGTCCCAGTCCTTCGGCTGCCAGTCCGTGGGCAGCCCGGCCTTCTCGAACACCCGCTTGTCGAACCACAGCCCGCGGGTGTCCGTCCCGTCCGGAACGCCGTACGTCTTCCCGTCCTGGCCCTTCGCGGCCGCCTTCGCGGTGTCGATGAACCGGCTCCAGTCCGGCCACTTGGCGAGGTACGGGTCGAGGGGCTTGAGGTAGCCGCTCGTGATGTCGGAATTGATGAGGAAGGTGTCCTCGTAGACCAGGTCCGGAGCGGTGCGCGGCGATCGCAGCATCTGCTGGAGCTTGGTGTAGTACTCCGAGTCCGGGGCCTTGATGGGCACGAACCGGACCTTCTTGCCGGGGTGCGTGTGCTCGAACTCCTTCTTGATGCCGGCGAGGTAGGTGTCCATCACCTTGACGGAGTTGTCCGTGGACTGCTTGTAGGACACCTTCACCGTGTCCGGACTGCTGCCGGAGCCTTCGCTGCACGCGGTGAGCGCGGTGGCGGCGAGGACGGTGGTGAGGAGGGCCGAGAGGGGGGCGAGCGGGGAGCGCGGGAAGAGGGCGGCGGTGGGGCGCACGGGCATGACCTCCTGAGCACACGTGGGGGTGGCGCGGAGATTGCTGCCGTGTGAAGGTATGAGGGGCGGTCCGGTCAGGTCAATGCGTCTGCGTGGGATTGTGATCTGGCGGCCTGCTCGGGGGCATTGGCACGGTTGTAGGCGTCCACGGCCATGAGCCAGCAGGCGCGCGCCTGGACGGGTTGCTGAGCGACCTGGTGGGCGATGGCCAGGTTGTAGAGGGACTGACCGGTTCGGAACCAGTCTCCGAACTCCTCGTAGATCTCCAGCGCCTCGGTGTGCATCTGGATCACCTTCTCCGCACGGCCCGCCACCAGCAGGGCATTGGCGAGGTTGCTCAGCGCCATGGCGGCCCTGAGGCGGTCGCCGAGGGCCTTGGCCACCTCATGGGAGTGCGTGTGAGCGTCGATCGCCTCGTCCAGCCGGCCTGCCGACCTGAGGACGGTACCGAGATTGTTCGACGTCATGGCGTCGTAGTGGCGGTCGCCCAGGCTCCGGAACAGTTCGAGAGCACGCGTGAGCGCGTCGATCGCCTCGTCCGACCGGCCTGCCGAACGCAGGGTGAGACCCAGGTTGTTCCACACCTGCGCCTCGAAGTGCCGGTCCGCATTCGACTGATGCTGTTCCAGGGCGCGGACAAAGGCGTCGCGCGCCTCCTCACCGCGCCCCAGCGCCACCAGGGCGACGCCGAGGTTGTTCCACGCCGCGGCCTCGGCCCTGCTGTGCCCGACTCGCCGGGCAGCATCCACAGCCGCCTGGGAGACGGTCACCTTGTCGTCGAAGTAACGCCGCCAGTCGAGGTAGTCGGCCAGATCCAGGGCCAGTTGGATCGCCGCGGCCGCGTACCGCTCTTCGCGTGCCCACAAAGCGGCTGCCACCAGCAGGGACCGTTCCCCGTCCAGCCACGCCAAGGCCTGGGACCGGTCGGCGAACCGCTCCGGCTCGTCATGCCCCGGCAGCCAGGACAGACGGTCACTGGCCGCCTCGGCCGTCCGCAGACAGAACTCCAGCATCCGCTCCCGCGCCGCGTCGCCCTCCTCGCGGAAGTCAGGGTCCGCCGTCACCACACTCGCCGCGAACGTCCGTACCAGGTCGTGCATGCGCCAACGCACCGTGGCTCCGGCCACTTTGGCGTTGACCACCGTGACCAGGTGCGTGGCGGTGAGATCCTCCAGCAGACGCAGCACCGTGTCCTCGTCCAGGTCCGCCAGGGCGGACAGCGCCTCGGTACCGGAGTCCTCGCCGGGAGCGAGCGCCAGCAGCCGCAGCAGGCGGGCCTGCTCCGGCGCGAGGCGGCGGTACGACGTCTCCAGCACCGGGCGCAGGACGAGCGAACGGCCGTACAGATCCCTGCCCGGACTGCCGTTGTCGAGTACGCGGGTCGGGTCACCGGCCTCCTCGATCTCGGTGACCAGCGAGGCGATGCCACGGTGCCGGCGCCGGCGCAGCATCGCCGCGGCGATCTGCAGGGCCAGCGGCAGATGCCCGCACAGCGAGGCCAGCCGCAGCAGGGCGTCCGGCTCGCGCGCCGCCCGGTCGTCGCGCTCGTCCGCGTCGATCAGTGCCCGGGTCAGCAGGGCCACCGAGTCGGCCGGGTCCAGTGTCTCCAGATCCACGTGCCGGATGGGCAGCGTGTCCTGGCGGTCCCGGGACGTGATCAGCACCCGGTGCCGGTCGGTGCCGGGCAGCAGTTCGCGGAACTGGGCCGGGTCGGAGGCGTTGTCGAGGATGAGGAGGGTCCGGGGCCGTCCGGCGAGCCGGTCCCGGTACACGTCGTACTGCCGTGCCGCCGTCGTCGGCAGGTCCGGCCCCTGTACGCCGAGCGCGTCCAGCAGCGCCAGCACCGCCTGGTCGGCGGTGACCGGGTCGTCGTCGTAGCCGCGCAGGTCCACGAAGAGCGTGCCGCCCGGGAACCACTCCCGCGCGCACGCCCGGTGCGCCGCCTCCAGGGCCAGCGCGGTCTTGCCGATGCCGCCCATGCCGGTGAGGGCGGAGATGAGGATGGGCGGTGCGCTGTCGTCCTTGGGGACGGGCACGAGACAGGGGAGCAGGCGGTTCAGTTCGTCCGCGCGGCCGGTGAATCCGATGGGCCGCGGCGGGAGCGTGGCCCTGGCCCGCGGAACGGGTCCGTGGACCGCCCCCACGCCGCCTTCCGGCCTACTGCCCCCAGGAGTACCGCCCTCCGGCTCACTGTCCCCATGAGTACTGCCCTCAGGCCTACTGTCCCCCGACCTGCTTTCCGATGACGGGGCCGAGGAAGACACCACCGCGGAAGTCGATGTGCTCGCCGCCGTGGTGCGCGGGGCGGCCTTGAGGACCCTCCTCGGAGTCGGCGGAACCCCCGTCACGAGGCAGGTGCTTGCGCAGCACCGCCATCGTCACCGCGGCGGCCTGCGCAGCCGCCAGCTGCTGCGAGCCACCGGCGTCGGCCGCGGCCTTGTCCGCGTTCGCCCGGTCGCTGATGCCCCGGATGACCAGGGCGTCCAACTGACCGCTGAAGTGGGCCGCCCGGGCCGCCCCGGAGCCTTCCATCTCGATCGCCGCGGCGTCGTTGTAGTGCGTCTCCAGGTGCCGTGCGATGGCGGACTCGGCATCGGCCAGCACCACGTCACCGGTGGCGATCGGCGCGAAGTGCACCGCGACGTCCGCCAGATCACGCGCCGCCGAACGCGCGGCCTGTTCGAGCGCGTGGGAGCCCGGCAGGGCCTTGGGGCGGACCTTGAAGCCTTCGCCCGTCTGCTTGCCGCCGTGGATCTCGTACACATCGGTGCCGACCACGACGTCACCGATGCCGACGTCCTTCTTCAGGCTGCCGGCGACCCCGACGAAGAACACGGCCTGCGGCTTCAGCCACTCGATGAGCCGCGTCGCGAGTGCCGCGGCCCGCTCGGCGCCGACCCCCAGCTCGCTGATCGCGACCCGCCACGGGCTGTCGGGCAGCCTGCCCGTTTCGACGCGGGTCCCGTTCGGATGGACGCGTTCCTCCCGCTCCTCGACGTACGCCCGCACCGCCGCGTACTCCAGCGCAAGTGCGGTCAGGACCAGAACAGTGGGCTTTGTCTCCGGCACACTCATAAGGTACGCCGGGGGAAGGGGTCGAAGTGCCGGAACGGGACGTCACAGTGGGGCAGTTGCTGCTCACCGAGTACCAGACCGTCAAGGACGAGCAGAAGACACGGATCGGGTTCCGGGACAATCTGCTGTACGTGACCTTGACCGTCGTCGCGGCCGTCATCGCCGCCGCGGCCCAGGCCAGGCAGACGGCGATGCTGCTGGCGCTGCCGCCGGTGTGTGTCGTGCTCGGGTGGACGTACCTCGTCAACGACCAGAAGATCTCGGCGATCGGGACGTACGTCCGGGGGGAACTGGGGCCGCGGCTCGCCGAGCTGGTGCAGGTGGAGGGCGCCGAGGTGTTCCGGTGGGAGGTCGCGCACCGGGGGGACGCGCGGCGGTTCTCGCGGAAGGCCGCGCAGTGTGTCGTGGACCTGCTGGCCTTCTGCGTCGTTCCGTTGAGCGGGCTCGTCGTGTACTGGGTGAGCGATGACGTCTCGGCGGGACTGGTGACTCTCTCCGCTCTGGAGGCCGTCGCGGTGGCGGGACTGGGGGTGTACATCGTCCAGTACGCCGTGCCGTTCGGGGCGGGGAGCGCGGCGGGATGAGCGATCATGTCGACTTCCAGGGCGGGAAGTTCACCGGACCGGTCATCGGCAAGGCCGAGTACCGGCAGCAGGCGCCGGCGCCCACGGCGCTGGACGCGCTGCCGCCGAGGGCCGCCGGATTCACCGGCCGGGATCAGGAGTTGGTGCGTCTACGGGCCGCGCTGGATCCCTCGGCCGCCGACGCCGAACAAGCCGTCCTCGTCACCGCCGTGTCCGGGCTCGGTGGCATCGGGAAGACGGCACTGGCGGTGCAGGCGGCGTACGCGGCGCGGGAGGCGGGGTGGTTCCCGGGCGGGGTGCTGTTCGTGGATTTGCACGGCTACGACGACGTTCCGGTCACCGCCGACCAGGCGTTGCAGTCGCTGCTGCGGGCGCTGGGCGTGGAGCCGGAGCACATTCCGGCCACGGCGGACGAGCGGGCGGGGCTGTACCGGTCGGTGCTGGCCGAGCAGGAGGCGGTGCTGATCGTCGCCGACAACGCGTCGTCGTCGGAGCAGGTAAGACCGTTGCTGCCGGGGGGTGTGCGGCACCGAGTGCTCGTCACTTCGCGGGATCGGCTGGCTCAGCTGGGCGCTCGGCTGCTGCCGTTGGATCAGTTGACGCCTGGCGCCGCGTACGAACTCCTCGACAGGGCACTCCGTATCGCCGACCCGGAGGACAACCGGGTCGTGGAGGAGGCGAAGGCGGCGGCGCGGCTGGCTGGGCTGTGCGGGTATCTGCCGCTGGCTCTGCAGATCGCGGTGGCCCTACTGGCGGAGGATCCCGGCAAGCCGGTGGCGGAACTCGCCGACGAACTGGGCACGTCGTACGACCGGCTCGCCGCGCTCGATGACGGCGACCGCAGTGTGCGCGCCGCGTTCGACCTGTCGTACCGGCGGCTTCCTGCGGACGAGGCACGGTTGCTGCGTCTGCTCGCCCTCGCACCGGGGCCCGACGTGAGTGAGGAGATGGCCGCCGTGTTGGCCGGGGCCGACGCCCCTCCCCGGCTGCAGCTGAAGGCGTTGGCCCGTGCCCACCTCCTCGAGCGGGTAAGCGGACGGTGGCGCCTGCACGACCTCGTGCGGGCGTTCTGCGCGGGAGTGACGGCACGTACGGCCGAGCTGTGCGAGGAGGGGGATGCCGCACGGAAACGGGTTCTGGCCTGCTACTACTGGTGGGCGAACGCGGCCGACGACCGCTTGCGGTGGTTGCCGGGTCAAGCGCAGCCCGAAGGCTTCGACGATCACGCGCAGGCGCTCGATTGGCTGGGCACGGAGCGGGCGTCGCTGGTGGAGGCCGTGCTGTGGGGGCGGGAGGAGCGCTACGCGGCCGTGGCGGTGGCTCTGGCGGAGTGCCTGACGACATACCTCGAGTGGGGGCGGCACTTCGGTGACTGGATCATCGTCAGCCGCACCGCTCAGGAGGCTGCCCGCCGCATCGGGAATCGCCTGGGCGAGGGCCTGGCGTGGACCAGTCTCGGGTGCGCCCTGCATCAGATGGGCCGGGCGGACGAGGCGGTCGACGCGCACCTGCGTGCCCGTGACATCTTGCAATCCGTCGGAGACCGCCGGCACGAGTGCGCCACGTTGAACAACCTGGGACTCGCGCTGCGTGAGGTCGGCCGAGTGGAAGAGGCCGTCGAGGCACACAAGCGGGACCGTGACCTGTGCCGCGCCGACGGCGACCAACACGGCGAGGCCACCGCCTGGGCGAATCTCGGCCGCGCCCTGGAAGCCGGGGGTCGCACCGGGGAAGCGGTCGACGCGCTGATCCAGGCCCGGGAGCTGTTCCGGACCCTCGAGGACCGCCGCTCCGAGGCCGTGACGTGGTTCAACCTGGGCGACACCCTGCGGGAGACAGGCCGAGCGCAGGAGGCGATCGAGGCGTTCCACACGGCTCTGTCGCTCTACCGGGAGAGCAACGATTGGTACTGGGTCGCCGGGACCCACGCACGCCTGGCCGAGATACACGAAGAAGCCGAGCGGTTCTCCGGCGCCGGCTCCCACTGGAGCCGAGCCGTCGATGCCTACCTCCGAGCCGGCTCCCCCACCGAAGCCGCCGAAGCCCGCGCCCGCGCAGCCGCCCTCACCGCCCCTGCGGCACCCACCGATACATCAGCTCCGGCCTCCCCACCTGCCCGTACAACGGACTCCGCCCCGCCCGCCCCGCATCCACCAGATGCTCCAGGTACCGCCGCGCGGTGATCCGGGAGATGCCCACCGCCTCGGCCACCCCCGCCGCGGTGAGCCCCTCCGAAGCCTCCCGCAGGGTGGACGTGACCCGCTCCAGCGTCGGCCCGCTCAACCCCTTCGGCAGTGCCGCGGGCGACGGCGCGCGCAGGACCGCCAGGGCCCGGTCCACCTCGTCCTGGCCGCTCGCCTCGCCCACCGCCGCGTGGAACTCGGCGTACCGCACCAGCCGGTCCCGGAGCGTCGCGAAGGTGAACGGCTTCAGGACGTACTGGACGACGCCGAGCGAGACGCCCTCCCGGACCACCGCCAGGTCGCGGGCCGAGGTCACCGCTATCACGTCCGCGTGGTACCCGGCCGCCCGCAGCGAACGGGCCAGTTGCAGGCCGTGCACATCAGGCAGGTGGAGGTCGAGCAGCAGCAGGTCGACGGGCGTGCGGTCCAGGATCCGTCGTGCCTCCGCGCCCGTGTGCGCCGTGCCGACCGCGACGAAGCCCGGTACCCGGCCGACATACATCACGTGGGCGTCGGCGGCCACCGGGTCGTCCTCGACGACGAGGACACGGATCGGCTGCTGCTCGTTCGTCATCTGCCGTCACCCGTGGCCGTGCGCAACGGCAACCGCACCTCGAACACCGCTCCGCCCTCGCCATCCTCGTCGGACTCCGCCACCGTCAACGTGCCCTCGTGGCGGGTCACCGCCTGCCGGACCAGGGCCAGCCCGAGCCCCCGCCCGCCGGGCCCGGCCGGCTTGGTGGAGAACCCCCGTTGGAATACCAGGTCGGCGTGGTCCGGGTCGACCCCTGGGCCGGTGTCCGACACGCGCAGCACCAGTTCGGCGTCCGAGGCGTACGCCGTGACGGTCACCCGCGCCCCCACCGTCCCCTGCGCCGCGTCCACCGCGTTGTCGATCAGGTTGCCGAGGATCGTGACCAGGTCCCGCGCCGACAGTTCGGCCGGCAGCAGGCCGTCGTCCAGGCGGCTGTCCGGGGAGACCACCAGCTCCACGCCCCGCTCGTTCGCCTGGGCCGTCTTGCCCAGCAGCAGGGCGGCCAGGACGGGCTCGCCCACCGCCGCGACGACCTGGTCGGTGAGGGCCTGGGCCAGCTCCAGCTCGGCGGTCGCGAACCCCACCGCCTCCTCGGCCCGGCCCAGCTCGATCAGGGAGACGACCGTGTGCAGCCGGTTCGCCGCCTCGTGCGCCTGGGAGCGCAGGGCCTGGGTGAAGCCGCGCTCCGAGTCCAGCTCGCCCATCAGGGACTGGAGTTCGGTGACATCGCGCAGGGTGACGACCGTGCCGCGCTGCTCGCCTCCCGACACCGGGGAGGTGTTCACGACCAGCACCCGGGACGCCGTCAGATGGACCTCGTCCACCCGGGGCTCGGCGGACAGCAGGGCGCCGGTCAGCGGGACCGGCAGGCCCAGGTCGGCCACCGAGCGGCCCACCACCTCGTCCTCCGGGCCCACGCCCAGCAGTTCCCGGCCGCCGTCGTTGATCAGCGCCACCCGGTACCGGCCGTCCAGCATCAGCAGCCCTTCCCGCACCGCGTGCAGTGCCGCCTGGTGGTAGTCGTGCATCCGGCTCAGCTCGGTGGCGTTCATGCCGTGGGTGTGGCGGCGCAGCCGCGCGTTGATCACGTACGTGCCGACCGCGCCCAGCAGCAGGGCCACGCCGGCCACCCCGAGCAGCGCGGTGACCTGGTCCTGGACCCGGGCGCTGATCGTCTCCACCTTGATGCCGGCGCTGACCAGGCCGATGATCCGGCCGTTGTCGGTGATGGGAGTGACCGCGCGGACGGACGCGCCGAGGGTGCCTGTGTAGGTCTCGGTGAAGGTGCGCCCGTGCTGGGCGGGCCCGATGTTGCCGAGGAAGCGTTTGCCGATCTGCTTCCTGTCGGGGTGGGTCCAGCGGATGCCGGTCGGGTTCATGATCGTGACGAAATCGACGTTCGCGTCGCGCATCACCTGGAGGGCGTACGGCTCCAGCAGGTCCGTGGGGTCCGATGTGCGGATCGCCGCGCGGACCGAGGGGGAGTCGGCGATCGAGCGGGCCACCGCCGTGGCCTGGCGGGCGGCCGCGTCCTCGGCCTGCTGCTGGTCGCTGACGTAGGTGAACAGCGCGTACCCGGCCACGACCACGGCTATCAGCACGGCCTGCATGGCGAACAGCTGCCCGGCCAGGCTGCGGGGCCGCGGAAGGGTGGGTACGCGCATGTCTGCAGTGTCCCTCTCCGGTTCAGCGTGAACTAAATGAACGGAAGGGTGACCGCCCTCACACGGCGGGAGATAGTCACGGCATTCCCCTGCAACGCCCGGACGTGAGCCGCACGCCGGTTGTTCGCCGACGCAGACGTCAAGGAGGGCAGTCGTGGCCGCCAGCATTCCCGATACGGCACCTGCCGCACCCCGTGTGAAGCGGGACCGGACTCATTACCTGTACATCGCCGTCATCGGCGCGGTCGTCCTCGGTATCGCCGTGGGCCTGATCTGGCCCGATGCCGCTGTGGAGCTGAAGCCGCTGGGCGCCGGGTTCGTGAACCTGATCAAGATGATGATCTCGCCGATCATCTTCTGCACGATCGTGCTCGGCATCGGTTCCGTGCGGAAGGCCGCCAAGGTGGGGGCCGTCGGCGGTATCGCCCTCGGCTACTTCCTGGTGATGTCGCTCGTCGCACTCGCCATCGGACTCGTCGTCGGCAACGTCCTGCACCCCGGTGAGGGGCTGCAGCTGACCGACGCGCTCAAGCAGACGGGGCACGCACAGGTCTCCAGCGAGGCGCTGCCGCCGGTGGACTTCGTGCTGTCGATCATCCCGACCACGTTCGTGTCGGCCTTCACCCAGGGCCAGGTCCTGCAGACGCTGCTGGTCGCCCTGCTCGCCGGGTTCGCGCTCCAGGCCATGGGCTCGGCCGGGCAGCCGGTGCTGCGCGGTGTCGAGCACCTCCAGCGGCTGGTCTTCCGCATCCTGTCGATGGTGATGTGGGCCGCGCCGGTCGGTGCGTTCGGGGCGATCGCGGCCGTGGTCGGCTCGGCGGGCCTCGACGCGCTCAAGAGCCTGGCCGTGCTGATGGTCGGCTTCTACGTCACCTGCTTCCTGTTCGTCTTCATCGTGCTCGGCGCGCTGCTCCGGATCGTCGCGGGCCTGAACGTCTTCTCCCTGTTCAAGTACCTCGCCCGGGAGTTCCTGCTGATCCTGTCCACCTCCTCCTCGGAGTCCGCGCTGCCGCGGCTGATCGCGAAGATGGAGCACCTGGGCGTCAGCCGGCCGGTCGTCGGCATCACCGTGCCGACCGGGTACTCGTTCAACCTCGACGGCACGATGATCTACATGACCATGGCGTCGCTGTACATCGCGGACGCGCTCGGTACGCCGATGTCCGTAGGGGAGCAGATTCCGCTGCTGCTGTTCCTGCTGCTGGCGTCCAAGGGCGCGGCCGGTGTCAGCGGTGCGGGGCTCGCCACCCTCGCCGGCGGTCTGCAGTCGCACAAGCCCGCGCTGGTCGACGGCGTCGGTCTGATCGTCGGCATCGACCGGTTCATGAGCGAGGCCCGGGCGCTGACGAACTTCGCGGGCAACGCGGTCGCGACCGTGCTCGTGGGTACGTGGACCAAGGAGATCGACAAGGTGCGGGTGCGGCAGGTGCTGGCGGGCGAGCTGCCGTTCGACGAGGCCACGTTGCTGGACGAGGGCCGCACGACGGTGGGCGAAGTTCCCGGGGCCCGGGAGGAAGGGCTGGTCAAGGCCTAGGCGTCTGCCGGGCTCGTCCCGTCGGGCGGCTGCCGCCTCGACGTGGCTGATCGCGCAGTTCCCCGCGCCCCTGTCGGGGCGCGCCCCCCCTGGACGTGGGCGCTTCGCGCCCCGTCCCCATGCTCCGGACGTCCGGCCCCGCCTGAACCCGGGCCGGGCGTCCGGTATCGCCGCCGGGCGGCCGAGGCTCCCCCGTACCTCGGCCGCCCGGCCTCCGGAATTCGACGCCACCGCCATGGGTGCGGCGGCCACCGCCATGGGTGCGGCGTCACCGCCATGGGCGCGGCGGCCACCGCCATGGGTGCGGCGTCACACGTTCGGCGACACGCGTTCGGCGCCATGACGTCGTCACCCCGAGGCCGGCGCCACGAGTCGGCGCGCGGGAAAGCGCTATGACACCTCGGCCACCAGCTCGGTGGCGCGTGCGGCGGGTACGCCGGCCGCGGTCAGGACGGCGACCGTGGCCGAGTGGGCCGCCTCTTCTGCTGCCAGGAGGCCGTCGTTGACCGCCTCCGTCACCGCGAACAGCATCTGCTCGACCACGTAGGCGAGGGCCGGCGCGGGCAGCGGGGAGACGAACGCACCCTCGTCCAGGCCGCGCTGCAGGAGGCGGATCTTGTCCTCGCGCAGTGGTGCGAGGCGTTCGCGGATGCCCTGGACGGTGACCGTGCGCTGGGCCAGCGCGATCAGCAGCCGGTAGCGGTCGGCCACCGGCCACAGGGCGAGCAGCGAACGGGCCAGCGCCTCCGCCGGGTCGGTCACACCGGCGCGGGCCCGGGTGTCCGCGTCCGCCAGTGCCGCCACGGCCCCGTCCACCAGGGTGCTGATCAGCGCCTCGCGGCTGGGGAAATGGCCGTAGACCGTCCGTCGCACGACTCCCGCGGCACGCGCGATCTGGTCCATGGAGGCATCGGGGTCGCGCAGCAGTTCGGCGAGGGCGACGTCGAGGATGCGGCGTCGGTTGGCGTCCGCGCGGCTGGTGCTACCCGTGGTCATGGCGGCCATTGTGCCTTCCCCGCTCCTTCCCGACCCGACTTGCACAGTGCTGTGCAACGACGTACATTTCACATGGTCGTGCAATTGCACGCCACTGTGCAATTCCGTCGCACATCCGAGGAAGGTGCCCTGTCATGCGACTCGTCACGACCGAACCGGTCGAAAGGATGGACCGGCCCTACGCCCGGCGCTGGTGGGCGCTGCTGGTGCTCTGCCTGAGTCTGCTGATCATCGTCATGGCGAACACCGCCCTCACGGTCGCGGCCCCCGACATGACGAAGGACCTCGGGCTCACCAGCGCCGACCTGCAGTGGGTGGTCGACGGCTACACCGTCCCCTACGCGGCGCTGATGCTGCTGCTGGGCGCGATCGGCGACAAGTACAGCCGGCGTGGGGCGCTCGTCCTCGGCCTGGTGGTGTTCGGCGGCGGGGCCGTCTTCGGGTACCTGGCCGACAGCTCCACGACCGTCATCGCGGCCCGGGCCGTGATGGGCGTCGGCGCGGCCCTGATCATGCCGGCCACGCTCTCGCTGCTCGCGGCGACCTTCCCGCGTGCCGAGCGGGCCAAGGCGATCACACTGTGGACCGCCACCGCCGGGCTCGCCATCGCCGCGGGTCCGGTGGTCGCCGGCGCCCTGCTGCGCGACCACGGCTGGTCCTCGACCTTCCTGATCAACGTGCCCATCGCGGCCGTCGCGATCGTCGGCGCCTTCGTCCTCGTGCCGCCGTCCAAGGCCGGCCATCACGACCGCATCGACTACGTCGGCGGACTGCTGTCGGTGATATGGACCGCCGCGCTGATCTACATGATCATCGAGGGGCCGCACTTCGGCTGGGGAGTCAAGGCCGTCACCGCGGCCGTGGTCGCGGGCGTCGCCCTGGTCGCCTTCGTCCTGTGGGAGCTGCGCCACCCGCGCCCGATCCTGGACGTGCGCCGCTTCACCGGCCGCCGGTTCGCGGGCTCCAACCTCGCGGTCGCCCTCTTCTTCCTCGCCGTCTTCGGCGCCTTCTACTACCTCACCCAGCACCTGCAGTTCGTCCTCGGCTACGACGCCCTGGAGACCGGTGTGCGCATGCTGCCGCTCGCCGGTGCCGTGTTCGCCGGCTCCGCCCTGACCGGCTGGCTCACCCCGCGCGTCGGCATGAAGTGGACCGTCAGCGCCGGCATGGTCGGCGGTACGACCGCCCTCGCCCTGCTGACCCGGGTGGACGCCGGCTCCGCGTACGGCGATTTCGTGGCGCCGCTGATCATCCTGGGCCTCGCCATCGGCCTCGCCCTCTCGCCCTGCACCGACGCCATCATGGGGGCGTTCCCGGAGTCCGAGCTGGGGGTCGGCGGCGCCGTCAACGACACCTCGCTGGAACTGGGCGGCTCGCTCGGCATCGCCATTCTCGGCTCGCTGCTCGCCACCTCCTACGGCGACCACCTCTCCGACGCCACCGCCGGCAGCAAGCTCCCGGCGAGCGCCCGTGACGCCGCGCAGGACTCGGTCGGCGCCGGGTACGCCGTCGCGCAGGGCATCGGTGACAAGGCGCACCAGCTGGCCGGGCGGGCGGCGCAGGCCCAGGATCCGCAGCAGGCGGCGGCGCTCAAGCACCAGGCCGCCGAACTGGCCGCCGGGGCCAAGCAGATGGCTGACGCGGTGGGCTCGTCCTTCGCCGACGCGGTGGCCCGCACCAGCCTGTTCGGTGCGGTGATCCTCGGCATCGGCACGGTCCTGGTGGCCGTCCTGCTGCCGCGCCGGGAGGCACCCGCGCCGGAGGTGAAGGCCGAGGAGAAGGAACTGGTCGACACCGCGGCCGGCTGATCCGTCCGCGCCCGGCCCGCAAAAAATCCCCCGGCAATTGCGCTCGGGGGATTTCTGGGCGTATATTCAATGGTTCGCGACTTCAATTGAATTGAGTCGCGTAGAAGTCCAGTGAGCACAGTATATGCGGGCGGGAGCGGAATTGTCAAACGCGGATCTGTCGAACAGTGAATTTCCGGACGATGAATTGCGGCACGAGCAGGAATTCATCGACGGGCTGTACGCGCGCGTGGACGTCCTGCGCGGGGAGGCCGAGACCTCCGTCTCGGACGCGCTCGCCCAGGGCGACAAGCCCATGCAGGCACGGCTGGAACGGGACATCCTGGTCGCCGAGCGCTCGGGGCTGCTCGCCGCGCTGAACGCGGTGGACGGCTCCCTCTGCTTCGGCCGGATCGACCTCGCCGACGGGGTGAAGCACCACATCGGCCGGATCGGGCTGCGCGAGGACGACGCGGAGCGCACGCCGGTCCTCGTCGACTGGCGGGCCGACGTCGCGCGCCCCTTCTACCTGGCCACCGGCCACACCCCGATGGGCCTGCGCCGCCGCCGGCACATCGCCACCGAGGGCCGCACCGTCACCTCCCTGCACGACGAGATCCTGGACCTCGGCGACGCCACCCGCACCGGCCACGAGGACCACAACGGCGACGCCGTCCTGCTGGCCGCGCTGAACTCGGCGCGCACCGGCCGGATGAGCGACATCGTGCAGACCATCCAGGCCGAGCAGGACCGGATCATCCGGGCGCCCCACCGCGGCGTACTGGTCGTGGAGGGCGGTCCCGGCACCGGCAAGACCGCGGTCGCCCTGCACCGGGCGGCCTACCTGCTCTACGAGTACCGGGAACTGCTGGCCCGCCGGGCGGTCCTGATCGTCGGCCCGAACCCGGCCTTCCTCGGCTACATCGGCGAGGTGCTGCCCTCCCTCGGCGAGACCGGGGTGCTGCTGGCCACGGTCGGCGAGCTGTTCCCCGGGGTGAAGGCCACCACCGCCGACACCCCCGAGGCGGCCGCCGTGAAGGGCCGCGCCGGCATGGCCGACGTGCTCGCCGCCGTCGTACGCGACCGGCAGACCCTGCCCGACCCGGTCGTCGCGATCGAGCACGACCGCGAGGTGCTCATGCTCGACGACGGTCTGGTGGGCGTCGCCCGGGAACGCACCCGGGCCGCCCGGCTGCCGCACAACGTGGCCCGCGAGCACTTCGAGGGGCACATCCTCAACACCCTCACCGAGCTGTACGCCGAGCGTGTGGGCACCGACCCGTACGACGGCAGCAGCCTGCTCGACGCCTCGGACCTCACCCAGATCCGCGACGAACTCGCCGAGAACCCCGAGGTCTGGTCCGCCATCGACCGGTTGTGGCCCCGGGTCACCCCGCAGCGGCTGGTCGCCGACTTCCTGGCCGAGCCCGACGGCTACCTCTCCGAGGAGGACGCCGACGCGGTCCGCCGCCGGGTGACCCGCGCCTGGACCGTCGCCGACGTGCCGCTGCTGGACGAGGCGGCCGAACTCCTCGGCGAGGACGACCGGGTGGTCCGCGCCCGCGCCGAGCGCGAACGCGAGACCCAGGTGGCCTATGCGCAGGGTGTGCTGGACGTGTCGTACGCGTCGCGGACGTACGAGTTCGAGGACAAGGAGGACGGTGACCCGGACGCCTCCGAGGTCCTCTCGGCGCACCACATCATCGACGCCGAGCGGTTCGCCGAGCGACAGGAGGAGGCCGACCACCGCAGCGCCGCCGAGCGGGCCGCCGCCGACCGCACCTGGGCGTTCGGGCACATCATCGTGGACGAGGCGCAGGAGCTGTCGCCGATGGCCTGGCGGCTGCTGATGCGGCGCAGCCCTACCCGCTCGATGACCCTGGTCGGCGACCCCGCGCAGACCGCGGAGGCGGCCGGCGTCGGCTCCTGGGCGGACATCCTCGCCCCCTATGTCGAGGACCGCTGGGAGCACACCCGGCTGGGCGTCAACTACCGCACCCCGGCGGAGGTCATGGACCTGGCGGCGGCCGTGGTCCGTGCCGGGAACCCGGACTTCGAGCCGCCCAGCTCCGTGCGCTCCACCGGCGTACGGCCCTGGGTGCGGCGGGCCGTCGACGACCTGCCCGGTGCGGTCGCCAAGGCGGTCGCCGAACTCACGCCCGTCGAGGGCCGGCTGGCGGTGATCGCCCCGCGCGAGCTGCACCGTTCGCTGGCCGCCCGGCTGGACGGCGTCACGGCCGGCACCGAACCCGACCTGACGCAGGCGGTCGTCCTGCTCGACCCGCGCCAGGCCAAGGGCCTGGAGTTCGACTCGGTGCTGGTGGTGGAGCCGGGTGCCTACGGCACGAGCGACCTGTACGTGGCGCTGACCCGGGCGACGCAGCGGCTCGGGGTGCTGTACACGGGTGCGCTGCCGCCGGGCCTGAGCGGCACGGAGTGACGTGGAGGGCTTGGGCGGCGCGGATGACGCGGAGGGCTTGGCGGCGGGGAGTGACGCGGAGGGCTTGGAGGGCTTGGGCCGCGGAGTGACGCGGAAAGCTTGGAGGGCTTGGGCCGCGGGGTGACGCAGAGGCTCTGAGCGACGCGGAGGGCCTGGGGGCAGTGGTTCCCGGGCCCTTGCTCACGCGTCCTCTTGCGTACCCGGCCTGCGCAGGTCGCTCACCCGCCCCGGGCATCCTTCCCGCCCGGCCGTTGCAGCCTCATGCCCTTCGGCGACACCAGCCCCCGCTCGGGGTGGGCCCGGAACGACGCGGTCCAGGCGGTGGGCGGGCAGGCCGCGCCGTTCGGGTGCTGTTCGCTCAGCCGGGCCCGCCGGCTGCCCCGGACGACGACCCGCCCGTCCTCGCGGGACGTCACGGTGAGCCGCACCGGCACCGGCCCGGCGCCGGCGTCGTCCGGGAGCCTCACCGACAGGGCGCGGACCGGGTCGCCGGGGTCGCCGGACGCCCGCTGCACACACCTGCCGTCCACGCACAGCCGGACCGTCACCGCGTCCTGCTGCCTGCCGAAGTCGGCCGGCCGCCACAGCACGGTGACGCCCGAGTCCATGCCCGTCAGGGTGCACGCCCTGTCGGACGCACAGCCCGTCAGGGCAACCGCCATCGTCCCCAGAGCCACGACGATCCGCCGCATGATCCGCCCCCTCCGCCCCGCCCCACCGGGCGCAGAGCGTATGCGCAGCGCGGGACGGAGGGCAAAGGGGAGGTCAGGCCGGACGCAGCCACACCGTGGCCAGCGGGGGCAGGGTCAGCCGGATGCTCGCCGGGCGGCCGTGCCAGGGGTGCGGTTCGGGCTTGACCACGTCCGGGTGGCTCACGTCGCCGCCGCCGTAGCGCGCGGCGTCCGTGTTCAGCACCTCCACCCAGGCCGGCACGTCCTCCGGCACCCCGATCCGGTACTCGCGCCGGACCACCGGGGCCAGGTGGGAGACCGCGAGCAGCGGGCTGCCCTCGGCGTCGTGGCGCAGGAAGGCGAAGACGTTGTCGTCGGCCGCGTCCCCGGTGACCCACTCGAAGCCCGCCGGGTCCGTGTCCTGCTGCCACAGGGCCGGGGTCGCGCGGTACAGCGCGTTCAGGTCCCGTACGAGGTCCCGCACGCCCCGGTGGTCGGCCTCGGCGCCGTAGGACGGGTCGAGCAGCCACCAGTCCGGTCCGTGCGCCTCGGACCACTCGGCGCCCTGGGCGAACTCCTGCCCCATGAAGAGGAGTTGCTTGCCCGGGTGGGCCCACATGAAGCCGAGATAGGCGCGGTGGCCGGCGCGCTGCTGCCACCAGTCGCCGGGCATCTTCGACACCAGGGACCGCTTGCCGTGCACCACCTCGTCGTGAGAGATCGGCAGCACGTAGTTCTCGCTGTACGCGTAGACCATCGAGAACGTCATCTCGTGGTGGTGGTACTTGCGGTGCACGGGGTCGTGGCTCATGTACTGCAGCGAGTCGTGCATCCAGCCCATGTTCCACTTCAGGCCGAAGCCGAGCCCGCCGAAACCGCTCGGGCCCCTGTGGTGGGTGGGGCGGGTGACGCCGTCCCAGGCCGTCGACTCCTCGGCGATGGTCACCACGCCCGGGCAGCGCCGGTACACGGTGGCGTTCATCTCCTGCAGGAAGGCCACCGCGTCCAGGTTCTCCCGGCCGCCGTGCTCGTTCGGGGTCCACTGGCCCGGCTCACGCGAATAGTCCAGGTAGAGCATCGAGGCGACCGCGTCCACCCGCAGTCCGTCGATGTGGAACTCCTCGCACCAGTACACCGCGTTGGCGACGAGGAAGTTGCGCACCTCGCGCCGGCCGAAGTCGAACTCCAGCGTGCCCCAGTCGGGGTGGGCCGCCCGCAGCGGGTCGTGGTGCTCGTACAGCGGGCGCCCGTCGAACTCCGCCAGTGCCCACTCGTCCCGCGGGAAGTGCGCCGGCACCCAGTCCATCAGGACGCCGATGCCGGCCTGGTGCAGCTTGTCCACCAGGTACTTGAAGTCGTCAGGGGTGCCGAGGCGGGCCGTCGGAGCGTAGAAGCCGGTGACCTGATAGCCCCACGAGCCGCCGAACGGGTGCTCGGCCACCGGCATCAGCTCCACGTGTGTGAAGCCCATCTCCGAGACATATGCGGGGAGTTGTTCGGCCAGTTGGCGATAGGTGAGGCCGGGCCGCCAGGACGCCAGGTGGACCTCGTAGACCGAGAAGGGGGCCGCGTGGACCGGCGTGTCCGCCCGGTGCGCCAGCCACTGGGCGTCGCCCCACTCGTGGTGCGAGGCGTGCACGATCGAGGAGGTGGCGGGCGGGACCTCGGTGCGGCGGGCCAGCGGGTCGGCGCGCAGGGTGCGCGAGCCGTCCGGGCGGGTGACCTCGAACTTGTACAGCTCGCCCTCGCCGATGCCCGGTACGAACAGTTCCCAGATCCCGGTGGCGCCCAGCGAGCGCATCGGGAAGCCGGTGCCGTCCCAGAAGTTGAAGCCGCCCGTGACCCGGACGCCCAGCGCGTTCGGCGCCCACACCGCGAACCGGGTGCCGGTGACCCCCTGGTGGCGGGTGACGTGCGCGCCCAGCGCCCGCCACAGCTGCTCGTGCCGGCCCTCGCCGATCAGGTGCAGGTCCAGCTCGCCGAGCGTGGGCAGGAAGCGGTAGGCGTCCTCGGTCTCCTGGACCGTGCCGTCGTACGTCACCAGCAGCCGGTACGCGGGGACCTCGGCGAGCGGGAGCAGGCCGGAGAAGAAGCCGTCGCCGTCGTCGTGCAGTTCCGCCCGCAGCTCGCCCGAGACCACCGTGACGGCCTGTGCGTACGGGCGGAACGCACGGAAGGCGACCCCGCCCCGGACCGGGTGCGCGCCCAGCACGGAGTGCGGATCGTGATGGGTGCCGTGCAGCAGCCGCTCGCGGTCACCGGCGTCCACGGCGGGGGAGACGGCGGCCTCCTGCTCCGGCGCCGCCGGCTGAGCGGGCACTCGCGGCTCCGGGACCTTCGGCTTCTCGGCCCTGCCCCTGCCGGACCTGTTCTTCGCCTCCTTGCTGCTCTTGGTGTCCTTGGCCTTCTTCGTGTCCTGGGCGTTCTTCGAGGGGGCTGGCTTCTTCGACGTCACGAGCGAGTCTCCCGGGCGAGGATCGGGTCAGGTCTGGTCGGACGCGGCGAGACGGCGGATCGCCGACAGCGGTACGGGGAGCCAGTCGGGGCGGTGCCGGGCCTCGTAGACGACCTCGTAGACCGCCTTGTCGGTCTCGTAGGCCCGCAGCAGCACCGGATCGGTGCGCGGATCGCGGCCCGCCACCTCCGCGTACCCGGAGCAGTAGGCGGCCCGGCAGGTGTGCGCCCACGCCGGGTGGGGCGGCGTCGCCGAATGGGCCGCGTAGTCGAAGGAGCGGAGCATCCCCGCGATGTCCCGCACCGGCGGCTGCGGCATACGGCGTTCGGCCAGCGGCCGGGCCGGCTCGCCCTCGAAGTCGATCAGTGACCACTGGCCGGACGGCGAGCGCAGACACTGTCCGAGGTGCAGATCGCCGTGGACGCGCTGAGCGGTCCAGGTGCCGCCCTCGGCGGCGAGCCCGGCCAGCGCCTCGTACGCCGAGCGCAGCCCGCGCTCGTACGGCCGCAGCGCCGGCACCGCCCGGACGGCCGCCGCCAGCCGCTCGGCCATGCCGTCGACCATCACTTCCAGCTGGGTGTGGCCGAGGGTGACCGTCGGCAGGGCGCGGGCGAGCGCGGTGTGCACCTCGGCCGTGGCGCGGCCCAGTGCCCGTGCCTCGGCGACGAAGTCCTCGCCCTTGGCCAGTTCGCTCAGCGCCAGCTCCCAGCCGTCGCTCGCCCCGCTGACATAGGGCTGGAGCACGGCGAGCACATACGGCTCCCCGGCCGCCGGCTCGGCGCGCAGCCAGCCCGTCGGCGCCGGCACCCGGGCGCAGCCCTCGCGGGCCAGGGCGAGCGGGATCTCCAGGTCGGGATTGACACCGGGGACCACCCGCCGGAGCAGCTTCAGGATAAACGTATCGCCGTACACCACCGAGGAGTTGGACTGCTCGGCGGTCATCAGGCGGGCCACGAGACCCGTCCGGATCTCCTGCTGCGGGTCCCGCTCGAAGCACAGCCCGCCGATGCGGTCCCGGGTGCGCAGGGCCTCCAGGAGCACTTCGGCGGGCCGGGGGTCGTACAGGGCCTCGTACACCGTGCAGCCGGCGAGCGGGCCTTCCTCCACATGGCCGATCAGCGCGGGCGCCAGCCGGGGCGGCAGGGCCTCGCGCACGCCTATGAGGAGCTGGTAGCAGTCGCCGGGGTGCGGCGGCGCGCCCGGTGCGTCGGGCTGGTGGACGCGCAGCAACAGGTGGTACAGGCCCAGCCGGCCGCCGGGCGGGAGCAGTTCGGTGACGGCCACGGGGGTGAACCCGGTGACCGGGCGGCCCTTGCCCGCGAACCAGCGCTGCCGCGGCAGCCATGCGCGCAACAAGGGGTCCAGCGAGGCGAGCAGAGGGGTGGTGCCGAACGAGGTGACCGTTTCCGCCATGGGCGTCACGTCCTTTCCCCTGAGCGCGAGGGGGTGTCACTTCTGCGTGCCCCGGGCGGGACGGCGGAAACCACCGCCCCGCCCGGCAGCGCCCCGAGGGGGCGCCGGGAGCTGCCCGACCGGCCACAACGAGCCACCGGACGGCCGACGGCCCGCCCCGCGGAGCGCCTACGCGTCCCGGCGCAGCCGGAACCAGTAGAAACCGTGCCCCGCGAGGGTGAGCAGGTACGGCAGTTCACCGATCGCCGGGAACCGCACCCCGCCGAACAACTCGACGGGGTGCCGCCCGCCGAACCGGCTCAGGTCCAGCTCGGTGGGCTGCGCGAACCGGGAGAAGTTGTGGACGCAGAGCACGAGGTCGTCCCCTCCTTCCTCGGACAAGGGGGCCTCGCGCAGGAACGCGAGCACCGCGGGGTTCGACGACGGCAGCTCGGTGTAGGACCCGAGTCCGAAGGCGGGGTTCTGCTTGCGGATCTCGATCATCCGGCGTGTCCAGTGCAGCAGGCTGGACGGCGAGGACATGGAGGCTTCCACGTTGGTGACCTGGTAGCCGTAGACCGGGTCCATGATGGTCGGCAGGTAGAGGCGTCCCGGGTCGCAGGACGAGAAGCCGGCGTTGCGGTCGGGGGTCCACTGCATCGGCGTGCGCACGGCGTCGCGGTCGCCGAGCCAGATGTTGTCGCCCATGCCGATCTCGT
>NZ_JBVHSK010000001.1:879183-1083958 GCF_055566415.1 Streptomyces sp. NPDC027663 | reverse complement strand
CCGGAGAAGGCCAGACCCATGATCCACAGGTCGGCGCCGATGCCCGGCGAGCGGACCGCGTCGGACAGCGGGGAGTAGGCGAACCAGCCGAAGTCGGCCGCACCCTGCGGGGTGAGGAAGCCGCCCACCGCGATGGTGGAGCCGAACAGGTACAGCCAGTAGGCGAACATGTTCAGCCGCGGGAACGCCACGTCGGGCGCGCCGATCTGCAGCGGCATGATCCAGTTCGTGAAGCCGGCGAACAGCGGCGTCGCGAACATCAGCAGCATGATCGTGCCGTGCATCGTGAACGCCTGGTTGAACTGCTCGTTCGACATGATCTGCAGACCCGGCCGGGCCAGCTCGGCGCGCATCAGCAGCGCCATCACGCCACCGATCAGGAAGAACGCGAACGAGGTGACCAGATAGAGCGTGCCGATCGTCTTGTGGTCGGTGGTCGTCAGCCACTTCACCACGACATTGCCGGGCTGCTTGCGCCGGACCGGCAGCTCGTTCTCGTACGAGTCTTCAGCTGCCGCGGCACCCTGGGGTTCGTTGAGGATGCTCACAGGATGTTCGTCCTCTGGTTCTTCTCGTGGCTCGTCTGCGCGATGCCGGCTGGAATGTAACCGGTCTGCCCCTTCCGCGCGAGCTCCTTGAGGTGCTGCTCGTAGCGCTCGGGGGAGACGACCTTCACGTTGAACAGCATCCGCGAGTGGTCGACGCCGCAGAGCTCGGCGCACTTGCCGAGGAAGGTGCCCTCCTTGTTGGGAGTCACCTGGAAGGCGTTGGTGCGGCCCGGGATGACGTCCTGCTTCATGAGGAACGGCACCACCCAGAAGGAGTGGATGACGTCACGCGAGGTGAGGACGAAGCGGACCGTCTTGCCCTTGGGGAGCCAGAGCGTCGGACCAGGGTTGTCCGTCTGCGGGTTCCGCGTGCCGGGCGTACCGACGTCGTAGACGCCACCGGCGTTCGCCGGGAACGCGTCCTTGAACCGGTTCGGAATCGCGTCCAGGTTCTTGTCGGTCTTGGCGTCGCCGGTGGAACCAGGCACGTCCTCGATGTAGTTGAAGCCCCAGCTCCACTGGAAGCCGACCACGTTGACCGTGACGTCCGGCTTCTTGTCAGTGAGGCTGAGCAGCTTCGACTCGTCCCGGGCCGTGAAGTAGAAGAGCACCGAGATGATGATGATCGGGACCACCGTGTACAGGGCCTCGATCGGCATGTTGTACCGGGTCTGCGGAGGTACCTCGACCTTGGTGCGGCTGCGCCGGTGGAAGAAAGCACTCCACAGGATCAGGCCCCACACCAGCACGCCGACGGCGAGCGCAGCCGCCCAGGAACCCTGCCACAGGGAGAGGATCCGCGGAGCCTCTTCCGTGGTCGGGGTGGGCATACCAAGGCGGGGGAAGTCTTCCCAGTTGTACGAGCAACCGGTGGCTGTCGCCAAGACCAGGCCCGCGGTCATTGCCTGCAGCAGCTTCCGCCGCATCGGGCGCCGCGGCGAGCGGTCGGAGCCGTTGGGACTCACGTAGCGCCTTCCCGAGAGTCTCGCCCGCGCGGTTGGCTGCGGCCTTCTCGCTGGTCGGTCGCCGCCCTGCGTCGGGCAGGGGTTTGGATGTTTATGCGGACCAAACCCTAGCCGACGCTCTTCGGGGCTTCGCGGGGAGGGGGGCATACGCGCCGCGTCTCACTCCGACGGGGTGGGATTGGGCGCTTATTAGCTCGGGTTGTCGCGGTTTGCATTGCGCGTGCAGGCCGGTTGTGGTTCTCCCCGCGGTTCCCCGCGCCCCTGTGGCCGGCTGCCCCTCATCAGGTTCTACCGTTGTTCTGTGTCCTACTTCGACGCTGCCTCCGCCGCCCCTCTCCACCCTGTTGCCCAGCAGGCGCTGTTGGCCTCCCTGGAGGACGGGTGGGCCGATCCTGCGCGCCTGTACCGGGAGGGGCGCAAGGCCAGGATGCTGCTGGACGCCGCCCGGGAGGCGGCTGCCGAGGCGGTGGGCTGCCGGGCCGACGAGGTGGTGTTCACCTCGTCGGGGACGCGGGCCGTGCACAGCGGGATCGCGGGGGCGTTGGCCGGGCGGCGGCGGGTCGGACGCCACCTGATCGTGTCGGCGGTCGAACACTCCTCCGTACTCCATTCGGCGGAGGTGTTCGAGGCCGAGGGCGGGACGGTCAGCCAGGTGCCCGTGAACCGGGCCGGCACCGTCGATCCGTCGGTGTACGCGGCCGCGCTGCGCCCCGACACCGCGCTCGCCTGCCTCCAGTCGGCCAACCACGAGGTGGGCACCGCCCAGCCGGTGGCCGAGGTGGCCGAGGTGTGCCGGGCGGCCGGGGTGCCGTTGCTGGTGGACGCGGCGCAGTCACTGGGGTGGGGGCCGGTGGCGGGCGGCTGGTCGCTGCTGGCGGCCAGTGCGCACAAGTGGGGCGGGCCGTCCGGGGTAGGACTGCTCGTCGTCCGCAAGGGCGTGCGGTTCGCCGCCCAAGGACCGGTGGACGAGCGGGAGTCGGGCCGGGCGCCCGGGTTCGAGAACATCCCGGCGATCGTGGCGGCCGTGGCCTCGCTGCGCGCGGTACGGGCCGGGGCGGCCCAGGAGGCGGCACGGCTGCGGGACCTGACGGAGCGGATCCGGACACGGGTGCCGGAGCTGGTGCCGGACGTGGAGGTGGTCGGCGACGCCGAGCACCGGCTGCCCGGGATCGTCACGTTCTCCTGTCTCTACGCCGACGGCGAGGCGCTGCTGCACGAGCTGGACCGGGCGGGCTTCTCGGTCTCCTCCGGCTCCTCCTGCACGAGCAGCACGCTGACGCCGAGCCATGTGCTGAAGGCGATGGGGGTGCTGAGCGAGGGCAACGTACGGGTCTCCCTGCCGCCCGGCACCGCCGAGGCGGACGTGGAGCGGTTCCTGGAGGTGCTGCCGGGCGCGGTGACCGGCGTACGGGAGAAGCTGGGCGCCCCGGCTCCCACGACAGCCGTCCGCGCCGCGGAACTGGTCGTCGACTCCCTCGGCAAGCGGTGCCCGATCCCGGTCATCGAGCTGGCCAAGGTGTTCGGGGACGTGCCGGTGGGCGGGACCGTCCGGGTCCTCTCCGACGACGAGGCGGCCCGCCTGGACATCCCGGCGTGGTGCGAGATGCGGGGCCAGGAGTACGTAGGGGAGGAACCGGCGGAACGGGGTACGGCGTACGTCGTACGCCGACTGAGCTGACCGAGCCCGAGACCGCGCCCACGGACGCCCGGGGCACAGCCGCCGGGCAGGGGCGCGGGGAACTGCGCGACCAGCCCCCACGCACCCGCACCGGAGAGCGACCTCAGCGCAGGTGGGCCTGCACCTCTTCCGCCGCCGACTCCCCGTACGCCTTGGTGAACCGCTCCATGAAGTGACCCCGGCGCAGCTGGTACTCCTGCGTCCCCACGGTCTCGATGACCAGGGTCGCCAGCATGCAGCCCACCTGGGCGGCGCGCTCCAGCGAGACGCCCCAGGCCAGCCCCGACAGGAACCCGGCGCGGAAGGCGTCGCCGACACCCGTGGGGTCGGCCTTGCGGTCCTCCTCCGGGCAGCCGACCTCGATCGGGTCCTCGCCCTGCCGCTCGATGCGTACGCCCCGTGCGCCGAGCGTGGTGACGCGATGGCCGACCCGGGACAGGATCTCGGCGTCGCTCCAGCCGGTCTTCGACTCGATGAGGCCCTTCTCGTACTCGTTGGAGAAGAGGTAGGTCGCGCCGTCCAGCAGGATGCGGATCTCGTCGCCCTCCATGCGGGCGATCTGCTGGGAGAAGTCGGCGGCGAACGGGATGTTCCGGGTGCGGCACTCCTCGGTGTGGCGGAGCATCGCCTCGGGGTCGTCGGCGCCGATGAGGACCAGGTCGAGGCCGCCCACGCGGTCGGCGACGGTCTTCAGCTCGATGAGGCGGGCCTCGCTCATGGCGCCGGTGTAGAAGGAGCCGATCTGGTTGTGGACGGCGTCGGTCGTGCACACGAAGCGGGCGGTGTGCAGGGTCTCGGAGATGCGGACCGACTCGGTGTCCACTCCGTGCCGGTCGAGCCAGGCCCGGTAGTCGTCGAAGTCGAAGCCCGCGGCCCCGACGAGGACCGGACCGGTGCCGAGCTGGCCCATGCCGAAGGCGATGTTCGCGCCGACGCCGCCCCGGCGCACGTCGAGATTGTCGACCAGGAAGGAGAGCGAAACCGTGTGCAGTTGGTCCGCTACGAACTGGTCGGCGAAGCGGCCGGGGAAGGTCATGAGGTGGTCGGTGGCGATGGAGCCGGTGACTGCGATGCGCACGACGGAGATTCTCCTGCGGGGAGGCTGAGTTGACAGTCCACGCTACCCGGTCGGGAGGCCGCCGCTGAAGCAGGCAAAACTACCCGATAGTAGATCTTTCTTCGCGGCCTCTGCCGTGCCTACGGTTCGGTCATGGCGAACCTCAAGGGCTCTTCCTCCGTCCCGGCCGACTTCGACGGCGATCTTGCCGCGCTGCGCAGCGACTGCGTCCGGATGGTCCCCCACTGGGCGGTCCCGCAGCACGCCGAGCCCCGGCCCGTGCCGCCGTCCCTCATCCACGGGGTGAAGGTGCCGGCGCGGTCCGCCCGGCTGCTGGACGCGATGTCGGACTACGGCGACTGACCCACGGTGGCGTGACCTGCGGGGCATGAGCTGCGGGGGACCTGCGGCGCGTGTCCTGCGGGGCATGAGCTGCGGGACGTGAGCTGCGGCGCGTGACCTCCCGGGCGTGTCCTGCGGGACATGAGCTGCGGGCGCCCCGCAGGGAACCGTACGCTCCTCTCCCGCGTCCCATCGCCGTCCCCCGCGCAGGGGATGCGGGACACGACCCACGAGGAGCGATGCGGTGAACACCGAGCGGCCTGAGAACTCCGGGAACGCGGAGGTTCCGAAGGCATCCGAGGAACATGCGGCCGAGAACCGAACGCCCGAGGACTCCGAGGTGGCGTCGACGGCGGACCGTGCGCCCGGGGACTCCGAGGGGGCATCGGCTACGGACCGTACGCCCGAGGGCCCCGACGGGGCGCCGGCAGCGGACCGTGCGACCGGGAGCTCCGAGGAGGCGTCGGCTACGGACCGTGCGGCCAGGGACTCCGGGGAAGGTGCGGCCGGGGACTCCGGGGAAGGTGCGGCCGGGACGGCGGTGGCCCGCGACGGCGGCGGCGATCAGGATCCGGACGGCCCGGACGGGCGGCGGAGGTCGTCCCCTGTCGTCGCGGCCGTCGCCGCCGCGGCCGTGCTGCTGGTCGGCGGTGGCGGCGCGTACTTCGCCGCGACCCACGCCACCGGTGGCCGTACGGACGGCGGCCCGGCCGCGTCCGGCGGTGGCGCCACTCCCCCGCCGCTCACCCTGGACGGCTGGGCGACCGACGGCACCGGCGGTGTCGCGCCCGGCGAGCCGGACCCGTACGGCGCCCGGTACGTGGCGCGGGGCGAGCTGCCGGACGGGCCCGGCTCGGCGCCGGTGTACGAGCCGGGCGCCGTGGTCGGCCGGGAGCAGGTGGCGCGGCTGGCGAAGGCGCTCGGTGTGACGGGGGCGCCGGTGGCCGAGGGGCGGAACTGGCGGGTCGGCGGGCAGGACGGCACCGGGCCGAGCCTGCAGGTGAGCCGCGACGCGCCGGGCAGCTGGACCTTCAGCCGGTACGCGCCCGGCACCGACGACTGCCGGAAGGTGACCGTCTGCGCGCAGGACCCGGGTGCTCCGGCCGGCGACCCGGTGAGCGTGGCGGCGGCGCGGAAGGCGGCGGCACCTGTGCTGAAGGCGGCGGGGCTGGACGACGCGAAGATCGACGCGAGCCAGGTCATGGGCGCCCAGCGGGTGGTCAACGCCGACCCGGTGATCGGCGGGTTGCCCACGTACGGCTGGACGACCGGGCTGACCGTCGGCCGGAAGGGTGAGCTGGTCGGCGGCCACGGGCTGCTGGCGACGCCGGTGAAGGGCGACACGTATCCCGTGGTGGGCGCGGAGAAGACGCTGGAGCTGATGAACGGGGCGGCGAAGCGGGACCACCGGATGGGGATCGGCGGCTGTGCCAGCCCGGTGCCGCTGAAGGACCGGCTGGAGCAGCCGTGCGGGGCGTCCACCGGGGTGCCCGGGCAGGGCGGGAACACGGTCACCGTGGAGAAGGCGGTGTTCGGGCTGGCCGCGCAGTCCGTCGGCGGCCGGCAGACGCTGGTGCCGTCGTGGCTGTTCCAGGCGCGGGGGTCCACGGCGGGCGACGGCTTCACGGTGACGTATCCGGCGATCGACCCGGAGTACCTGGCGTCGGCGTCCGCGCCGTCGTCTCCGTCCTTGCCGCCGGCTTCACCCTCGCCCTCGTCCGCGTCCTCGTCCGCGAAGCCGGAGACGCCCGGGGCGCCGCGGAAGAGCCGCAGCGTGCAGGTGAACGCGTACACGGTCGACGGCACGAAGCTCCTGGTGAGCTTCTACGGCGGGGTCTGCGCGGACTACAGGACGTCGGCGCAGGAGACCGACGGCCGGGTGACCGTGCGGGTCACGGAGACTCCCTGGCCGGGCAAGGTGTGCGTGCTGATCGCGCAGGAGTACGTGAAGACCGTGCGGCTGGATGCGCCGCTGGACGGGCGGACGGTGGTCGGGACCGACGGCAAGGAGATCCGGAAGGCGAAGCCGGGCTCGCTGAAGCCGGACTCGTCGGCGCAGCCGCGCTGACCCGTCACCGCGTCCCTCCGGCTCCCCCGGCTCCGTGCCGCTGCTCGCGGCTCTTGCGGACGGCGAAGGCGGCGGCCCCGTGAAGGGGGCCGCCGCCTTTTTCACACCGTTGGTTCTGCGCGGCTCAGCTGAAGGAGTCGCCGCAGGCGCAGGAGCCGGTCGCGTTCGGGTTGTCGATCGTGAAGCCCTGCTTCTCGATCGTGTCGACGAAGTCGATGGAAGCGCCGCCCAGGTACGGAGCGCTCATGCGGTCGGTGACGACCTTGACGCCGCCGAAGTCCTTGACGACGTCGCCGTCGAGCGAGCGCTCGTCGAAGAAGAGCTGGTAACGCAGGCCGGAGCAGCCGCCGGGCTGAACGGCGACGCGCAGCGCCAGGTCGTCGCGGCCTTCCTGGTCGAGCAGGGCCTTCACCTTGGCCGCGGCGGCCTCACTGAGGATGATGCCGTCGGTGACGGTGCTGGTCTCGTCCGATACGGACATCTACATCTCTCCCGGGTTGTACGGAGACTGCTTGCCGACGAGTGCAACCGGCGCTTCCGCGGATTCATTCCGGGCCGGGCATTCGCGTGGTCGCGTTTTCGGTTCCTTCTTCATGCTCGCACATGCCCGCAGGGGCGGACAGCGCCCACCGGGGGACTTCGGCGGGATTCACGTCACATAGACGCTATGGCCATCGTCAAAGTGACGTGAAGCAGTTATGATAGATAGCGTCAGTTAGACGAAAAGTAGAAAGGGTGTGTGTCGTGACCACCGCCCAGACCCCGGAACTCGACGTACAGCCGACTCCGCTCGCCCTGTTGCTGCTCGGCCGTGAGGCCGACCCGAAGAGCGAGCGGGGCGTCGAGTGCCCCGGCGACCTGCCCTCGCCGTCCGACCCCGACCTGGTCCAGCGCGCCCGCGCCGCCAAGGAGAAGCTCGGCGACAAGGTCTTCGTGCTCGGCCACCACTACCAGCGCGACGAGGTCATCCAGTTCGCCGACGTCACGGGCGACTCCTTCAAGCTGGCCCGGGACGCGGCCGCGCGCCCGGAGGCCGAGTACATCGTCTTCTGCGGTGTGCACTTCATGGCCGAGTCGGCGGACATCCTCACCTCCGGCGACCAGAAGGTCGTCCTGCCGGACCTGGCCGCCGGCTGCTCCATGGCCGACATGGCCACGGCCGAGCAGGTCGCGGAGTGCTGGGACGTGCTGACCGAGGCGGGCGTCGCCGAGCAGGTGGTCCCCGTGTCGTACATGAACTCCTCAGCCGACATCAAGGCGTTCACCGGCAAGCACGGCGGCACCATCTGCACCTCGTCCAACGCCAAGCGCGCCCTCGACTGGGCGTTCGAGCAGGGCGAGAAGGTCCTGTTCCTGCCGGACCAGCACCTGGGCCGCAACACCGCCGTCCGCGACATGGGGATGTCCCTGGACGACTGCGTGGTCTACAACCCGCACAAGCCGAACGGCGGGCTGACCGCCGAGGAGCTGCGGGCCGCGAAGATGATCCTTTGGCGCGGCCACTGCTCGGTCCACGGCCGCTTCAGCCTGGACTCGGTCAACGACGTCCGTGAGCGCATCCCCGGGGTGAACGTCCTGGTGCACCCCGAGTGCAAGCACGAGGTCGTGGCCGCGGCGGACTACGTCGGCTCGACCGAGTACATCATCAAGGCCCTGGAGGCCGCCCCGGCCGGCTCCAAGTGGGCCATCGGCACGGAGCTGAACCTGGTCCGTCGCCTGGCGAACCGTTTCGCTCCCGAAGGCAAGGAGATCGTCTTCCTCGACAAGACGGTCTGCTTCTGCTCGACCATGAACCGCATCGACCTGCCCCACCTGGTCTGGGCCCTGGAGTCCCTGGCCGAGGGCAACCTGGTCAACCGCATCGAGGTCGACAAGGAGACCGAGGCCTTCGCCAAGCTGGCGCTGGAGCGGATGCTCGCGCTGCCGTAGCCCGCGCGAAAGGGCCGGGTCTCGGACGAGACCCGGCCCCTTCTCATGCCGTCAGCTTCTCCGGCCGTCAGACACCGGCCGGCTCCGGCGCCTTCTCCGCCTTCGGCTGCTTCTTCGCCGCCCGCTTCTTCGCCCGGCGCTCCTTGCGCAGCTCCAGCATGGCGTAGAGCGTCGGGACGAGGAGCAGGGTCAGCAGGGTGGAGGTGACCAGACCGCCGATGACGACCACCGCCAGCGGCTGGGCGATGAAGCCGCCCTCGCCGGTGACCCCGAGTGCCATGGGCAGCAGGGCGAAGATGGTCGCCAGCGCCGTCATCAGGATCGGGCGCAGGCGGTGGCGGCCGCCCTCGACGACGGCTTCCACGACGCCGTAGCCCTGACCGCGGTACTGGTTGATCAGGTCGATCAGCACGATCGCGTTGGTGACCACGATGCCGATCAGCATCAGCATGCCGATCATCGCGGGCACCCCCATCGGGGTGCCGGTGGCGACCAGCAGACCGATCGCGCCGGTGGCCGCGAACGGGATGGAGACCAGCAGGATCAGCGGCTGGGCCAGCGACCGGAAGGTCGCGACCAGCAGCATGAAGACGATCGCGATGGCCGCCAGCATGGCCAGACCCAGGTTCTTGAACGCGTCGTCCTGGTCGGAGGAGACGCCGCCGATCTCGGCCGTGGCTCCCGCGGGGAGCTTCAGGGCCTTGATCTTCGACTGGAGCTTGGTGCTGATCGCGCCCGTGTTGTCACCCGTCGGCTTGGCCGTGATCGTGGCCGCGCGCCGACCGTCGATCCGGGTCATCGACACCGGGCCGTCCACCAGCTCGACCCTGGCGACGTCACCGAGCTGGACCGGGCCGAGGCGCAGTTTCTTCAGCTGGGCCAGGGTGGTCGCGGGCTCGGCCGACTTCACGACGACGTCGCGCTCGGTGTCGTCGAGGACCGCCTTGGCAGCCGTCGTACCGCGTACCGCCTGGGCGACCGCCGCGCCCAGCTTCTGGTCGTCGAACCCGGCCGCGGCCGCCTTGGAGTTCGCCTTCACCGAGATCCGCGGGACGCTCTGCGCCAGGTCGCTGGTGACGTCCGTGACGTGGTCGAGGCCGGCGACCGTGGAGCGGACCTGGTCGGCCGCCGTCCGCAGCACCTGCGGGTCGGAGGCCTTCACCACGACGCTGAGGTCCTGGTTGCCGAAGCCGTCACCGGCGGACACGGTGGTCGTGCCGATGCCGTCGAGCTTCTTCAGCCCGTCGTCGATCCGGTCCTGCACGTCCTCGTACGACGCCGAGTCCTTCAGCATCACCTGGTAGGAGGCCTGGTTGGTGTCGGTGCCGCCGCCGAAGGCCGCCATGAAGCCGGACGAGCCGACGGTGACCTGGTAGTCCTTGACGCCGTCGACGGAGGCGAGGAGCTTCTCCACCCGCTTCGCCTGCGCGTCCGTGGCCGCGAGGCTCGTGCCGGGCTTCAGCTCCTGCTTGACCGTGAGGACTTCCTGCTCGCCCTGGTCGAAGAAGTTGGTCTTCAGCAGTCCGGACATGCCGAACGTGAGCACCAGGACGACCACCGCGATCAGCACGCTGGTGAGGCGGCGGCGGGTGGCGAAGCGCAGGACCGGCACGTAGAAGCGCTGGAGGCGGCTGTTCGCTTCCTTCTCCTCGGCCCTGCGGCGGGCCTCCGCCGCGTCCTCGGGGGTGCCCTTGGGTGCGCGCAGGAACCAGTACGACAGGACCGGCACGACCGTCAGCGACACCAGCAGCGAGGCCAGCAGGGCCGCCGTCACGGTGATGCTGAACGAGCCGAACAGGGCGCCCACCATGCCGCCGACCAGGCCGATCGGCAGGAACACGGCGACCGTGGTGAGGGTGGAGGAGGTGACCGCGCCGGCCACCTCGCGCACCGCGGTGAGGATGGCCTCCTTGCGCTCCTCGCCGTAGCCGAGGTGCCGCTTGATGTTCTCCAGGACCACGATCGAGTCGTCGACGACCCGGCCGATGGCGATGGTCAGCGCGCCGAGCGTGAGCATGTTCAGGGAGAGGTCGCGGGTCCACAGCACGATCAGCGCGAGGACGACGGACAGCGGGATGGACACCGCCGTGACCAGGGTCGAGCGGACCGAGGCCAGGAACACCAGGATCACCAGGACCGCGAAGAGCAGGCCGAGGCCGCCCTCGGTGGTCAGACCCTTGATGGACTTGGACACCGCCGGGCCCTGGTCGCTGACCACCGTGAGCTTCGCGTCCGCGCCGAGGTCCTTGCGCAGGCCGGGCAGCTTGTCCTTGACCGCGTTCGAGATGGAGACCGCGCTGCCGTCATGGTCCATGGTCACGTTGACGGCCAGGCTGGGCCGGCCGTCGGTGCGGGTGATGGAGTCGGCCGGGGCCAGCTGCTCCTTGACGCCGGCCACGGCGCCGAGGCGTACGGGCTTGTCGGCGCCCTCGCCCGTGACCATGAGGTCCTTGATCTGCTTCAGGGAGGTGAAACCGCCGCCGACCTGGACGGTGCGGTTGGCGCCGTCCTCGTCGAAGGAACCGGCCGGGACGGTCGCGCCGCCCGCCTGCAGGGCCTGGCCGAGAGCCGCGGAGGTGAGGCCGGCCCGGGCGAGCTTCGCGTCGTCCGGGGTGACGGCGACCTGGAGGTCGCGGACGCCGGTGACCTGGACGCGGCCCACGCCGTCGATGTCCTTCAGGGCCGGCACGACCGTCTTGTCCAGCTGGTCGGCGAGGGCCTGCTGGTCCTTGCCGGAGGTGACCGCGAGCACCACGGTCGGCATGTCGTCGGTGGAGCCGGAGACGACCTGCGGGTCGACGTCGTCCGGCAGCTGGGCGCGGGCCCGGTTGACGGCCTGCTGGACGTCGGTGACGAGCCGCTTGGTGTCGTCGTCGTAGTCGAAGGACGCCATGATCACGGCGTTGCCCTCGCTCGCCGTGGAGGTGACGCCGGTGATGCCGTCGACGCCCTGGAGGCTGTCCTCGATGGGCTCGACGACCTGCTTCTCCACGACATCGGGCGCGGCTCCCTGGTACGGCGCGATGACCGACACCATGGGCAGGTTGATGGTGGGCAGGAGTTGCTGCTTGATCTGGGGTATCGCGATCAGCCCGAAGACGAGCGCGACGATCGACATGAGCCCGATGAGGGCCCGTTGCGCGAGGCTGAATCTCGACAGCCAGGACATGGATCAGGGTCTCTCTTCTGTGAGCGGCAGAAGTGCTTCCGCTTCCGTGCAGGGAAGAGTCGGCGGCGCGGACGCGCAGATGAGCGCCCACCTCACCACCCTGAGCCATCACAGAGGGCCGATCCGTAGGCCCCAGGTCCCGTTCCTTATCCGGTCCCTACTCCGCGCGCAGTACACGCGGGTGGAGATCACTCCATCCTCGGACGTACCAGCCCGGACTCGTAGGCGATCACGACCAGCTGGGCCCGGTCCCGGGCGCCCAGCTTGGCCATGGCCCGGTTGACGTGCGTCTTCACCGTCAGCGGGCTGACCTCCAGACGCTCGGCGATCTCGTCGTTGGAGTGGCCGCCCGCGACCTGGACGAGGACCTCCCGCTCCCTGCCGGTGAGCGTGCCTAGCCGCTCGGACCGGGCGGGATCGGGGCCGTCGCCGTCGTCGCCCCGGGCCAGGAAGCGGGCGATCAGACCCTTGGTGGCGGCCGGGGACAGCAGCGCCTCGCCGCCGGCCGCGACCCGGATGGCGCTCAGCAGCTCCTCGGGCTCGCTGCCCTTGCCGAGAAAGCCGGAGGCACCGGCGCGCAGGGCCTGGACGACGTAGTCGTCCACCTCGAAGGTGGTCAGGATGACCACCCGGACCTGTTCGAGGGAGGGGTCGGCGCTGATCAGCCGGGTGGCGGCGAGGCCGTCGGTGCCGGGCATCCGGATGTCCATGAGGACGACGTCGGGCCCGTGCTCCTTGGCCAGCCGGACCGCCTGCGCCCCGTCGGCGGCCTCCCCCACCACCTCCATGTCGGGCTCGGAGTCGACCAGCACCCGGAACGCGCTGCGCAGCAGGGCCTGGTCGTCGGCGAGCAGGACACGGATCGTCATACGGGCTCCCCGGGTGCCGTCGTACGGGTCTCGGTGCGGGTCTCGGTACGGCTGTCGACCGGCAGGATCGCATGGACGCGGAAGCCGGCGCCGTGCCGGGGCCCGGTGGTGAGGGTGCCGCCGAGGGCGGTGACCCGCTCGCGCATGCCGAGCAGCCCGTGCCCGCCGCCGCTCTCCGGGGGCGCGGCCGTGCCCGGCCCGTCGTCCAGGACCGTGACCTCGATGTCCGCTCCCACCCGTACGACGCTGACCTCGGCCTTCGCGCCCGGCCCCGCGTGCTTGCGGACGTTCGTCAGGGCCTCCTGGACGATCCGGTAGGCGGCCAGGTCGACGGCGGCGGGGAGTTCCGTGCCCTGGTCGGCGCGGGCCACGGCCACGGGCAGGCCCGCACTGCGGAAGGTGTCGGCCAGTTCCTCCAGGCGGCTCAGGCCCGGGGCGGGTTCGGTGGGGGCCTCGGGGTCGCCGCTCTGGCGGAGCAGGCCGACCGTCGCCCGGAGTTCGCCGAGCGCGCTGCGGCTGGCCTCGCGGACGTGTGCGAGGGCCTCCTTGGCCTGGTCGGGGCGCTTGTCCATGACGTGGGCGGCGACGCCGGCCTGCACGTTCACCAGGGCGATGTGGTGGGCGACGACGTCGTGCAGATCACGGGCGATCCGCAGTCGCTCCTCGGCGACCCGGCGGCGGGCCTCCTCCTCACGGGTGCGTTCGGCGCGCTCGGCACGGTCCCGGACTGCCTGCAGGACCGCGCGCCTGCTGCGCACGGCGTCTCCGGCGGTGGCGCCGATGCCGGTCCAGGCGAGGACGGCCAGGTTCTCCTGCGCGTACCAGGGCAGGGGGCCGCCGAGCATGGCGGCGGCCGTCAGCACGGTCGTGGTGAGCAGGCCGAGACGCCAGGTGGTGGGGCGGTCGGTGGTGGAGGCGACGGTGTACAGGGCGATCACGGCGGACATCGCGACCGGGGCGCGCGGGTCGCCGGTGACGCATTCGACGAGCGAGACCGTGCCGGTGACGGCGAGGACCGTTCTGGGCTTGCGTCGGCGGAAGACGAGGGCCGCGGCGCCGAGCAGCATGAGGAGGAGGCTGAGGACGTCCGGGGTGCGGACGCCCCAGGTGACGCCGTGTGCGCCCCTTGGCACGACGAAGGAGCCGGCGACCATGCAGGCCAGCACGCCCGCCGCGAGGGCCGCGTCCAGCGCGAGGGGATGGGCCTTGAGCCTGCACCGGGCGCGTTCGAGAGTGCTCACGGTGTGAACAGTACGGTTCGGGTGCGGGCCGACCGCAAGATGCCCGGGACGGGGCCGACGAGGGGTGGGTACGCTCGCCCGCGCCGGCGGGGTGCCGCCTGCGCCCACCCGTGCCGCCCCAGCGGCACGACTGCCCGCAGGCTGAGGACGGCGGACCGCGCCCCGCCAGGCGCGCGGGGAACTGCGCGAGCGACCCACCACGCACCCGCAGACCGAGGACGGCGAACAGTACCCCGTAAGAGGCGCGGGGAACTGCGCGAGCAGCCCATCACGCGCCCGCAGACCGAGGACGGCGGACCGCGGCCCCGTAAGGGGCGCGGGGAACTGCGCGAGCGACCCACCACGCGCCCGCAGGTCACTGACGACGGTGGCGCCGGCCTGTACGGCGACGGCGTCGAGGCGAAGGACCTCGCCCACCCGGAACCGGAGTGGCAGAAGTCCCGCACAGCCTGGTTCACCCTGAACCGACGCAGGCGGCGGACGTCAGCCCGGGATCAGGCCGTCGTCGCTGAGCAGCTCCCGGACCTCGGTCAGCGACGCGTCCGGGGACGGGAGGATCAGCTCCGAGGGTTCCAGGGCGTCGTCCGGCAGGGGGTTGCCGAGCCGGCGGACGGAGTCGAGGAGGGCGCCGAGCGTGCGGCGGAAGCCCTCCTCGTCGCCGCTCTCCATCTCTTCCAGCAGCTCGTCGTCCAGCTTGTTCAGTTCGGTGAGGTGGACGTCGTCCAGCCTCACCTGGCCCTCCCCCATGATCCGTACGATCACGTCGGCCTCCTCGGCTCGGGGCCCCGGCGTCGGACTACTGCTTGTCGAAGCGCGGGGTGTCCTGCGGCTGCTGCTGGGACTGCCCCTGGCCGGTGCCGCCCTCGATGGCCTGCTGCGGGGAGCCTCCGGCCAGCTCGGCCTTCATGCGCTGCAGTTCCAGCTCTACATCCGTACCACCGGAGAGCCGGTCCAGCTCGGCCTGGATGTCGTCCTTGTGCATGCCGGACTGGTCGTCCAGGGCGCCGGAGGCGAGCAGTTCGTCGATGGCGCCGGCCCGGGCCTGGAGCTGGGCGGTCTTGTCCTCGGCGCGCTGGATGGCCAGGCCGACGTCGCCCATCTCCTCGGAGATGCCGGAGAAGGCCTCGCCGATGCGGGTCTGGGCCTGGGCGGCGGTGTAGGTGGCCTTGATGGTCTCCTTCTTCGTGCGGAAGGCGTCCACCTTGGCCTGGAGGCGCTGGGCCGCGAGGGTGAGCTTCTCCTCCTCGCCCTGCAGGGTCGCGTGCTGCGTCTCGAGGTCCGTCACCTGCTGCTGGAGGGCGGCGCGCCGGGACAGCGCCTCGCGGGCCAGGTCCTCGCGGCCGAGCGCGAGCGCCTTGCGGCCCTGGTCCTCCAGCTTGGAGGACTGCTGCTGCAGCTGGTTGAGCTGGAGCTCCAGGCGCTTGCGGCTGGTCGCCACGTCGGCGACACCGCGCCGCACCTTCTGCAGCAGCTCCAGCTGCTTCTGGTACGAGTAGTCGAGGGTCTCGCGCGGGTCCTCGGCCCGGTCAAGGGCCTTGTTCGCCTTCGCGCGGAAGATCATCCCCATACGCTTCATGACACCGCTCATGGGCTTCGCGCGCCCCCTTCTGACGGACTCCGGCTCACCGCTTCTGCGACAGGACCCACAGTACGGGCCCTGCCTCCATTACCGCACTGTTCGCGGGGTGATGCGCTCATCCCCGAGGACGACTGCGGGACGTACCGCTCCGGCGTGAGGAGTAGGTGATCCCACCGGGTCACGCGCACCCGGCCGGGCCCCCCGGAAAACGCCCTCCCTGTCCACTGAAGACGTCCGGTGTTGCCGGATCGTTCCCCGGCGGACTGGGGTCCATGCCCGCGCAGCCCGTACCCTTGGGTTTTGTGTTCCGTAGCCGTGCCAAGGAAGAGAAGGCCCCGACCGCCGACAAGGCGCCGGTGAACCTCTCCAAGCAGACCCGTGACCCGCAGGCCCCGAAGGGCAGGCCCACGCCCAAGCGCAGTGAGGCCCAGTCCCAGCGCCGCAGCGTCGCCAACACGCCGACGAGCCGCAAGGAGGCCGCCAAGCGCCAGCGCGAGGAGCGGCGGCAGGCGCTGGAGCGCCAGCGCCAGGCGCTGGCCGGAGGCGACGAGCGGTACCTGCCGGCCCGGGACCGGGGTCCGGTCCGCCGGTTCGCCCGGAGCTGGGTGGACGCGCGGTACAACGTGGCGGAGTTCTTCCTGCCGCTCGCCGTGGTCATTCTCGTGCTGAGCGTGGTGCGGGTGCCGGAGATCCAGAGCGTGGCGCTGCTGCTGTGGCTGGTCGTGATCGTGCTGATCGTGCTGGACTCGGCGGTCAGCGGCTTCCGTCTGAAGAAGCGGCTCGCGGAGCGCTTCCCGGACGAGAACACGCGTGGCGCGGTCGCCTACGCCCTGATGCGCTCCCTGCAGATGCGCCGACTCCGGCTGCCGAAGCCGCAGGTCAAGCGCGGAGAGCGGCCCTGAGCACAGACGCCTTCACCGGGGATGCGGCCCATGCCTGGCTGGACGGGCTGGGCAGGCTGCGTGATCTCGTACGGCAGGAGCTGGTGGCCCGGCAGCTGGACGAGCAGATAGCCGGGCGGTTCCCGGTCGGGCAGCGACTGCGTGTGCTCGACGCGGGGATGGGCCAGGGTACGCAGGCGCTGCGGCTGGCCCGGCTCGGCCACCAGGTGACCGGGGTCGAGCAGAACGCGAGGATGCTCACCGCCGCCCGTGAGGCGCTGGCCCGGGAGCCGGAGGGCATCCGCAAGCGGGTGCGGCTGGTGCAGAGCGACGCGCGGGACACCGGCGTGCACTTCCTGCCGGGCAGCTTCGACGTGGTGCTGTGCCACGGCGTCCTGATGTACGTGGAGGAGCCCGATCCGCTGGTGGCGGGCCTGGCCCGGATGCTGGCCCCCGGCGGCCTCCTCTCCCTGCTGGTCCGCAACGGCGACGCACTCGCCCTGCGCCCTGGCCTGTCCGGTGACTGGGCGGGCGCCCTGGCCGCCTTCGACACCACTGCCTACCGCAACCGCCTGGGCCTGGACGTGCGCGCCGACCGGCTGCCGGCGCTCGCCGCCACGCTCGACGGCATCGCGGCCCCCTTGCACGCCTGGTACGGCGTCCGGGTCTTCACGGACACGGCGGCGGACGACGCGGCGATCCCGGACGACCTGGAGACGCTGCTCGCGGTCGAGGAGCGGGCCGGCCGCACCGACCCCTACCGAGGGGTGGCGGCGCTGCTCCACCTGTGCGGCGTACGGGGCTGAGGCCGTTCGGGGCAACAGCCCGCGCCGCGTGATCACCGCGCGGTGAGACTCGGGGCATGGACGCTTCCCGTGCCCGTGCCCGCGCTTTCCGGACGGCCCTCGCTTCCGTCGCGCTGTTGTGCTGTGCGGCGCTCGCAAGCGGCTGCACCGGTCTCGCCGGGGCCGGGGAGGACACCTCGGCGGCCACCCGGGCGGCCGCGCCGATGACCGCGGAGGACCTGGAGAACCGGTACCAGAAGGTCATCAGGGAGGTCCTGCCGTCGGTCGTGCAGATCCAGGGGCGCCACGACCTCGGCTCCGGGGTGGTGTACGACGACAAGGGACACGTCGTCACCAACGCGCACGTGGTCGGGACGGAGAAGACCTTCCAGGTGACCACGGCCAACAACGAGGAGCCGCTCACCGCGAGCCTGGTCTATACCTACCCCGAGCAGGATCTCGCCGTGATCAAGCTGGACCGGATCCCGGCCGGGCTGAGACCGGGGGTGTTCGGGGATTCCGACAAGGTCGAGGTCGGCAAGATCGTGCTGGCCATGGGGTCGCCGCTCGGGCTGTCGTCCAGCGTGACCGAGGGCATCGTCTCGGCGACCGGACGGACCGTCAGCGAGGGCAACGACGGCGGCGGTACGGGCGCGACGATCGCGAACATGCTCCAGACCTCGGCCGACATCAACCCCGGCAACAGCGGGGGCGCCCTGGTCGATCTCGACGGCCGGGTGATCGGCATCCCGACGCTCGCGGCGGCCGACCCGAGCTTCGGCGGCAGCGCGGCGCCCGGCATCGGGTTCGCGATCCCGGCGTCCATGGTGCGGACGGTCGCCGACCAGATCATCAAGGAGGGCAGGGTCGTCGACTCCGGACGGGCGGCCCTCGGCATCACCGCCCGGACCGTGGTGGACGACCAGTACCAGCCGGCCGGGGTGGCGGTGGTCAGCGTCGTTGCCGGCGGCGCGGCGGACAAGGCGGGGCTGCAGGCCGGCGACATCATCACCGCGGTGGACGACGAGCCCATCACCACCGTCACCTCGCTCTCCGAGGCGCTGGCGGCGGACAAGCCCGGGCAGCGAACCTCGGTGACCTTCGAGCGGGAGGGCAGCGAGAAGAAGGTCGAGGTGACGCTGGGCGAGCAGTGAGGAGGGAGCCCCTCCTCACCCCCGCCCGGGCCGGATCACGCGTCGGCGTGCAGGCTCATCGGGCCGTAGATCTCGTCGGTCTCCTCGAACAGCCGCACCTGGTCGGCCCCGCCCTCCCGCAGCTCCTTCCAGTGCTCGCCGATCCAGGACTCGGCGTCCCCCTGTGTGGTGAACTCCTCGGGCAGGACCGCCGGCTGGACCTCCGTCCCGTCGGCCTTCTCGAATTGCCACGTCCATGCCGTCATGCGGGCCTCCTTTGATCCGACAGCTGCCCGGGCAGCGTATGCGCTCCGCCGGGTCGGCCGTTAGAGGCCATGGATCATCTGCGCGTCCGCGGGGCAGGGCCGCGCCCCTCACCGGTGCCCCTTCGGGGCCGCCAGTGGCGCGAGGGCTGTGGTGAGGGGTGAGAATCGGTGCGTGGAAGCAACTCTGCTCGGTACCGGTGCCCCGCTGGGGCTGCCTCGCCCCGACTGTTCCTGTGCCGCCTGTGCGAGCGCGCTCGGGCCGGACGCGCGGGCCGCGACCGCGGTGCTCGTGGACGGCGCGCTGCTGCTGGACCTGACGCCGGGTGCGGCGTTCGCCGCGGCCCGGGCCGGGCGTTCGCTGGGCGGGGTGCGGCAAGTGCTGCTGTCGCACCCCCACGACGGTCTCGCGGTGGAGGTGCCGGCCGGGCTGCCGCAGCCCGGCCGGGTGCCGGACGGCCGGGAGTTGGCGCTGCTGACGGGGCATCGGGTGCGGGCCGTGGCGATGGACGCGGGCGGCACCGGGTACGCGGTGACCGGGCCGGACGGGCAGCGGCTGCTGTATTTGCCGCCCGGCGGGGCGCCGGCCGGTCTGGAGGCGGCGACGGCGGAGTCGTACGACATGGTCCTCGCGGACGTCGTGGGCCGGCCCGACGCGCTGGCCCGGCTCCGGGCGGTCGGCTCGGTCGGCCCCACGACGGACGTCCTCGCCGTCCACCTGGACCACGACGTGCCGCCCGGCCCCGAGTTGCGGCGCCGGCTCGCGGCGGCCGGGGCGCGGGCGGTGCCGGACGGTACGTCGCTGACGGTCGGGGTGTACGAGGAGGTACCGGACGTGCCGCGCCGGACGCTGGTGCTGGGCGGGGCGCGTTCGGGCAAGTCGGTGGAGGCGGAGCGGCGGCTGGAGTCCTTCCCGGACGTGCTGTACGTGGCGACCGGCGGTACACGCGGCGGGGACGGCGAGTGGGCGGCGCGGGTGGCGGTGCACCGGGAGCGGCGGCCGGGGTCGTGGCGTACGACGGAGACGACGGATCTGGTGCCGCTGCTGGGTGAGGAGGGGCCGCCGCTGCTGATCGACTGTCTGTCGCTGTGGCTGACGGACGTGATGGACTCGGTCGGGGCGTGGGACGACGCGGAGTGGGCGGGCGGCGGTGAGAAGGCTCTGCGGGAGCGGGTGCGGGAGCTGACGGAGGCGGTGCGGTCGGCTCGGCGGACGGTCGTGGCGGTGTCCAACGAGGTAGGGTCCGGGATCGTGCCCGCGACGGCGTCCGGCCGCCGGTACCGGGACGAACTGGGGCGGTTGAACGCGGGGTTCGCGGACGAGTGCGAGCAGGTGCTGCTCGTGGTGGCCGGGCAGGCACTGGTACTGCGGGGCTGATGCGGCGGGGAGGCGGGGTCGCTTGCCCGCGCTTGCGGGGTGCCGCCTGCGCCCACCCGTGCCGCCCCAGCGGCACGACTGCCCGCAGGCTGGGTGCGGGGCGCCCCGCAGGGGCGCGGGGAACTGCGCGAACGGCCACGACGCGCCCGCGCCCGGCAACGGCGCCGCAGCCCGCACGGCAGTCGCCTCTCAGCGCTCCTTGCGCGCAACCACCCGGTACGCATTGGAGAAGCGACTTCGGCGGAACAACGGAGCGCACCCGTGGTCCACGGCGGAGGCCAGCGCCAGCACCGGCATGGCGGCCAGTTCGGTCACCGGGCGGGCGTGGGCCAGGGACAGGGCGACTGCCGCGGACAGGTCGTAGGGGATGTGCGGGGTCTTGCGGTCCGTGACCAGGATCGTGCAGCCCAGGCTCTCCAGCTCGGTGCGCAGGTTGACCGGCGGGAGCAGGTGCAGGTGGCGGGGCTGGCCGTACGGGAGCCACCACTTGCCGAGGAGCATCGCGAACAGACAGCGGGGGTCGGGGACTTCGACGACCAGGTGGCCCCCGCGTCGCAGCACGGTCAGCGCGGCGCGGAGTTCGGCGCGCGGGTCGGGGGCGTGCTGCAGATGGTGGAACATGCTGACCACGTCGTAGCGGGCGCGCAGCCGGTCCGCCGTGCCGGGCGTCGTCAGATAGCCGCGGTGCGCCTCCTCCACACGGCCTTCCAGCAGCGCCTGCTCCACGCGCGCCGTCGGGTCGAGCCCGTCGAAGCTGGTGTACGGGAAGAACTCCTTCGCCGCCTCGGGAAAGAGGGCGTGGCCGGTGCCGACGTCCAGCCAGCTCTCCGGTTCGCGCAGCGCCGAGAGCCGCCAGGCGGTGTCCCGGTGCCGGCGGCGGACCGCGCGGGCGGGGAGGACGCCGGCGGCGAACTGTTCCAGGTGCCTCTCGTAGAAGTCCCGGTGGAAGAAGGCGAGTCCCTCCGCGCTGAGCCGGGGGTTCTGGAAGGCGTGGGCGCAGTCGCCGCATGCGTCGACGACGAACGTGCCGGACCGGTGCCGCAGCGGGTCGGGCGCGCGCAGCCGGGTGCGCAGGTTGCGGGAGCCGCACCAGGGGCAGTCCTCGCGGCGCGGCTCCTGGAAGGGATCGAAGGGGGTGGTGATCTGCGGGGTGAGGGGCGTGGTCGGCATGGGCGGCTCCCTGTGCGACATTCCGCGGCAAACCGGAACGTATGGGATATGGAACCGAGGCGCAAAGACGTGGTCGCGGTGTGGTGGCGATGTGGCACGGAGGCGTTCGTTCTCTGGCGGTACTGTTCGGCGAATGAGCAGCCTTAATCTGGACGACTTCACCGATCTGATCGAGCGCCCGGACGGGGGCGTGCGCCGTGACGCCGAGGCCCGGCGGGAGCGCCAGATCGTGCCGCCCGGCGCACTGGGCCGCCTCGACGAGCTGGGTGAGTGGCTGGCCGCCGCGCAGGGCGCCGTACCGGTACGGCCGGTCGAACGGCCGCGGCTGGTGCTCTTCGCCGGGGACCACGGCATCGCCGAGCTGGGTGTCTCGGCGCGGCCCGCGGGCGGTGCGGAGCAGTTGGTGCGGGCGGTACTGGAGGGTGCGAGCCCGGTGGCCGTGCTGGCGCGCCGGCAGCAGGTGCCCGTGCGGATCGTGGACATGGGCCTGGACTGCGCTCCGGACGCCTTCCCGGAGGACGTCGTACGGCACCGGGTGCGGCGGGGCAGCGGCCGTATCGACATCGAGGACGCGCTCACCCTGGAGGAGGCCGAGACGGCTCTGCGCGCGGGTGTCGCGATCGCCGACGAGGAGGCCGACTCGGGCACCGATCTGGTGGTGCTCGGCGACCTCAGCGTGGGCGGCACGACGGCTGCGGCGGTACTGGTCGCCGCGCTGTGCGGGACCGACGCGTCCGTGGTGACCGGGCGGGGCGGGCTCGCGATCGACGACCTGGCGTGGATGCGCAAGTGCGCGGCGATCCGGGACGCGCTGCGGCGGGCGCGGCCGGTGCTCGGTGACCAGTTGCAGTTGCTGGCGACCGTGGGCGGGGCGGATCTCGCGGCGATGACCGGGTTCCTGCTGCAGTGCGCGGTGCGGAAGCTGCCGGTGATCCTGGACGGGGTCGTGGCCGCGGCCTGTGCGCTGGTCGCGCAGCGGGTGGCTTTCCGGGCGCCGGACTGGTGGCTGGCCGGGCACGACAGCGGGGAGCCGGGGCAGGCGAAGGCGCTGGACCGGATGGCTCTCGAGCCGCTGCTGGAGCAGGGGGTGAAGGTCGGCGAGGGCGTGGGCGCGCTGCTGGCACTGCCGCTGGTACGGAGCGCTGCCGCGCTGGCCGCCGAGCTGCCGGAGCGGCCGGAGGCCGAGAAGGACCCGGAAACGAAGGCCCCGGAGTAGCCACCCAGGCCCGCTTCGGCACCGCCGGACACCACCGTCGTGGCTGAGCACCGTTGCGGCGGGGAGGGGTGACCGGCAGGAAGAAGTGACCGGTGGAGTGACGTGGCCGAGCGGTACTCGCCGCAGCGGGAAACGGGCGGGGCGCGCTCGCCACGGAGCGAGACGGGCACGGCGTGCTCGCCGCGGAGGGAAGTGGGCGGGGCGTGTTCGGCGCCGGGGGAAGCAGGCGGGGCGCGCTCGGTGCGGAAGGAAGTGGACGGGGCCGGTTCCGTGCCGGAGGGAGTGGGTGGGGAGGCGGAGCGTGTGTGCTGTTGGTGGGGGGAAAAGTGGGGATCGGTGGGGGGTCGCCCATATGATCCTGATCTATGGGAGATGCCCGGATTGCCGTTGAGCAGCGAGTCGGGGTCGAGTGGGCGGATGAGCGGGCGCGGCGGTCCACCGGGGCTTCCCGGAAGGCCGCCGCCGTCGCCGTCTGGTATCTGCGGACCGTCGCGTTCATCAACTTCCTCAGCGCGGTGTGGGTCTCGTTCGGCCAGGACGTGCGCCGGCACAACCAGGACGACTTCTTCACGCCGTACCTGCTGACGGCCGGCTTCGCCTCCGGTCTGTTCACCGCCTTCCTGGCGATCACCATGCGGCGCAGGAAACGGGCCGCATGGATCCTCAACCTGGTGATGAGCGGCCTCTTCCTGGCCCTGTTCGCGTTCGCCATGGCGTTCCCGGAGATCCGGCGCTACGCGCAGAACTGGGTCTCCCTGGGGCTGACGGCCGCTTTCGTGGGCGCGCTGCTCGTCGGCCGCCGCGAGTTCTACGCCAAGGGCGACCGGTCCAACCCACGGCTCGCGGCCACCGTGGCCGTCGGCGGCGGCCTGGCCGCGAGCCTGCTGGCAGGGCTGCTGGTGACGGTCACCAACCAGGCGCCCGACGCGGCCCGTTCGACGTTCCTGGAGCGCTGGTACTACGGCGCCCTGCGGCTGGTGTCCGTGGCGGCCGACGAGTCCCGCTTCCCCGGGATCGACCCGCCCAACTGGGCCAACGTGGCCGTCAACGTGCTCAGCACGGCCCTCGTCCTCGCCGTCTTCTACGCCGCCTTCCGCTCCCGGCGGGCCGTGGACCCGCTCAGCGAGGACGACGAGAAGCGGCTGCGGGTGCTGCTGGAGCGGCACGGCGACCGCGACTCGCTCGGCTACTTCGCGCTGCGCCGGGAGAAGAGCGTCGTGTGGTCGCCGACCGGGAAGGCCGCCGTCGCCTACCGGGTGGTCGGCGGGGTGAGTCTCGCGTCCGGCGATCCGCTCGGCGACCCGGAGGCCTGGCCGGGGGCGATCGGGCCGTGGCTCGCGCAGGCGCGGCGGCACGGGTGGATTCCGGCGGTGATGGGGGCGGGCGAGGAGGCCGGGACGGTGTACGCCCGGCACGGTCTGGACGCGCTGGAACTCGGGGACGAGGCGATCGTGGAGGTCGCCGAGTTCACGCTGGAGGGGCGGGCGATGCGGACCGTGCGGCAGGCGTACAACCGGGTGAAGCGGGCCGGGTACGAGGTGCGCATCCGGCGGCACGCGGACATCCCGGCCGACGTGATGGCACATCTCGTCGAGCGCGCCGACGACTGGCGCGACGGCGCGACCGAGCGCGGCTTCAGCATGGCACTCGGCCGGCTCGGTGATCCCGCGGACGGGCAGTGCGTGATGCTGGAGTGCACGGACGCCGACGGGCGGCTGCGGGCGCTGCTCTCCTTCGTGCCGTGGGGGCCGCACGGACTGTCGCTGGACCTGATGCGGCGGGGCCGGGACGTCGACGGTTCCGCCAACGGGCTCATGGAGTTCATGGTCATCGAACTGCTTCGGCGGGCCGACGAGATCGGGATCACGCAGGTCTCGCTCAACTTCGCGATGTTCCGGTCGGTCTTCGAACGTGGCGCACGCCTCGGTGCCGGTCCGGTACTGAGGCTGTGGCGGTCGCTGCTCAGCTTCTTCTCCCGCTGGTGGCAGATCGAGTCGCTGTACCGCGCCAACGCCAAGTACCGGCCCATCTGGGAGCCGCGGTTCCTGCTCTTCGAGAAGAGCGCGGACCTGCCGCGCATCGGCCTCGCCTCGGCCCGCGCGGAGGGCTTCCTGGAGGCGCCCGGGCTGCCGAAGTGGCTGCACCGCAAACACCTGGACACGCACCGATGACCGTACGGGGACGAAGGAACGCTTGATGGGAACGCCAGGCCGCCGGGCCCGCGCCGAGTGGGGGCCGCTGTATGCCGCCGTGCGTGAGGCCCTGCGCGAGCGGGGGCCGGCGGCGGCCCCGATGACGGTGGGGGCAGTGGGCCTGACGGCGTTACTGCAGTACGTGCAGAACCAGCCGTGGGGGTATCAGCTCGTGCAGGACCTGGGTGCCGTACGGGCCGAGGACCCGCTGTGGCTGGCCCTGTCGCGCACTCCCCTGTCGCTGTACGTGCCCGCGCTGGATCTGCCGGTGTGGGGGGCGCTGGTGCAGATCCTGCTGGTGTTCGGGGTCGCCGAGCTGTGTCTGGGCTGGTGGCGGACGCTGACCATCGCGTACGTCGCCACGCTCGCCGGGACCCTGTACGCGCGCCTCGGCGTCACGCTCGGCGCGCACACGCCGTTCGGGCTGCCGTGGACCGACGGGCAGGTGGTGGACACCGGCCCGTCGGCGGCCGTCGTGGGGCTCGCGGTGTTCGTGAGCTGGCGGTACGGCGCCTATGTGACGGCGGGCGCGGTGACGACGGCGATGGTGGTCGAGGTGCTGGTGAAGGAGAACCTTGCGGGCAAGGAGCATCTGGCCGCGCTGATCGCCGTGGGTCTGCTGTGCCTGCTGACGGCGCTGCGCCACGGGTACGCGGACCGGCTGCGCCGCCGCCGTCACCTGTGGTCGGGCAGGCGCGTCGGCAGGGGGTCGGGCTTGCCGCCGATCCAGTCCTGAACGAGGCGGCGCGGTCGGGTCCAGCGGCGGTCGTGACGGTAGGCACGGAGGGCGGCCCTGGCGCGGGCGCGGGGACGGTGGCCGTAGAAGCGGCGGGCCCAGGCGGAGCCGGGGCGGGCGAGCCGGATCGCACCGAGGACGGCGACCAGCGGCACGATCACTCCGAACACGGCGATGCGGGCCTTGCCCTTGCTCAGGGCGATGAGGGAGAAGAGGAAGTTGGCGGCGATGTTGGAGATGACGGTGCCGCGGTCGGCCAGCTCCTCCTGGGACAGGTCGTTGACGCCGAAGGGGGCGAACCCGGCGAGCAGCAGGCCGACGAGGGCGGCGGTGACCACGACGATCTCGACGCTCTTGCGGCCCTCCGCGCTCCAGTAGACGTCGTCCAGGTGCAGGATCAGCGCGAACTCGTCCAGGACGAGGCCCGCGCCGATGCCGAACAGCACGGCCGAGACGGCCGCGCCGACGCCGTGTCGGTCGCTGGCGACGGCGCCGAAGCCGCCGACGACGGTGAGGACGACACCGGGGACGACGTGGTGGATGTGCAGCCCGCCCGCCTTGACGTTGCCGAAGGGGCCCTTGCCTGCCCGGATCAGCCGGGTGATGACCCGGGTGACGACGAAGGCCAGCACGAAGGCGGCGAGGGCGAGCAGCAGCGGGAGTTTGCCCGGCTCGACGATGTTCCGCTCCCACCAGTGCCCCATGTGCGCACATTACTCGGATATGCCCGCTCGGGTGCCGTGGGTTGGCCTCGCGACCGCCGGGTAACCTGCGCCGGTGCTCACGTCCTCCCCGTTCGACGGTCTCCGCTTCGCCTTCGGCACACTCACCGTGCTGCCCGTCCGGGTACTCCGCTGGGACCGGCCGGCCGCACGCGGCGGCATGCTGTGCGCCCCGGTGGCCGGGCTGGTCGTCGGCGGCTGCGCGGCCGGCCTCGGCCTGCTGCTGCTCCTGCTCGGTGCCGGTCCGCTGCTTGCCGCGGTCGCCTCGGTCGCCGTACCCGCAGCCCTGACCCGCGGGCTGCACCTCGACGGGCTCGCCGACACCGCCGACGGGCTGGGCAGCGGCAAGCCCGCCGAGGACGCGCTGCGGATCATGAAGCAGTCGGACATCGGGCCGTTCGGCGTGCTCACCCTCGTCCTGGCGCTGCTGGCCCAGGTGGCCGTGCTGGCGCAGCTCTACGGCGACTCGGGGGCGCGGGGTGCCGTGGCGGCCGTGGTCTCGGCGGTCACGGCCCGGCTGGCCCTGACCCTGGCCGCCCGCGCCGGGGTACCGGCCGCCCGCCCGGAAGGGCTGGGGGCGGCGGTGGCCGGGGTGGTGCCCAGGGCTGCGGCGCCGGTCCTGGTGGCCGGTGTGGCGGCGGCGGCCGGGACGGCGGGCGCGGGCTTCGGCGGGTACGACGGCGCGCGCACCGCCCTCGCGGTGCTCGTCGCGGTCGCCGTCGCCGAACTGCTGCTGCGCCGCTGCATCCGGCGCTTCGGCGGGGTGACCGGAGACGTGTTCGGCGCGCTCGCCGAGACGGCCGCGACGACCGCGCTCGTGGTGCTCTGCCTCGGCCGCTAGTGCTGTGGCCGGAAAGGCTTGGCGGAAAGCTCGCGGCGTCCGGTGCGGTGCATCGCAAGGCGGAGCATCCTTCCGGGGCGCGACGGCTCGCGGCGAGCGCGTCGGCCCCTCCGGTGCGGGACGTGCGGCCGGTCGCGCCCGCGCGGCGGAGCCTCACCCTGATACAACCCCGCGCCCTTTCGGAGACGCCCCTCCAGGGCGCTCCGCCCGGGGCACCCCGTCCAAGGGCACCCCGTCCAAGGCGCCCCGTCCAGGGCGCTTCTCTACGGCAGCTTCAGCGTGAGTGCCGACTGGAGGAGGGCCGGTGTCGCCCATGCGGAGCGCTCGCCGGCGTAGGCCGTGCCGAAGGTCGTCGTGCCCAGCAGCTGTTGCTGCCTGGTGCCCTCCGGCGCGGTCACCGGGATCTGGGTGCCGGACGGTGCCGTGACGGTCACGGTCTTGCCGATCCGGTAGGCGGTGACCTTGCCGTTGGCGAGCGCGGTCTGCCACTTCGCCCGGTTCTGCAGCTCGCCGCCGATGGCGCTCTGGCGCAGGCTGACGATCGGGGTGTCGTCGGCGAACAGGGCCCGGTGGTCGGCCAGTACGCGCTCCAGGACCGGGTAGAGGATGCGGTCCTCGGCCAGGTTGGACTGGTGGGCGTAGTGCGGGCGCGGGTCGTTGCTCAGCACATGCCCGAGGTCGGTGTGCGCCTCGGCCGGGACGATGTGGCCGGTGTAGCCGGTGGCCGTGTCCAGCGGCTCGGGCAGGCAGGTGGAGGCCGGGTTGTCCTCGCAGATGCCGCTGCCGCCGTCCGCCTCGGCGGTGTAGATCCAGTTGTACTCGTCGGCCATCTCAGCCTTGGTGCCGACGTTGTAGTACACGTTCATCGGGTAGCGCGGCACGGTGCGCGTACTGGTGCCGACGGAACGCTGCTCCGGCTCGCGGGAGTTGTCCGAGGCGGTCCACTTCACGCCGTTGGAGGCGAGCGCGGGCCCGAGGTCGGGGTTGTCCTGGGTCTGCTGCGGCAGGGTCTTCAGGCCGGAGTGCTCGCCGGTGACCAGCTCGCTGCGGTCGACGGAGAGACCGTGTACGAGCGCCCAATCGTAATTGTTCGAGATCTCCCCGGAGATGTCGGTGCGGCTCACCCACTGCGTCGAGCCGTCGGCGTTCTTCGTGCAGCTCCACGGCACGCTCGAGGTGTCCTGGACGCAGCCGAGGAACAGGTGGGTGTAGGTGTGGTTCACCCAGCGGTACTTGGCCCTGTCCTTCAGCAGCTGGTCGGTCAGCGCGTCCGCGCCGCCGTTCTCCTGTTTCCACTCCTCGCCGGCGCCCGCGTTGAACACCATGTCCAGGGTGAAGCCGTGGCTCTGCTGCCAGGAGGCCAGGTACTGGGCGTCGGCCGCGGTCATCCGGATCGGAGTGGTGGTGTCGGTGCCGCCGCTGCCGCAGTCGATGTCGCCGGGCGTGCAGTTGCGCTCGGTGTCCCAGCGGGCGTCCGGTGCGAAGACGTCGTCGACGTGCACGGCGAAGTAGTTGCGGGCCTGCCCGAGGTGCACGCCCTGGGTCAGCCACTCGACCATGCCGCGGGCCAGCACCCGGAACTGCTGCTGGTGCTGGTTGTAGGCGAAGGTGACCACCAGTTCGCGGCGGCCGTCGTGCGTGTACTCGCCGAGCAGGCTGCCGGTGCCGGTGCCGCCGGGCACGGGGGTGTCGACGTAGCTGGTGAAGCCGGTGCGGGGCTGTGCGACGAAGCCGTAACTCTCATCCACCGAGGGCGAGTTGTCCTCGAAGGAGAAGGCGCCCCGCAGATAGCCGAAGGGGCCCGCCTTGCCGGCCGCGGTGATGTCCGCCGTGCGCCCGTCGAGCGGCCCGGCGTAGCCGCCCGCGTCGGTGTAGTCGAGCCCGACCTCGGGGTGGGCCCAGGTGTAGGCGTCGAGCTGCGGGACGCCGTACGTCCTCTCGTACGTCTCCAGGGCCGTCTGCTCGGCCGAGCCCGCACCGAACGGGGCCTCGTTCGGCAGGACGACGCCCTGGAACTTCGCCCGCGGCCGGCCGCCGACGGTGTCGCTCAGGAAGGCAGTGGTGATCGTGGGACGCCCGGAGTCGTCCAGGTCGACGGTGGTGTACGGGATGCCCTCGCTCTTCAGCTGGGCGGTGATCGCGCCGACGGGGCCTATGCCGTCGTCGACGACCAGCACCCGCAGGTCGATCCGCGGCTCGGTGGCCGCCGAGGCACCCGGCGCGGCGAGCCCCAGTGTGATCATCCCTGCGGCCGTGACGGTGACGCCGGCCGCTCTCCAGCGGTGGTGTGCGCGGTGGGCCATGAAAGGTTCCTCCCCCCAGAGGATCCGCCGCGGAGAGCCCGCGGAGGATCTGTCGAAATCATGCGAACCGGCGGGTCGGCCCCTCACCGGAACCCGACGAGTGTGGCTCAGGTCACTGGAGTGCAGGGTGGAGAAGTAGCGACGACGCCACGCGCAGGTGAACACCCGAAGGAATGAGCGAACGGGCACACGCGCGTAGGCTCGTCCCGGGTGTTCGCCGACAGGGTGAAGGCCCCGGTTGCCACCTGTCCCCAGGCCTGGACCTAGGGTCGGCTCTCGGGCCCGGTCGACCCACCCCATATCGGCCACAGCAACTTCACATCGGAAGCGAGATTTCACCACCGTGACTGCTCTGACTCTCAGCACCGCCGCGGCGCCCGGCCTGCGGGCCGACGCGATCGTGATCGGTGTCGCCAAGGGCGCCAAGGGCCCCGTCGTCGCACCCGGCGCCGAGGCCGTGGACAACGCGTACGACGGCAAGCTGGCCGGCGTCCTGGAGACCCTCGGCGCCTCGGGTGCCGAGGGCGAGCTGACGAAGCTGCCCGCGCCGGCCGGCTTCAAGGCCCCGCTCGTGGTGGCGGTCGGCCTGGGCGCGGAGCCCGGAGGCGAGGACGCGGAGGACGGCGACGCCGGCTACGACGCCGAGGCGCTGCGCAAGGCCGCCGGTCTGGCCGCCCGTGCGCTCGCCGGCTCCCGGAAGGCCGCGTTCGCGCTGCCCGTCGACAGCCCCGGCGCGATCGGCGCCATCAGCGAGGGCGTGCTGCTCGGCGCGTACTCCTTCGACGTCTACAAGGAGAACGGCCGGCAGGCGCAGGGCGCCAAGGCCAAGAACGGCAAGGCCCCGCTGGCCGAGGCCGCGGTGCTCGGCGGCAAGCCGCGCGACGCCGCCCACAAGGGTGCCGTCGCCCGCGCGCTCGCGGTCTCCGAGGAACTGAACCGCGCCCGCGACCTGATCAACATGCCGCCGAACGACCTCACCCCCGCCGCCTTCGCCGGCATCGCGCAGACCGCGGGCAAGGAGCACGGCATCAAGGTGCAGGTGCTCGACGAGAAGGCTCTCGTCAAGGGCGGCTACGGCGGCATCCTCGGTGTCGGCGGCGGCTCGGCCGCGACCCCGCGCCTGGTCAAGCTGTCCTACACGCACCCGGCGGCCGAGAAGCACCTGGCCTTCGTCGGCAAGGGCATCACCTACGACTCGGGCGGCATCTCGCTGAAGCCGGCCGGCCACAACGAGACGATGAAGTGCGACATGAGCGGCGCGGCCGCGGTGTTCGCCGCCGTCGTCGCGGCCGCGCGCCTCGGCCTGGAGGTCAACATCACCGGCTGGCTGGCGCTGGCCGAGAACATGCCCTCCGGCTCCGCGGTCCGCCCGGGTGACGTGCTGCGCATGTACAGCGGCAAGACCGTCGAGGTGCTCAACACCGACGCCGAGGGCCGGCTGGTCCTCGCCGACGCGCTGTGGGCGGCCTCGCAGGAGAACCCGGACGCGATCGTGGACGTCGCCACGCTGACCGGCGCGATGATGCTGGCGCTGGGCAGCCGGACGTTCGGTGTCATGGCCAACGACGACGCGTTCCGCTCCGCGGTCCACGAGGCGGCCGAGGAGGTCGGCGAGCCGGCGTGGCCGATGCCGCTGCCGGAGCACCTGCGCAAGGGCATGGACTCGTCCGTGGCCGACATCGCGAACATGGGCGAGCGGTGGGGCGGCGGCCTGGTCGCCGGTCTGTTCCTGCGCGAGTTCGTCGGCGACGGCATCACCTGGGCGCACCTGGACATCGCCGGGCCGGCGTTCAACGAGGGCGGTCCCTTCGGTTACACCCCGAAGGGTGGTACGGGGTCGGCCGTGCGGACCCTGGTGCGGCTTGCGGAGCTGACCGCCGCGGGTGACCTGGGCTGACGTTCGCCCAAGCACTCGGTTCCGGCCGTCGCACGGCGGCTACAGGGGCGTGGGGTTGCCCGCGCAGTTCCCCGCGCCCCTGAGTCGGCTGCCGCCGGTCTTCGTCGCAGGTGAACCCCTGCCGGGCCGCTCCGCCGCGCGACGGAGCCGCATGCCGGACACAGCCGCGCGCACCTCCGGGCGCTTCAGTGGGGTGTCTCACACTCAGGCCCGGCGTCTCGTCCGCCTCGAACAAGTGCAAAGATGGAGCCCGGCAGGACAGGGCCCCACCGAAGGGCCGAAGCATCAAGCGGCCGGACACCAGCCGCCCGCCGGTCACTGGAGATCGGCGCAAGGCGCACATGCATGGAGGACGTGACGTGGCGAACGACGCCAGCACCGTTTTCGACCTAGTGATCCTCGGCGGTGGTAGCGGTGGTTACGCCGCGGCCCTGCGCGGGGCGCAGCTGGGCCTGGACGTCGCCCTGATCGAGAAGGACAAGGTCGGCGGCACCTGCCTGCACCGGGGTTGCATCCCCACCAAGGCCCTGCTGCACGCGGGCGAGATCGCCGACCAGGCCCGCGAGAGCGAGCAGTTCGGCGTCAAGGCCACCTTCGAGGGCATCGACGTCCCGGCCGTCCACAAGTACAAGGACGACGTGATCTCGGGCCTGTACAAGGGTCTGCAGGGACTCATCGCGTCCCGCAAGGTGACGTACATCGAGGGTTCGGGACGTCTGTCCTCCGCCACCTCCGTGGACGTGAACGGCCAGCGCATCCAGGGCCGCCACATCCTGCTGGCGACCGGCTCCGTGCCGAAGTCGCTGCCCGGCCTGGAGATCGACGGCAACCGCATCATCTCCTCCGACCACGCCCTCGTCCTGGACCGCGTGCCGAAGTCCGCGATCATCCTGGGCGGCGGTGTCATCGGCGTCGAGTTCGCCTCGGCGTGGAAGTCCTTCGGCTCCGACGTCACGGTCATCGAGGGCCTGAAGCACCTCGTCCCGGTCGAGGACGAGAACAGCTCGAAGCTTCTCGAGCGCGCGTTCCGCAAGCGCGGCATCAAGTTCAACCTGGGCACCTTCTTCCAGAAGGCCGAGTACACCCAGGACGGTGTGAAGGTCACCCTGGCGGACGGCAAGGAGTTCGAGGCCGAGGTCCTCCTCGTCGCCGTCGGCCGCGGCCCGGTCTCGCAGGGCCTGGGCTACGAGGAGGCCGGGGTCGCCATGGACCGCGGCTACGTCCTCGTCGACGAGTACATGCGCACCAATGTTCCGACCATCTCCGCCGTCGGTGACCTCGTCCCGACGCTCCAGCTCGCGCACGTCGGCTTCGCCGAGGGCATCCTGGTGGCGGAGCGTCTGGCCGGTCTGAAGACCGTCCCGATCGACTACGACGGTGTCCCGCGGGTGACGTACTGCCACCCGGAGGTCGCCTCCGTCGGTATCACCGAGGCCAAGGCCAAGGAGATCTACGGCGCGGACAAGGTCGTCGCTCTGAAGTACAACCTGGCGGGCAACGGCAAGAGCAAGATCCTCAAGACCGCGGGCGAGATCAAGCTCGTCCAGGTCAAGGACGGTGCCGTGGTCGGCGTCCACATGGTCGGCGACCGCATGGGTGAGCAGGTCGGCGAGGCCCAGCTGATCTACAACTGGGAGGCGCTGCCGGCCGAGGTCGCCCAGCTCATCCACGCCCACCCGACGCAGAACGAGGCGCTCGGCGAGGCCCACCTGGCGCTGGCCGGCAAGCCGCTGCACTCCCACGACTGAGCCTTCGGTCAACGGGCGCGACGACACAGACTTCCGCAATTCGTTAGGAGCAACCGAAACCATGGCGGTTTCCGTAACCCTTCCGGCGCTCGGCGAGAGCGTCACCGAGGGCACTGTCACCCGCTGGCTGAAGGCCGAGGGCGAACGCGTCGAGGCCGACGAGCCGCTGCTCGAGGTCTCGACCGACAAGGTCGACACCGAGATCCCCTCCCCCGCCGCCGGTGTGCTGGCCTCCATCAAGGTCGCCGAGGACGAGACCGTCGAGGTCGGCGCCGAGCTGGCCGTCATCGACGACGGCACCGGTGCCCCCGCGGCCGCCCCGGCCCCGGCCGCCGAGGCCGCTCCGGCTCCGGCCGCAGAGCCGGCTCCCGCCCCCGCCGCCGAGGCCCCGGCCGCCCCGGCTCCGGCCCCCGCCGCCGAAGCCGCTCCGGCCGGTGGCGCCGAGGGCACGGACGTGGTCCTGCCCGCGCTCGGTGAGTCCGTCACCGAGGGCACCGTCACCCGCTGGCTGAAGTCGGTGGGCGACTCCGTCGAGGCCGACGAGCCGCTGCTCGAGGTCTCCACGGACAAGGTCGACACCGAGATCCCGGCGCCCGTCTCCGGCACGCTGCTGGAGATCGTGGTCGGCGAGGACGAGACCGCCGAGGTCGGCGCCAAGCTCGCCGTCATCGGCGCCGCGGGCGCGGCTCCGGCCGCCGCTCCGGCTCCGGCCGCCCCGGCCCCCGCCGCCGCCCCGGCCCCGGCCCCCGCTCCGGCCCCGGCCCCCGCTCCGGCCCCGGCGCCTGCCGCCCCCGCGGCTCCGGCTGCCCCGGCTCCGGCGCCCGTCGCCGCCGCCCCGGCCCCGGCCGCTCCGGCACCCGCCCCGGCTCCGGTCGCCCCGGCCACCGCGCCGACCCACCCGACCGCCACCCAGGCGACCGACGAGGGCGCGTACGTCACCCCGCTGGTGCGCAAGCTCGCCGCCGAGAACGGCGTCGACCTGGCCACCGTCAAGGGCACCGGCGTCGGCGGCCGTATCCGCAAGCAGGACGTCATCGCCGCCGCCGAGGCCGCGAAGGCCGCCGCCGCTGCCCCGGCTCCGGCCGCGGCCGCCGCTCCGGCCAGGAAGGCCCCGGCGCTGGAGGTCTCCCCGCTGCGCGGGCAGACCGTCAAGATGCCCCGCATCCGCAAGGTCATCGGCGACAACATGGTCAAGGCGCTGCACGAGCAGGCCCAGCTGTCGTCGGTCGTCGAGGTCGACGTCACCCGCCTGATGCGGCTGCGCGCGCAGGCCAAGGACTCCTTCGCCGCGCGCGAGGGCGTCAAGCTCTCCCCGATGCCGTTCTTCGTGAAGGCGGCGGCCCAGGCGCTGAAGGCCCACCCGGTCATCAACGCCAAGATCAACGAGGCCGAGGGCACGATCACCTACTTCGACTCCGAGAACGTCGGAATCGCGGTGGACTCCGAGAAGGGCCTGATGACCCCGGTCATCAAGCACGCCGGCGACCTCAACATCGCGGGCATCGCCAAGGCCACGGCGGAGCTGGCCGGCAAGGTCCGCGCCAACAAGATCACCCCGGACGAGCTGTCCGGCGCGACCTTCACCATCTCCAACACCGGTTCGCGCGGCGCGCTGTTCGACACGATCATCGTGCCGCCGGGCCAGGTCGCGATCCTCGGCATCGGTGCCACGGTCAAGCGTCCGGCCGTCATCGAGACCGAGGAGGGCACGGTCATCGGCGTCCGCGACATGACCTACCTGACCCTCTCCTACGACCACCGCCTGGTGGACGGCGCCGACGCGGCCCGTTACCTGACGGCGGTCAAGGCGATCCTGGAGGCGGGCGAGTTCGAGGTCGAGCTCGGGCTGTAAGGCTCGCAGGGCCCCCAGCGCCACGACGGAGCCCCCGTCCGGAGATCGACTCCGGACGGGGGCTCCGTCGTACCGGCGAGGCGCGTCAGCCGAGACGTGCCGCCACGAGCGCGAGCCAGCCGCTCATGCCGTAGGGGCCCGGCGGCTCCACCTCGAGGCCCAGCTCGGCGGCGCCGACGGCGTCCTCGCCCTCGTCGAGCCCGAGAGCCAGCAGTTCCCGGATCTCCCCCAGCAGCCGCGCGACGAGCTGCCGGTCGGTCGTACCGGCGTAGTCGTCCACCGCCGCGTCGTGACCGTCGAACTCGTCGGGCATGTCCTGCGAGAACCAACCGCCGAGGAACTGCCCGAGCTCGGGGAACCTCGCATGCCACTCCCAGTGCGTGTCCGGCTTCGCCGGCGCCGGGACCAGCCCCTCCTCGACACTTCGCCGGATGTGGTCGGCGACCAGCGTGAGCCAGTCCAGGATCTCCGCGTCGTCCAGACCCACGTCCGGAAGGGCGTAGAACTCACCGAGCTGCACCCTCAGCCGCCCCGGCGGGGTACGCGCGTACTCCCGGAGCTGGCTCTCGGCGGCGGCGAGCGCCCAGGGACGGGTGTGCCAGGTGTGCCGCAGATACGCGGTGAGGGCCGCACTGGGCCTCTCCTCGGTGTCGTCGGCCTGCTGACCGGCATAGGCGCGCAGAACCTGGTCCAGTTCGCCGTAGCGGCGGTCGTGTTCAAGGGGGGTCAGCGCCACGGTCGGACCACTGCCTTCACAGGTAGACGGGGAAACTGGCGTGCACGGCGAACCCGTGCGCGGCGGACGGCTCGCGGCGCAGTACGACCCGGGCGGCCCGCACGTCGACGGCACCGCGCCCGGCCAGCATCATGGCCTGCAGCAGCACCCTGCCGACGGGCTCTTCCCGGGACGGCCAGGCCGCCTCGATCGTCAGCCGCCGCCGGGTGGACTGCGCCAGCCAGCGGTGGACGACCTGTTCGTTGCGGTTGACCATGTGCTGGGTCGCCCACCGGGCGGTCTCCCGGTCGGGGTAGGTGGCGGTGCGGGTGCGCACGGGGCTCCTTTCGAGGTGATGGGCTTCGAATCGAGTTGGCCGGGTCACCACGCGTGGAAGGACCAGACCATACCTACCTCTGTCCCGGACACGAGGAACAAACCCAGATCCCAGCCGTGCCGGGAAATGGTGGTGCAGCTAGAAATTCGCTCGTAGTAGTCGAGATGTGCACTGTCCCGTCCGGTGTTGGCGTAGAAGCGAGAACCTTCAGGAAAGCGCGAGAGGATGATGTCGGCCTTCCTCTCCAGTTCACCCCTCCTCTCTTCGAATTCTGGGGTTTCTTCGACATTGAGCCACAGCGCGGAAAGGGCTACGAGGAGCTTTTTCGCGGAAGAGCGTGGGATCTCGTACACACGGGCCTTGAGGGCACCTGCCTTCTCAGGGTCGGCAGGCAGTTCGACAAAGGGGTAGAACGGGTCGTCCAGCCTTTCGAACTCGTCCGCGAGCGGGTCGTTCACCTGCCAGCCTCGCGCGTCCGGCGTGTCACCGCGCATCAGGGTGTACACATCCTGCGCCCAGTCCTCGTGATCCCTGCGCGTCACTTTCGCGATGGTGTACCTGCGCGCGTACATCCCGATCGCCTCGGACCACGACCGCTCGTCGACATCGGCCATCATCGTCTCCTTACTCATCACTTGGGCATGGACGTGTAAACGACGAAGGGCGGGTCCAAGTTTGGCTCGTACTTGAGCACCGTGAGGACACCGTGAGCGTCCTTCGGCGGCGTCGGATGACCGTTCACCACTTGCGCCGTACGCCCGGTCACGACCGGAAGGGCGTGATTCCCGGTGTCGACCGTTCCCACCGAGAAGTCCTCCGTATCACCCGGACTCGGAGGGCCTTTGAGCCACTTGTCGATCTCTCCCGAATTACTTCGAATGTTGTACTGTGTGTAGCTCTGGGCCGACTCCAGATCGGTGAAGGACGACGCAGCAGGGATCTGCGGCACAGCAGCTCCAGTGGCTTGGTCCCGCAACCGCTGTATCAGCTGCATGTCCGTCAGGCCGACGTGCTTGTCGATGCTGTGTGCGCCGTACAGCTCCTCCTCGGTCGCGAGGTCAAGGCTGTACTTGTACGGGACCGGACTCTCCGGCCGCTGCCAGCTGTGCTCCTTCTTGAAGTCGTTCAGGGAGCGCGCTCCGTACCCCTCCGCACGCGCCTCCTCCGCCGCGAACGTCGGCACGCTGAGCAGGGCCTCGTCCAGCTCGGGCTCCAGTTCGTTCAGCTTGCCGGCGGCATCGCTGAAGGCCTGGTGGTACTTCTCGACCGCCGCGTTCGCTGCCGCCTTGTCCATGTGCGACCGGAACGTCATCACGATCTCGCCGAACGCCATGGTCGCCGCGAGCCGCGTCATCTCGAACGGGTCGAGGCCCGTGGTCAAGTCCCTGACCGTGGCCTTCGCCGCCTCCTTACCGAGCCGGGTGGTGGTCTCCCTGGTGGTGACCGCCACGCCGGCCAGCTCGTCCAGCTCCTTCTGCACGGCGGTCGCCGTCTCCTGGAGGATGTCGATGACGGGACGCCGCTTCGCGGGCACCACCTTGCGGTCCGTGTTCCAGCTACGGCCGATGAGACCCGCTGCATCTGCTTGTCGTAGGTCCGGCCCCATTCGGTGGTGCCCCAGATGGTCTGGCAGAAGGCCTTCATGGCGCCCTGCCACTCGTCGTTGCCTTTGTTGTTGCTGATGAACTTGATGGCGCCGTTGAAGTCGTCGGACGCACCCTTGGCCGCCTTCTGGGCCGCGCCCCAGGCGGTGGCCATGTCCTTGAACTCCTCGTCGCGGCACCCCGGTGTGATTTCGTGCATCTTGCCGAGCCTCAGGCCGTGCTCGATGGCCGGCCGGATCACATCGGCGAGGAAGTCCGGGATCTCGCCGAGGATGCCGGCGATCTCCGAGGAGTCCGCGTCCTCGCCGGTACCGGACCACTTGATGTCGTTGACCGGGCCGTACCTGGGCGGCTTCTCGATGACGGCGGGCGGCGTCTTCGCCACGGGCGGCGGGCCGTACATCCTGCGCGCCTGCCAGTCGGCCTGGACGTACTTGTTCGCCGTGTCCGTCAGGCCGACGGCGACACCGCCGACGCTGACCAGGCTCCTGGCCCAGAGCTGGAGGAACTTCTCGGCCACGCTCTTGTACGCGGCGGCGAAGGCGTCCGCGCCCCAGTCTGCGCCCGCAGACTGGCTGTACTTGTTCAGCACTTCGGTCAGCGCCGTGGCGCCCTTGTCGTAGTCGAACTGCCCGTCGCGCACCACGAGGGCGGTGTAATACAGATGTGGCGGCTGTACATCAAATCCACCGCCGCTCGACTTGGGTGAGCGGGTCCGGGCCTCGGCCCGCTCCTTGCTGCGCTGCTCGTCGGTGGGCCGCTTCTCCGCCATCAGGCGCCGCCCCATCCGCGCAGTACCGCGCGGTGCGCGGCCGCGTACCCGTGATGACCACTGGTCACGACCTCGTGCAGCCACTTCTGAGCCGCCTGCAGGTCCCTCGCCGAGCTGTCCCACTTGTCGAGTTCCTCGAGGAACACGTCGCGGGCCTCACCCTGCCAGGAGGCGACGACGGGAACCAGGCGCCTGTACAGATCGTCCAATCGCCCGTTGAGCCGCTCAACGATGTCGTCGAGCTCTGCGGTGAGATGCTCCAGCGTGCCGAACGAGACCGCTATGTAGTCGTCTCCGGCGTTGTCGCCCTGCATACTCGCCCCCGTTCCGGACGGGCGCACCTCCGCGCCGCCGTCCTGGATCACTTCGTCCTCTGTCAGCGGTCGGTGTCACAGTTGCTCGAGGCTGCTGCGCGGACGCGCCGGCGGCGCCTCGGCAGGGGTGGACAGCTGGTCCGCCTCGGCCTGCACGTCCACCTTGACGGCACGCATGCGCGCCAGGACATCGAGTTCCGTCGCGGTGAACCCGTCCCGGCTCAGCCGTACGGCCTCTTCGAGCCTCCTCAGGACCTCGCAGATCCCGACGGCGTCCGCGGCGACCGAGCGGTGGAGCTTGCGGTACTCAGCCGCTGCGGGCCCCTGCCAGCCCTGCTCGATCTCGTCGACGAGCCCGTCCATGCGGGTGACCTGCCGGGTCAGATGATCCTGCATCGACTGGAGGTCGTCGGCCAGCTTGGTCAGATCCTCTTCCTCGGCAGCCAGATCCTTTTTCCGGCTCACCAGGCCCCCCGTTCCCCTCGGTCTCGATCGCGTGCTGACGCCTGCGGGCGCCCAACCTATTCGAAGGCGAATTCGACGGGGAGCGATTTCGGACCGGCGACGAAGGGCGGCCGCGCGGCGAAGGACGTGACATGCGGCAAACCGCCACACTCCCCGACGACAGCCACGCACCGGCTCCCGCATGCGCCGCACGCCCCGTGTGCGCCTCGTCTCACCTGCACCAAAGCACCCCCACGCGCCCTACCCGCGGAGCGAACCCGCCGTATTGTCTAAACGTCAGCCCTCCCGAAGGAGCCCTCATGACCGCGCCCGTCGTCCACTCGCTGCGCGAACAGATCCGCGAGCACATCGTGGAGGGAATCGTCAGCGGGCGCTGGCAGCCGGGTGAGCGGATCGTGGAGCGGCGGATCGCCACCGAGCTGGAGGTCAGCCAGACGCCGGTCCGGGAGGCGCTGCGCGAGCTGGAGTCGCTGCGACTGATCGAGTCCGCGCCGAACAAGGGCGTGCGGGTGCGGAACCTGAGCGCGGCCGACCTGGAGGAGAGCTATCCGGTCCGGGCCGGCCTGGAGGCCATCGCGGCCGAGCTGGCGGCGGACCGCCTCGCGGAGGACTGCTCGGCCCTGGAGCCGCACGTGCTGGCGCTGTACGAGGCCGACCGCATGGCCGACGGCACGGCCCAGGTGCGCCACACGGTCGGTTTCCACCGGGAGCTGGTCCGCGCGGCCCGCAATTCGGTGCTGCTGCACACCTGGGAGGGCCTCGGCATCGAGGTCTTCACCGCGCTGTCGATCCGCTGGCTGGGCACGGTCCAGCAGTCGTACGCGGAGGAGCACGAGGAGCTGGTGCAGGCCTTCAAGCGCCGGGATCCGCGGATCGCGGAGCTGGTCAAGGCGCACGTCCTGGGCTGTGCCCCGCGCGCTTGATTCAGTCGAGCATCCCCGCGCTCACCTGCGAAAACCCTGATCGGCAGCGGCACCCGGTGCCCGCTTGCAAGGCACCGGGTGCCGACTTTCTCCAAATCAAGAGGTTTTCGCCCTCAACCCTTTGATCGATCATCGATCAGGGAGTTACAGTCGCCGACGGACCTCCACCGAGGTCCGCTGCCCTGTCCTGCCAAAGACACAAGGGCACCCCCGAACCCTTACCGATGAGGGAACCCCCTTCGACTGAGGAAGGCGGCGACATGACCGACCCCCACGCCATCCAGCCGAGCGCGCTCGACCAGCTCCCGGACCGCGACCCGGAGGAGACCGCCGAATGGCAGGCCTCCCTGGACGCCGTGGCCAGGGAGGCCGGGCCGCACCGCGCCGCATACCTGATGCGCCGCACGCTGGAGCGCGCCGAGGCGGGCGGCATCGCGCTGCCGAAGCTCCTCGAGACGGACTACGTCAACACCATCCCCACCTCCGCCGAGCCGGGCCTGCCCGGCGACCCGGAGATGGAAGCCCGGATCACCGCGTGGAACCGCTGGAACGCGGCCGCCATGGTGACCCGCGGCTCGAAGTACGGCGTCGGCGGCCACATCGCCACGTTCGCCTCCGCGGCCTGGCTGTACGAGACCGGCTTCAACCACTTCTTCAAGGGCAAGGAGGGCGACGGTTCCGGCGACCAGCTGTACATCCAGGGCCACGCCTCCCCCGGCATCTACGCCCGCGCCTTCCTCGACGGCCGCCTGAACGAGGCGCACCTGGACAACTTCCGCCAGGAGGCCGGCGGTAACGGCCTGCCCTCGTACCCGCACCCGCGCCGCCTGCCCTGGCTGTGGGAGTTCCCGACCGTCTCCATGGGCCTCGGCCCGCTGTCGGCGATCTACCAGGCGCGCTTCAACCGCTACCTCACCAACCGCGGCATCAAGGACGTCTCCGCGTCGCACGTGTGGGCGTTCCTCGGCGACGGCGAGATGGACGAGCCGGAGTCGACGGCGGCCCTCGCGCTCGCCGCTCGTGAGGAGCTGGACAACCTCACCTTCGTCATCAACTGCAACCTGCAGCGCCTCGACGGTCCGGTCCGCGCCAACTTCAAGATCGTGCAGGAGCTGGAGGCCCAGTTCCGCGGCGCCGGCTGGAACGTCATCAAGACGCTGTGGGGCTCCGCCTGGGACGAGCTGTTCGCCCTCGACACCACGGGCGCGCTCGTACGCCGCCTGCGCGAGGTACCGGACGCGCAGATCCAGACGTACCAGACCCGCGGCGCCGCCTACATCCGCGAGGACTTCTTCGGCAAGGACCCGGCGCTCGCCGAGCTGGCGAAGCTGCTGAGCGACGACAAGATCCTCGAGTGCTTCCACCTCTCGCGCGGTGGCCACGAGGCCCGCAAGGTCTATGCCGCCTACAAGGCCGCCGTCGAGCACAAGGGCGCGCCGACCGTCATCCTGGCCCAGACGGTCAAGGGCCACACCCTCGGCGAGGGCTTCGCGTCGAAGAACGCCAACCACCAGATGAAGAAGCTGACGGTGGACGAGTTCAAGACGATGCGCGACCTGCTCGGCCTGCCGATCAAGGACAGCGACTTCGTCGACGGCGTGGTGCCCTACGGTCACCCGGGCGCCGACTCCCCCGAGGTCCGCTACCTGCAGGAGCGCCGCGCGGCCCTCGGCGGCCCCGCCCCGGCCCGCCGCACGCACGCCGTGGCCCCGCTGCCGGCCCCCGCCGAGAAGGCGTTCGCCTCCTTCGACAAGGGCTCCGGCTCCCAGAACGTGGCCACCACCATGGCCTTCGTCCGCCTGGTCAAGGACCTGGTCCGCGACAAGGAGACCGGCAAGCGCTGGGTGCCGATCGTCCCAGACGAGGCGCGCACCTTCGGCATGGAGTCGCTGTTCCCGTCGCTCGGGATCTACTCCCCCAAGGGCCAGACGTACGAGCCGGTCGACCGCGACCAGCTGATGTACTACAAGGAGGCCAAGAACGGCCAGATCCTCAACGAGGGGATCACCGAGGCCGGGTCGATGGCCGACTTCATCGCCGCGTCCAGCGCGTACGCGACGCACGGCGAGGCGATGATCCCGTTCTACATCTTCTACTCGATGTTCGGCTGGCAGCGCACCGCCGACCAGATGTGGCAGCTCGGCGACCAGCTCGGCCGCGGCTTCCTCGTCGGCGCCACGGCCGGCCGTACGACCCTGACGGGCGAGGGCCTGCAGCACGCCGACGGCCACTCCCCGGTCATCGCCGCGACCAACCCGGCCGCCCTGACGTACGACCCGGCGTTCGCCTACGAGGTCGCGGTGATCGTCCGTGAGGGTCTGCGCCGGATGTACGGCGAGGCCAAGCCGGGCGAGGACCAGGACGTCTTCTACTACCTGACGGTCTACAACGAGCCGCTGCCGCAGCCGGCCAAGCCGCAGGGCCTCGGCATCGACGAGGGCATCGTCAAGGGCCTGTACCGCTTCAACACGGCGGAGTCCGCGGGCGTGACCGTGGCCGCCGACGCACCGCGCATCCAGCTGCTCGGCTCGGGTACGGCGATCCACTGGGCCCTGGAGGCACAGCGGCTGCTGGCCGAGGAGTGGGGTGTGGCCGCCGACGTCTGGTCGGCGACCTCCTGGACGGAGCTGCGGCGCGACGCGCTCGATGCCGACGCGGCCCTGCTGCGCGGCGAGGAGCGGGTGCCGTACGTGCGCCAGGCCCTGCAGGGCGCCGAGGGCCCGGTCCTCGCGGTCTCCGACTACATGCGCCAGGTCCCGGACCAGATCGCGCAGTGGGTCGAGCAGGACTGGTCCTCGCTGGGCGCCGACGGCTTCGGTCTGTCCGACACCCGTGAGGCCGCCCGCCGCCACTTCGGCGTCGACGCCCCGTCGATCGTCGTCGCGGCCCTGGCCCAGCTCGCCAAGCGCGGCGAGGTGAAGGCCACGGCGGTCAAGGAGGCCCGGGAGAAGTACGGGCTGTAGTCACACCCGCGTCCTGGGAAAGAAGCAGTCACACCCGGGTCCTGGGAAGGAAAGGGGTACGGCCACTGCCGTACCCCTTTCCTGTCGGTGGCGCCCGGCATCTGTCCTGTCGGTGGCGCCCGGCATCTGTCCTGTCGGTGGCGCCCGGCATCATGAACGCATGCGTGCGGCTCGGCTCATCAAGATGGTTCTCCTCCTGCAGTCCCGGCCCGCCATGACCGCCGCCGAGCTGGCGCGGGAACTGGAGGTGTCGGAGCGGACCGTGACCCGGGACGCCCAGGCGCTCTCGGAGGCGGGTGTGCCGGTGTATGCCGACCGGGGGCGGGCCGGGGGTTATCGGCTGGTCGGCGGGTACCGCACGCGGCTCACCGGGCTGGCCAGGAGCGAGGCCGAGGCGTTGTTCCTGAGCGGGGTGCCGGGGGCGCTCAGGCAGATGGGGCTGCAGGACGCGGCGTCGGCGGCCCGGCTGAAGGTGTCGGCGGCGTTGCTGCCCTCGCTGCGGGACGCCCCGGACAGCGCGGCACAGCGGTTCCATCTGGACGCTCCCGCGTGGTTCCGGGAGCCGGAGACGCCCGCGCTGCTGCCGGCGATCGCCGAGGCGGTCTGGGACGACCGGCGGATCGGCGCGGCCTACCGGCGCGGGGACCGCACGGTCGAGCGGCGGCTGGAGCCGTACGGGCTCGTGCTGAAGGCAGGGGTCTGGTACCTGTGCGCACGGGTGGCCGCAAGCGGCACCTTCCGGACGTACCGGATCGACCGGTTCGACACCGTCGATGTCCTGGACGAGCGGTTCGACCGCGACCCCGAGTTCGGCCTGCCCGCCCACTGGGCCGGCCAGGCCGAGCGGTTCGCCCGGTCGATCCTGCGCGCCGAGGTGGTCGTACGGCTGTCCCCGCAGGGCGTGCGCAGGCTGCCGCACACCGTGGATCCGCTGGCCGCGCGGGAGGCACTGGCGGATCCGGGCCCGCCCGACGCCGGCGGCTGGGTGACGGTGACGCTGCCCGTGGAGTCGGAGGAGGTCGCGCACACCCAGCTGACGGCGCTCGGGCCGGAGGCCGAGGTGCTGGCGCCACAGGGCCTGCGGGAGCGGTTCGCGGCGGATGCGGCCCGGATCGCCGGGCTCTACCGGCGGCCGGACGCCGGGTAACGATCCGCGGCACTCCGCGTGCGGCTCACCGGCCGAGGCCCGATGCTGGTGCCGTGATGGACGAGACGGAGTTCTGGGAGCTGATCGACGCCACCCGCGAGGCCGCCGAGGGTGACCCCGAGGAACAGGCCGACCTGCTCGTGGAGCGGCTGCTCCAGCTGGACCCCGAGCTGGTCCTGGACTTCGCCCGTCACTTCGAGGCCCGCTACAACCGGGCCTACCGCTGGGATCTGTGGGGCGCCGCCTGGGTGCTGCTGGACGGGTGCAGCGACGACGCGTTCGACTTCTTCCGGTGCTGGCTGATCGGCCAGGGCCGGGAGGTGTTCGAGGGCGCCGTGCACGATCCGGACGCGCTGGCCGAACTGCTGGGCGACTTCGACGAGGACATCGACGGTGACGGCGAGGAGCTGGGGTACGCGGCGGACGAGGCGTACGAGCAGCTGACCGGCAACGTCGCGCCCGACCTCGGCATCGCGCCCGCGCCCGCGGAGCCGGAGGGCACGCCTTTGGATCTGGAGAGCGAGCAGGAGCTGGCGCAGCGCTATCCCCGCCTGTGGGAGCGGTTCAAGGCGTGACGCCGGGGCTGAACGGCGGTGCGCCCGCGGCTGCTGCCGGCCGGCGGCCCGCTGCCGGCGTCCGGCCCGCTGGCGTCCGGCCCGCTGGTGGCGTCCGGGGCGCTGCCGGCGCGACCGGCGTAGCGGTCGGGGTCCCTGGAGCCGTCGGTGTCCCCGGCATGGCGGCCGGCTGCCGGCCCTGCAGCTGGGCGGCCCGCTCGCGGATCTCGGGGAGGCGGGCGGTGAGGGCGGCGCCGGGGCAGTCGGTCCTGAAGCCCTCGTTGTGGCCGGCGATGACGGGCAGCGTGGCAGTGGCGCCCGTCCTGTAGCGGCTGAGGCCGCTGGTGGAGACGAGCCGGGCGCGGCCGCGCGGATCGACGCCGGCGAGGCCGAGTTTCCAGGCGGTCAGGGCGGCGATCGCGTCGGTCATGGCCCGGGGCACGGGGACGCCGGCGGTGAAGGTGCCGAGGGCGGCGATGCCGGCGGTGCGGTGGTTGAAGCCCTGGGCGTGGGCGCCGGTGACGGCCCGGTCGACGCCGCCGGCGCGGCCCTCGTAGATGGTGCCGCAGCGGTCGACGAGGAAGTTGTAGCCGATGTCGTCCCAGCTGCGGGCGCCGGTCTGGCCGGCGTACAGGTGGCGGATGGTGCGCGGCGCTTCGGCGCACGGGTAGCCGTTGGGCGAGTCGGTGTGGTGGAGGAAGACGGCGACGACCTCGTCGTCGTAGCGCGGCGGCGGCTGGCTGCGCGCGGTGCTGCGGTCCAGCCAGGCGGATCGCGGCACGATGGGTGGCCGGGCGGCGCGGTGGGTGGCCACGGTCGGGGCCGCGGCGGCGCGGTCGGACCGGTGCGCGACGGCGTTCTCGACCCCGCGGGCGCACAGGGCCAGCGCGAGTGCGGCGAGCGTCCCGGGCAGGCAGCCGAGCACCACGAGGAAGCGGCGGGCTGTCCGTCGGGCACGCCGTTTCGGGTGGCGGGGTGTCCGTCGGGCACGCCGTTTCCCGGCTCTGGAGGTGCTGGGGACCAGACGCATGGTCCCACTGTCGGGGCGCGGCCGCGTGCCCGCGATGTGAGCTGTGCCGGGTGGTGGAACCATCGTCCTGGTCCGGGACGTTTCCGGGGGGTACAGACGTACGTGACGGGTTGCGCTGCCGGGGGCGGTCACGTGCGCGTGGTGATCGGCGGGGGCGTCCCGTCCGTACACAGGGGTCCGAGAGAAAGGCGGCTCCGTGGACCTGCTCGACCTGGTGCTTGTTCTGGTGATCGTCGTCTACGCGGTGTCCGGTTACCGCCGCGGGCTGGTGGCCGGATGCGTCTCCCTGGCCGGGTTCGTGGGCGGCGCCGTGGTCGGCGTGTGGCTGCTGCCGTGGGTGACGGGCCAGGTCGAACGGGGTACGGCGGCGGCGACGGTGCTCGCGGTGCTGACGGTGCTGATCCCGGCGGCGGTGGGGCACGAGCTGGCGGGCCGGCTGGCGCTGCGGTTGCGCGGGGAGCTGGACCGGGGTCCGCTGCGGGTGGCGGACGGGATGGGCGGCGCGGCGGCGAACTCGGTCGCGGTGCTGATCGTGGCCTGGGTGGCGGCCAGTGTGCTGGGCGCGTCCCCCTCGCAGATGCTGACGACCGAGATCCGGAACTCTGCGTTGCTGGGCGCGGTGCAGGAGGCGATGCCGCAGACCACGCCCGCGTGGTTCTCGAGGGCGACGTCGGCGCTGACCGAGGCGGGTTTCCCGCAGGTGTTCAACCCGTTCGAGAACGAGTCGACGGCCCAGGTGGCCCGGCCCTCCGGCGACAGCGTGACGCCCGCGGCGACCGATGCCGCGAGGACGAGCACGGTGAAGATCGAAGGCACCTCGGGTGACGAGGGCCGGGAGGGCAGCGGGTTCGTCTACGCGCCGCGGCATGTGATGACCAATGCGCACGTGGTGGCGGGCATCGACCGTCCGAGCGTGCGGACAGGCGGGGTCGGGCGGTCCTACGAGGCCCGGGTGGTGCTCTTCGACCCCGACCGGGACGTGGCGGTGCTGTACGTGCCGCAGCTGCGCGCCCCGGCACTGCGCTTCGACTCCGATGCCGCGCGCGGGGACTCGGCGGTGGTCGCGGGCTATCCGCAGGACGGATCCCTGGACCTGCAGGCGGCGACGGTCGGGAACCGGGTGCGGGCAACCGGCCAGAACATCTACAACGACCGCACGGTCACCCGGGAGGTCTACTCGATCCGGTCCACGGTCCGCCCGGGCAACTCCGGTGGACCGCTGCTGACCACGGACGGCCGGGTGTTCGGGATGGTCTTCGCCCGCTCCACCTCGGACGCCGAGACGGGATACGCGCTGACGGCGGCCGAGGTGGCGGGCGACGCCCGGCGCGGGGCCACGGCGACGAAGCCGGTGGACACGGGCGAGCTGGTCGACGCGTAGGGCCTGGACGAGGCAGGTAGTCGCCGCGCTCGCCTACAGGCTGCGGCCCATGCACACGTCGTCGACGTACCGGCCCTCGAGGTGGAACTCGCCCGGCAGCACGCCCTCGACGGCGAAGCCCTCGGAGTCGTACAGCCTGCGGGCCGGGGCGTTGTGCCCGAGCACGCGCAGGGTGAGGCGCCGCGCGCCGCGGCTGCGCGCCTCGGTGACGGCGGCCCGGATCAGCGCGCGCCCGACGCCGCGCCCGCGTGCCTCCTCGGCGACGGCGAACCCCTGGATCGCCAGGACGTGCGCGTTGGAGGCGAGCGGGGTCGGGCGGGTGAGCCGGACGTAGCCGAGCACGCGCCCGTCCGTCTCGGCGACGAGGAACTCGTCCACCGGGTGCCGCTCGCCGAAGAACGGCTCGTACGGCGGCGTCGGTCGCGGGGTCACCGCGTGCAGGGTGGACCAGGCGGCCCGGTCGAGGACGGCGAGTTCTTCGGCGTCGTCGGCCCGGGCGGGGCGTATGTACGGCTGCGGCATGGCGATCACCCTACGGTGGGCCGTCGGGGCGTCCCACCGGGTTTCCGACCGGTCGAACGGTCATGCTGGGGGCATGGAACGTTCACGCATCGCGGTGGCTGGTGCCTCGGGTCTCATCGGCAGCGCTCTGGTGCGGTCCCTGGCCGCGGACGGGCACGAGGTCGTACGGCTGGTGCGGCGTGCGGCCAGGGGAGCGGACGAGGTCTGCTGGGATCCCGGGCGGCAGTACGTCGACGCGGCCGGGCTGTCGGGCTGTGACGTGGTGGTCGACCTGGCCGGAGCCGGGGTGGGTGACCGGCGCTGGACCCCGGAGTACAAACGGCTGATCCGGGACAGCCGGGTGCTGGGCACGGCCGCGCTCGCCGAGGCGGCGGCCGCGCTGCCCGAGCCGCCGCGGGTGTTCGTGAGCGGCAGTGCGATCGGCTTCTACGGCGAGACCGGTGACCGGGTGGTGGACGAGGACGCGCCGCCCGGCGACGGTTTCCTGCCCAGGCTGTGCGTGGAGTGGGAGGAGGCTGCGGCGCCCGTGGTGGAGGCGGGGGTGCGGACGGTGTTCCTGCGCACGGGGCTCGTGGTGGCCCGGGGCGGCGGTGCCTGGGGGCGGCTGTTCCCGCTGTTCCGGGCGGGGCTCGGGGGGCGGCTGGGCGACGGGCGGCAGTACTGGTCGTACATCGCGCTGCACGACGAGGTGGCCGCGATCCGGCATCTCATCGACGGTGAGACGCTGTCGGGGCCGTTCAACCTGACGGCGCCGGAGCCGCTGACGAACCGTGAGATCACGGAGGCGATGGGGCGGGTGCTGAACCGGCCGACGGTGTTCGCGGTGCCCGCTCCGGTGCTGCGCACGGTGCTCGGGGAGATGGCCGGGGATGTGCTGGGCAGCCAGCGGGTGGTGCCGAAGCGGTTGCTGGATTCGGGGTTCCGGTTCGCGTTCGCGGGCATCGATGAGGCGATCCGCGCGGCGGAGTGAGCACGCTGAGCACGGCGGAGCGAGCATGCGTGAGCACGGCAGAGCGAAGCGCGTGAGCACGGCAGAGCGAGCGCGGCGTGAGTCGACTGACAACAGCGGCGAACGAAAGTGACCGTATGCGACCTCCATGCGACCGTGCCCTGTCGATGCGCGACTGCTCTTGACCGATCGGGGGCCTAACCTCGACGCGAACTCGGGTATCGCTAAAGCCAGTTGGGGGCATGACGTCTCCACCGGCCGCGCAACCACAGGAGGGGCCTCGTGCTTGAGCCCGCGTACCAGGTGGACGTCGTCATCGTCGGAGCCGGAATCGCCGGCCTCTCGGCGGCTCACCGGCTGACCAGCGCAGGAGTCACGACCGCGGTCCTGGAGGCCGCCCCGTACGTCGGCGGCCGCATGGCGACCGAGAAGGTCGACGGCTTCCGGCTCGACCGCATCGGACAGTTGCTGTCCACGTCCTGTCCCGAACTCCGGCGGACACCGGGCCTGGACGCGCTGGCCGTGCGCCGGTTCGCGCCGGGCGTGCTGCTGCACCGCGACGGGCGCACCCAGCGTGCGGGCATACCGGCGGGCGGAGGGAGCGCACGGGGCGCACGCGGCGCACTTCATGTGGTGCGTTCCCTCGCCGGCTCCCCCAGGGCCACGCCGGCCGCGCCCGGCCGGACCGGGGCGCCCGTGGGCGGCGCGGTCGACCAGGCCCGCCTCGGCGCCGCGCTCGGCCGGATCGCCACGACCTCCGTCGAACGCATCCTGGGCCGCCCCGAGATGCCGGCCGCCCAGGCGCTCGCCCGGCGCGGGGTCCCGGCGCGCACCATCGACGGCTTCCTGCGCCCGCTGCTCGCCGCGCTGCTGTGCGACCCGGAGCTGACCACGTCCAGCCGCTGCGCCGACCTGGCGCTGCGCGCCTTCGCGAGCGGGCGGCTGTGTGTGCCGGAGGGCGGCGCGGACGTACTGCCGGAGCTGCTCGCCCGGTCGCTGCCGCCGGGCACCGTGCGCACCGGGGTGCGGGTCACCTCCGTGTCCACGACCTCGGTGGCCACCGCCGAGCACGGGCAGATCCGGTGCCGGGCGGTGCTGCTGGCCACCGACGCGCGGGCCGCGGCCGAGCTGCTGCCGGGCCTGCGGGTCCCGGACTTCCATCCGGTGACGGTCGTCCACCACACCACGGACGACCCGGCGGCGGCCTTCTCGACGGGCACGTCGCTGCTGCTGGACGCCGACCGGGGCGGGCCGGTGGCGCACACGGCGGTGCTCAGCAACGTGGACCCGAGCCGGGCGCCGGCCGGGCGGGTGCTGATCTCGTCCACGGTGCTGGGGCCGCCGCCCGAGGGCCTGGACACCGCCGTCCGCATCCACCTCTCGCGGCTGTACGGCACGTCGACGTGCCGCTGGGAGACGCTGGCCGTGCACCACACGCCGGAGGCGGTCCCGGCGATGCGCCCGCCGCACGATCTGCGCCGGCCGGTACGGCTGCTGGCGGGCCTGTACGTCTGCGGCGACCACCGGGACACCAGCACGGTCCAGGGCGCCCTGCACTCCGCCCACCGCGCGGCCGCGGCGATCCTCTCCGACCTGGGCGCGGGCGGCTCGATGCACCGCGCGGAGCCCGCGGCGACCCTGCCGAGGGCGGCGTAGACACGTCCCGAAGGGGCGCGGGGCAGTACTGCGCGACCGGCCACGACAGACGCGTCAACACGCGGACGACCGCCACCCGCGACAGCGAGTGGCGGTTCCGGCTCGGCACCGCCGGTCCGGCTCGGCACCGCCGGTCCGGCTCGGCACCGCCGGTCCAGCTCGGCACCGCCGGCCCGGCCCGGCTCGGCACCGCCGGTCCAGCTCCGCACCGCCGGTCGTACACGTCGTGGCCGGCCACCGTTGCGGCGGCATGAGGTGATCTACCCCAGCGCCGCGACCTTCTCGCGATACCCCCGTACCGGTGCCGCGTCCTTGTAGGGCTCCAGGCGGCGTTCGAAGTCCCTCACGTATTCGATCGCGCGAGCGCTCCGCATCTGCGCCGCCTGGCCGGCGGCCTCCGCGGCCAGTGTGCAGGCCTGGTCGAGTTCGCCGAGACCGAGGCGGGCGGTGGCGAGGACGACCCGGCAGAACAGGCGGCTGCGGGCATACGTGGGCGCCCGGAGCCGGAGCGAGCGCTCGGCATGCTGGGCCGCGGCCCGGAACTGCTGCAGATCCCGGTGGCAGTGCCCGAACTCGTCGGCGAGCTGGGCCTCGTCGAAGAACCCGGCCCAGTACGGCACCTCGTCCCCGGACCGGGCCGCCTCCAGGGCGCGCTCGGCCCGCACGAGCGCCGCGGTGCACGCCCGCACCTCGCCCAGCACGCCGTGCGCCCGCGCCTCGGCGGCGTGCAGCAGCGCCTGCACGACCGGCGGAGCACCCGTGCCCACCCCCTGCTGGGCGACCCGGGCCAGCTGCACGGCCTCCCTGCCGTGGCTGAGATAGACGGCCTGGCGGCTCATGGTGACCAGGACGAAGGAGCCGTACGCCCGGTCGCCGGCCGCCTGGGCGAGCCGCAGGGCCTGCACGAAGTACCGCTGGGCGAGTCCGTGCGCGGCGATGTCGTACGACGTCCAGCCGGCGAGCCGGGTCAGATCGGCCGCGGCCCCGAACAGGCTGCGGCCGGTCTGCTCGTCGTAGCTGCCACGGAGCATCGGCTCGCACTCGTGCTCCAGATAGCGCACCAGGGCCTGCCGGGCGTGACCACCGCCGAACCGGTCGTCCAGGGTGCGGAACAGCTCGCCCACCGACTGCAGCGCGGCGATGTCACCACCGGTGACCTTGTGGCCTGGCGCCCGCTCGGAGTTCACGCGCAACCGTGGCAGGACCGGCGCCCCCGGCCGGAGCTGGGGTTTCGCCGCACCGGGCCGGCCCTGCGCGGGTACCCGGGGCACCGGTTCGCGGGCCACCTTGTCGTCGGCCTTGCCGATCAGCCAGTCCCGGCTGGGCACGACGAGCCCGGCCGGGGTGAACGCGATCTTGCGCAGCTCGGCATGGCTGCCGGAATCCTTGCGCCACAGCCCGCTGACGATGTCGACGGCCTCCTCCGGGGTGGCCGCGAACTCCAGCCCGGCGTACACCGGCGCGCAGGCGTCCAGGCCGAGGTCCTGGGCGGTGAGCCGGCGCCCGAGCCGGCGGGTGAAGACCTCGGCGATGAGGGCGGGGGTCGTGCCGCGCGGCTGCTGCCCGCGCAGCCAGCGGGTGACGGATGTCTTGTCGTATCTGAGGTCCAGCCCGTGCTCGAGGCCGAGCTGGTCGACGCGACGGGCCAGACCCGCGTTGGAGAACCCCGCTTCTGCGATGAGCGCGGCGAGCTGGCGGTTGGGGGTGCGCTGCGCGGGTCGGTCCGTCATCTGCGGTGCGGTCTCCTGCCTTCCGGGCCTTTGAAGTGCCCGGATTGCCTTTGAGCAGCCCTTATGGCCTCACGAACGGCGCGAATGTAGCGGAGAGTGAGCAGACGATCGCACACTTCGCTGTGCATTCATCCGATCGTGTGAGGAAAGCCCTCCGGGCTGACGTACGCCGGACGGACGTACAGTGGCGTGGGCGCGCTACGTGCCTGACACGCCGGTTCGCTGAGGGAGGCGCTTGCCGTGAGTGAGTTGCGGTTCGTCCGTATGGGGTTCGGCGCGGATGCCGTCGAGTACCAGGAGGCGTGGGACGAGCAGCGCCGGGTGCACGCGGCCCGGTTCGCCGACGAGGTCCCCGACACGGTGATCCTCCTGGAGCACCCCCCGGTGTACACGGCCGGACGGCGCACCGAGGACAGCGAGCGCCCGCTGGACGGCACCCCGGTCGTCGACGTGGACCGCGGCGGCAAGATCACCTGGCACGGCCCCGGCCAGCTGGTGGGCTATCCGATCCAGAAGCTGCCCCGCCCGGTGGACGTGGTGGCGCACGTGCGGCGGCTGGAGGAGGCGATCATCCGCGCCTGCGCCGAGTTCGGCCTGGAGACCACCCGCGTCGAGGGCCGCAGCGGGGTGTGGGTGCTCGGCGACCCCGTCGAGCAGCGGCCGGCGATCGGGGGGCTGTCCCTGGACTTCGATCCGCGGCTGCAGGACGAGGAGTTCGACCCCCGTCTGAACGGCCCCGAGTACGCCCCCTCCAACGCGGGCCAGCGGCGCGAGGACCGGAAGATCGCCCAGATCGGCATCCGGGTGGCCAAGGGCGTCACCATGCACGGCTTCTCGTTCAACGTGAACCCCGACATGAAGTGGTTCGACCGCATCATCCCGTGCGGCATCCGGGACGCGGGGGTCGCCTCCCTCGCGGCCGAGCTGGGCCGGGACGTCACGATCGAGGAGGTCCTGCCGGTGATCGAGAAGCACCTGAAGGACGTCCTGGAGAACGCCGACCTCCGTCCGCGGGTGGTCGAGAAGGCAACCGCCTGATCGTCCGGCGGGAATGCGCCCTGCGGTCGAGGGGTTGGCCTGACCGGCAGGGCGCCATGAACACGGGCGTACCCTGGTGTACGCCGAAGAATCGAAGCTACAGGGAGCCGACGTGTCCGCAGTCGCACCCGACGGACGCAAGATGCTGCGCCTGGAGGTCCGCAACAGCCAGACCCCCATCGAGCGCAAGCCCGAGTGGATCAAGACCCGGGCGAAAATGGGTCCCGAGTACACGAAGATGCAGAATCTCGTGAAGGGCGAGGGCCTGCACACGGTCTGCCAGGAAGCCGGCTGCCCGAACATCTACGAGTGCTGGGAGGACCGCGAGGCGACCTTCCTCATCGGCGGCGACCAGTGCACCCGGCGCTGCGACTTCTGCCAGATCGACACCGGCAAGCCCGAGGCGCTCGACCGCGACGAGCCGCGCCGCGTGGGTGAGTCCGTGGTCACCATGGACCTGAACTACGCCACCATCACCGGCGTCGCCCGTGACGACCTGGAGGACGGCGGCGCCTGGCTGTACGCCGAGACCGTGCGCCAGATCCACGCGCAGACCGCGCAGCGCGAGGGCGGCCGTACCAAGGTCGAGCTGCTGGCCCCCGACTTCAACGCGGTCCCCGAGCAGCTGGCCGAGGTTTTCGAGTCCCGCCCCGAGGTCTTCGCGCACAACGTCGAGACGGTCCCGCGGATCTTCAAGCGGATCCGCCCCGGCTTCCGCTACGAGCGCTCCCTGAAGGTCATCACCGAGGCCCGTGACTTCGGCCTGGTCACCAAGTCCAACCTGATCCTCGGCATGGGCGAGACCCGCGAGGAGGTCGGCGAGGCGCTGAAGCAGCTGCACGACGCGGGCTGCGAGCTGGTCACCATCACCCAGTACCTGCGTCCCTCCGTGCGTCACCACCCGGTGGAGCGCTGGGTGAAGCCGCATGAGTTCGTGGAGCTGAAGGAGGAGGCCGAGCAGATCGGTTTCTCCGGTGTGATGTCCGGGCCGCTGGTGCGGTCCTCGTACCGTGCCGGGCGGCTGTACCGGATGGCCGTCGAGAAGCGCGGCGACTACATCGCCGTCCAGGCGGTCTGAGCCCAGCGCGTGTGAATTCACGCACAAGTAATTACCGGCCAGTAATGGCCGAGTCGACGCGGTCGCGACCGTCCTCGCTGATGAGGACGCCGTCGGGGCCGCGTCTGCGTTCCGGCTCGTCGCATCAAGGTTTCATCGGTGTTTGACCGCTCGGACACGCCCTGGTAACACCAATCAGTGACTCTGGTATCACGCCCCGTATCAACACCGTCCCGAGGGGGGACCTCGATCATGCAGGCCGCGCCCGTTCGCGCCACCGCCATCCCGTCCTTCACCGACGCGCTGCGCGCCGTCGAGTCGCTGCTGATGAGCGGCGGTCAGCGCACCGCCCGCCGCAACGCCTGGACCTCCGTCCTGGAGGACCGCCGCCGGGCCAAGGACCGGGTCGAGGCCCAGCGGGTCCTGGACCAGGCCGTCACCCGCTCCTGACCTCCCCCGCCGGGCACTGCCGTCGTCTGTGCTTCCGGGGGCACGTAGACTTCGTGGCATGGCGAGGAAGGAAACCGCGGCGGACGCCGCGAACGCAGGGCGACTGAAGCAGATCGCCCTCACGTACAAGATGACCCGCAAGGCCGACAAGAAGATCGGTCTTGTACTCGCGGCCGTCGGCATCGGCACCTTCGGTGTCTTCCTCGCGATCGGCTTCTTGCTCGGCCACCCGTGGTACCTGGGCATCTTCGGTCTGCTGGTCGCCCTGCTGGCGACGGCGATCGTGTTCGGCCGCCGGGCCGAGCGGGCCGCCTTCGGCCAGATGGAGGGCCAGCCGGGTGCCGCGGCGGCCGTGCTGGACAACATCGGGCGCGGCTGGACGACGACTCCGGCCGTGGCGATGAACCGCAGCCAGGACGTGGTGCACCGGGCGGTCGGCAAGGCCGGCATCGTGCTGGTGGCCGAGGGCAACCCCAACCGGGTGAAGAGCCTGCTCGCCGCCGAGAAGAAGAAGATGAACCGCATCGTCGCGGACGTGCCGGTGCACGATGTGATCGTCGGCACCGGAGAGGGCCAGGTCGAGCTGAAGAAGCTCCGCACCACCATGCTGAAGCTCCCGCGGGTGCTGACCGGGCCGCAGGTGACCACCACGAACGACCGGCTGCGGGCCATGGGTGACCTGATGAGCAACATGCCGCTGCCGAAGGGGCCCATGCCAAAGGGCATGAGGATGCCGAGAGGCGGACCGCGGGGCCGCTAGCGCTCCGCCTGTGCAACCGGATTTCATGCAGCCCCGGGCTCCTTCTCTGGAGCCCGGGGCTGCAGTGCCATGCGGGGCCGCACCCGGCCGCCGGTCGCCTCGGGTTCGTCGCGGTTGTTCGCGCAGTTCCCCGCACGCCTCGGGGCGTCGGCGGACACGCCGCCGAATGGAGCATCCAGCCGGTAATCGGCTCATGCGCTTCTAGCCTTCGGCATGTGACAAAACGCCATATTTCATACCTCGCATGCGCCACGACCCTCGTCGGTGCGTTCATCGGCGCGACCCCGGCGTCGGCTGCGCACCAGATCCTCGTGGTGCATCCGGGTGAGTCGATCCAGAAGGCGGTCAACGCCGCCAAGGCCGGTGACACGGTGCTCGTGCTGGCCGGCACCTACCGGGAGACCGTCACGGTCAAGACGACGGGACTGACGCTGCGCGGCGTGGGTCACCGCACGGTGATCCAGCCGCCCAAGAAGACCAAGTCCGCGGTGGCCGGCAAGAAGGCTTCCGTCACCTGCCTCGGGGCCGGCAATGGCATCTGTGTGGTCGGGGGCAAGAACAAGGCGCTGCGGGACGTCACCGTCGCCGACCTGAAGGTGACCGGCTTCGCCAAGACCGGGCTGTGGTCCATGGGGACCGACCGCCTGACCGTCGAGCGCGTGACCGCCGACGACAACGGCCAGTGGGGCATCGCCCAGGAGCACTCCACCCGTGGGGTGTTCCGCGCCAACACCGCCCGCGGCAACGGGGACGCGGGTCTGTTCCTCGCCAACAACGTGAAGGCCGAGCAGGGCGCCAAGGACAGCAAGGGCACGGTCGTCGAGCGCAACCACCTCGAGGCCAACCGGATCGGCATCACCGTCCGCCGGCTCCGCAACCTCACCGTCACCCGCAACTTCGTCACCGGCAACTGCGCGGGCGTGTTCGTCGTCGGCGACGAGAACAAGCCGAAGGCGGGTTCCCTGACCGTCAGCGACAACATCGTCGAGCAGAACAACAAGTACTGCAAGAAGACCGCCCGGCTGCCCTACCTGCAGGGCTCCGGCATCGTCCTGACCGGCACCGAGAAGGCGACGGTGGCGGGGAACAAGGTCGTCGGCCACCAGGGCAAGTCCCCGCTGTCGGGCGGCATCGTCCTGTTCAAGAGCTTCGTGGGCGTCACGAGCGAGAAGAACCGGATCACGGGCAACCAGCTGGAGAACAACTCCCCGGCGGACCTCGTCAACCAGGAGGCCGTCAAGCGCGACAACGCCTTCGACGCCAACTCCTGCCGGGTCTCCAAGCCCGCGGGGCTGTGCTGACCGGACGGCCGTAACCCACCCCCACAAGGAAGGAAGGCGGCACATGACCGCACCATCCCCCGAGGTCTCGGCTCCGCACCAGGCGGCGGCACCCCCCTCCCCTCCGCCGTCGATGCGGCTGCGAGAGCTGGTGTTCGGGGCGGCGTGTGCCGCCGCAGTCCGCGCCGCCGCCCGGCTGGGCGTGGCCGACGCGCTCGGCGACGCTCCCATGACCGCGGAAGGCTTGGCGGCCGCGTTGCGCACCGAGCCCAGGCCGCTGCGCCGGCTGCTGCGCGCCCTGTCGTGCCACGGCGTCTTCGCCGAGCGGCCCGACGGGACGTTCGCCCACACCGAGATGTCCCGGCTGCTGCGCGAGGACGACCCGAACAGCCTGCGGGCCATCGCCATGTGGTGCACCGAGCCGTGGACCTGGGACGCCTGGCCCAGGCTGGACGAGGCGGTGCGCACCGGGAAGAACGTCGTGGAAGACCTCTACGGCAAGGAGTTCTTCGACTACCTCAACGAGGACGCCCCCGAGTCCGCGGACGTCTTCAACCGCGCCATGACCCGTTCCAGCGAGCAGTCGGCACGGGAGGTGGCGGCCCTGCTGGACCTGTCCGGCAGCCGCTCGGTCGCGGACCTCGGCGGCGGGCAGGGCCATGTGGTGGCCTGCCTGCTGGACAAGTACCCGTCCATGCGGGGCAGCCTGCTGGATCTGCCGCGGGTGGTCGAGAACGCCCTGCCGCGGCTGCGCGAGGGCGGCGATCTCGCGGACCGGATGCGGATCGTGCCCGGCGACATCCGCGAGGCCGTGCCGGTCGAGGCCGACGTCTACATCATCAAGAACATCCTGGAGTGGGACGACGAGTCCACCACCCGGCTGCTGGGCAACGTCGTCGAGGCGGGCGGTCCCGGCGCCCGGGTCGTGGTCATCGAGAACCTCGTCGACGACACCCCGTCGATGCGGTTCAGCACCGCGATGGACCTGCTGCTGCTCCTGAACGTCGGCGGGGCCAAGCACACCACCGACAGCATGGTCAGCCGGCTCACGGCCGCGGGCCTGACGGTCGGTGACGTCCGGCCGGTGAACCCGTTCCTGCACGCGTTCGACTGCACGGTCACCGTGTGAGCGACACCCCCTCCGAGCACACCGGTGCCGGGTCCGCGTCACACGCGGGCCCGGCACCGGTGGTCCGGACGCAGGATCAGGCGCCGGCGTCGCGCTCCCAGACGTAGAAGCGCTGCGCCATGGCGTCCTTCGGGGACCGCCAGGTCTCCGGGTCGTACGCGCTGACGTACGCCTGCAGTCGGTCGCTGACCTCCCTGAACTCGGGGTGCGAGGTGACCTTGGCGATGGCCGGTCCGGGCTCGCGCTCGGACTCGATGAGGTGCATGTACACATCGCCGAACTGGAAGAGGCTGCGCCGGACCACTCCGACGAGGTGCGGCAGCTCTCCGCGGTCGGACTCCGCGAACACCTTGGCGATGTCGGGGGCGGAGCCCGGGGCCATCCGGGCGACGATCAGGGCCTGGTGCACGGTCGTCTCCTGTCGTCCGGCTCAGTCGGCCAGGGCTGGGGCGGGCCGGTGACCGGAGGCCGCCTTCTCGATCTTTTCCCGGATCAGGTCCATCTGGATCTTGGAGTTCTTGTTGATGTTGTCGGTCATCCACTCGTCGTCGACGGGGGCGTCCGGCTTCATCGCGAAGTCCTGGGTCCAGATCATCCGGGTGCCGGCGGACACCTCCTCGTACCGCCAGTGGATGTTCATGTGGGCGAAGGGCCCGGTCTCCACCCGGCGCGCCTTGACGGTGAGCGAGTCGCGGTCCGGCTCACGCTCGGAGACCCAGCTCCACACGGTGCCGTTCTCGTCGGGGTGCATGGTCAGCCGGAACGTCGTCTTGCGGCCCTCGCGGGAGAGGACCTCGACGGACGCGTACTCGCTGAACAGCTGCGGCCAGCGCTCCAGGTCGTTGGTCATGTCCCAGACCAGGTCGAGCGGGGCGGCGATGGTGATCTCGTTCTGGGTGTGTCCTGCCATGTCAGGCTCCTGCCATCAGGGTGCTGTTGACGAGGTTCAGGAACTGCTGCGGCGTCTTGCAGCGCTCCGCGTCGACCGGCATCGGGGTGCCGTGCGTGTTCTCCAGTTCGCCGACGATGCCGAGCAGGCCCAGCGAGTCGACGCCGAGGACGTCGAAGCCGGTTTCGGGCTTCTCCTGCAGCTGCTGCGGGCTGACGGTGACCCCGGCGGCCTTCTTCATCAGCGCGGCGAGTTCTTCCAGGGTGATCTGGGGCATGTTCTCCTCCTTTGCTGTACTCACAGCGCGGTGCCGGCTCGCAGCACCAGCGCCGAGTTCGACCCCATGAGTCCACGGCTGAGGACCAGTGCCGTCCGCACTTCGGCGACGCGGGCGCGGCCCGTCACGAGGTCGAGGTCGTGGCAGACGTCGAAGACGTTCGGCGTCGGCGGGATCAGGCCGTGCTCCATGGCCAGCACGGCCGCCGCGGTGTCCAGCACGGGGGCCGCGCAGTACCCCCGGCCGGTCCCGGTCTTCGGCGCGGTGACCGGTACCCGGGTGCCGTGCTCGCCGAGGGCGTCGGCGAGCGCCAGCGCCTCGGCCCGGTCGGCCTCCGGTACCCCGAGGGCGTCGGCGAAGACGACGTCGATCTCCTCAGGGGCGCAGTCGGCCTCCCGCAGGGCCTGCCGGATGGCGTGGGCGAGGCCGTCCCGGGAATCGGCCCACCGGGAGGCGCCGGTGAAGGTGGCCCCGTGACCTGCGACGAGGGCCCGCAGGTCGGCGCCGCGTTCCCGGGCGGCGCCCGCCGACTCCACCACGAGCATGGCGCCGCCCTCGGCCGGCACGAATCCGCACGCGCCTTCCGTGAACGGGCGGTACGCCCGGGAGGGGTCCTCCTCGCGGCTCAGCTCGTCGTAGCCGAGCTGGCACACCATCGAGTACGGCGCGAGCGGTGCCTCGGTGGAGCCGGCCACGATCACGTCGGTGCCGCGCCGCACCGCCCGCGCCGCGTGGGCGAGGGCGTCCAGGCCGCCGGCCTCGTCGGAGGCGACGACCGAGCAGGGCCCCTTGAAGCCACGGCGGATGGAGACCTGGCCGGTGCTCGCGGCGTAGAACCAGGCGATGGACTGGTAGGGGCCCACGAACCGGCTGCCCTTGCCCCACAGCTGCTGCAGTTCGCGCTGCCCGAACTCGCCGCCGCCGGACCCGGCCGCGGTGACCACGCCGATGGAGTACGGCGCGTCGGGGATGTCGGCCAGCGCGAGCCGGGCGTCGTCCAGTGCGAAGTCGGCCGCGGCCATGGCGTAGTGCGTGAACCGGTCGGTCTGGACGAGGAAGCGCTCCTCGATCGTGGCCGCCGGCTCGAAGGCGCGGACCTCACCGGCCACCTTGAGGGGAAGGTGCTCACAGCCCTCGCGGGTGACCCGGTCGAGGACGCTGAGGCCCTCCAGGGTGGCCTTCCAGAAGGTGTCGGTGCTGGTGCCGTTGGGCGCGACCACCCCGATGCCGGTGACGGCCGCACGCCGGTCCTGTGGTTCGCTCATCGTGTCCTCACTCCCTGGGACGGGTCAGGATCACCGCTGACTGGAAGCCGCCGAATCCGCTGCCGACGGACAGCACGCTGCCCAGCTTCCGTTCGCGGGCGACACGCGGGACGTAGTCCAGGTCGCACTCGGGGTCGGGGATCTCGTAGTTGGCGGTCGGCGGTACGACCTGCTTGGCGAGGGCCAGCACACAGGCCACCAGCTCGATGGCGCCGATCGCCCCGAGGGAGTGCCCCACCATGGACTTGATGGAGCTCATCGGGGTGTCGTAGGCGTGGTGGCCGAGCGCCCGCTTCACGGCCGCCGTCTCGTGGCGGTCGTTCTGCCGGGTGCCGGAACCGTGCGCGTTGACGTAGTCGATCGCCGTCGGGTCGAGCCGGGCCTGGTCGAGAGCGGTGTCGATGGCGCGCGCCATCTCCAGGCCCTCCTTGGTCAGACCGGTCATGTGGTAGGCGTTGCCGAAGGTGGCGTAGCCGCCGAACTCGCAGTAGACGTGGGCACCGCGGGCCCGGGCGTGCTCCAGTTCCTCCAGGACGAGCACGGCGCCGCCCTCGCCCATGACGAAGCCGTCACGGTTGTTGTCGAAGGGCCGGGAGGCGTGCGCGGGGTCGTCGTTGTTCGGCGACGTGGCCTTGATCGCGTCGAAGCAGGCCATGGTGATCGGGGATATGGGGGAGTCCGAGGCTCCCGCGATGCATATGTCGGCGCGGCCTTCCTGGACGGTGTGGAAGGCGTATCCGACGGCGTCCAGGCCGGAGGTGCAGCCGGTGGAGACGGTTTGCACCGGCCCCTGGGCGCCGAAGCGTTCCGCCACCGCGGAGGCCACGGTGCTGGGCGAGAACGCCCGGTGCAGCTGCGGCTCCGCCTCGGCGGGGTCGACGTCCCAGCGCTGCCCGCGGTGGCTGACCAGGACGTAGTCGTGCTCCAGGCGGGTGGTGCCGCCGACGGCGGTGCCCACGGAGACACCGACCCGCCAGGGGTCCTCCTGGGCGAGGTCGAGTCCGGAGTCGCGGACCGCCTCCTCGCCGGCGACCAGGGCGAACTGTATGTACCGGTCCGCCCGCTCGACCTGCTCGGCGTCCAGGCCGTGGGCGGCGGGTTCGAAGTCGCACTCGGCGGCGATCCGGGACCTGAGTCCGGTCGGGTCGAAGAACGTGATGCCCCGCGTCGCGGTGCGGCCGTCGGCCAGCAGATCCCAGAACGCCGGTACGCCGATCCCGCCCGGAGCCACGACGCCTATTCCGGTGACCGCCACGCGCCGGGTCATGACCGGACCTGTTCCCGGCCGGCCGGCTCGGCGGCGGCGGCCGCCGTCTCCTCGGTGTCGACGTGGCCGAGTGCCGGCCGCGGGGCCAGCGGGCCCAGGTGGAAGACGATCCGCGCCTCCACGTCGCCGACGTTGCGGAAGCGGTGCCGCATGTTCATGGGGATCATCAGCCCCTGCTCGGGCCGCAGCGGGTGCGGCTCGCCGTCCAGGTCCACCTCCAGCCGGCCGCAGACGACGTACACGAACTCCTCGGAGTACGGGTGGTAGTGCTCGCCGATGCGGTCGCCGGGGTTGATGATGGCCACGCCCATGAAGCCGCTGGTGGAGCCCACCGTGGCCGGGGTGAGCATGGCGCGCAGATCGCCGCCGCGTCGGGTGTTGGGCTCGGTCTCGCTGAGGTCCACGATCTTCGGAAGGGGTTTGATCACGACGTTCCTCCGTTGGTGTGCTGAGCCGGCCGGGGTCAGGCGTCCGGCGAGCGGCGGTCGGTGACGAGGTCCATGCCGACGGGCTCGCCGTCCAGCAGGGCGCTCAGCGCGGCCTGCCGTGCGGGCTCCGGCAGTGCGGCACGGGCGCCCAGACCGGGGCGTACGTCGACCAGCCGTACGACGACGTCGTCGCGCTGGAAGATCGTGCTGCGCAGGACCGGGCTGTCCGGGTCGTCCGCCGCCGCCGTGTCCTGCTGGGCGAGCAGCTCCGCCAGCCGCATCCCGCTGTCCGGCCGGGCCGGGTAGTACAGCGCCTGCCGCTCGCCCTCGGTGAGTTCGTCCGCGGTGACGTGGTGCACGGCGGGCAGCGCCGCCCGGGTGAAGAACACCCGTGCGGACTCCTGGTCGTCGAGGTCCCGCTCCTGCTCCAGATAGGGGTTGATGGCCTCCTCGACGGCTCGTACCTCGGGCTGACGGGCGACGTGCCGCAGGGCCGCGAGCAGGTCGCCGCGCACCTCGATGGCCCGCACGACACGGTTGCCGTGCATGAACAGGGAGGTGCGGCACAGCCGGGTGGTCTCGTCGACCCGCGCCTCGGGCGAGGCGTAGTCCGAGAGGATCCGCTTGACCTCCTTCTCACTGCCCGGCTTGACGGTGAAGGTCAGCGCGTGCCGGATGACGCCGTCGCCGATCCGCGGGGAGGTCTGCAGCCGGCGCCGGGTCGCGGCCTCGGCCGGTTCGCCGCCGGTCTCGCGGACGATGTGGAAGCGCAGCGACCGGGTGTCCCGGACGCAACTGTGCAGCGGTTCCACCATCCGGACGTGCTCCTCGCTGTTCACCCAGGTGAGGAACGGCGGGGCACTCTCCCACTCGCTCGTGATGAGCCACTGGGAGGGGTTCTCGATCGACTGGCACAGCTGGTCGCTGACGTGGCCGGGTACCTGCGCCACCTGGTTGCACAGTTGCTCGTAGGCCTCCAGGAACTGCTGCTGGGCGCCGTCGTGGACGTCCACGAGAAGGACGACCCGGAGACGGGAGCCGTCGAACACGGACTGGGAGACCCGTGTCGACACCTGCTGCGTCAACTGCTCCGAAAGCTTTTCCGACATGGTGGTCATGCTGCGCATCTCCTTGACGGGGGCAGGGGCGAACGCCGGCCGCCGATGACGCGACGTCAGCGCTTCTTGATCCTGTGCCTCTTCCCGTGGTGCGCGCGACTCGCGTGAACCACGTGGGTGATTGAGCACGCGAAAGGCCTCCCAGAGGGCACAGAAACACCAGAGCGCCCCACATCCCCACCCCTGCCACTGGAGCCTTGATGCAGCAGAAAGCCGATCACCAGGTCCCCGTCCTCGTCGTGGGCGGCTCTCTGGTGGGCCTGTCCCTGTCCGTGTTCCTGGGCCGTCTCGGCGTACCCCACATGCTCGTCGAGCGGCATTCCGGGACCTCGATCCACCCGCGTGGCCGCGGCAACAACCTGCGGACGATGGAGCTGTACCGGGTGGCCGGCATCGAGCCGGACATCAAGACTGCGGCCTCGCTCCTCGCGGACAACCACGGCATCCTGCAGACCCCGACCCTGGTCGGCGACGCCGGCGAGTGGCTGTTCCGGCAGATCGACCCGGGCGGCGGACTCGCGAGGTTCAGCCCCACGACGTGGTGCCTGTGCAGCCAGAACGACCTGGAACCGGTGCTCCTGAAGGGGGCCCGGGCGCTCGGCGGCGACCTCCGTTACTTCCATGAGCTGGAATCCTTCGAGCAGGACCCCGAAGGAGTGACCGCGTTCGTCCGGGACCGCGACAGCGACGAGCTGTACACGGTCCGTGCGGACTACCTGGTGGCCTGCGACGGCCCGCGCAGCCCGGTCCGGCGCAAGCTCGGCATCGGGCAGAGCGGCCCCGGCGACCTCTTCGCCAACGTGAGCGTCACCTTCCGCTCCAAGCTGCTCGCCGACACCGTCGGCGACCGGCGCTTCATCTGCTGCTATCTCACCCACCCCGAGGCCGACGGCGCGCTGCTTCCCGTCGACAACAAGGAGCACTGGGTGTTCCACGCCCCCTGGCACCCGGAGCAGGGCGAGACGCTGGAGGAGTTCACCGAGGAACGGCTGCGGCGCCACATCCGGCTGGCCGTCGGCGTCCCCGACCTCGACGTCGAGATCACCGGCAAGGCGTCCTGGCGTGCCGCCGAACGCGTCGCCGAGCGGTACACGGCCGGCCGGGTCCTGCTCGCCGGGGACTCGGCGCACGAGATGTCCCCGACGGGCGCGTTCGGCTCGAACACCGGTATCCAGGACGCCCACAACCTGGCCTGGAAGCTGGCCGCCGTCCTGGAGGGCTGGGCCGGGCCCGGGCTGCTGGAGACGTACGACACCGAGCGCCGGCCGGTCGCCATGGCCACCAGCGCCCGCGCCTCGGCCCGCTCGGTGGAGCACAGCCACCCCGGTTTCGCCCCCACTCCCGGGGTCGGCGGCGGGCCGCGCAGCGGCATTCTCCCGGTCGTGCTCGCCTACCGCTATCTGGAGGGCGCCGTCGTGGGCGCCGACCAGGCCCAGCCGGTCGTACCCGAAGAGGTGCGGCTGACCGCGGATCCGGGCAGCCGGGCCCCGCACCTGTGGCTGCGCCGCGGGGGCGAGCGGGTCTCCACGGTCGACCTCTACGAGCGGTCACTGGTGCTGCTCAGCGACGCCGGGTCGGAGGCCGGCACGGCCTGGCACGACGCCGCCCGGCGCATCGCCGACACGGACGGCGTACGTCTGGAGGCGTACCGGATCGGTGCCGGGGCGGACGCGGAGCTGACGTACGACGCGGAGGGCCCGGGAGGCGGCAGCGACTGGGCGGCAGCGCACGGCACCACGGCCGACGGGGCGGTGCTGGTGCGGCCGGACGGGTTCGTGGCCTGGCGCTCCCCCGGTGCCGTACGGGATCCGGAGGCCGGGCTGCGCGAGGTGCTGGCGGCGGTGCTGCGGACGGGCTGAGCGCGGCGGCGGCGCGGCGGCGGAACGGACCCGGCGGCCCAGGGCCACCGGGTTCACCGCGTTCAGATCCGCACTTCGACCGTCTTGGCGAGCCGGTCGTGCAGGCCGCGGCCGTCGCGGTCCCAGATCAGCGCGGGGACGGCGAGGCACAGCAGAACCGTGCGCAGCAGGGCGCGGCCCGGGCTGACGGTGCCGGTCTGCAGGGCCACCACCCGGATGCCGAAGAGGCGCTTGCCGGGGGTGGAGCCGACCGTGCCGACGGTCAGGGCGCTCAGGACGAAGAAGATGCCGAGGGCCCAGTTGCTCGTAGCGGGGCCATAGCCGTGGGTGATCAGGCCGTATGCGATCAGGACGCACAGCGCCCAGTCCACGGCGATGGCGCCGAGGCGCCGCCCGGGCCGTGCGAGCGAGTTCGGTCCCTGCTCCGGGAGACCGAGCTGTTCGCCCCGGTATCCGAAGTCGGCGCCCGCCTCTTCCATGGCCGCGCGCGGCCCGGAGAGCCACGATCCGATTGCCTGCCTGTTGTCCACGCGTCCACGGTACTGTGCCCGCTTTCGGGCACTACGCGCAGGGGTGTGTCGGGGCTACGGTGGACAGGTGGCCGGTTAACTTCTGCGAAACAAACGGGTCACGCCCGAGAAATCACCCGTCCCTAGGGTCGGGACCAGCGTGTGCCACCGCACTGGCCGCACGAACGATCTACCACCCCGGCGTCGACGGTCGGGAGTAGGAGGAGCTGGATGTTCCAGAACGCCGACGAGGCCAAGAAGTTCATCGCGGACGAGGACGTCAAGTTCGTCGACGTCCGGTTCTGCGACCTGCCGGGCGTCATGCAGCACTTCACGGTGCCCGTTGAGGCGTTCGACCCGGACGAGGAGCTGGCCTTCGACGGATCGTCGATCCGCGGTTTCCAGGCCATCCACGAGTCCGACATGGCGCTGCGCGCCGACCTGTCCACCGCCCGGGTGGACCCGTTCCGCCGCGACAAGACCCTCAACATCAACTTCTTCATCCACGACCCGATCACGGGCGAGCAGTACTCCCGTGACCCGCGCAACGTGGCGAAGAAGGCGGAGGCCTACCTCGCGTCGACCGGCATCGCGGACACCGCGTACTTCGGTCCCGAGGCCGAGTTCTACGTCTTCGACTCGGTCCGCTTCGCGACGGGCGCGAACGAGTCCTTCTACCACATCGACTCCGAGGCGGGTGCCTGGAACACCGGCGCCCTGGAGAACAACCGTGGTTACAAGGTCCGCTACAAGGGCGGCTACTTCCCGGTCCCGCCGGTCGACCACTTCGCCGACCTGCGCGCCGAGATCTCCCTGGAGCTGGACAAGCAGGGCCTGAAGGTCGAGCGCCAGCACCACGAGGTGGGCACCGCCGGCCAGGCGGAGATCAACTACAAGTTCAACACCCTGCTCGCCGCCGCCGACGACCTGCAGCTCTTCAAGTACATCGTGAAGAACGTGGCCTGGCGCAACGGCAAGACCGCGACCTTCATGCCGAAGCCGATCTTCGGTGACAACGGCTCGGGCATGCACGTGCACCAGTCGCTGTGGAGCAACGGCGACCCGCTGTTCTACGACGAGGCCGGCTACGCGGGCCTGTCGGACACCGCCCGCTACTACATCGGCGGCATCCTCAAGCACGCCCCGTCGCTGCTGGCCTTCACCAACCCGACGGTGAACTCGTACCACCGTCTGGTGCCGGGCTTCGAGGCGCCGATCAACCTGGTGTACTCGCAGCGCAACCGCTCCGCCGCGATGCGTATCCCGATCACCGGCTCGAACCCGAAGGCCAAGCGCGTCGAGTTCCGCGCCCCGGACTCCTCCGGCAACCCGTACCTGGCCTTCTCGGCCCTGCTCCTCGCGGGTCTGGACGGCATCAAGAACAAGATCGAGCCGGCCGAGCCGATCGACAAGGACCTGTACGAGCTGGCTCCCGAGGAGCACGCGAACGTCGCCCAGGTCCCGACCTCCCTCCCGGCCGTCCTCGACTCGCTCGAGGCCGACCACGAGTTCCTCCTCCAGGGCGACGTGTTCACGCCGGACCTGATCGAGACGTGGATCGACCTCAAGCGCACCACCGAGATCGCGCCGCTGCAGCTGCGTCCGCACCCGCACGAGTTCGAGCTGTACTTCGACGTGTGACAGACGCCCCGAAGCGCCGCCGAGGCCCCGCCGCTCTCCCGGGAGAGCGGCGGGGCCTCGGTGTTCGTGGTGCCGTTCAGCGGGCCTGTCGCAGGGAGGGCAGCTCCCCGCTGCCGGTGCCGCCGTGCAGCAGACCGACGGACCCGGGGTGCGGGGCGGGTGGCCGGCCCGGTGGCTCAGGTCAGCGCGGAGGCCGACGGGACGACCACGCCGTAGAGGTCCTCGATGGTCGCGAGCGCACCGTGGTGGACCTGTTCGGCGCCGACCTCGGCGACAGCCGTCCGCAGCGGCCGGGTCGCGGAGGCGTCGGCCACCACGGTGGGCCTGTTCCCGCGCAGGAACGCGCCCTGCGCGGTGAACAGCACGCACATGTGGGTCATGAACCCGGCGATCACCACGTCCTTGTGGCCGGCGGCGTCCACGTGCTCGGCGAGGTCGGTGTCGAGGAACGCGTTGGGTACGCCCTTGACGACGACGGGCTCCCCGTCGACGGGGGCCACGCGGGGGTGGATCCGGCCGATCTCGGCGCGGATGTCGTACGGAGTGCCCTCGCCGCCGTCGTTGATGACGTGGACGACCCGGGCACCCGCGGCCCGCGCCCTGGCCAGCAGGTCGGCCGCGGCGTCGAGGGCGGCGTCCCAGCCCTCCAGCTCCATCACGCCCCGCGTGTAGGTGTTCTGGTAGTCGACCAGGATCAGCGTCGAGGCGGCGAGCGAGGCCGGGGTCTGGTCGAAGCCGTTCAGTTCGCGCAGCGTCGTGGTGGGCATGGCTGCCCTTTCTGCCGAGGTGTCGTGGGTACGGCGACCACGCTATGAGCTGCCCTGCATGGCAGCAATGTCATGTAACTTGCAGATCCGGACATGCGCCGGGCGGCCGGCCCGGCGGTGTCTGCCGAGGGGAGAGCACATGAGCGGTGTCCGGCGGTTCGTCGTCATCATGCTGTTCGACGGCGTCGACCTGCTCGATGTCACCGGTCCGCCCGAGGTGTTCGCGCTGCTCCGCCGGGAGACCGACGACGCCACCGGCTACGAGGTGGTCCTGGCCGCCGAGACCCTGGACCCGGTCACGACCGCCGCCGGGGTCCGGGTGCTGCCCGACGTGACCTTCGCGCAGGCGTCGCGGCGCACCATCGACACCCTGCTGGTGCCCGGCTCGGTCGAGGTCGACGAGCAGCGCCGGGTGCACGCCCTGACCGATCCGGCCCTCGTCGGCTGGGTGAAGACGCTCGCCGACCGGACCCGCCGCATCGCGTCCGTCTGCGTCGGCGCCCATCTGCTCGCCGCCGCCGGGCTGCTCGACGGCCGACGGGCCACCACCCACTGGTCGACCGCGCAGCAGCTCGCCACCGAGCACCCCTCGGTCGAGGTCGACGCCGACCCGATCTTCATCAGCGACGGCGGTGTGTGGACCGGCGCGGGCATCACCGCCTGTCTGGACCTGTCGCTCGCGCTCGTCGCCGAGGACCACGGCGAGGCCGTCGCCCTGCGGGTGGCCCGTCAGCTGGTCATGTACCTGAAGCGGCCGGGCGGTCAGAGCCAGTTCAGCGTGCCCATCGAGCCCGTCTCGACGACGCGGCGCATGACGGAGCTGCGCCACTTCGTCACCGAGCACATCGCCGAGCCGCTGACCATCGCCGACCTCGCCCTCCATACCCACGTCAGCGAGCGCCAGCTCACCCGGATCTTCAAGACGGAACTCGGCACCACCCCGGCCGCCTACGTAGAGGCGGCCCGCGTCGAAGCGGCACGGAACCGGCTCGAGACCACGGACGACACCCTGGAACGCATCGCGTGCGCGTGCGGCTTCGGTACGACCGACACCCTCATCAGGGCGTTCCGGCGCCGGCTCGACACGACCCCCACCGAGTACCGCAGCCGTTTCCGCCACTCCCGCTGACCGGCCCGGATCCCGCGTGCACCGTTTGCACCACTTCGGCCGACCGGCCGGCGGCCCCTGTGCAACCGTTTCCGCCACTCCGGCCGCCGGCTCGCCGCCCCCGTGCAACCTTTGCCGCTTCCCAGACTTCCTATTGTCGGGGGATCATCCCTCCGGACTCTGCCGGACGAGAGAGGTTGAACGGGGATGTCGGAACAGGACGACTGGGAGCGCGACTTCGATCACACCTGGGCGAACTCGGCCGAGCACAAGGAGCCCTCCGCCCGGGCCCGGATGCTCGCCGCCCGCTGGAAGGAGAACCCGCCGAATCCGGCACCCTTCCGCGCCGACCCGGGTCCGGCGGCGCCCCGCCGGTCGTCGTGGGTGTCGACGGCCGTGGTACTCGGCTGCGTGGCCGTGGTGATCGTGCTGCTGGGTTACGTGCAGATGCGCTCCTCCTACTGACGGCCGCCGCACCCCGAGACGACGAGTGGCGGCCGCCGCACCCCGAGACGACGAGTGGCGGCCGCCGCACCGCGAGACCACGGCCGGCGATCGCCGCACCGCGACCCCGCGGGCACCCTTTGCTCCTCCTGGTGCCGTTCCGGACCACTTCATGGGGTTCACCGGAAACGGCAGGTGCACACTGGACAGCGGGACGAGTGCCTGACTGCGGGGTGATGCAAGATGCAGAGCCGCTTTGAGAGCGACCGGCGCCTGACCGTACGCATGGGTCTGACGCTGTTCCTGCTCGGGCTGCTGTACGTGGGCTTCGTCGCCGCGCTGATCGTGCTGCTGAAGTCCTGGGTGCTGGTCGCCGTCGTGATCGCGGCGGTGTTCGTGGCACAGTTCTGGTTCTCCGACCGGATCGCGATGTTCGCCATGCGCGGCCGGGTCGTGAAACGCGAGGAGTACCCGGAGCTGCACGCCGTGGTGGACCGGCTGGGCGCGATCGCCGACATGCCGGGGCCGGTCGTCGCCGTGTCCGAGATGGACATGCCGAACGCCTTCGCGACCGGGCGCAATCCCGACCACGCCGTGGTCTGCGTGACCACCGGTCTGCTGCGGCGGCTGGAGCCGGCGGAGCTGGAGGGCGTACTCGCGCACGAGCTGTCGCACGTGGCGCACAAGGACGTCGCCGTGATCACGGTGGCGTCCTTCCTCGGGGTGATCGCCGGCCTGGTCGTACGGTTCGCCTTCTACTCACAGGTGTTCGGCGGAGGCCGCCGGGACCAGAACACCGCCGCCGTCTTCGCCGCCATACTCGGCGTCTCGGTGGCCGTGTACGCGCTCAGCTTCGTGCTGATCCGGGCGCTGTCCCGGTACCGGGAGCTGGCGGCCGACCGCGCGGCGGCACAGCTGACGGGCCGGCCCTCGGCGCTGGCGTCGGCGCTGACCAAGGTATCCGGGGACATCGCGCGGATCCCGACCAAGGACCTGCGGACGGCCCAGGCGTTCAACGCGTTCTACTTCACCCCGGCGACCGGCCGGGAGCCCGGCATCGAGCGGTTCTTCTCCACCCACCCGACCCTGGAGCAGCGGCTGGAGCAGCTGGGCCGGATCTCGGCGGAGCTGGGCCAGGCCGCCACGCCGGGGAAGGCGGGGTGAGCGGTGGGGCTGCTGGACATCCTGCTGGGCCGTACGAAACCGGTCCTGCCCGACCTCGACCAGCTGTTCGCACTGCCCTCGGCGGCGGTGGCGCTGCAGGCGTCGGCCGGCTTCACCCCGACCGGCCATGGAGCGGTGTGCTTCGCCACCGTGGAGGGGGCGGCCTTCGAGCAGACCCACCGCGAGGTGCAGGCGCTGCTGGACGCGGACGCCGACCGCACCGGCCCGCCCGTGGAGCTGAGCCGGGACGGCTACGGCTACTCCTGGCTGGTGTCCCGCCGCTCCCCCGACGACCTGCCGGCGCTGGTCGGCGACCTGCACGCGGTGAACAGTGCGATGGAGGCCGACGGCTTCGGCCCGCAACTGCTGTGCTCGCTCGCCGGGTTCACGGACGACACCGGCCGGAAGCTGGCACTCGTCTACCTCTACAAGCGCGGGACGTTCTATCCGTTCGCTCCCCTGCCCGGCGCCGCCGAACGGCGGGACAGCGCGCTGGAGCTGCAGGTGAAGGCGGCGCTCGGAAACGATCTGCGGGTCGAGCAGGACCTGAGCCGCTGGTTCCCGGTGTGGGGCGCCCCCGGCCTGTGACGGCCGGCGACGCCCTGGCTCACCTGCTCTTCTCCCGCTCCTGCCGGCGGACCTCGAAGGGCCGTTCACGACGGTAGCGGCGCTCCCACCGGGCCTGCCGGTCCCGGCGGTCCCGGTAGACCCGGTAGCTGTCGGGCGGAGCGCCGGGCCCAGGGGGCGGGGTCGTACGAGGGGTGCCGGGCCGGTGTGTCGCGTACAGGTACAGCAGCGCGACGGCGGCGAGCCACCAGAGATGGTTTCCGGTTCCGAGGACCACCAGGACGACGGTCCCGGACGCGACGATGCCACGCATGACGGACCTCCGTTGCGGTGAAGGGGGAAGACGGGAATAGGGAGGAGTGTGTCGGTTTCGCCTCCGTTTGTTCAGCGTAGGGAGGGCGTGACCGCCGGTGCATCCCGTTTTCCGCGCGTGCGGGCCACGGCAGGGGTCCGTGCGGGCCACCGGGGGGGATCCGTGCGGGCCACGGCAGGGACCGTCGAGGCCGCGCTGTCCGCCCGTGCCCGGTACACGCGCCTCGGACTCCCCGGCACCGCGCACCGGTTGGGCCTGTGATCCCGTGGCCACGCCGGGAAGCGGCGGGTGCCGGCCGGTGACGGGACGGCCGGTCGGCCGGGCGGCGGTGGACAATCCGAACGCGGGTCCGCGGCCGGGCAGTGCGGCTGTCAGTGGCATCGGCGACCATGGCGGCAACGGATCGTGAGCCATGGGGAGGCCGGCATGACGGACGTACGGCGGCACATCGGCGTGGCGGAGCGGCGGGCCCGGCTGGCTCTGCGGCACCGTCTCGCGGGTCCGGCCCGGGCGGCGACGCCCGAGGAGGTCGCGGACTCCCTGGTGGCCCTGCACGCCACGGACCCGGCGACGGTGTTCCTGGCGGTGACCGCGCGGCTGGCCGACCCGGCCAAGGCGGTGCCGGAGACGGAGCGGGCGCTGTACGACGACGGCACGCTGGTGCGGATGCACGGCATGCGGCACACGGTGTTCGTGTTCCCCGCCGGGCTGACGGCCGTCGTCCACGCGTCGACGGGCCTGGCGGTGGCCGCCCGCGCCCGCGCGGCCCTGCTCCGGGACATGGCGAGCGCCGGCGCCCCGGACGCGGACTGGCTGGCGGAGGTCGAGGAGGCCGCGCTGGCCGCGCTGGCCCGGCGGGGTCAGGCGACGGCGGCGGAGCTGGCGGCGGACGAGCCCCGCCTGCGCGAGCAGTTCGTGTACGCGGCCGGGAAGAGCTACGAGGGCGTCCACACGGTCTCGACGCGACTGCTGCGCCTCATGGGCGTGGAGGGCAAGGTGGTCCGGGGCCGGCCGCTCGGCTCCTGGACGTCCAGCCAGTTCCGCTGGGCCCCTGCCCCGCCCCACCCCGAGCTGGACGTGGCCGAGGCCCAGGCCGGTCTGCTGCACCGCTGGCTGCGGGCGTGCGGTCCGGCGACCGAGGCGGACCTGAAGTGGTGGACCGGCTGGCGGGTCACCGAGGTGCGCCGCGCCCTGTCCGCGATCGGCGCCGAGACGGTGGCGCTGGACGAGGGCACGGGGTACGTCGCCGCGGGGGACGCGGAGCCGGTGGCGGATCCCGGGGAGCCCTGGGCGGCGCTGCTGCCCGCCCTGGACCCGACGGCGATGGGCTGGCAGCAGCGCGACTGGTATCTGGATCCGGCGCTGCGGCCCCTGCTCTTCGACCGCAGCGGCAACGTGGGTCCGACGGTGTGGTGGAACGGCCGGGTGGTGGGCGGCTGGGCGCAGCGCGCGGACGGCGAGATCGTCTGGCGGATTCCTCAGGACGGCGACCGCCGCGAGGCCACGGCCGCGGTGGCGGCGGAGGCCGGGCGGCTGGGCGGGCTGCTGGGGACGACCCGGGTCACCCCGCGCCTGCGCACTCCGCTGGAGCGGCAGCTGGCGTCATGACGGCGCCGGGTGCCCCGCGGTCCGCCGCGGGGCACCCGGTCCCGGCTCAGCGCGAGTAGCGCATCAGTGCGCGCACCATGTGGCACGTGGTGTCGGACGGCGGGCGCATCCCGATCCGTTCCGCCGTGCTGTGGATCGTCTCGTTGCGGGCCTGGCCCGGCAGATAGACCCCGGAGTCGAGCAGGGCTATCGCGAGACGCATGGCCTTCAGGCGCCGGTTGTGCGTGACGTACCACTCGCGCGGCTGTCCGGCCGGCAGCGGCCGCTTCGCCACGGGCTCGTACGGCGAGTCGAACAGCACGGAACGCTGGACGGTGGACTGGGTCGGCAACGGCTTCGGCTTCAGGGCGGCAGCGGGCACAGGCATCCTCCTGTCGCGGTAAGGACACACACCGGGTGCGGTGCCTGCCCTCGAACAGTTCCTCCATTTTACTGCCGGGCACTGACATCCGGGGAGTCCACGAGCCTGCCAAAGCGCCAGGTCAGCATGGAAGTTGTCGCCGTGTCACACGCGGCTCGAGGGGCACGCGAGAGACAGTAGTAATTCGAACAGGCTGGATCGGTGAACAGGGCCGCACGGTCCTGCCGGGAAGCACCTCGGGAAGACGCGTACCGTGTGCCGCATGGAGATCTGGATCAATCCGGCCTGTTCCAAGTGCCGCAGCGCGATCAGCCTGCTCGACGCCGAAGGGGCCGAGTACACCGTCCGGCGTTACCTGGAGGACGTGCCGAGCGAGGCCGAGATCAGGGCCGTGCTGGAGCGGCTGAACCTCGAGCCGTGGGACATCACCCGCACCCAGGAGGCCGCCGCCGGGGAACTGGGACTCAAGGACTGGCCGCGTGACGAGAGCGCACGGGACCGGTGGGTCAGCGCGCTCGCCGAGCACCCCAAGCTCATCCAGCGCCCGATCATCACCGCTGACGACGGAACGGCGCTGGTGGCACGCAGCGAGGAAGCCGTGCGCGAGGCCCTCGATCACAACAAGAGCTGAGGTGCGCTCATCTCCGTTGTGACGCAGGTTACTTCAGCGACTCCGGCGACCGCTGAGTAACTTCGTTCGGCATCTCGTACATAGCGACGTACGCTCCCCTACCTCTTCAGGAGGCGCGCATGTCGCGTAGGAGAACTCTCGGCACGAAGAAGAAGATCGCGCTGCTCGTCAGTGCCGCGGCGGTGGCGGGCGGCGGGGCCTTCGCGCTGGCGTCCACCTCGAACGCCGCGAGCCCGCAGAACGCCAAGACGCTGTCCGCCGGGGACTCGACCGTATGCCAGGGGCTGGCCACGGCCCACGGCAACAACGACAAGTTCATCGCGGACCAGAAGGCGAACCCGGACGCGCAGTCGGCGGCCCGGATCGCCAACCGCGAGGCGGTCATCAAGCAGATCAAGGTCCAGCAGAAGGCTGCGGGATGCACCGTTGGGGAGTCGGCTCAGGGCTCCCAGACCGGGCAGGGCAACGCGGGCCAGCAGGGCAACGGCCAGCAGGGCAACGCGGGTCAGCAAGGCAACGGCCAGCAGGGCAACGCGGGTCAGAAGGGCAACGGCCAGCAGGCCGGCGGCGCCCAGCAGGGCGACCAGCAGGCCGGCGGGGCGGGGAACAACGGCGGCGACGCCGCGGCCTCCGGCCAGCAGGTGTGCAAGGGCTCCACCGTGACGCTCTCCGGCGAGGGCGGCGCCCCGGCCGCGTCCAGCAGCCAGTTCCCGGCCGGCACCACCCTGAAGGTCACCAACCTGGACAACAACAAGTCCACCACGGTGAAGGTGACCTCGGTCTCCGGCAGCTGTGTCCTGCTGAACAACGCCGCCTTCGAGCAGGTCCGGGAACCCGGCAAGTTCCTCATCCGCCGCGCGGTCATCGAGAAGGTGGGGTGAGGCTCAGCCACCGGACAGGAACGCAGTGAGGTGACGGGCCAGACCGGCTGGTGCCGCTTGCGGCAGCGCATGGTGGGAGACGTCCGGCAGTACGACGGTCTCCACGCGCGGCAGCGTCGCACCGGCCCTGGCCGTCACCGTGGTGGGGTCATGGGTCCTGCTGCTCGCGGCCACGAGCAGCAGGACCGGCACGTTCAGGGTGCGCAACGCGTCCGGTGCCGGGCGCGGGCCCGTCACCGGTTTCACGGACGGGAAGCCCACGGCCGCCTGCTGCAGGCGGAGCCAGTCGGGATCCGGAACCGCTCCCCCGGTCTCCCACTCCAGGAAGGCGCGGACCCGGCGGGGTGAGGGCCGCAGCAGCATCGGCACGGCATGGAGCAGGTACGTCGCCTTGTACCCGGCGAAGCACTGGGTCGGGTCCAGGAGGAACAGGCGACGCACCCGGGCCGGCGTGCGCAGGGCATGGTGCAGTGCGATCCAGGCACCGTACGAGTGACCGCCCACGTCGGCCGATGCCACGTCCAGGCCGTCCAGCAGGGCGTCCAGCCAGGCGGCCAGGTCGGCGACCGTACGGGGGTGACGGTCGCCGGCCGGGACGCTCAGGCCCGGGGCGCCGATCAGGTCGGGGGCGTAGACGCGGCGCACCCGGGCCAGGGCGTCCACCTGCGCGTACCAGGACACGGAGGTCGCCGCGCCGCCGCCCGGCAGCAGAACCAGTGGGGGCGCCTCGCGCGGACCGCAGGCGTTGACCCGGGTGCCGCCGAAAGGTGTCGCCACCGTCAGGGTCTCGCGGTCCGCCGGCCATTTCGCCAGCACCTTGTCGTACGCGACCCGGAAGGCCTCGGCGTCGTACCCACTCGTCCGCGGCATGCGGAAGCACCCCCTATTATCTCGTTCAGCGAGATATTCGATGAGCGAGATGATAGGTCAGGAGGCCCCCCATGCCGACCCCGCCCGGACCGGATTCCGCGCCCGAGATGGAGATCGTTCATCTGCTGCGTGCCGTCGCCGTCGAACTCGGCCTGCACAGCGCCCGTTTCGCGCACCGGAACGGCATGCATTCCACGGACGTGCGCGCCCTGATCGCGCTCATGGACGCCCAGCGCGCGGGCGAGGAGACGACCGCCGGACGGCTCGGGGCCGCGCTCGGCCTCAACTCGGCGGGGACCACGGCGCTCGTGGACCGGCTGGAGCGGGCCGGCCAGGTGCGGCGGGTGCGCGGTGAGCGGGACCGGAGGCGGGTCGTGATCGAGGTGGAGGACCGCGCGGTCGAGCTGGGCCAGGCTTTCTTCGGGCCGCTGATCGAACGGTCGGTGGAACTGCTGCGGGGATACGACGAGCGGCAACTGTCGGCGATCCGCGGCTTTCTCGGCGGGGTGCGCGAGGCGGCCTCGCGTGAGGCTGCGTCCGGGGAGGCGTGAGCCCTTCCCGGGACCTGCCGGAACTCGTACCTCCGGGTCTCTCCCGGCATCCCCATAACCCGCCCGAACCCGCCTCACAACGTGAGACGGGACACAAAAGGGCCAGGTAACACGGGGTTCACATTCGAGCAATGGCCGGGAAACGGCCCGTTGCCAAGCTGCGCGGCAGATCGAGCGGCGCACCGGTGCCGCAGCGCCGCAGCACCGCGCGTGCACCCGACCCACCCCGAAGGATGTGTCCTCCGTGACCTTCAAGGCTGAGTACATCTGGATCGACGGCACCGCGCCGACGGCCAAGCTCCGTTCCAAGACGAAGATCATCACGGGTGCCCCGGCCGGTCTCGACGCGCTGCCGGTCTGGGGCTTCGACGGCTCCTCCACCAACCAGGCCGAGGGCCACTCCTCGGACCGCGTGCTCAAGCCGGTCTTCACCTGTCCGGACCCGATCCGCGGCGGCGACGACATCCTGGTGCTGTGCGAGGTCCTCGACATCGACATGACCCCGCACCGCTCCAACACGCGCGCCGCGCTGGCCGAGGTCGCCGAGCGGTTCGCCGCCCAGGAGCCGATCTTCGGCATCGAGCAGGAGTACACCTTCTTCGAGGGCACCCGCCCGCTCGGCTTCCCCGAGAACGGCTTCCCGGCCCCGCAGGGCGGCTACTACTGCGGTGTCGGCGCCGACGAGATCTTCGGCCGGGACGTCGTCGAGGCCCACCTGGACAACTGCCTCAAGGCCGGCCTCGGCATCTCCGGCATCAACGCCGAGGTCATGCCCGGTCAGTGGGAGTTCCAGGTCGGCCCGCTCGCCCCGCTGGAGGTCTCCGACCAGCTGTGGGTGGCCCGTTGGCTGCTGTACCGCACCGCCGAGGACTTCGGCATCTCCGCGACCCTGGACCCGAAGCCGGTCAAGGGCGACTGGAACGGCGCGGGCGCGCACACCAACTTCTCCACCAGGGCGATGCGCGAGGGTTACGACGCGATCATCACCGCGTGCGAGTCGCTCGGTGAGGGTTCCAAGCCGCTGGACCACGTCAAGAACTACGGCGCCGGCATCGACGATCGCCTGACGGGCCTGCACGAGACCGCCCCGTGGGACAAGTACTCCTACGGTGTCTCCGACCGGGGCGCCTCGGTCCGTATCCCGTGGCAGGTCGAGAAGGACGGCAAGGGCTACATCGAGGACCGCCGCCCGAACGCCAACGTCGACCCGTACGTGGTGACCCGCCTGCTGGTGGACACCTGCTGCTCCGCGCTGGAGAAGGCCGGCCAGGCCTGATCCGCCCAGCCGTATCCGAGGGGCGCCCGCTGTCACAGCGGGCGCCCCTCGCGCATGCCGTACGCCCTGGGGAGACCGGCCGGGGCAGCCGACCGGGGGAAGGAGGGCGGCCGGATGCGGTCACGCTGTCCGAGGAGTGAGACGCCGTTCCGGACGTCCAGAGGCGTCCGCAAGCCGCTGACCAGCACAGCACCCCGGACTGCCGGGCACACGCAACGTCAAGTTCACACCAAAGGAGCGTCCAAGCAGTGAGAGAAGGCTCCTGCCCGCGGCAAGCCTCTGCTTCAATGGGCCCATGGTCGGCTTCCAGAAGATCACCGCGACGGGTCGCCATGACCTCGAGCCGTTCTGGCCCTCCCGTCAGCACCACGACTTCGACCGTGTGTGTCGCTGCGCGATGAACGCGCGGGCCCTCTAAAGCCGTACCCCCGGCCTTCGGCCAGCGCGGAATGACGTAGGTCCCCCGGCGCGCCCGACCACGAGTCGCGGCCGTCGCCCTGCCCGACGAACTCCTCGCGCGAAATGAGCTGACCCTTCATGGCGACCACTCGTTCTCTCTCCACCGCCACCCTGAAGTCCCCCGCCTCGAACGGCACCCGGCACCGGCTGCGTGCCGTCGACCGGGACGAGGTGGTCGACGTCGCGGACTTCCTGCCGCCCGGCGCCACCTGGCTGCCCGCGCCGCAGCACACCCTGCCCACCCTGCCGGGCCAGCCGCCCATGGTCGGCTACCTGGTGCTGGTCCCGGCCGACCAGCGGCCCCCGTTCCTGCCGGTCGCGGTCCCCGACGAGCCGGAGGCCGGGGCGGACCCCGGCACCGAGCCGCTGGTGCGGATCGACCCCGTGCAGCGCACCGCCGACGTCGACGGCCGCGAACTCGACCTGACCTACCTGGAGTTCGAGCTGCTCGCGCACCTGGTGGCTCACCCGCACCGGGTGCACACCCGCGACCAGCTGGTCACCACGGTGTGGGGGTACGGCCATGTCGGCGACGGCCGCACCGTGGACGTGCACATCGCCCGGCTGCGCCGCAAGCTCGGCGCCCAGCACCGCCAGACGATCCAGACCGTGCGCCGCGTCGGCTACAAGTACACCCCGCCGGCCGGCCGCTGACCCTTCTGCGGCTCCGGGCTCCCGCCCCGGCGGGCCGACCCCGGCTCTGCTCTCGGCAGAGTCCCGTACCGGTCAGGGCCCGGACCGGGCACGATCACCGGTATGAGACTTCTTGTGCTGGGCGGTACGGAGTTCGTGGGGCGGGCCGTCGTGGAGGCCGCGCTCGGGCGCGGCTGGGAGGTGACCGTCTTCCACCGGGGACGGCACCAAGCCCCGCCCGGGGTGCGGTCGTTGCACGGCGACCGTACCGCTCCCGGCGGTCTCGCCGCCCTCGCGGCGGACGGCGCCGGCTGGGACGCCGTGGTCGACACCTGGTCGGCCGCCCCGCGTGCGGTGGCCGAGGCGGCGCGGCTGCTGCGCGGCCGCGCCGGACGGTACGTGTACGTCTCCAGCCGGTCGGTGTACGCCTGGCCCTGGCCCGTCGAGGCCGCCGAGAACGCCCCGCTGGTCGAGGGTGCCGCCGCCGACGCCGAGGCGACGGAGTACGCACGGGACAAGCGCGGCGGCGAACTGGCAGCCGTAGGGGCCTTCGGTGCGGCGGACTCGCTGCTGGTCCGGGCCGGACTGATCCTCGGCCCGTACGAGAACGTCGGCCGGCTGCCCTGGTGGCTGACCCGGATCGCCCGCGGCGGCCCGGTGCTGGCCCCCGGACCGCGGGACCTGCCGCTGCAGTACATCGACGCGCGCGATCTCGCCGACTGGCTGCTCGGCGCGGTGGAAAGGGAGTTGAGCGGGCCGTACGACCTGGTGTGCCCGCCCGGCCACACCACCATGGGCGAGCTGCTCCAGGCGTGCCTGGAGGCCACCGGCGCGGACGCGGAGCTGCGCTGGACCGACCCGCAGGTGATCCTGGACGCCGGGATCGAGCCGTGGACCGAGCTGCCGGTGTGGGTGCCGCCGGGCGGCGAACTGTACGACGGCGTGCACCGCGCCGACGTGACCCGGGCGGTGGCCACCGGGCTGGTGTGCCGGCCGGCCGGTGAGACCGTCGCCGACACCTGGCGGTGGCTGACGGAGATCGGCGGTACGGCGCCGCAGCGGCCGGACCGGACCAGCAAGGGCCTGGACCCCGAGGTGGAGGCGAAGGTGCTGGCCGGAGGCGGGGCATAGCTGACTCCACTCTGCGAGAGGGGTCCTCGGACGACTGACGGCCGGCTGCGGGTCACGGTCACCGACGACGGCAGGGGCGGTGCGGTGATCGGCGCCGGTTCCCGCTCGCAGCATCGCGGCCCAGCACGGGGTGACGGAACGGGCCATTGCCGAGCACACCTCCGGCATCTTCGCCGAACTGGGCATCACTGGACATCAAGATGCCGGACGGCGAGAACCGGCGGGTTCCGACGGTGCTCGCCGCTCTCGACCGCTACCGCTGATCCGGCCGAACCTCTGCTGCTCAGGCGACAGTTGTTGCGACGGAATGCCACTGATCCCGTGACGAATTCGTGAGAACGCTGAACACCTCCGGGGCGGCGTCCGTATGGAAGGACGCCGCTTCACTCCTGTCGGGCGCCTCGATGCTGCCCCGCAAGGAAGTCAGAGGAGTTCCATGGGACGCAACACACGAAAACGCCGTACGCCGCTGGCCACCAAGGCCATAGCCGCATCGGCGGCCCTAGCGCTCGGTGGGGGCGGGCTGATCTGGGCGAACTTCTACGCCTCGGCGCACGAGTCGAGCAACCAGTCGTGGGGAGGCAACCAGACCAAGGCCTCGACGGCCCAGGTCGCGACGATCTCCTGCCCGGACGTCGGCCAGAAGCTGACCAACGTGCCGAACCAGGCCCGTACCGAGGTCGCCGGGGAACTGTCCAGCCTCGACCGCCAGATCACTGACGCCTACCAGCGACTGGCGACCACGCGGGACGCGCAGGCCAAAGACGCGAGCTTCGTGCAGAACTCCATCCTGCAGCCGCTCAAGGACCGGCGTAAGGCGATCCTCGACCGGATCAAGCTGGAGATCACCCGCGCCGGCGGTACCGCGCCCAGCAGCCTGGACGCGCTCGCCGCGTGTACGGCGCAGACCGCCAACCAGACGACCGCCGGCGGCCAGCAGCAGAACAACGACGGCGGCCAGCAGCAGAACGGCGGCCAGCAGCAGAACGGCGGCCAGCAGCAGAACAACAACGGCGGCCAGCAGCAGGGCGGCGGCCAGCAGCAGGGCGGGAACGGTCAGCAGCAGAACATCGGCGGGCAGGCCGGCAACGGCCCGGTCGCGGCCGACTTCGTGGACATCACCAAGGTCCAGCCGAACGTGCAGGGCAAGCCCCGCAATTCCCGCAACGCGTCGACCGGCACGTTCACCACGCGCTGCGGTGTGAACGCCAACAAGAACTTCAACACCGACAACGTCATCGTGGCGCCCGGTGTCGCCAACGGCGCGCACCACCTGCACGACTACGTCGGCAACCAGAAGGTCAACGCCTTCTCCAGCAACCAGACGTTCCTGCAGGGCGGCACCAGCTGCCAGAACCGCAACGACGTCTCGTCGTACTACTGGCCGGTGGTCCGCGTCCAGGACGGTACGCAGGACTTCGACCAGAACCGGGACGGCGGCGGCAAGGAGGGCAACGTCGGCAAGATCCTGACGCCGGTGCAGGCCCAGATCAAGTACGTCGGCAGCCCGAAGAGCAAGGTCACGGCGATGCCGCAGTTCCTGCGGATCATCACCGGTGACGCCAAGACCACCACCAACGGTCTGGCCAACGCCAACGCGCACTGGAGCTGCACGGGCTTCGAGAACAAGGTCCAGCTGACCACGCAGTACCCGATCTGCCCGCAGGGCAGCAAGGTGGTGCGGACGTTCGCCTTCCAGAGCTGCTGGGACGGCCAGAACGCCGACAGCGCCAACCACCGCACGCATGTCGCGTTCGCCGACGCCAACGGCAACTGCCAGAACGGCTTCAAGGCGATCCCGCAGCTGACGATGCGCCTGGTGTACAACATCCAGCCGCCGGCCATCCAGAACGGCCAGGTGAAGAACGCCTACGCGGTGGACGGCTTCCCGGAGCAGCTGCACAAGGCGGCCACGGACCACGACGACTTCATCAGCGTCACGAAGAACGGTCTGGCCAACAAGATCGCGAACTGCATCAACAACGGTCAGAACTGCGCATGATCCCCGCAAGGGACGCATGACAGAAGGCCGGTGACGATCCCCCCCCGTCACCGGCCTTCGCCATGTCCGCGAACGGCGCGGACGACCGTGTCAGCCGCTGTGCGCGTGATGGTCGGCACCGGCCTCCAGATCGCCGCCGAGCGTGCCGCGCAGCGCCTTGACCACCCCGTCCTCGCCGACGGCGACCCATTTGCGGCCGACCAGGTAGTGACCGCCGTAGTCCTTGGCGTCGTTGATCCACTCCCGCTGGCCGCGGTCGGTGGCGAAGGTGGCGAGGATGAACTTCCCGTCGCCGTTGCGGCACAGGGCCTGGCGGATCTCGTCGGCGTCGGTCTGCATGTTCGGCTTGCACTTCACCTCGGCGGCCAGGCGCTCCAGACTGCCGGTCGCGGTCGGCGGCACCGCCTTCGTGTCCCCGCCCGAACTGCAGCCGGCCAGCGCCAGCAGCGCCGCGGCGCCGAGCGTCAGTCGCGTCAACCTCATCTGTTCCTCCGGTCCAGGTGAACCCAGCATGCCCCAGCTCCTTCGGATACGGCTCCCGCCCCCGATCCGCTCAAATCCCTCGACGGCGCACACGGCCGTGCGAAGGTGACGCGGTGAACCAGGACCGGGCCGCGAGAACCTGTCCCGCGCCCCCGGCGCCCTCGCCGCCCACCTGCCGCGCTGCCGACGGTCGACGGCGAACCTCGCGGGCCCTGGCCGGGCCCGCGGGGGAACCACCCGTCCGGCGGTGACCAACCGACGGGTCGCTCGTTCTCCCGACGTGCAGTCACAGGATGTAGCCCACCATCACGCACCCGTCTCCGCCGGTCCGGTCGATCTCGAGCAGGCCGAGGCCGCGCTCGTCGAGCACTACCCCCGGCTGGTCCGGCTCGCCTACCTCGTGCTGCCCCCGCAGCTCGGCCGCAGCCGCCGCGTCCTGACCGCACACGCCCTCGCCCAGCGGGCCCTTCCCCGGGGAAGCAAGCAGCCGGCCCCGATCCCGGCCCAGGCCCCGGGCGGGGACGGCGACCCGGGGTACGTCTATCTGCGCGAGCGGGTCCTGCGGGCCGCCCTGGAGTCGGCCCGCCCCCGCAGGGGACTGTCCCGCCTCGCCCAGCTCCCGCCGCTGCTCCCCCAGGTGTGGGGCCTGCGGCTGTTCCCGCGCTCGGGCGGTGCCGACGAACTCGCTCTGGACCAGCAGCTGTCCGCCCTGTCCGGCCCGGTCCGCGCCGCCTACGTGCTGCGCGGTCTGGAGCGGCTGCCCGACCCGGCCGTCCGCGAGATCCTCGGGGCCGCCGGCGTGGACGACCCGGGCGGCGCGCTGGCCGCCGCGAACAGCGTGCCCGCACAGCCGGGGCTGCTCTCCTCGCCCGAGTTCGACCCCTGCTCGCTGCAGGCGCGACCCACCGATCTGATGCGCCGCCGCCAGCACACCAAGGCCATCCTCACCGCGGCAGCCGCGCTCGCGGTGTGCGGCACGCTGATCGCCCTGCCGGGCGGCGGCTGGGGCCCCGACGGCGCCGCCGCGCCCGCCTATGCCGGGAACCCGGCAGCCGAGGCCGCCCTCGACCCGGGCAGACTGACCCGGGTCTCCCCCACCGCCTGGCAGACGTCGGCCCGCACCGACTTCTCGGTGTGGCCCGCGCGCGGCCCGCTCACCGGCGACCGGGCCCTGCTGCGCCGCGCCCTCGCCGTCTGGGCCCGACCCGGGGACACGGTCCGGATCTCGGCGACCCCCGGCACCCAGGCAGGCGGCCCGGCCGGCCCGCCCCAGCTGCTCTACGCGGGCGAGGTCGACAACGCCCGCGTGGTGATCCTCTACGACGGGCTGCGCATCGCCCGCTACGCCGAACCGAAGGACGGCACCCAGGGCGCGGCCCTGGACCTGGCCCGCACCGACGGCGCGACGGACGCCGAGGCGGGCGCCCTGGTGCTCGGCCGCTCCGACGGCAACGTCCGCTATCTGACCGCCCCCTGGGTGACGAAGGCGGCCCAGCGGGACCTGACCGAGCCGGACTCGGCCGCGCAGCCGCTCCACCTGACCGACGGTGTCACCGAGCCGCTGGCCAGCCCCGTCCTGCAGTCCGGCGCCTGTACCTCGTGGACCGTGCTCCGGCTGACCGACGCCACGGGCAGCCGGCTGGCCACCGATCTGGGCGAGTTGGTCCCGGCGCACCTCACGGCCGGCCGGCCCGGCTCGGCCGGGGAGGCGTCCGGTGCCGAGAGCCTGCGCACCTGGGCGCCCTTCGCCTGCTCGCTGGCGGCCGAGCGCTCGGCGGGCGTCCGGAGCGTCAACGCCTGGGCGTACGCGCAGCAGCCGCTGCCCGACGGCAGCGGGTCGGGTACCTGGGTGTGCACCAGGGCCGAGACCTGGCGTGGTGCCGGTACGGCCGCGCTGGCCCAGTTCCGTACGCCGGGCGGGGCGGCCGGTGCGGTGGTCGCCAAGGGCACGGACGTACCGGCCTGCGGGCCGCGGGATCCGCAGGTACTGGCCGGGGTGCTGTGGAAGTCGGCGGGCGGGCACTGGTACCTGCTGGCGGCGGGCAGCGAGGAGACCACGTCGATCCGGGCGACGGGTGGGGTCACCGCGTCCGGGCAGGGGCCGCTGCTGGCCGCGAAGGCCGAGCAGGGGGCCCGGGCCGACCTGGCCGGTACGTTGTCGGACGGGCGGAAGATCAGCGGGTTGCGGTAGGGCGGGCCGGCGGGCTGCGGCTCGGCACCGGCCCCCTCAGCGGTAGGGCCGGCTGCGGCTCGGCACCGGCCGTCGCCCGTTGCTGACATCCACGTAAACAAGCTTCGCAGCAGGGCTTCCTCAGGCGCCTTACCCGCCAGTACATTGACGCCATGTCTAACACGCAGGCCCGGTCCGTGGAGTCCGAACGCATCGCGCTCAAGGCCCGCAACGTGTCCTTCTCGTGGGAGGACACACCACTGCACTGGGTGCCCGGCGACCCGTTCACCACGCACACCATCAATGTGCTGCACCTGCTTCTGCCCGCCGGGGAGCGGTGGTTCGTGCACGTCTACAAGCAGGTGCTGCCGCTGATCCGGGACGACCGGCTCCGCGCGGACGTCGTCGGTTTCATCGGCCAGGAGGCCATGCACTCCCAGGCCCACGACGAGGTGCTGCCGCACCTGCGGGAACAGGGGCTCGACCCGACGCCGTACACCGCCCAGGTCGACTGGTTCTTCGAGAAGCTGCTCGGCGACCGCACCCTGCCGCCGGGCAGGGCCCGCAGATGGTGGCTGCTGGAACGGGTGGCGCTGATCGCGGCCATCGAGCACTACACCGCCTTCCTCGGCGACTGGGTGCTCAACGCCGCCGAGCTGGACCGGCGCGGTGCCGACCCGACCATGCTGGACCTGCTGCGCTGGCACGGCGCCGAGGAGGTCGAGCACAGGTCCGTCGCCTTCGACCTGTTCGTGCACGTCGACGGCAGCTACCGGCGCCGGGTGCGCACCTGGGCGACGGCCTTCTCGGCGCTGGTGTTCCTGTGGCAGCGGGGGATCCGCTTCTTCCTGGAGAACGACCCGACGCTGGTGAACCCCAAGGCCTCCCTCAAGGACTTCTACGTGCGCGGCCGGCAGGGCACGCTGCCCGCGACCGGGGACATGCTCAGGTCCGTCCCGCGCTACCTCAGCCGCACCTACCATCCGTCCCAGGAGGGCTCCACCGCTCAGGCCGTCGCCTACCTGGCCGCCTCCCCCGCCGCGCTCGCCGCGGAGAAGGCCGGTTCGTGATGCCCAGGCTGCGTACGGTCGCGCTCGTCGCGGGCGCCGCCCTGTTCTCCCGGCGGGCCCTGCGCCGCCGGGTCCAGGCATCGCCGCTGTGGCCGCTGCCCGCCCTGGACCCGCCGGTCTCCGGCCGGCCCCGCTCCCGGGCCCTGCGGCTCCTGCTCGCCTCGCACGAGACGGTCGCCGACGGAGTCGTACAACTCCGGCTGGAGGGCCGCGGGTTGCCGCGCTGGGCGCCCGGCGCCCATCTCGACCTGGTGCTGCCGTCGGGACTCGTCCGGCAGTACTCGCTGTGCGGGGACCCCGAGGACACCTCCTCGTACACGGTCGCCGTCCGGCTGGTGGCGGACGGGAGGGGTGGCTCCCGGGAGGTGCACGAGCAGCTGGCGGAGGGCATGGAGCTGGAGGTGCGCGGGCCGAGGAACCGATTCCCGCTGGCCGAGGCTCCCGCGTACGTCTTCGTCGCCGGCGGTATCGGCATCACGCCGGTCCTGCCGATGCTGCGGGCCCTGCCGGACGGCACCGAGTGGCGGCTGCTGTACTGCGGCCGGACGCGCGCCTCGATGCCCTTCCTGGAGGAGGTGCGCGAGCTCGCCGGAGACCGGCTCACCGTCGTCGCCGAGGACGAGGCCGGACGGCCGGACCTGAACGCCCTGTTCGCGGACACGGCCGAAGGCTCCGCCGTCCACTGCTGCGGTCCGGAAGGCCTGATGGCCGCGGTGGAGGAGAGGCTGCCCGAGGGGGCCGCCCTGCACCTGGAACGGTTCGCGCCACGCACCGCCGCCGGCGGTGACACCGAGTTCGAGCTGGAACTGCGGCGCAGCGGGCGGACGTTGACCGTGCCGGCCGGCTCCACCGTGCTGGCCACCGTACGCCGCGAGCTGCCGGACACCGCCTACTCCTGCGAGCAGGGCTTCTGCGGGACCTGCCGGCAGCGGGTGCTGGAGGGTGAGGCGGACCACCGGGACGAGCTGCTGACGGATGCGGAGCGTGGCGACTCGATGCTGATCTGTGTGTCGCGGGCCCGGAGCGATCGCCTGGTGCTCGACATGTGAACCCGTGCGGCCGAATTTGATCGGTAAGGTGTTCGCATGAGTACCGGGGTTCGCCGCAGGATGGGCGTCGAGGAGCGGCGGCAACAGCTGATCGGTGTCGCCCTCGACCTGTTCAGCCGACGCTCGCCCGACGAGGTCTCCATCGACGAGATAGCGTCGGCCGCGGGCATCTCGCGGCCGCTCGTGTACCACTACTTCCCGGGCAAACTCAGCCTGTACGAGGCCGCGTTGCAGCGCGCGTCGGAAGATCTCGCGAGCCGCTTCGCCGAGCCGCACGAGGGCTCGCTCGGCGCCCGGCTGCTGCGTGTGATGCGCCGCTACTTCGACTTCGTGGACGAGCACGGGCCCGGTTTCTCGGCGCTGATGCGCGGCGGCCCGGCCGTCGGCTCGTCGACGACCAACGCCCTCATCGACTCCGTGCGACAGGCCGCCTATGTCCAGATGCTTTCGCACCTGGGCGTCACCGACGCACCCGCGCGACTGGAACTGGTCGTCCGCTCCTGGATCTCGCTCGCCGAGTCGACGGCACTGATCTGGCTGGACGGCCGGCGCATTCCACGCGCCGAGCTGGAGCTGCAGCTGGTGCACGACTTCGCCGCGCTGGCCGCCGTCAGCGCGGCCTACGACGAGGACATGGCCGAGCTGCTGCGCACGATGGTGAAGGACGAGCCGGCCGACGGCCCCTTCGCGGAGCTGGCCGGCCGGCTCATGTCCCTGGCGTCCTGAACGAGGGCTACCGGTCGAACTTCCGGTACGACGGGTCGAGGTCACGGACCTCGGCGGAGGCGTGCACGGTGAACGCCGCCTCCGCCACGTGCTTCCGGAGCAGTTCCAGGGCCGCCTCCGCCAGCTGTGCCTTCGTCTCGTCGCTGCGTCCGGCGAGGAGCCCGAACGTCACGTGCACGATCGCGTGCCCGCGCGCCCCGGGGTCCTCGTACCCGAACACCGTGGACGTGCTCGGCCGGAACTGCGTCTTGCAGGCCTCCGGCCTGGCCGCCGCGATCTCCACGGTCGCCTCGTGCAGCGCCCGCGCGAAGCCCTCGCGGTCGAAGGCGTTCTCCATGGTGTCCGAGTAGTCGACGGTGATCTGCGGCATGAGCACTCCTGTTCTACGGCGACGACCAGACCCTACTTCGCCGCCCGCGTGAACACGGCCACGGTCCGCGCCGGGACGGTGAAGGTGCCCGAGCCGGCCGCGTAGGCCGAGGTCTTCACCACCGCGTCGCTGCCGGCGGCCTGCACCGGGTGCAGCCGGTAGTCGTCCCCGGCCAGTGCGGCGACCCGCTGTTCCTGCTGCTCGGGGCTGGCGTTGAACACGACGACCAGGTCACCGAGCCGCATGGTGAGCACGCCGGGCGTCTCGTCCTTGCCGGACAGCGGGAAGGAGAGGTGCTGCTGCACCTGCGCGGCCGTACCCAGCGAGAACGCGTGCTCCGTCGTACGGATCTTCAGCAGGTCCCGGTAGGCGGCCGAGGCCCCGGTGATCTGCGGGCAGCCGACCTTGACCGAGCCCAGCAGCGGTTTGGCGTAGTCCCACTTGGACCGGTTGTCGGCGGCCGGAGGCAGCCCGCGCCCGAAGCCGTTGCCGTCGGCGCAGTTCCAGTGGATGGCGTTGAACCAGTCGCCGCTGTCGAAGGAGTTGCGGTCCAGCGACTTCGAGCGCAGCAGGTCGGTGCCCGCCTGGGAGAGCGCGGGCCCCTGCGAGAGGGCGGCCGTGGCCATCGCCAGGACCTGCATGCGGACCCGGTCGGCGGCGGACGTGTCCTTGGGGAGCTTGTACGTCAGCGCGTCGAACAGCGACTCGTTGTCGTGGGCGTCCACATAGGCGAGGGCGTCGCCGGGGACGTCGGCGTAGCCGGCGGGTGCACCGTTGTAGTCGACCTCGGAGCCCTTGACCTCCTTGCCGGCGGTGTCGGTGAAGGTGAAGGCCTTCAGGTTGCCGCTGAGACCGACCTTGATCAGGTCCTGGTAGTGCAGCAGCCGGGCCTTCTGCTCCTCCCTCGTCCCGTTGGCGGTGGAGGCGTTGGGGTCGGTGTAGAGCCCGGAGGCGAAGCCCTGGACGCCGGGGTCCGAGTCGAAGGGTCCGCCGCCGCGCACCGCGTCACGGGCCCGGTCGGAGAAGGTGGCGATCCCGGTGCCGGCCATGTTCTTCTGCGTGGCCTGCACGAAGCGGGCGTCGTCCGCGACCTCGCCGAAGTTCCAGCCCTCGCCGTACAGGATGATCTTCTTGCCGTCGACGCCGTCCTTCTCCGGGGTCAGCGCGTCCAGGGCCTTGCGGACGGCCAGGATGTTGGCCTTCGGGTGGTGGCCCATGAGGTCGAAGCGGAACCCGTCGACCTTGTACTGCTTCGCCCAGGTGACGATCGAGTCCACGACCAGCTTGCCCATCATCGCGTTCTCGGTCGCGGTGTTGGCGCAGCAGGTGCTGTTGGCGACCGAGCCGTCGGCGAGGAGCCGCTGGTAGTAGCCGGGCACGATCCGGTCCAGGACGGCGGTGTCCGCCTGACCGCTCGCCGCGGTGTGGTTGTAGACGACGTCCATGACGACCCTGAGGCCGTCCTGGTTGAGCGCCTGGACCATCCTGCGGAACTGGACCGTGCGGGCGGTGCCGTCCGGGTCGGTGGCGTAGGAGCCCTCGGGGACCGTGTAGTGGTACGGGTCGTAGCCCCAGTTGTAGGCGTCCTTCGCGGCGATCTTCCCCACGCACTCCTGCTGCTTGTCGGAGTCGGCCGGGTAGGAGGCCAGATCGCAGTCCGTGGTCGCCTGGTCGGCCTTCTTCTCGGGGATCGTGGCGATGTCGAAGGCGGGCAGCAGGTGGACGTACGAGGTCCCCGACTTCGCCAGTTCCTTCAGGTGCCTGGAGCCGTCGCTGTTCTTGTCGGTGAAGGCCAGGTAGGTGCCGGGGTGCCGGGCGGTGCGGTCCGCGATCGAGAAGTCCCGGATGTGCAGCTCCTGGATCTGCGCGTCCTTCAGCGGTACGGCCCTGGGCTTGCGCAGTCCGGACCAGCCGCTCGGGGCGAGGGACTTGTCGTCCAGGTCGGCGACGACGCTGCGCTCGGAGTCCGCGGTCAGCGCGACCGAGTACGGATCGGTGACCTTGTTGGTGACCGTCCTGCGGACGCTGGGCGCCCAGACCTTCACGACATAACGGTAGGGCTTGCCCTTCCAGGACGCGGGGCCGGTGACGGACCAGACTCCGGTGGCGGCGTCGCGGTGCATGGTCTTGAGCGAGCCGTCCAGCTCCAGGGAGACGCGCTGGGCGGTCGGCGCCCAGACGGACAGGGTCGGCTTGCCGCCGTGGAACACGGGCCCGAGCTTCGCCTTGGTGGCTCCCGGGTGGAGGTCGTCCAGCACCCCGGCGGTCTGGACGCCGGTCGCGGCCAGTACGGCGCCGTTGGCGGCGCGCTGCGAGGCCACGAGCTGACCGGTCAGGGCCTCGCGCACCCGGTCCCGGTCGCGCGGGTCGACGGACCAGGCGGTGTAGTCCTTCAGGTGCGGGAACTTCGCCTTCTGGGCGTCGGTGAGCGTGGTCCTCGTCAGCCGCAGCCAGCGCTCGTCGTCGCTGGTCAGTGTGCCGTCCTTGACCGCGATCGAGCCGTTGCGGGAGTACAGCAGCTGGGTGGAGGCGGCGCCGTCGGCGCCGTTCCAGGCGAGGGTGTCCCGGTCGATCCAGACCGCCTTGGAGGTGGTCAGGTCGAGGGCGGCCGCGCTGCCCGCGGGCTGCGGCAGCAGGTGCTTCTCCTCGCCGTTCAACAGCCACACCTCGTGGCCGTCGGCCCTGAGGTCCAGGGACTGGTCGGTGGGGAGATCCTTGTCCTCGCCCTTGTGGATGATGTAGCTGAGGCTGGTGGCACCCTCGGTGAGCGGCACCTCGAAGACCGCGCCATAGGCATCAGTCTTCACCGGCTTCAGGGGATTCGACCAGTCGGTGGGGTTCGCGGCGCCCGTCCAGGCGTGCAGGCCCCAGCCGTCGTAGTTCCCGTCGGCCCGGTGGTAGTGGAGGACGGCCTTGGTCTTGTCCTGCGCCGGGTAGCCGGGCTTCTGCGTCAGGACGCCGGCCTTGCCCTGTTCGATCCAGACCTCGCCCGTCCTGGTGACGTCGATGCTCCGGTCGGCGGAGACGTCCTTGCCGCCGTCCTTGTCGATGACCAGGAAGCCGACGTTCGAGGCGCCGGGCCTGAGCTTGACGTAGGCGAAGGCACCGTAGGCGTCCCGGCCCACGAAGGGGTGGCTGGCCGGCCAGTTCGTGGCTTCGCCGTCGGCGAGGTCGCCCCAGGCGTACAGGCCCCAGTCGGCGTAGTCGCCGTCGGTGCGCTTGTAGTGGACGATCGCGTGGTCCCGGGAGGAGGCCGTGGGGACCTCGGGCGCGGGCGGGGTGCCGGTGGTGCTGCTCGCCGTGGCGCTCGCGGTGCGCCCGGCCGAGTCGACGACCACGGCCTTGTAGCGCAGGGCGGTGCCGGCCGGTACGTCCTTGCCGAGGGTCTGGGTGACCTTGTAGGGGGCGTGGTCGGCGGAGCCCAGTGTCTTCCACCTGCCGTTGCCGACCTGGGCGGCGAAGACGACGCGGTTGAGCTGGCCGCCCCCGACGCCGGCGGTGACCTCCACCGTGCCGGTGGCGCCGGCGGCGGGTGCCTTCAGGGTGACGGCCGGCTTGGTGGCGGGCGCGGCGAGGGGGCCGGACGCCTTGTGGACGACGGCGGAGCCGGCCGGGACGGTCACGGTGAGCTTCTTGTCGGCGTCGGTCTTCAGCGTGCCCTTAGCGCCGTAGATGCCCCGGTACGACCGGGACGCCGAGCCCGTCGCGAAGGTGGCCGTCTTCGCCTCGTCCGCGTTGTTGAAGGCGACGACGTACTCCTGGCCGGTCCTGGCGTCCGTGCGGGTGAAGGCGTAGATGCCGGCGCCGTCGGCCGCGTACCGCTCGGTCTGGACGCCGTCCGTCAGGGCCGGGTTGGCCTTGCGGAGCCTGGCGAGCGCGGCGATCTCCCGGTAGAGCGGCGCCTTCGGGTCGTAGGCGTCGCTCGCGTGGGTGCGGGAGGTGCCGATCTCGTCGTCGTCCAGGTAGTCGGCGACCTTGGAGGCGAACATGGTCTGGCGGGCGTCCTTGTCGCCGCCGGAGCCGGTGAAGCCCTGCTCGTCGCCGTAGTAGACGACCGGGTTGCCGCGGCTGAGGAACATCAGCTGGTTGGCGAGCCGGTCCTTGGCGAGGATCTCGGCGTCGGTCGCCTTCGGGTCGTCCTGCTTCAGGAAGGAGCCGATGCGGCCCATGTCGTGGTTGCCGAGGAAGGTGACCTGCTCGTAGGCATTGGCCTTGTCGGTCGTGTACGTGTAGTCGTCACCGAAGACGTTCGCGAGCCGCTGGGCGCTGCCGCCCTGGGAGGCGTAGGCGCGGGCCGCGTCCTGGAAGGGGAAGTCGAGCGTGGCGTCGAGGCGGCCCTGGGTGACGTACGGGGAGGTGACGGCGGTGTCGGCGGAGTAGACCTCGCCGAACATGAAGAAGTTCTTCCGCCCGCGCTCGGCCGCGTACTTGTCCAGCGCGGTCGCCCACTGGGTCCAGAACTCCATGTTCACGTGCTTGACGGTGTCGATGCGGAACCCGTCGACGGAGAAGTCCTTCACCCACCGCTGGTAGATCTTCTCCATGCCGTGGACCACCTCGGGACGCTCGGTCCACAGGTCGTCCAGGCCGGAGAAGTCGCCGTACGTGGCCGACTCGCCCGCGTAGGTCGAGTCGCCCCGGTTGTGGTACATCGTCGGGTCGTCGAGCCAGGCCGGCACCTTGGACTTCTCGGTGACCTTCGGGGTGCGCGGGAAGGAGCCGGTGTCGACGGCGGGGAACTTCCTGCCGCCGTCGGCGTAGTCGCCGTCGTCGAAGGGCCTGCCGTCCTTCGTCAGATAGGGGAAGGCGCCCTTGGAGAGGTAGTCGTAGGACTTCTCCCGGTAGTCGACGACGTCGGCGGTGTGGTTGGTGATGACGTCGAAGAAGACCTTCATGCCCTTGGCGTGCGCCTTGGAGATGAGGGTCCGGAGGTCCTTGTCGGTGCCGAAGTGCGGGTCGACCCGGGTGAAGTCGGTGATCCAGTAACCGTGGTAGCCGGCGGAGGCGTTGGCGCCGGTGCCCTGGACGGGCCGGTTCTTGAAGATGGGGGCCAGCCAGATGGCGGTGGTGCCGAGCCCCTTGATGTAGTCGAGCTTCTTCGTCAGGCCCTTGAGGTCGCCGCCCTGGTAGAAGCCCTTGTCGGTGGGGTCGTAGCCGGTGCTGAGGCGGGAGCCGGTCAGCCCGCCCCGGTCGTTGGACCTGTCCCCGTTGGCGAAACGGTCCGGCATGACGAAGTAGAACTGCTCGCGGGTGTCGTCGTGCCGGGCGGGCACGGATGCGAGCTGCGCGTCCGAGGGAGGCGCGGGCGGGGTGGCGGCGTGGGCCGCGAGCGGCTGCACCAGTGCGGCGGCGAGGGCGGCGGCGGTGATGGCCGCCGCCCTTCTGACATGCGGGGTACGGCGCTTGGGGGGCGCCGGACATCTCGGTATCACAGGCGGGAACTCCTCGCGATTGCGGCTCTTTCGGGTCCGACCCCTGCGCCCCGGCGCGGCTCCGCTGCCGGGCGTCCGCGCGACCGTATCGCCAACGCAAGGTTTCAGCAAGGGGCTTGAAACCGATGGAAAGACTTTTCAACAACCGCCCGGCCGGTGACACCGTGAAGTGCCCCTGCGGGCTCAGCAGCCGGACTTGCCCGCGTAGATCGCGAGAGCGGTGTTCGGGCCGAGGGTGGCGGTGAACTGCCCGCTGGAGTCGACGCTCACCGTCGTGTTGTTCTGGACGTTGCAGTACGTGCCCGCGGGCAGCGAGGTCTGGTACGTCCTGGTCAGGCTGCCGGTCTCGTGGTTGATGGCCACGAAGCCCTTGCCGCCCCGGCCGAACGCGATCGCGTTGTTGCCGTTGTCCCACCAGTTGGTGACGGACTGGCCGCGGGTGGCGTTGCGGAAGGCGACCATGCGGATGATCTCCGGCCAGGCGTGCTGGCACTTCCAGCCGTCCTGCCAGCAGGCGTTGACCTTGCCGCCGCCCGGCGGGCCCGCGTCCACGTCGGACCATTCGTAGCCGGAGTTGACGTCCGGGGCGCCGTAGGGCCAGGCGAGCATGAAGACGTTGGCCAGGGTGTAGTCGGCACCGCTCTTGTAGTTCAGGGTGCTGCCGTTGCGCTCGGTGTCGTGGTTGTCCACGAAGACGCCGGCAACCGAGCTGCTCAAGTAGCCCCAGCCCTCGCCGTAGTTGGTCAGGTACGCGAGCTTCTCGCTGTGGAAGACGCGCTTGAGGTCATAGGCGTAGCGGAACTCCTGGACGTCTCCGTTGCCGGTGTACTCGGAGGGCTGGACGGCCTCGCCCGCGCCGTAGATGACCTCCTGCTTCCAGTAGACCGAGGGGTTGGTCAGCCGGCTCTTGATGTTCGCGAGATCGGCCGCCGGGATGTGCTTGGCCGCGTCGATGCGGAAGCCGTCCACGCCCAGGGTCAGCAGGTCGTTCATGTAGCCGGCGATCGTCCTGCGGACGTACTCCTCGCCGGTGTCCAGGTCGGCCAGGCCGACGAGTTCGCAGTGCTGGACGTTCCAGCGGTCGGAGTAGTTCGACACCTGGGCGGTGCAGTCGTCGAAGTCGTGGCTCGAGTACAGGCCCGGGTAGTCGTACTTCGTGTACGACGAGCCGCCCGTGCCGGTGCCGCTGCCGGCCGCCATGTGGTTGACCACCGTGTCGGCCACGACCTTCACGCCGGCCGCGTGGCAGGTGTTCACCATGCTCTGGAACGCCGTGCGGTCACCGAGACGGCCCGCGATCCTGTACGACACCGGCTGGTACGACGTCCACCACTGCGCGCCCGGTATGTGCTCGGCGGGCGGGGAGACCTGGACGTATCCGTAGCCGGCGGGGCCGAGGGTGTTCGTGCACTCCTTGGCGACCGAGGCGTAGCTCCACTCGAAGAGGACGGCGGTGACGTCCTTGGTGCCGGGCGGGGAGGCCTCGGCGATCGTCGGGTTCATGCCAACCGTGGCGGCGGCTGCGAGAGCGAGCGCCGCGGGGAGAGTTCTGCGTGCCATGTGGGGTCCTTCGACATTGAAGGCGGGGAGGACCGCTGAAGGTGCTTGCTGCAACGTTTCAGCAAACTTGCGGTGACGCAGATGTTAAAGGCCCGCTGCCGGAAAGGCAGCGGGCCGTTGTGAAGTTGATGCAAGAACTTTCCGGACGGGGCGTCAGTCCGCCGTCGTCCACCACACGGTCGTGTCCGCGGGCACCTTCGCCTCGCCACCGGTCTCGGCGATCTCCCCGCTGCCGAGCAGCAGCCGGCCGTACGCCGGGGTCATGACCGACTCCCCCGTGGTGTTCGCGACGCACACGAACTCGCCGCGCCGGAAGGCCAGGACGCCCTCGGGCGCCCGCAGCCACTCCACCGCCTCGCCCGCACCGAGGTCCCGGTGTTCCCGGCGCACGCGCAGCGCGGCCCGGTACAGCTCCAGGGTGGAGTCGGCGACGCCGGTCTGCGCCTCCACACTCAGCTCGGCCCAGGTGGCCGGCTGCGGGAGCCAGCTGCCGCCGCTGCCGAAACCGTACGAGGTGCCCGTGCGGGTCCACGGGATCGGGACCCGGCAGCCGTCGCGGAAGCCGTCCTGGCCGGCCCCGCGGAAGTACGCCGGGTCCTGGCGCACCTCGTCGGGCAGGTCCACGACGTCCGGGAGCCCCAGCTCCTCGCCCTGGTAGACGTACGCCGAGCCGGGCAGGGCGAGCATCAGCAGGGTGGCGGCACGGGCCCGGCGAAGGCCCAGGTCGCGGTCGCCCGCGGTACGGATCTGGGTGCCGAGACCGGGCGGGTTGGCGAAGCGGGTGGCGTGCCGGGTGACGTCGTGGTTGGACAGCACCCAGGTGGCCGGGGCGCCGACCGGGCGCATGGCCTCCAGGGTGCGGTCGATGACCGTGCGCAGCTCCGCCGCGTCCCACTCCGTACCGAGGTACTGGAAGTTGAAGGCCTGGTGGAGTTCGTCGGGGCGAACGTAGTTGGCGGTGCGCTCCACGGTCGGGGTCCAGGCCTCCGCCACGAAGATGCGGTCGCCCGCGTACTCGTCGCAGATCGTGCGCCACTGGCGGTAGATCGCGTGCACGCCGTCCTGGTCGAAGAACGGCATGACATCGTTACCCAGCAGCTTGAGCTGGTCGTGGGAGCCGAGGTCCGGCAGGCCGTCCGCCTTGACCAGGCCGTGGGCCACGTCGATGCGGAAGCCGTCCACGCCCATGTCCAGCCAGAAGCGCAGGATGGAGCGGAACTCGTCGCCGACGGCCGGGTGGTTCCAGTTGAAGTCGGGCTGCTCGGGCGCGAACAGGTGGAGGTACCACTCGCCGGGCGTGCCGTCCGGCTCGGTCACCCGGGTCCAGGCCGGGCCGCCGAAGATGGACTCCCAGTCGTTGGGCGGGAGTTCGCCGTTCTTCCCCTTGCCGGGGCGGAAGTGGTAGCGCTCGCGCAGCGGCGAGCCGGGGCCCTCGGCGAGGGCACGCTTGAACCACTCGTGCTGGTCGGAGGAGTGGTTGGGGACCAGGTCCACGATGATGCGCAGGCCCAGCTGGTGGGCGTCGCGGATCAGCGCGTCGGCGTCGAGGAGGTTGCCGAACATGGGGTCGACGGCACGGTAGTCGGCGACGTCGTAGCCGGCGTCGGCCTGCGGGGAGGCGTAGAAGGGGCTGAGCCACACGGCGTCGACGCCGAGGTCGCGCAGGTACGGGAGGCGGGAGCGTACGCCCTCCAGGTCACCCATGCCGTCGCCGTTGCTGTCGGCGAAACTGCGCGGATAGACCTGGTAGATGACCGCGTCCCGCCACCAGTCGCGGCGGTCGGCGACGGTGCCGGCGGCGGAGTGTCGGGCCGGTGCGGCGGAGTGCTGCTGGCTCATGGCGTCCTTGATGCGATGGAGGTCCCCCGCTCGAACGCAGTCGGGAGCGGGGGGAAGGGCATGGTGGGCGTGGGTACGGCGGCGGGACGGAAGGTGCGCGGCGGGCCGCGGTGCCGGCGGGGTCTGGGGTACCCCCTGCCCGGAGAGCCAGGGGGAGGGCACCGCGGTCCGCCCACCCGCGCGACAGAGCGCGCGGGAGCCTCTTTCCGGTGGGCGTCAGCCCTTGGTGCCGCCGGCGGTGAGGCCGGTGACGAGGTTCTTCTGCACGAGGTAGAAGAACACGGTCACGGGTATCGCGATCAGCACCGCGGTGGCGGCCATGTAGTTCCACTGGGCGTCGTGCTCGCTGACGAAGGTCTGCAGGCCCACGGCGAAGGTGTACTTGGAGTCGTCCAGCATGAAGGTGGTCGCGAAGGCGACCTCGCCGACGGCGGTGATGAAGTTGTAGAACGCGGCGACGGCCAGGCCCGGGCGGGCCAGCGGGAGGATGAGCCGGAAGAAGGTGCCGAAGGGGCTCAGCCCGTCCACGCGCCCGGCCTCGTCGATCTCGAAGGGGATGGTGTCGAAGTATCCCTTCAGCAGCCAGGCGCTGTACGGCACGGCCGTGGAGCAGTTGATGATGATCAGCGACCAGTAGGTGTCGATGAGACCGAGCTCGCTGAAGATCTCGTACATCGGCACGATCAGGATGGCGATCGGGAAGGCCTGGGTGAGCAGCAGGACCCACATCAGCTGCTTGTAGCCGGGAAAGCGCATCCGGGAGACCGCGTAGCCGGTGGTGGCGGCGACGAAGACACCGATGAAGGTGGTGCCGAGGGCCACGATCAGCGTCGACTTGAACCAGTCGAAGAACGCGGTGTCCTCCAGCACGAAGCTGTAGTTCGAGAAGGTCAGCTTGCCCGCGATCTCGCCCGGGTGCAGGTAGTCCTCCTTGTCCGGGCCGAGGGACAGGTAGAACAGCCAGGCCACGGGGGCCACCGCGATGAGGCTCGCCACGACGAGGCCGCCGTGCAGCAGGGCGGCGCCGAGCGGGCCGCGCTCGCCGCGCCGGGGGGCGCGGCGCCGGGGCGCGGGGGCGGGAGCCGGTGCGGTCTCGGTCTTGTCCAGGGTCGTGGTGCTCATGGCGGCGGCTCCTGCGGCGTCAGACGGCGAGCTGGTCATTGCGCTTCAGCCAGCGGAAGTAGAAGGAGGTGAAGACGGTCAGGATCGACAGCAGCAGCACGCCGTAGGCGGCAGACTGGGCGAAGTCCCGTGGCTGCTGGCCGAAGCCCAGCGCATAGGCCCAGGTGACGAGGATCTGCGCGTCCTGGGCGGAGTTCTTGCCGAACAGCAGGAAGATGATGACGAACTGGTTGAAGGTCCAGATGATGCCGAGCAGCACGACGGTGGAGCTGACCGAGCGCAGACCGGGCAGCGTGACGTGCCGGAAGCGCTGCCAGGCGCTCGCGCCGTCCATCTCCGCGGCCTCGTAGAGCGAGGAGTCGATGGACTGCAGGCCGCCGAGCAGGGACAGCATCATGAACGGGACACCGCACCAGGTGTTGACCATGATCGCGGCGAACCGCTGCCAGAAGGTGTCCTCCAGCCACTGCGGCTGGGGCAGGTGCAGGGAGCCGAGGATCTGGTTGAGCACGCCGGAGTCGGCGAGCATGATCCGCCAGGAGAAGACGGTGACGAAGGTCGGCACGGCCCAGGGCAGCACGAGCAGCAGCCGGTAGGCGGTGCGGCCCCGCAGCTTCTGGTTGAGCATGAGCGCGAGGCCCAGGCCGATGGTGTAGTGCAGGGCCACGCAGGCGACCGTCCAGACGACCGTCCACAGGAAGTGGGACCAGAACCGGTCGTAGGCCGTGGGGCCGAACAGGATGTCCTGGTAGTTGTCGAGGCCGATGAACTTGTACGTGGCGTCGATGTGGTTGACGCCGATCGTGCGCGCCGAGTTGAGGCTGTTGGCGTCGGTGAGGGTGAGGTAGACGCCCCGCGCCAGCGGGTAGCCCACGAGAACGCCGAGCACGATGACCACCGGGGCGATCATCGCGTAGGCGTACCAGTACTTCTGGAGGCCGTTCTTCAAGCGCTGCCCCAGCCCGGGCCGAGGCGCGCGGTCACCGCGGCGCTTGCCGGTCGCGCGGTCGATGGCGACTGTCATGGTTCGACACCTTCATTGGTTCACGAGGTCGGGCCGGGCACAGGGCGGTGGCCGCCGGATCCTTCCCCTCCTCACGAGAGGATCCGACGGCCACCCGGGCTCACTTGCTGAAGCCGGTCACGAGCTTGGAGATGGCCAGCTCGGCGTTGCTCAGACCCTTGTCCAGCGACTCCTTGCCACCGGCGATCTTGGGCAGCTCGGTGTCCAGCGGGCCCCACAGGGAGCTGTACTCGGGCAGCGCCGGGCGCGGCTGGGCGGCGGACAGGACGCCCTGGTAGCCGGCGATGCCGGGGTCGGCCTTGACCTGGGCGGTGTAGGCGTCGGAGCGGGTGGGCAGGGTGGAGTTCTTCAGGGCGATGGTCTCCTGGGCCTTCGCCGAGGTCATGAACTTCACGAACTTCAGGGCCGCCTCCTGGTGGGCCTTGTCCGAGCCGGCGTAGACCGAGAGGTTGTGGCCGCCGGTCGGGGCGCCCGCCTTGCCCGCGGAGCCGGCCGGGACGGTGGCGATGCCGAGGTTGGACTTGTCCTTGAAGGCGCTGCCCTTGTAGAAGTTCGTGATCTCCCAGGGTCCCTGGATGATCGCGGCGACCTTGCCGTTGACGAACGCGTCCTGGATGTGGGCGTAGGCGTCGGCGGTGGTGTCGGCCTTGTGCAGGCCCTTGCCGGAGAACAGGCTGAGCCAGGTGCCGTAGGCCTTCTTGGCGGGGGCCGAGTTCACGGTGATCTTCTTGGCGGCGACGTCGACGGTGTCGGTGCCCTCGCCGTGCAGGAAGGTCTGGGCGTAGTAGGCCTGGGTGGAACCCCAGTAGCCGTCGACCTTGGCCTTGTTCTTGATCTTGGCGGCGTCGGCCTTCAGCTCGTCCCAGGTCTTGGGGGCCTCGGTGATGCCGGCCTTCTTGAACAGGGCCTTGTTGTAGACCAGCGCGAGGGTGTCGGTGACGAACGGCACGCCGTAGGTCTTGCCCTCGTACTGGGCCTGCTTGATCAGGTTCGGCTCGAACTTGCCCTGGTCGGAGAGGGCCTCGGTGCCGTCCAGCGGCAGGAAGAAGCCCTTCTTGGCGAAGGCGGGGGTCCAGCCGACCTCGGAGCGCAGCACGTCCGGGGCGCCCGTGGCGCCGGCCGCGGTGTCGAACTTGTTCTGCGCCTGGTCGAAGGGGACGTTGACGTACTTGACCTTGACGTCCTTGTTGGCAGCCTCGAACTGCTGGACCAGGGCCTTGTACGCCGGCGCCTCATTGGTGGCGTTGGAGGTGTCCCACCAGGTGATGGTGACCGGGCCGTCCGACTTCCCGCTGTCGCTGTCGCTCCCGCCGCACGCCGTCGCCGTGAGGGCGAGGGACGCCACCAGCGCGGAGGCCGCTATGCCACGCCGCATGAGTTCTCCTTGAGGGTTAAGCCCGAGTGGTACAGAGGGCGGCCCCGTCCGCCGCCCCTGCGACTTGCCGACTGCGCCGTTGCCGCGGCCGGGCGACAGGGAACGTAACAGCGATGTAAGCGTTGCGAAAGACCTTGCAGAAAAAAAGTGCAAGGAAACTCGGGGGTTACACTGCCGTGACCTGGACGAGGCCCTGTGGCGACCGGGTTCCGTCGCCGGTCGACGCGGGGCGGGTCGGCTGTGCAAGACTCTGCAAGTTCTTGCCGTTCCAGCTTCACAGAAGGACGAGGAGCGCGATGACGCAGCAATCCGCGGCGGGCCGTGCGGTCTCCCGCGCCCGGCGTCCGGCCGGTGTGCAAGGGCAGATACGACCGGTACAGTCCAGTGCCGTGACCACACGGCTTGCTGACATCGCTGCGCAGGCGGGGGTGAGCGAAGCGACTGTCAGCCGGGTCCTCAACGGAAAGCCGGGCGTCGCCGCCGCCACCCGCCAGTCCGTGCTCGCCGCGCTGGACGTGCTCGGCTACGAGCGTCCGGTGCGGCTGCGCCAGCGCAGCGAGGGCCTGGTGGGCCTGATCACGCCGGAGCTGGAGAACCCGATATTCCCGGCCCTGGCCCAGGTCATCGGCCAGGCACTGACCCGCCAGGGCTACACACCGGTGCTCGCGACCCAGACCCCGGGCGGGTCGACCGAGGACGAGCTGACCGAGATGCTCGTGGACCGCGGGGTCGCCGGGATCATCTACGTCTCCGGGCTGCACGCGGACACCACCGCCGACATGCAGCGCTACGAGCGGCTGCGGGCTCAGGGCGTGCCGTTCGTGCTGGTGGACGGGTTCTCGCCGAAGGTGCAGGCGCCGTTCATCTCCCCCGACGACCGGGCGGCCATGACGCTCGCCGTGACGCATCTGGTCTCGCTCGGGCACACCCGGATCGGGCTGGCGCTCGGGCCGAAGCGGTTCGTGCCGGTACAGCGCAAGATCGAGGGTTTCGTCCGGGCGATGCAGGACCAGTTGGGGCTCGCCGCGGAGAGCGTCGAGGCCGATCTGGTCCAGCACTCGCTGTACACCCTGGAGGGCGGTCAGGCGGCGGCGACGGCACTGATCGACCGGGACTGCACGGCCGTGGTCTGCGCCAGCGACATGATGGCGCTGGGTGCGATACGGGCGGCCCGGCAGCGCGGCCTGGAGGTGCCCCGGGACGTGTCGGTGGTCGGGTTCGACGACTCCCCGCTGATCGCCTTCACCGATCCGCCGCTGACGACGGTCCGCAAGCCGGTCCCGGCGATGGGACAGGCCGCGGTGCGCACGCTGCTGGAGGAGATCGGCGGGACACCGGCACCGCACAGCGAGTTCGTCTTCATGCCGGAGCTGGTGGTGCGCGGTTCAACCGCATCGGCCCCGCATGTCCTCCGTACGTCGTAGAACGTGCGCTGCGGACCCGACCAGGGGATGATCGGTCGAGGAAGCCTTTTCTGGCAGACTCTGTGCCTATGAGTGACTCGACCGTGACACAGCAGGAAGGTCGCGAGGAGGTGGCCGTTCCACGGACCGTCACGGGCGAGGACCGACGGGGTCCGCTGGACCGGCTACGGCGTCCGCGGCGGCCCCGCCTGTGGTTCGAGATCCTTCTGATCGCGGTGAGTTACTGGACGTACTCACTGATCCGCAACGCCGTCCCCGAGCAGCGGGGCGCGGCCCTGCGCAACGCGGACTGGATCTGGCGCGTCGAGCACCAGCTGGACATCGCCGTCGAGCAGTCGGTCAATCACGCCGTGAACTCGGTGAATTGGCTGATCGTGGGCATGAACTACTACTACGCCACACTGCACTTCGTCATCACGCTCGGGGTGCTGGTGTGGCTGTACCGGTGGCATCCCGGCCGGTACGCGGCGACCCGGCTGACGCTGTTCGCCACCACGGGCGTGGCCCTCGTCGGCTACTACCTGTTCCCGCTCGCACCGCCCCGGCTCATGCACGGCGGGCACTTCGTGGACACCGTGATGGTGCACCACACCTGGGGCTCGATGGCCTCCGGCGACCTCAAGCACATGTCCAACCAGTACGCGGCGATGCCGTCGATGCACATCGGTTGGTCGCTGTGGTGCGGGCTGACGATCTTCGCGCTGGCGTCGGTGCCGTGGGTGCGGGTGCTGGGCCTGCTGTATCCGGTGGCGACCCTGGTGGTGATCGTCGCCACGGCCAACCACTTCTGGCTGGACGCGGTGGGCGGTCTCCTCTGCCTGGGCTTCGGCTTCGCGGTGGCCCGGCTGTGGTACGGCGACCTGCCGTACCTGCTGCCGCGGCGGGTACCGGCGCCCGCGGGCGAGCCGGCCCCGTCCGTCCAGTCCGCGTAGCGCGCCGGCCGGGGCACGTCGGCCGGTGGGCAGGGCAGCACGCCGGTCCTTGGTCGCGCGCGGCTGCGCGGCCCGTCAGTCGGCGTAGAACAGCTCCTCCATCACCGTGCGCGCCCGGCGGGTGGTGCGGCGGTACTCGTCCAGCATGTCCCCGGCGTGCCCGGCGCCATGGCCCAGGTAGCGGCCGACGGCGGCCAGCTCGCGCGGCTCGGTCGGGAAGGTGTCCCCGGCCCGGCCACGGACCAGCATGACCGCGTTGCGCACCCGGGTGGCCAGCACCCAGGCCTCGTCCAGGGTCTCCGCCTCCTCGGCGGACAGCAGCCCGGCCTCGCGGGCCGCGGCCAGGGCCTGGCGGGTACGGGTGGTGCGCAGGCCGGGCAGGTGGTGGCCGTGCCGTAGCTGGAGCAGCTGCACGGTCCACTCGACGTCGGACAGGCCGCCGGGGCCGAGCTTGGTGTGCAGCTTGGGGTCGGCGCCCCGCGGCAGCCGCTCGGACTCCATCCGCGCCTTCAGCCGGCGGATCTCGCGCACGGAGGCATCGGTGAGACCGTTCGCCGGGTGGCGCAGGGGGTCGATCAGCTCGATGAAACGCCGGCCCAGGTCCTCGTCGCCGGCCACCGGCTCGGCCCGCAGCAGCGCCTGGGACTCCCAGACCAGGGACCAGCGCCGGTAGTACGCCTCGTACGACTTCAGGGTGCGCACCAGCGGCCCCGACTTGCCCTCCGGGCGCAGGTCGGCGTCGATGAGCAGCGGCGGGTCGGCGCTGGGCAGCTGCAGCAGGCGGCGCATCTCGGCGACCACCTTGTTCGCGGCGGCGGCCGCCTCGTGCTCGTCCACGCCGTCCTGCGGCTCGTGCACGAACAGCACGTCGGCATCGGAGCCGTAGCCCAGCTCGTGGCCGCCGAAGCGTCCCATTCCGATGATCGCGAACCGGGTGGGCAGGGTGTCGCCCCAGCCGTCGCGGACGACCGCGCGCAGGGTGCCGGCGAGGGTGGCCTTGGTGAGGTCGGAGACGGCCGCGCCGACCCGGTCCACCAGGGCGCCCTGGTCGGCCTCGGCGGGGCTGGTCTCGGTGCCGTAGGAGCCGACGATGTCGGCGGCGGCGGTCCGGAACAGCTCCCGGCGGCGGACGCCACGGGCCGCCGTGACGCCCTGCTCGGCGTTCTCGGCCCGGCGTACCGCGGCGAGGATCTCCTGCTCCAGCTGTCCGCGGTCGCGGGGGGCCAGGCCGCCGCCGAGGGCCACCGGGCCGGCGCCGGTGCCGTCGCCGAGCAGGGCGACCGCCTCGGGGGCGCGCATCAGCAGGTCGGGGGCGAGACGGCCCGCCGACAGGACGCGGGCCAGGTTCTCGGCCGCCGCGCCCTCGTCCCGCAGGAGTCTGAGGTACCAGGGTGTCTTGCCGAGCGCATCGGAGACCTTGCGGAAGTTCAGCAGGCCGGCGTCCGGGTCGGCCGAGTCGGCGAACCAGCCGAGGAGGACCGGGAGGAGGGTGCGCTGGATCGCCGCCTTGCGGGTCACGCCGGAGGCCAGCGCCTCCAGGTGGCGCAGGGCGGCGGCCGGGTCGGCGTAGCCGAGCGCCTCCAGACGTTCGCGGGCCGCCGCCGCGCTCAGCCGGGCCTCGCCCGGGCCGAGTTGGGCCACCGCGTCGAGCAGCGGGCGGTAGAACAGCTTCTCGTGCAGCCGCCGTACGACGCCGGAGTGCCGCTTCCACTCCCGGTTCAGTGCGGACACCGGGTCGGTGCGCAGCCCCAGGGAGCGGCCCAGGCGGCGCTGGTCCGCCTCCGCCTCCGGGACGAGGTGGGTGCGGCGCAGCCGGTAGAGCTGGATCCGGTGCTCCATCGAGCGCAGGAAGCGGTACGCCTCGTCCAGCCGGGCGGCGTCCTCCCGGCCGACGTAGCCGCCGGCGGCCAGGGCCTGGAGGGCGTCCAGGGTGGTGCCGCTGCGCAGGCCGGCATCGGTGCGGCCGTGCACCAGCTGGAGGAGCTGTACGGCGAACTCGACGTCCCGGAGGCCGCCGGGCCCGAGCTTGAGTTCTCGGTCGATCTCGGCGGCGGGGATGTTCTCGACCACGCGCCGGCGCATCTTCTGGACGTCCGCCACGAAGTTCTCGCGTTCGGCGGCCTTCCAGACCAGGGGTTCGAGGGCGTCGATGTACGCCCGGCCGAGATCCGCGTCGCCGGCCACCGGGCGGGCCTTGAGGAGGGCCTGGAACTCCCAGGTCTTCGCCCAGCGTTGGTAGTAGGCGAGGTGGCTGCTGAGGGTGCGCACGAGGGGGCCGTTGCGGCCCTCGGGGCGGAGGTTGGCGTCGACCGGCCAGATGGAGCCCTCGACGGTCGTCTCGGAGCAGAGCCGCATCAGGTGGGAGGCGAGTTTGGTCGCGGACTTCAGCGCCTGTGGTTCGGTGGTGCCCTCGGCCGGCTCCGCCACGAAGATCACGTCCACGTCGGAGACGTAGTTCAGCTCGTGGCCGCCGCACTTGCCCATCGCGATCACCGCGAGGCGGCAGGCGGCGGCGTCCTCCGGCGCCGAGCGCTGGGCGAGGGCCAGGGCCGTGCGGAGGGTGGCGGTGGCCAGGTCGGCGAGTTCCGCGGCGGTCTCCGCGACGTCCGTGGTGCCGCAGACGTCCCGGGCGGCGATGGAGAGCAGGCAGCGGCGGTAGGCCACCCGGAGAGAGACCGGATCGGTGGCCTCGGCCAGGCCGCGTTCGAACTCCGTGACGCCCGGGTGGAGGTCCTGCGGCTCGTACGTGACCAGGGCCTGCCAGTCGGTGGGGTGGCGGGCGAGGTGGTCGGCGAGGGCGGCAGAGGCGCCGAGGATGCCCAGGAGGCGGTCGCGCAGGGGCTTGGCCGCGATGAGGGTGTCCAGCAGTTCGCGGTGGGCGGTGGGACCGTGCTGGGACTCCAGGAGGCGGACGAGACCCTGCAGCGCCAGGTCCGGGTCGGCCGTGGCGCCCAGGGCCTCCAGGAGGAACGGGTCGTCGCGGACGGGGGCCAGCTCGGGGGCGTCGAGGAGGCGCTCGGCTGCGGAGGGGTCGGTGAAGCCGTGTCGCAGCAGGCGGGTGAAGGTACTGCTCCTGCGCCCCGGCGTCATCTCCGTGGCCTCCCGTCGGGTCGGCTGTCGTCCTGGCCAGAGCCTAGCCGGAGTGGGCCGCGGGGGCTTCGGGGCGGTGCCGGGGTGGGGGGGCTGGGTGCGTTGCCGGGTGCGGGCCTGTCGTGGCCTGTCGGGTGCGGGTCCGTCGTGGTCTGCCGGGTGCGGGGTCTGGTTGCGTTGTCCGGTGCGGGTCCGTCGCCGCTTGTCCGGTGCGGTCCGTCCCGGCTTGTCGGGTGCGGGTCCGTCCCGGCTTGTCGGGTGCGGGGTCTGGTTGCGTTGTCCGGTGCGGGTCCGTCGCCGCTTGTCCGGTGCGGGTCCGTCGCGGCTTGTCCGGTGCGGGTCCGTCCCGGCTTGTCGGGTGCGGGTCCGTCGTCGCCTGTCGGGTGCGGTCCGTCGCGGCCTGTCGGTGCGGGTCTGTCGTGGTTGCGGTTGCGCCTGTGCTTTGTTTCGCGGCGGGGCCGCGTCAGCCTCCCGTCAGTCCGGTCGGGCTGCTGCCCCGCTGGCCTCCCGCTCGCCCGGCCCCTGGTGCGGGACCGGGCTGCCCAACAGGGCCCGCATCGTTTCGGCCGCCCTCGGTGCCGCGTCGCCGCAGCAGTTGTTGAAGAGGATGTGGACCTCGTCCGTGGCCGCCGCGAAGGCCCGGATGCGCGGCAGCCACTCCCTGAGTTCCGGCTCGGTGTAGGTGTGGCGGAAGCGGTCCTCCTTGCTGCCCGCGCCCCAGTGCGGGCTGCGGCCGTGGAAGCGGACCACCGAGAGGTGCCCGGTGGTGACCGGCGCGTTCCCGGGCATGGACGTCGGCAGGCCCTGGGCGGTGTCGACGGCCACCGCCGTGGCGCTCAGGTCCGCGAGGAACGCGGCCGTGCGGTCGGCCCGGTCGGGGTGCCACCAGGCGGCGTTGCGGAACTCGACGGCGAACGGCCAGGCGTGGGCGCGTTCCCGGGCCGTGCGGATGAAGGACTCGGCCTCCGGGCCGGGGGTGAGGGAGGGCGGGTACTGGAAGAGGAGGGTGCCCAGGCGGCCGGCGTCGCGGAGGGGGGCGAGCGCTTCGGCGCAGCGGGTCCAGACCTCGTTCAGCAAGGCCTCGTTCCGGGGGTGGCCGCGCAGGTCCGCGGGGAGGGCGGACGGGCGGGTGGGGTGGCCGGTGAGGAGGGAGAACGCCTTGACGTCGAAGCGGAAGCCGGGGGGTGTGCGGTCCGCCCAGAGGGCGGTGGTGCGGGGGGTCGGGAGGGCGTAGTAGGGGGAGTCCGCCTCCACCAGGGGGAAGCGGGTCGTGTAGTGGCGCAGGCGTTTCCCGGGGTCCTTGTGGCCGGGTGGGTACCAGCCGCTCCTGATCAGTGCCGGGTCGGTCCAGCCGCAGGTGCCGATGAGGATGTCCGCCATACGGGCGGGGGTACCCGCCGTTCATCCGGTCTTCACCCGTGAGGTTGGCCGCCGTGGGCCGCGGGAATATTGGTGTGCGCATGCTCTGTCCGCACCGCCAACCGTCCATTCCCACCCGGAGGTTGATGTGTCCGGCAGTTCCGTGTACCGCCGTGCCCGTACCGTCGTGGCGGCCGCGGCGGCCCTCGCCGCGGCCGCCGTCGGAGTCTGGACCGGGGTCGGTGAGGGGTCCGCGCACGCCGCGGGCGCCGTGCCCAGCCCGGACCACGTCGTCGTCGTGGTCTTCGAGAACCATGCCTACAGCCAGGTCATCGGATCCTCCAGCGCGCCGTACATCAACTCGCTGAAGTCCGGGGGCGCCAATCTCACCCAGTCGTACGCCGAGACCCACCCGAGCCAGCCGAACTACTTCGCGATGTTCTCCGGTTCGACGCAGGGCATCACCGACGACAGCTGCTACACCCCCGGCTTCTCGTCCGCGCGCAACCTCGCGTCCGAGCTGATCGCCGCCGGGCGCAGCTGGGCCAGTTACAACGAGACGCTGCCGAGTCAGGGGTCCACGACGTGCAGCAGCGGCAAGTACGCGCGGAAGCACAACCCGTGGTTCGGGTTCAGCAATGTGCCGACGTCGAGCGCGAAGACCTTCGCGCAGTTCCCGACGGACTACTCGACGCTGCCGCACGTGTCGTTCGTGGTGCCGAACCTGTGCAGCGACATGCACGACTGCTCGGTGTCCACCGGTGACACCTGGCTGAAGAACAACCTGGGCGCGTACGCGACTTGGGCCAAGACGCACAACAGTCTGCTCGTCGTCACCTTCGACGAGGACAACCGGCTGAGCGGGAACCGGATCCCGACGGTGTTCTACGGGCAGCCCGTCACCGCCGGGTCCAGCTCCTCGGCCACGTACAACCACTACGACCTGCTGCGCACCCTGGAGGACACCCAGGGCCTGACCACGCACGCGGGCAACGCGGCCTCCGCCAAGGACATCACCGGCATCTGGGCGTCCTGACGTGTACGTCGCGGACAGCCGCGCGCGTACGTCCGCTCACGGTGCCGTCCGGTCTCACGCCGGGCGGCGCCGTGCCGCGGTCGCGCCGACGGTACTGGCGCTGGGGACGGTGAGTCTGGTCACCGACGTGTCGTCGGAGATGGTGACGGCGGTGCTGCCGCTGTACCTGGTGACGGGGCTCGGCCTGTCCCCGCTGGGTTTCGGCGTGCTGGACGGCGTCTACAACGGGTTCTCGGCGCTCGTACGGCTCGTGGGCGGGCACCTCGCCGACCGTGGCGGCGGCCGGCACAAGTGGGTGGCCGGGCTCGGATACGGCATCTCGGCCGTGTGCAAACCACTGTTGCTGGTGGCCCATTCGCTGACCCCGATCGGGGTCGTGCTCGCCGCCGACCGGACGGGGAAAGGGCTGCGGACGGCTCCGCGCGACGCGCTGATCTCGCTGTCCAGCACACCGGAGACACGCGGGCGGGCCTTCGGGGTGCACCGGGCCATGGACACGGCCGGTGCCCTGCTCGGGCCCGTGGCGGCGTTCCTCATCCTGCGAGCCACCGTGGACGGGTACGACGCGGTGTTCACCGTCAGCTTCTGCGTGGCCGTGCTGGGCGTCCTGGTGCTCGTGCTCTTCGTGCCGGGCGGGCGGGGTACGGCGGTCGCGGCGCAGCGGCCGACGCTGCGCGGTGCGGTAGGGCTGCTGCGCGGCCGTGATCTGCGCCGGATCACCGTCTGTGCGCTGCTGCTCGGTCTCGCCACGGTCAGCGACTCCTTCGTCTACCTGCTGCTCCAGCGCCGCCTCGGGGTGCCCGACCGCTGGTTCGCACTGCTGCCCCTGGGCACGGCGGCAGCGTTCCTGCTGCTGGCCGTGCCGCTGGGCCGGCTCGCGGACCGGGTGGGTCGCTGGACGGTCTTCCTGGCCGGTCACGGCGCCCTGCTCGTGGTGTACGCGCTGCTGCTCACCTCGTGGCACGGCACGGGACTGCCGTACGTGGTGCTCGCCCTGCACGGCGCCTTCTACGCGGCCACCGACGGCGTGCTGATGGCCGCCGCCTCGGACAGCGTGCCGGAGGCGCTGCGCTCGTCGGGACTGGCCGTCGTACAGACCGGGCAGGCGCTGACGCGGTTCGCCTGCTCGCTGCTGTTCGGCGCGGCCTGGACGGTGTGGGGCGACCGTGCGGCGCTGGCGGGGGCGGTGGTGGCGCTGGCCGGGTGTGCCGCGTTCTCCCTGACCCTGCGGCCGAGAGGGACCGAGGGGACGAAGGGGGCGGTGACCGCATGACCGTACGCAACCGGGTGCTGATCCTGGTCGCGGCCGTCGCCGTGCTGGCGGCGGTCGGGCTGGCCTCGGTGCTGCACGCCTCCGCGCGGGCGGACCGGCGCAACCAGACGCAGGCGGGCGGCCCTCGGGTCACAGCGGGGACGGTGACGCTGAGCGGGTCCGGGCGGCTGGTGTTCCGGAACATGGCGTGGGGGCCGCACCGCGACGAACTGACGAGTGTCCCGGCGAGCGACCCGTCCGGGCCGCGCACCGCCGCCGGGGTCAAGTGCCTGCGGTTCCACGCCGCCTCGGGCACCGGAGTGTGCCTGCAGGCCGTGCACGGGCCGGTCTCGGACACCTACCGGGCGCTGGTCCTGGACGCCCGGCTGCGGACCGTCGACCGCTACGACGTCCCGGGCATCCCGTCCCGGGCCCGGGTCTCCCCCACCGGGCACTTCGCGGCCTGGACGGTGTTCGTGGGCGGCGACTCGTACGCCGGGACGGACTTCTCCACGCGCGCGGCGATCGTGGACACCCGCAGCGGTGCCCTCGTCCCGTCGCTGGAGGCCTTCCGGATCGTCAAGGACGGGCACCCGTACCGGGCGGCGGACGTCAACTTCTGGGGCGTGACGTTCGCCTCCGACGACCGCACCTTCTATGCGACTCTGGCCACGCAGGGGCGGACCTACCTGGTCCGCGGCGACCTGCGCAGCCGTACGGTCACCACCCTGCACGCGAACGTGGAGTGCCCGTCCCTGTCGCCGGACGGTACGCGGGTCGCGTACAAGAAGCGGGTCGCGGGGCTTCCCGAGGACGCCCCGTGGCGTCTGTACGTCCTGGACCTGCGGACGATGCACGAGACCCCGCTCGCCGAGCCGCGCAGCGTGGACGACCAGGCGGTGTGGCGGGACGCGCACACGGTCGTGTACGCGCTGCCGGGGGACTACGGCGCCGATCTGTACGAGGTCCCGGCGGACGGCTCGGGGCAGCCACGGCGGATCAGCCCGGCCGCCGTGTCACCGGCGTACCCCGGATAGCCCGGCCGCGGGTCGACGGCGTGGCTCGGACAGTCCGGCCGCGGGTCGACGGCGTGGCTCGGACAGTCCGACCGCGGGTCAACGCGGTGGCCGGGGTTTTCCGTCGTCCCGGTGGTTTGGCGTCGTGCGTGCCGGGCGCGCCGGTGGGCCGGCCCGCAGACTCTCCGGGGCGGCGGCCGGACGGCCGCCGGGGAAGGCGGGGTACACGATGGCCGACAGCAGGATCCTGGTCGCCGTACCGCAGCATCCGCGCGCCGAGGGCGCCGGGGCCGAACAGCTGCGGAAGATCCGAGACGCGGTGGAGGCGGACGGCTTCGAGGTGCGCTGGGCGGTCACCGCGCAGGACGCGGACGCGGTGCTGCGGACGGAGGCCGGCCTGGCGGCGGCCCTGGTCGCCTGGGACCTGCCCGCCGGCGACGGGCTGCGGGTGCGGCCCGCCGGCGACGGGCCCGGGGCCGCGCTCGCCGTGCCGCCCCGGCAGGCCGGGGCGGCGGAGGGGCACACTGGCGGGGCCGCGGTACTGCGCCGGATCGGCCGGCGATTCCGGGATCTTCCGGTGTTCCTGGTCATGGCCGACGAGGGCGTACGGGAGCTGCCGCTGTGGGTGTCGGAGACGGTCGTCGGGTACGTGTGGCCGCTGGAGGACACCCCCGGGTTCATCGCCGGCCGGATCACCACCGCCGCCCGCGGCTACCGGGAGGACGTGCTGCCGCCGTTCTTCCGGGCGCTGCGCCGGTTCGACGACGCCCACGAGTACTCCTGGCACACCCCCGCCCACTCCGGTGGCGTCGCCTTCCTCAAGTCGGCCGCGGGCCGCGCCTTCCACGACTACTTCGGCGAACGGCTGCTGCGCAGCGACCTGTCGATCTCGGTGGAAGAGCTGGGCTCGCTGTTCGAGCACACCGGGCCGATCGGGGACGCGGAGCGCAACGCGGCCCGCGTGTTCGGCTCCGATCTCACCTACTTCGTGCTGCACGGCGACTCCACCTGCAACCGGCTGGTGGGCCACTTCAGCGTCACCCGTGACGAACTGGCCCTGGTGGACCGCAACTGCCACAAGTCGGTGCTCCACGGCCTGGTGGTCTCCGGCGCACGACCGGTCTATCTGGTACCGACCCGCAACGGCTACGGACTCGCCGGCCCGCTGCCCCCGGCCGAGCTGGCGGCGGACTCGATCGCGGCCCGGATCGCCGCGCACCCGCTGGCGGAGGGGGTCGTGTCGCCGGACCCCCAGTACGCGGTGTTCACCAACTCCACCTACGACGGCCTGAGTTACGACGCCGTACCGGCCGCCCGGGCCCTCGCGGCCAGCACGCCCCGGGTGCACTTCGACGAGGCGTGGTTCGCGTACGCCCGCTTCCATCCGCTGTACGCGGGCCGGTACGGCATGTCGGTGGACGCGGAGGCCTTCCCCGGCCCGGACCGGCCGACGGTCTTCGCGACCCAGTCCACGCACAAGCTGCTGGCCGCGCTGTCCCAGTCCGCGATGGTGCACGTGCGGCCCGCGCCCCGGGCACCGGTCGAGCACGGCCGTTTCAACGAGGTCCTGATGATGCACGGCACCACGTCCCCCCTGTACCCGATGATCGCGTCGCTGGACGTGGCTACGGCGATGATGGACGGTCCGCAGGGCGAGTGGCTGGTGGACGAGGCGGTGACCGAGGCGGTCCGCTTCCGTCAGGAGATGGTCCGGCTGCGGCGGCGGGTAGCGAGCGCCGGGGACCGCCCGCCGTGGTTCTTCGGCGTCTGGCAGCCGGAAGAGGTCACCGACCCCGCGACGGGTCAGCGGCTCCCCTTCGACGAGGTCCCGCCGGAGCTGCTGCGCACCCGGCAGTCCTGCTGGCTGCTGGAACCGGGCGCCGCCTGGCACGGCTTCCCCGGCCTGACCGAGGGCCACTGCATGCTGGATCCGGTCAAGGTCACGCTGACCTGCCCGGGCATCGACGCCACCGGCGAGATGACCGAGGAGGGTATCCCGGCACGGGTCCTGACGGCGTATCTGGCCACCCGGAACATCGTGGTCGAGAAGACCGACAGCTACACCGCGCTCATCCTCTTCTCCATGGGCATCACCAAGGGCAAGTGGGGCACGCTGCTGGACGCCCTGATGGACTTCAAGGCCCTGTACGACGCCGACGCCCCGCTCGAGCGCGTCCTGCCCGCGGCGGTCGCCGCGCACCCGCGCCGCTACTCCGGCCTCACCGTGCGGGAACTGTGCCACCAGATGCACGAACAGCTGCGCTCGGCCCGTCTGGTGGACCTGCTGGACACCGCGTTCCAGCAGCTCCCGGAGCCGGTCTTCCCGCCCCAGCACTGCTACCAGCGGCTGGTGCGGGGCGGCACGGAACGCGTCCGCATCGCCGGCGCGGCGAACCGGGTGGCGGCGGCGATGGTCACGGTGACACCACCCGGCATCCCGGTCCTCATGCCGGGCGAGTCCACCGGCACCCCCGACGGCCCCCTTCTGCGCTACCTCACCGCGCTCGAGACGTTCGACCGCCGCTTCCCGGGTTTCCGCAGCGAGACGCATGGGGTGACGATCGACGAGGAGAGCGGGGACTACGAGATCGAGGTGCTGCGCCCGGAGTGACGGTGGGGGCCTGGTGCGGTGCGGTGTTCCGGTCACCGTCCGCCGGTGTGCTCCACGGGGTCGTGCGCCCTGCCCGGCACGCACCGCCACGCGAGGACGGCCGCGGTCAGGTAGGCGAGGGCGCCGACGGTCATGCTGACGCGCAGGCCGGCGCCGTAATCGGTGCTGGTCGCCAGCAGGCTGCCGCCGAGGGCCACGCCCGTGGCGCTGCCGATCTGGCGGGTGGTGTTGAACAGTGCGGAGGCGGTACCCGCGTACGACGGGGGTACGGCGCCCATCACGGTGGCGGTCGAGCCGGTGAGTGCGAAGGACGTGCCGAAGCCGGTGGCCATCATCGGGCCCACGAGCAGCACGTACGCCGGGTCGGATCCGGCCACCGCCCAGCCGCCCAGGCCGAGGGCGCCCAGGAGCATGCCGCAGACCACGAGCGGGCGGTCACCGGTGCGGCGGCTCAGCCGTCCGGACAGGACCGAGGCGAACATGGTCATCGCCACCGCCGGGAACAGCGCCAGCCCGGTCCTGAGCGCGCTGAAGCCGCGCTGGTGCTGGAAGTAGAGGCTGGCGGTGAACACCATGCCGTAGAAGCCGAAGTTGAAGAGCAGGCCGATGGCGGCCCCGCCGCTCGTCGAGCGGGAGCGCAGCAGGCGCAGCGGGAGCGCGGGACGGCGGGCGAGCCGCTCTCGCACCGCGAACGCCACCACGGCCAGGACGGCCAGGGCCAGCCCCGCGACCACGGCGGAGTCGGACCAGCCGCGCCGGCCGGCCTCGTTCAGCGCGGCGGTCAGCAGGGCCACCGCCGCGACGACGGCGCACTGCGCCGGCCAGTCCAGGGCCCGGTCGGCGCGCCGCGGCGAGAGCGCTACGCAGCGCAGCGTCAGCACCAGGCAGACCACTCCGACGGGCAGGTTGATGAGGAAGACCCACCGCCAGCCCACGGTCGACACCAGCAGGCCGCCCAGCAGGGGCCCGGCGGAGGCCGCGATGCCGGCCATCGACCCCCACAGCCCGAAGGCCCGCGAGCGCGCCGCCGGCTCGGGGTAGGCCTCCTGGAGCAGGGCGAGCGAGCCGGGGACGATCAGCGCCGCGCCCAGCCCTTCGGCCAGGCGGGCCACGACGAGGAAGCCGGCATTCGGCGCGAGGGCACAGGCCGCCGAGGCCACCGTGAACACCCCGACGCCGGCGCAGAAGACCCGCCGGTTGCCCAGCCGGTCCCCCAGCGCCCCACCGGTCATCAGCAACCCGGCGAAGACGAGGGTGTACCCGTCCGTGATCCACTGGATCCCGGTGAGCGAGGCCGCCAGTTCCCGGCCCACCACGGGCACGGCGACGTTGATGATCGTGACGTCCAGGATGACCATGAAGTAGCCGGCGCATACGGCCAGGAGGGGTGCCACGGGCGCATGCTAGGGGCGGCGGAACGGCGAACCGAAGCATCCGCGCCGGGGCGACGGCGCGCCATCCGCTGCCCTCGGCGCGGACAGGGGCCGCACCCACCCGCCGACGGGGAGCGACCACGGCGTTCGGATCACCCGTGTCGGACACGGGCGGGCATAGGCTGCCGGAAGTGACGATTCGCCACGAAAGGAACGAGCATGCCCTCTCGCCTCAACCCGTACATCAGCTTCTCCGGTGAGGCGAAGCAGGCCCTGGAGTTCTACAAGGAGGTCTTCGGCGGCAACCTGGACGTCCACACCTATGGCGACTCTATGTCCGAGGTCCCGCCCGGACACAGCGACAAGATCATGCACGGCATGCTCGAGACCACCAGCGGATTCACCCTGATGGGCTCCGACAATCCGCCCGGCATGGAACACAACCCCGGGAACAACATCGCGGTGAGCCTGAGCGGCGACGACGCGGACGAACTGCGCGGCTACTGGAACAAGCTGTCCGACGGCGGCACGGTGGCCGTTCCCCTGGAGAAGCAGATGTGGGGCGACGTGTTCGGCATGTGCACCGACAGGTTCGGCATCCCGTGGATGGTCAACATCACCGGGCAGCAGGCCTGATGCGGCCCAGCGACGAGCCCCGGCGGGCCGGCGGTCAGTGACCGTCGGCCCCAGGAAATCGTTCGGCGGAGACCCGCCTTGACCTGCCCCTACAGCACCGGCAGGTTCTTCCGCAGCTCGAAGGCCGTGACCTCGGAGCGGTACTCCTCCCACTCCGACTTCTTGTTGCGCAGGAAGAAGTCGAAGACGTGCTCGCCGAGGGTTTCGGCGACCAGGTCGCTGTTCTCCATGAGGGTCAGGGCCTCGCCGAGGTTCTGGGGCAGGGGGTCGATGCCCATCGCGCGGCGCTCGGCGTTGGACAGGGCCCACACGTCGTCCTCGGCGCCCGGCGGGAGTTCGTAGCCCTCCTCGATGCCCTTGAGGCCGGCGGCCAGGAGGACGGCGTAGGCCAGGTACGGGTTCGCGCCGGAGTCGATGGAGCGGACCTCGACGCGGGCGGAGCCGGTCTTGCCGGGCTTGTACATGGGGACCCGTACGAGGGCACTGCGGTTGTTGTGGCCCCAGCAGATGTAGGACGGGGCCTCGCCGCCCGCGCCGGCCGTGCGCTCGGAGCCGCCCCAGATGCGCTTGTAGGAGTTGACCCACTGGTTGGTGACCGCGGAGATCTCCGCCGCGTGCTTGAGCAGGCCGGCGATGAAGGAGCGGCCCACCTTGGACAGCTGGTACTCGGCGCCGGACTCGTAGAAGGCGTTGCGGTCGCCCTCGAAGAGGGACAGGTGCGTGTGCATGCCACTGCCCGGGTGCTCCGAGAACGGCTTGGGCATGAACGTCGCCTGTACGCCCTGCTCCAACGCAACCTGCTTCATGACCAGGCGGAAGGTCATGATGTTGTCGGCCGTCGAGAGGGCGTCGGCGTAGCGCAGGTCGATCTCCTGCTGGCCGGGCGCGCCCTCGTGGTGGGAGAACTCGACCGAGATGCCCATCGACTCCAGCATGGTGATCGCCTGGCGGCGGAAGTCCATGCCGACGTTGGTGGGGGTGTGGTCGAAGTAGCCCGAGTTGTCGGCCGGGGTGGGGCGGGTACCGTCCAGCGGGCGGTCCTTCAGCAGGAAGAACTCGATCTCCGGGTGGGTGTAGAAGGTGAAGCCGAGGTCGGAGGTGCGGGCGAGGGCGCGCTTGAGCACGTAGCGCGGGTCCGCGAAGGACGGGGAGCCGTCCGGCATGAGGATGTCGCAGAACATGCGAGCCGTGCCGGGGGTCTCCGCGCGCCAAGGCAGGACCTGGAAGGTGGAGGGGTCCGGCTTGGCGATCATGTCGGACTCGTAGACCCGGGCGAAGCCCTCGATGGCGGACCCGTCGAAGCCGATGCCCTCGTCGAAGGCCTGCTCCAGCTCGGCAGGGGCCACGGCCACGGACTTGAGGAAGCCCAGCACGTCCGTGAACCACAGCCGTACGAACCGGATGTCGCGCTCCTCCAAGGTCCGGAGCACGAACTCCTGCTGCTTGTCCATCTTCCGCTTCCCCATCCTTGCTGGTCAGGCCGCCTGTCCCCCGTATCACGGGAGGCGGTCGGGCACCTGAGCATCCCACCACAACACCATTTCACGCGCGTTGCAGACCTTGATCGCCCGAGCGTCCGCGCCCTGAACGCCTCCCATACGGCAGATGTACTGCGCTCTCGACCCATCTTGCCTGCTCGCGCCGGCATCCGTAATGCCCGGTCCGCTTCGCCGGGTGACCGACACCACGCCGCTTAAATTTGTATCTGAAATGCAAATTTTCATAACGTGCCGGTCAGCCGAGTCCTCCGAGGAGTCCCGATGCTGACCGAGCAGTCCGCAGCCACCGTCCGTGCCACCCTCCCCGCCGTCGGCGCGGCCATCGGCGAGATCACCGAGCGCTTCTACACCCGTCTGTTCGCCGCCCGTCCCGACCTGCTGCGGAACCTCTTCAACCGCGGCAACCAGGCCTCGGGCGCCCAGAAGCAGGCCCTGGCCGGATCGATCGCCGCGTTCGCCGGCCATCTGCTGGACCACCCGGAACAGCGGCCGGACTCGATGCTGGCCCGCATCGCCCACAAGCACGCCTCCCTCGGGGTGGCGCCCGAGCAGTACGAGGTCGTCCACACACACCTCTTCGCCGCCATCGCGGAGGTCCTCGGCGAGGCCGTCACGCCCGAGGTGGCCGCCGCCTGGGACGAGGTGTACTGGCTGATGGCCCACGCACTCGTCGCCGTGGAGAAGCGGCTGTACGAGGAGAGCGGCGCGCCGGGCTTCAGGGATTTCGAGGTCGTGGAGCGCGTCGAGGAGACCCCGGACGTGGTCACCTTCCTGCTGCGGGCAGCCGACGGCGGCCCGGTGCGGGACTTCCGGGCGGGCCAGTACGTCTCCGTCCGCGTGGAGCTGCCCGACGGTGCCCGGCAGATACGGCAGTACAGCCTGTCCGGGGCCCCGGGAGAGGCGGTGCGCCGGATCAGCGTCAAGCGCGTGCACGGCGGTGGCGCGCCGGACGGCGAGGTCTCGAACCACCTCCACGCGCGCGTGCGGCCCGGTGACGTCCTGGAGCTGTCCGAGCCGTACGGCGACCTCGTCCTGGCCGGCGGACCCGACACGCCTGTGCTGCTCGCCTCGGCGGGCATCGGCGTGACCCCGATGATCGCGATGCTGGCCGGACTGGCGGCCGACGGCCACCGCGCCCCGGTCACCGTCGTGCACGGCGACCGCTCCCCCGCTCACCACGCCCTGCGCGCCGACCACAGCGCGTACGCCGCGAAGCTGCCGGAGGCGTCCGTGCACTTCTTCTACGAGCGCGACGCGGGGCCGGACGCCCGGACCGGCCTGGTCGACCTGTCCGGCGTCACCGTACGGCCCGGCACGCGCGCGTACCTGTGCGGCCCGCTGCCCTTCATGCGCGCCCTGCGCGCCCAGCTGATCGAGAAGGGCGTGGTCCCGGCCGACATCCACTACGAGGTGTTCGGACCGGACCTGTGGCTGGCACAGGCCTAGGCGGCCGGTCCCGGGCGGCGGCGGCTCAGCAGGCACCCTCGGGCGGCGCAGACTCAGCAGGCGACCCTCGGGGGGCGCAGGCTCAGCAGGCGCCCTCGGGCGGCGCAGGCTCAGCAGGCTGACGATCCGCACGCCGAGGCCGGGCAGTTCCAGATCCGGCACGGGCGGCCGTGAGACCGGAAGGTCTCTCCGGCGCCTCGGCGAGCGGGTCTCAGGCGCCGAAGCGGAGGGCGCCCTCGCGGCCGGCCTCCTGGTTCGCGGCCACGTACGGGCGCAGTTCCTCCTCGTAGCCGGCGAAGGCCTTGGCGTGGTCGGCGCCGGACCCGGCGAGGTGCCGGGCGAGGGTGTGGGCGGCGATCAGTGCCTGCGAGGTGCCCATGCCCGAGGTGGGGGCGGCGCAGTAGCCGGCGTCGCCCACGAGGACCACCCGGCCCTCGGACCAACGGTCGAGGTGGACCTGGCAGGCCGAGGAGAAGTAGAAGTCGCCGGCGGCGGTCATGTCGTCGAGCAGCCGGGGCACGATCCAGCCGGCGCCGGCCATCCGTTCGCGGACGATCCGTTCCTGCTCGGTGCGGTCCAGCAGGTCCAGCCGTGCGGAGTCACTGGCGAAGGAGAGGCTGACGGACATCCGGCCGGTGTCGGCCGCGCTGAACGCGTAGACCGTCCGGCCGGGCGACTGCTGCAGCACGCCGCGGTGGTCCAGGCCGAGGTGGTTAGGCGCGCTGAAGCCGGCCCCGGACAGACCGAGGTGCCGGACGGCCTCCGCGTGCGGGGCGAAGACCAGGCGGCGTACCACGGAGTAGATGCCGTCGGCGCCGACGACCAGGTCGAAGGTGTCCGGTGCGGTGCGTTCGAAGCCGACCCGGACGCCGTCGGGGCCCTGCTCGATCGCGTCGACCGAGTCGTCGAAGACGTAGCGCACCCCGTCCCGCGTGCGCTCGTGCAGGATGCGGGTCAGCTCGCGCTTGGGCACTTCCAGTTCGCCGGCGAAGACCTCGGCGGGCAGCTCGCCGGCGCGGTTGCCGCCGGCGTCCAGCAGGTCGGTGCCGCGCATCCCGGTGGCGTGCCCGCGCACCTCCTCCAGGATTCCCAGTTCCTGGAGCACCTCGAAGGCCGCGCCCCGGAAGTCGACGGCGTAGCCGCTGTCCCGCAGTGCCGGTGCGCGTTCCACGACGGTGACGTCGTGGCCGTCGCGGTGCAGGAACCAGGCGAGGGCGGGACCGGCGACACTCGCGCCGGAGATCAGGACCTTCATGACGAACCCCCGTTGTCGTGTCGAGTCGGGGGCCAGCCTTCACCAGGCATCCCTGATGATCAACAGCTGTTTCCGGCCACGGGGTTCAGCCGGTTCCGGCCGGACCCCGGGAGATGCCCAGCAGCAGCGGGCCGGTCGGGTCGGCGACGATGTCGGCCACCGTGACCGGATCCAGCGCCGCGAAGAAGGCCTCCTGGGCCCGGCGCAGGGCGCCGCGCAGCCGGCAGCCGGAGTTCAGCGGGCAGGGGGTCGTGCCCTCGCAGTCGACCACGTCGCCGTCGCCCTCGAAGGTGCGGACGACCGCGCCGACGGACGCCGTACGGCCGCGTCCGGTGAGGGTCAGTCCGCCGCCCCGGCCGCGGCGGGCGTCGACCAGGCCCAGGTGCTGGAGTTCCGCCACCACCTTCGCGGCATGCGTGTACGGCACGTCCATGTCCGCCGCGACCTGACGGGTGGTGGGGCTGGTCCCATCGGCGACGGCGAGCCGCATGAGGACCCGCAGAGCCAGGTCGGTGGAGCGCAGCAACCGCATACCACGAGGGTAGGTAATGCGCATCCGCGGTTCAAATTATCGGTTCGGCGTGCCCTCTCTACGGACCGGCGCCTCGCGCGCACTACGATCAGCGGGCCCACCGTCCACGCACGTCTCCCGAGAAGGACACGCCTCATGGGTTCCGGCCAGAACAGCAGCACCGCGGCGCGCAAGGCGCGCATAGAGGAGATGCGGCGTACGGAGCGTGCGCGCGAGCGCCGCAACCGGGTGTTCACCGTCGCCGCCAGTGCGGTGGTCGTCGCCGGTCTCGTCGTCGGCGGTGTGGTCCTGGTGAGGTCGCAGAGCGACAGCGGCACGAACGACTCGGCCCCGAGCGGCGATGAGAAGGGCTCCGGGGACTCCGGGCACTTCACCAACGGCAAGGACGGGGTGAAGACCTGGTCGGGCAAGCTGTCCCGGACGCATGTGACGACCAAGGTGTCGTACCCGATGCACCCGCCGGTCGGCGGCAACCACAACCCGGTCTGGCTGAACTGCAACGGCGACGTCTACACCGACGCGGTGGCGGACGAGAACGCGGTGCACTCCCTGGAGCACGGCGCGGTCTGGGTGACGTACACCGGCAAGGCGCAGAAGGCCGACATCGACGCGCTCGCGGCGAAGGTGAAGAAGACCCCGTACTCGCTGATGAGCCCGTACGAGAACCAGGAAGCCCCGCTGGTCCTGTCGGCCTGGGGTCACCAGGTGGCCGTGAAGAGCGCGAAGGATCCGCAGGTGGACAAGTTCTTCGCCGCCTACGTCCAGGGCCGGCAGACGCCCGAGCCGGGCGCCTCGTGCACCGGCGGGGTCATGAAGTGAGGCGGCAGCACGTCGGCTGGGCCGCCGGGGCCGCGGCGGCGGTGCTCGTCGCGGCCGGCGCGGTCACGTACGCGGTCGCCGAGGACACGGGCGGACCAAGCACGAAGACGCCGGGCGCGGAGTCGGCCGACGCCGGGTTCGCGCGGGACATGGCCGTCCATCATCAGCAGGCCGTCGAGATGTCGTACATCGTGCGGGACCGCACGAAGAACGAGGAGGTGCGGCGGCTCGCGTACGACATCGCGCAGACCCAGGCCAACCAGCGCGGCATGCTGCTGGGCTGGCTGGACCTGTGGGGGCTGCCGAAGGTGTCGGCCGAGCCGCCGATGACCTGGATGGGCATGGGCGACATGCCCGCCGGCAAGGACGGCGCGCTGATGCCGGGGATGGCGACCAACACCGACCTGAAGAAGCTCCAGTCACTGAGCGGGAAGCAGGCCGAGATCTTCTATCTGCAGCTCATGACGGACCATCACAAGGGCGGCATCCACATGGCCGAGGGCTGTGTCGCCAAGTGCTCCGTGGGCGTGGAGAAGAGGCTCGCGCAGGGCATGGTCGACGCCCAGGAGTCGGAGATCCGGTTGATGGCCGACATGCTCGAGGCACGGGGCGCACAGGCCCGTCCGTAACACCGCCGTAGGGATGAAAGGCCCAAATCCCCCCGGGTGAAGGGTCCTTGAGCTTCTCTTGACCCCCACGTTCCCCTGGCATGAACGGTTCATCGCCAGAGTGGCCCCCATCGTGTGATCCATTCGCCGGCCGACACCGCCGCGGGCCGGCGCGCGGAACCGCGATGTTCCAGCCACTACATGCATGCGAACCGCATCGCAGGGGGTTCTATGAGATCCAACCGCGCCAAGGTGCGCGCCGGTGTGAGCATGGCAGCGACACTGCCCATGATCGCCGGCGCGCTGGCGCTGGGCATACCCGCGGCACACGCTGCGGACAGCCCCGCCCGTGACGCACTGAAGGGCAGCAAGCCGGCCTGGGCCACGGCCAAGGCGGACAAGGGCGCGACCTCGGACAGCGCCCAGGTCAAGGCCCGGGTCTATCTCGCCGGCAAGGACGCGGCCGGACTGGCCGCCTACGCCAAGGCCGTGTCCGACCCCGGTTCACCGCTGTACGGCAAGTACCTGAGCGCCAAGAAGACGCAGGCCCGTTTCGGGGCCACCAAGGCCCAGGTGGCCGCGGTCAGGTCCTGGCTGAAGTCGGCCGGTCTGACCGTCACCGAGGTCACCCCGCACTACGTCGCCGTCTCCGGTGACGTGGCCGCCGCCGAGAAGGCGTTCGGCACCCAGCTGCACAACTTCGCCAAGGGCGCGAAGACGTACCGTGCCCCCGCGCGGACGGCTTCGGTCCCGGCCGGCCTGAAGGGCGCCGTCCTGACCGTCACCGGCCTGGACAACGCCCCGCACAAGGCGAGCCACGACGACCAGCTGCCGCCGCCGGACGCCGTGTTCAAGAACTCCGGGCCGTTCTCGTCGTACTACGGCTCGAACGTCGCGAGCACGCTGCCGGACGCGTACGGCCACAAGATCCCGTACGCGGTCAAGGGCTACACCGGCAAGCAGCTGCGCGCCGCCTACGGCGCCGGCACCTACACCGGCAAGCACGTCCGCATCGCCATCACGGACGCCTACGCCTCGCCGACCATCGCCTACGACGCGGGCAAGTACGCGCTGAAGAACGGTGACGCGGCCTGGAAGACCGGCCAGCTGCACCAGGTGCTGCCGAAGAACTACACGAAGACCGAGGAGTGCGGCGCGGCCGGCTGGTACGGCGAGGAGACCCTCGACGTCGAGGCCGTGCACGCGGTCGCACCGGCCGCCGACGTCACCTACGTCGGCGCGGCCTCCTGCTACGACGACGACCTGCTGGACTCGCTCGGCAAGATCGTCGACAACCACCTGGCCGACATCGTCTCCAACTCCTGGGGCGACGTCGAGGGCAACCAGACGCCGGACCTCGCGGCCGCCTACGACCAGGTCTTCCAGCTGGGCGCGGTGCAGGGCATCGGCTTCTACTTCTCCTCCGGTGACGACGGCGACCAGGTCGCCAACACCGGGGTCAAGCAGGTCGACACCCCGGCCAACTCGGCGTGGGTGACCGCCGTCGGCGGCACCTCGCTGGCCGTCGGCAAGGGCGACAAGTACCTGTGGGAGACCGGCTGGGGCACCGAGAAGGCCTCGCTGTCGGCCGACGGCAAGACCTGGGAGGGCTTCCCCGGCGCGTTCACCTCGGGCGCGGGCGGCGGCACCAGCAAAACGGTCGCCGAACCGTACTACCAGAAGGGCGTGGTCCCGGACTCGCTCGCCAAGGCCAACAACGCCGCCGGCAACCGCGTCGTCCCGGACATCGCGGCCATCGCCGACCCGAACACCGGCTTCCTGGTCGGCCAGACCCAGACCTTCCCGGACGGCTCGGAGAAGTACAGCGAGTACCGCATCGGCGGCACCTCGCTCGCCGCTCCGGTCATCGCGGCGGTCCAGGCCCTCGCCCAGGAGGCGCGCGGCGGCAAGGCGCTCGGCTTCGCCAACCCGGCGATCTACGCCAAGCACGGCAAGAAGGGCGTCTTCCACGACGTCACGGACAACCCGACGGGCTCCGGCCTGGCGGTCGTCCGCGTGGACTTCGCCAACGGCCACGACGCCGCCGGCGGCCTGCTGACCTCGGTCCGCAGCCTCGGCAAGGACAGCTCCCTGTCCGCGGTGAAGGGCTACGACGACGTGACGGGCGTGGGCTCGCCGGCAGGCGGCTACGTGCAGTCGTTCCGGCGCCGCTGATCCAGCGGACCGGCTGAGGGGCGTGGGGTGCCGGGGGCCCCACGCCCCTTTGCGTTGCCGCTACTTGAGCGAGGTGATGAAGGGTGTCCAGGCGGTGGGGGTGAGGAGGAGGACCGGGCCGTGGGGGACCTTGGAGCCGCGGCCGGGGATGAGGCCGGGGATGTTGTCGGCGACTTCGACGCAATCGCCGCCGGTCCCGTTGCTGTAGCTCGACTTGCGCCAGAGGGCGGCGCCGGGGAAGTCGTGCGCCACTTCGACGCACTCCCCGCCATCACCGTTGCTGTAGCTGCTCTTGAACCAGAGCGCTTCACCGCGAGGGAACACCGGTGACCGTCCGGATCATCGGTACGACGGCTCCCGACCGCACCCGCGTGGAGGTGACCGACCCCGCGCCACGCGCGCTGCCCGTCCTGCTGTCCGCCACGGAGGCGGCGGAGTCCGGCCGGGGGCTGGTTCTCCTGGACGCGCTCGCCGAGCGGTGGGGCGTGGACCGGTACCCGGACCGCAAGACGGTCTGGTGCGAACTGGGCGTTCCTGCCCGGATGCATCCCGACCTTGTCGGCAGTATCCGCATCCCCTGAGCCGTCATTGCGCCGGGCGGGACTTGAGCGCCCGCGTCAGTGGTGCAGCGCCCCCGACTCCTCCGGCACGTGGGAGGTGACCACCCGGCCCGTCGACGGAGTCTCCCGGCGCCGGTCCACCGCGTACGCCACGCTCGCCACGCCCAGGCCCAGGACGGCCAGGGCGGCGCCCGCGAGTGCCGGGGACGTCGTGCCGAGGCCCGCCGCGAGGCTCAGGCCGCCGATCCAGGCGCCGCCGGCGTTGGCCAGGTTGAAGGCCGCCTGGTTGGCGGAGGAGGCGAGGGAGGGGGCCGCCGCTGCCTTCTCCATGACCATCAGCTGGAGCGGGGAGCCGGTGATGAAGGCCGCCGTGCCGAGCAGGGCCACCGCGAGGGCCGCACTCCACTGCGCGCGCATGAGCAGGGGGAAGAGCGCCAGCACCACCGTCAGGGAGGCCAGGCCGCCGTAGAGGGTGCCGCGCAGGGAGTGGTCCGCGAGGCGGCCGCCGAGCAGGTTGCCGGCCGTGGCGCCGACGCCGAACAGGGCCAGGAGCAGGGTCACGTTCGTCGCGGCGAAGCCGGCCGTGTCCGTCAGCATCGGCGTGACGTAGCTGTACGCCGCGAAGAGCGCGCCGAAGCCCGCCACCGTGGTGCCGAGGGCCAGCCAGACCGGCAGGGACCGCAGGGCGGCCAGTTCGCCGCGCAGGCCGGCCGACGCGGCCGCGTGCTCCCCGTCGCGCGGGACGAGGAGCGCCAGCGAGGCGATCGCGGCCAGGCCGATCACGCTCACGGCCAGGAAGGTCGCGCGCCAGCCGAAGTGCTGGCCCATGAGTGTGGCGGCGGGGACGCCCGCGATGTTGGCGACGGTCAGGCCGAGGAACATGAGGGACACCGAGCGGGCCTTGCGCTCCGGCGGGACCATCGCGGTGGCGACGACGGCGCCCACGCCGAAGAAGGCGCCGTGCGGCAGGCCGCTGAGGAAGCGGGCGGCCAGCAGGGAGCCGCTGCCGGGGGCGAGCGCGGAGAGCGCGTTGCCGGCGACGAAGAGGACCATCAGGGCGATGAGGACCGTGCGCCGGGACATGCGGGCCGTCAGGGCGGCCAGCAGCGGGGCACCGATGACGACGCCGAGCGCGTACGACGAGACCAGATGCCCGGCGGCGGGGATCGAGATGTGCAGGTCGTCCGCGACGTCGGGGAGGAGCCCCATCATCACGAACTCGGTCGTACCGATGCCGAAGGCGCCGACGGCGAGGGCGAGCAGGGCCAGGGGCATGAAGGACCTTTCGGAGAGTGGTGCCGTACGGATGTCAGCCTATGTTCCCGTACGGAACAAACTCTCTCAGGTCCAGTATTCCAGCGGGTTGCGCCCTGGTTGCGGGTGTGAGCACCTTCACGTCCACGGCTGTGGAACGGGTCACATCTTCACGCGGGCCGCCACCGGCAGGTGATCACTGTTGGTGCGCGGCAGCGTCCAGGAACTCTCCGGCTCGACGCCCTTGACCATGATCTGGTCGATCCGCGCCATCGGGAACGACGCCGGCCAGCTGAACCCGAAGCCGCTGCCGGCCGCGCCCTGCGTGGAACGCAGCTGCGAGGTGACGGCGTTGAGCGAGCGGTCGTTCATCGTGCCGTTCAGATCGCCGAGCAGGACGACCCGCCGCACGGACTCGTCGGCGATGGCCTCGCCGAGCGCGTCGGCGCTCTTGTCCCGCTGCCGGGCGGTGAACCCGGCCTCCATCTTCACGCGCACGGACGGCAGATGGGCGACGTAGACCGCGAGCGGGCCCTGGGGCGTGGCGACCGTGGCGCGCATCGCCCGCTTCCAGCCGAGCTTGATGTCGACGGCCTCGACGCCGGTCATCGGGTACTTGCTCCACAGGCCGACCGTGCCGACCACCGCGTGGTACTTGTACGTCGACGCGAGCGCCTTCTCGTACACGGGGACGGAGGAGGCGGGCAGTTCCTCCAGGGCCAGCACGCCGGCACCCGAGGCGGCCACGTCCCGGGCGGTCGCGGCCGGGTCCGGGTTGTCGGCGTTGACGTTGTGCGTGGCCACCATCAGACCGGTGCCCCCCGCCGACTTGTCGGTGAGCAGCCCGCCGAAGAGGTTCAGCCACACGATCGCGGGCAGCACCACGGCGATGAGGGCGGTCGCCGACCTGCGCAGCACGCCGATGCCGAGCAGTACCGGGATGGCCAGGCCCAGCCAGGGCAGGAACGTCTCGGTCAGACTGCCCAGATTGCCCACGACGTTGGGGATGTGCGAGTGCACCAGCATCACCAGGGCGAGGAGCAGGGCCAGTACGGCGAGGACGATGCCGCGGCGCCAGATGCCTGGATCACCGCGCCAGCCGGCGAACAGGCGGTGCGCGAGGCGCCGAAGCCGCGATCCCGGTCGCCCGGGTCCCGAGTCGCCGCTCGCCGTCTCCGTCATGTACGCCTGCTGCGCCATACCGTCTGCCTCACTGCCTGCCGTGCACACCGTTCGTCCCCCCGTGCTCTTCCGACCCTAGGGGATGATCGGCTCCGTTCCCGCCGTCCCGTGACGGCCGTACGGAAGACGAGGACGAACAGGGCGGGCCCGGGAGTTCCGGTTACCGCCGGGACCGGCGTGGTCTGTGACAGAACGCGCACATTAGTGCCCCGCGGGCGGAGAGCTGACGGGTCGTAGGCCGGCCAGGACGGTGTCGAGGATCTGCTCGGCCAGCCCCTCGGGCAGCTCGGCGTCGGGGCGCAGCACGGACCGGACGAGGATCGGACCGACGAACAGGTCGTTCGCGAGTTCCACGTCGACGTCCGGCCGGAGTTCGCCGTTGCGCTGCCCCCGGCGCAGCACGTCGAGCACGAGAGCACGCCGGGGCGCTATCACGTTGTCGTGGTACGCCGCCCAGAGCCTCGGGCTGCTCTTCATCTGGGCGTGGACGTTGTGCAGGAGGGCCGAGGACCGGCTGGCCAGCCCCCGCTGCCGCAGGTTCTCCAGCAGGACGAGCAGGTCGTCGCGCATGGACGTGCCGGGGAGTTCGGGGTCGGGCGGCTCGGCGGCACGCACGACGTCGATGAACAGCTCGTCCTTGCCGCTCCAGCGGCGGTAGATGGTGGCCTTGCCGACCCCGGCGGTGCGGGCGATGCGCTCCATGGAGAGTTCGGCCAGGGGCACGCCCTCCTCCAGGAGCTGCATCACGCCCTCCAGGATGGCCCGTTCCACGGCCTCGCTGCGGGGCCGGCCCCGTACGGGACCGGCAGGGCGCGGCCGGCTGTCGGCAAGGCTCACGTCGTTACGTCCTCTCAACTGTGCTGCGAGGATTGTCCCGCAGCTGCCTCCTTCCCCCGTGGAAGCGCTCTTGGACCCTCAGTCCGTGGCGCCGACCAGTTCCGGCTCCTTCTTGTCCGGCCTGCCGGCCGGCGGCTTGCCCGGCAGGAACAGGGCCGTCACCACGGCGCCGAGGAGCGCGACGCCCGCCCCGCACAGGGCGGTGACGTGCATGGCGTGCAGGAACGCGTCGTCGGCGGGGGCGATCAGGGCCTCGCCCCGCGGGCCGAGCTTCTCGGCGACACCCAGGGTGGCCTCGATGGACTCGGCGGCGGTGTCGCGCAGGCCGGGCGGCAGCTGGCCGAGCTTGCCCTCGATGCCGTTGCGGTACGCGGTGGCGAGGACCGAGCCGAGGACGGCGATGCCGAGCGCGCCGCCGACCTGGCGGAAGGTGTTGCTGAGCGCGGAGGCGGAGCCGGCCTTCTCGCGCGGCAGGGCCTGCATGATGACGACCGAGGTCGGGGTCATGATGTGCGCCATGCCGGCACCCATCAGGAAGAAGACGACCTCCAGGAGCCAGATCGGCGTGTCCGTCTCGAAGCCGGCGAAGGCGACCAGCGTCCCCGCGATCAGCACCAGGCCGGCCGTGGTGGTGGCCTTGTTGCCGATCCGGTCGACCACCAGCCGGGCGCCCGGCGCGAAGATCAGCTGGGCGGCGGCGAGCGGCAGCATCAGCACACCGGACTCCAGCGGGGAGTAGCCGCGCACGCTCTGGGTGTAGAAGACACCGAAGAACGTGACGCCCATCAGCGCGAAGAAGACCAGCGCGATGGCGCTCATGGCGGCCGAGAAGACCTTGTTCTTGAAGTAGGTCACGTCCAGCGACGGGTGGTCGCTGCGCTTCTCGAAGGCGACGAAGGCGGCCAGCACGACGAGCCCGGCGATGATGGTCGCCAGGACCTTCGGGTCGGTGAAGTCGGCCAGTTCGCCGCCCTTGATGATGCCGTAGACGAGCAGCACGAGGCCGACGACGGACAGCACGACACCGACCGGGTCGAGGCGGCCGGGCCGCGGGTCGCGGGAGTCGGGCACCAGCCAGGCCATCAGGACCAGCGCGATGATCACGATGGGCACGTTGACCAAGAAGACCGAGCCCCACCAGAAGTGGTCGAGGAGCGCGCCGCCGGTGATGGGGCCGATGGCGATGGCGAGGCCGACGCCGCCGGCCCAGAGACCGATGGCCTTGGGCTGCTCGTCGCGCTCGAAGACGTTCATCAGCACGGCGAGGGTGGCGGGCATGACGAAGGCGGCACCGAGGGCCATCAGCGCGCGGAAGGCGATCAGCTGGCCCGGCGAGCCGGACTCGGCGGCCAGGGCCGAGCCGATGCCGAACACGGCGATACCGCCGAGCAGCACCTTCTTGCGGCCGATGCGGTCACCGACGAGTCCGGCGGTGAACAGCAGGCCGGCGAAGACGAGGGTGTAGGCGTTGATCGCCCACTCGATCTCGCTCTGGGTGGCGCCGAGGCCGGTGGGCGCCGGGGTGGAGATGGTCTTGATGGCGACGTTCAGGATCGAGTTGTCGAGCACCACGATGAGCAGGCTCAGCATCAGCACGCCGAGGATCGCCCAGCGGCGCCGGTGCACCGCTTCCGGTATTCGGGAGGCAGGGACGGAACTTGTCATGTGTCCGACCCTACGACAATTTCGATACGGAACGTTCTCGTATCTTATTTCTTTGCCAAGGTCTTACACGACGGGCCGGACGGCCGGGAGATACGCGGGGATCACAGGGGGTCCCCCTGGTCCTGACTGGCACGAGGTGCCACCATGGAGACGATCCGGGGACACCGTCAGGGTGCCTCGAGATGACTGAAGGAGCCGTTGCCATGACGCAGCTTTCGGCTGCCCAGAACAAGCCTTCCGACGGCAGCAAGGCGCTGTACGGGGGCCTCTACGGAGGAAAGGGCAGCACCCGTCGCATCACCGTCCGCGACATCGCGCTCGCCAAGGAGCGGGGCGAGAAGTGGCCCATGCTCACCGCCTACGACGCGATGACCGCGTCCGTCTTCGACGAGGCCGGGATCCCGGTGATCCTGGTCGGCGACTCGGCAGGCAACTGCCACCTCGGGTACGAGACGACCGTACCCGTCACCCTCGACGAGATGACCATGCTGTCCGCGGCCGTCGTCCGCGGCACGCAGCGGTCGCTGATCGTGGGCGACCTCCCCTTCGGCTCCTACCAGGAGGGCCCGGTGCAGGCGCTGCGCTCGGCGACCCGGCTGGTGAAGGAGGCCGGGGTCGGCGCGGTCAAGCTGGAGGGCGGCGAGCGCTCGCACGAGCAGATCCGGCTGCTGGTGGAGTCCGGCATCCCGGTGATGGCGCACATCGGCCTGACCCCGCAGTCCGTGAACGCGATGGGCTACCGCGTACAGGGCCGGGGCGAGGAGGCCGCGCAGCAGCTGCTGCGGGACGCGAAGGCCGTACAGGACGCGGGCGCCTTCGCCGTCGTGCTGGAGCTGGTGCCGGCCGAGCTGGCCGCCGAGGTCACGCGCGTGCTGCACATCCCGACCGTCGGCATCGGCGCGGGCCCGGAGACGGACGCGCAGGTCCTGGTGTGGACCGACATGCTCGGGCTCACCTCGGGCCGGGTGCCGAAGTTCGTGAAGCAGTACGCGGATCTGCGTGAGGTGATGACCGGCGCGGCCAAGGCGTTCGCCGAGGACGTCGTCGGCGGCGCGTTCCCGACGGAGGCGCACTCCGTCCACTGATCCACCGTCGCACCAAGGACAGCCCGCCGATCTTCCCCCGTCGGCGGGCTGTCCCTTTGCCCCGGGCCGCCCGCCCGGCAGGCGGTGCCGTGGCGGCCGGCCGGCGCCCCAGGTCCGTGTCGGTGCCGCGCCGGCACCCTGTCGGCACCCTGTCGGCGGCCTGTCGGTGGTTTGTCGGTGGGCGCTGGCACTGTCTTCCCCATGACACGCATCGACGACAACCCCGTCGGCGGACACTCCGCCGTGACCGTGCGGGGACTGGTCAAGCACTACGGCGAGACCAAGGCACTGGACGGTGTCGACCTGGACGTGCGCGAGGGCACCGTGATGGGTGTGCTCGGGCCGAACGGCGCCGGCAAGACCACCCTCGTACGCATCCTGTCCACCCTGATCACCCCGGACGCCGGACAGGCCACGGTGGCCGGCTACGACGTCGTACGGCAGCCCCGGCAGCTGCGCCGGCTGATCGGCCTGACCGGCCAGTACGCCTCCGTGGACGAGAAGCTGCCGGGCTGGGAGAACCTGTACCTGATCGGCCGGCTGCTGGACCTGTCCCGCAAGGACGCGCGCACCCGCGCCGACGAACTGCTGGAGCGGTTCTCGCTGACGGAGGCCGCCCGGCGGCCCGCCGGAACCTACTCCGGCGGCATGCGCCGGCGGCTGGACCTGGCCGCCTCCATGATCGGCCGGCCCGCGGTGCTGTACCTGGACGAGCCGACGACCGGCCTGGACCCCCGCACCCGCAACGAGGTGTGGGACGAGGTCAAGGCGATGGTCGGCGAAGGCGTCACCGTGCTGCTCACCACCCAGTACATGGAGGAGGCCGAACAGCTCGCCTCCGAGCTGACCGTCGTGGACCGGGGCAAGGTCATCGCCACCGGCGGCATCGAGGAGCTGAAGGCCCGCGTCGGCGGACGCACCCTCCGGGTGCGTCCGGTGGACCCGCTGGAGCTGCGCCCGCTCGCCGGGATGCTGGACGACCTGGGCATCACCGGGCTCGCCGCCACCACCGTGGACACCGAGACCGGGACCCTGCTGGTGCCGATCCTCAGCGACGAGCAGCTGACCGCGGTGGTCGGCGCCGTCACCGCACGCGGCATCACCCTCTCCTCCATCACCACCGAACTGCCGAGCCTGGACGAGGTGTTCCTGTCCCTCACCGGCCACCGCGCCGGTGCCCCGCAGGACGCCACGCCCGCCGACGACCGCCAGGAGGTCGCCGCATGAGTACCGCCACCCTGTCCCCGGCCGCCGCGAAGGCGGACACGCCGATCTCCGTGCGGGCCCATCTGCGGCACACCGGCGCACTGATCCGCCGCAACCTGCTGTGGATCCGGCAGGACCCGGAGTCGATGTTCGACGCCGTCCTGTTCCCGGTCGTCTTCACTCTGCTGTTCGTGTACGTCTTCGGCGGCTCCATCGGGCAGTCGCTGGGCGGCGGCCAGGAGCGGTACGTCCAGTACGTGATCCCCGGCCTCATGGCCATGATGGGCATGAACATGGCCCAGGGCGTGGGCACCGGCTTCAACCAGGACTTCAACTCCGGCGTCATGGACCGTTTCCGCTCGCTGCCCATCGGGCGCGGCTCCGTCCTCTTCGCGAAGATCGCGGTGGAGCTGATGCGGATGCTGTTCGCGACCGCGGTGCTGATGGTGGTCGCCGTCCTCGTGGGCTACGACATCAAGCACTGGGCCGGCCTGCTGGCCTCGATCGGGCTGTCCGCGGTGTTCGGCTCGGCGCTGATGTGGGTGTTCCTCACCCTCGGCGTGGTGATGAAGAACGCCCAGTCGGTGCAGGCGATGGGCTTCCTGGTGCTGATGCCGCTGCAGTTCGGCTCGTCGATCTTCGCGCCGACCGCGTCGATGCCGGGCTGGCTCCAGTCGTTCACCGACTACAACCCGCTGTCCGCGCTGGCCGACACCGCGCGCGGCCTGATGGAGGGCGGCCCGGTGGCCCACGACCTCTGGGTCACCCTGATCTGGTCGGTGGGGCTCACCGCGGTCATGGCGCCGGTCGCGATCCACAAGTTCCGCACGAAGAGCTGAGGCTCCCGGGCGGTCAGACGAGGGCGGTGGCCTCCGCGAGGGAGAGGCCACCGCCCTCGTCGTACGCGGCCTGGTACGCCCGGTCGTCGAGCGTCTCCCGGACCCGGGCCTCGGTCATGTCGCGCACCCGCCGCTCCACCCCGATGGCTATGTGACCGGCCGGCATGAGGGCGTCCGCCGCGGCCAGGCAGCGGGCGGCGTCGGCGGCGCGGCCACCCCCGTCGGCACGGGCGAGGGCCATCGCGGCCACGTTGAGGCAGATGGATTGCAGATGGGGGGTGATGGCCTCGGTCAGCGGGTCGGTGGCGCGCCGCAGCGCCTTGCGCGCCCGGGCCAGCGCCTCCTCGGTCCGCTCCTCCAGCGCGTCCAGCCAGGCCTCCTGGATCAGGATCATGGCGTCGAAGACGACGAAGTGCGCGATCTTGAACTCCTCGCGCAGCAGGTGAAGCTGCTCGCGGGCCTCGGGGACGCGGTCGGCCAGACCGAGCCAGCAGGCGAGGAAGAGCCGGGCGGCGGGCATCGCCTCGTTGTGGGCGCCGTCCTGGCTCGCGATGACCTCACGCAGCAACCGCTCACCGCGCACGCTGTCGCCGGACTCCATGAGCACACTGCCGAGCCGGGAGCGGAGCACGGCCACCTGGGCGCGAGCGCCGAGGCGGTCGGCGCGGTCGATGGCCGCCTGGTAGTCGGCGACGGCCTCGGCGTAGGCGCCCCGGCGTTCGTGGGACTCGCCGCGGGCGGACAGCGCCTCGGCGGTGCCCCAGTCGTCGCCGAGGCGGCGGTAGATCTCCAGCGACTCGTCGGCGTCGCGGGTGGCGTCGCCGGCCCAGGCGGCGCGGTTGGCGAGGAGGTTGGCGCGCCACTGCAGGGCGCCGGCCAGTTCCCACTCGTAGCCCGGGGTGTCCCGGCAGGTCCGCACGGCGGCGTCGATGATCGTCCGCAGCCGGTCCATGCCCCCGGTCAGCATCACGGCGAAGAACCACAGCAGGCCCGGGGCGCGGCAGGTCTGCGGCAGCCCGGGCTCGTAGACCTGCGTGATGATGCGCAGCTTGGCCCGTGCCTCGGGGGTCTCCCAGGCTTCCATGTCGGTGTCCATGCAGGCCAGGTGGGCCAGGTGGACACCGCGCCGGGCCTCGGCGAGCACCTCGCCGGTGTACGGGGGCGGGGTGTCGGTGCAGCGGTCCCAGACCGGCTGCGCGCGGCGGACCGGTTCGGCGAACGGATCGGGGCCGAGCGCCATCACGTCCCAGCACCAGGTGCGGGACTCGATGCGCAGGTCGCTCATCTGCCAGAACCAGATCATGGACAGCGCCAGGGCCAGGGCTTCCTGCTCGTCGCGCGCGGCGACGGCGTGCCGGAAGGCGGTGCGCAGGTTCTCGTACTCCAGCTGGAACCGGTCGATGGCGGCACGCTGTTCGGGGCCGCGCAGCATCGGGTCGGTGGTGCGGGCGAGTTCCCGGTAGTACGTCAGGTGGGCGCGTTCGGCCTCGCTGCGGCGGCCGGTCTCGGCGAGCCGTTCGGCCGCGTACTCGGCGACGGTCTCCAGCAGCCGGTAGCGCATGCCGCCGTCGGCTGCGGGGGCGGCCACGACCAGGGACTTGTCGACCAGGGAGCCGAGCGCGTCCAGGGCGACCGGGCCGCACACGGCCTCGGCGGCGGCCAGGTCGCAGCCGCCGGCGAACACCGACAGCCGGGCGAGGACGTCCCGTTCGTCGGCGTCGAGCAGGTCCCAGGACCAGTCGACGACGGCTCTGAGGGTCTGCTGGCGGGGCAGCACGGTACGGCTGCCGGAGGTGAGCAGCCGGAAGCGGTCGTCCAGCCGGTCCGCTATCTGCCGGGGCGACAGCATGCGCAGCCGGGCCGCCGCCAGCTCGATCGCCAGGGGCAGTCCGTCGAGGCGGCGGCAGATCTCGGCGCACGCCCCGGGATCGTCCGTGGCCCGGAAGCCGGGCCGGGCCGCGGCGCCGCGCTCGGCGAGCAGCCGCACGGCGACGGGTTCGGGCAGCGGTTCCACCGGCCGCAGCAGCTCCCCCGGCACGCCCAGGGGCTCACGGCTGGTGGCGAGGACGGTGAGTCCGGGGCACCGGGCCAGCAGGCGCTCCGCCAGCTCGGCCGCGGCGGCGACGACGTGCTCGCAGTTGTCCAGGATGATCAGCATCCGGCGCCGGGCGCAGTGCTCCACGAGCCGTTCGAGGGGGTCGCCGTGCCGGTCGGTGACCGCGCGCATGCTGTCGGCGCCGGCGCCGTGCAGCACGGTCTCACGGGCGCCGATCGCGGTGAGCACGGCCTGCGGTACGGCGTCCGGGTCGTCCACGGGGGCCAGTTCGGCGAGCCACACCCCGTCCCGGACGGTGTGCCGTACCGCCTCGGCGGCCTCCTGGGACAGCCGGGTCTTCCCGGCGCCGCCGGGCCCGAGCAGGGTGACCAGGCGGGCCGCCGCGAGGTCGGAGCCGATGGCCCGGATGTCGGCTTCCCGGCCGACGAAGGAGGTGAGCCGGGCGGGCAGGTTGCCCGGGCCGGCCGCGGGCCGGGGGTCCGCCGGTTCCGCGTGCAGCAGCTCGGTGTGCAGGGCGCGCAGTTCGGGGCCGGGGTCGGAGCCGAGCCGGTCGGCGAGCAGGCGTCGTACGTCCTCGTAGGCGGCGAGCGCCTGGGCCGGGCGGCCGGCGTCGCGCAGGGCCCGCAGCCGCAGCGCCTGGAGCGGCTCGTCCAGCGGGTGGCCGTCGCACAGCGCGGTCAGCTCGGGCAGCGACTGCTCGGCTCGGCCGAGGGCGAGGGCGGCGGTGTGGCGGGCGCGCAGCGCGTCGAGGCGGCGGGTCTCCCAACGGGCCGCCTCGGCGGTGTGGCCGGGCAGGTCGGCGAGTGCGGGGCCGCGCCACAGGGCGAGGGCGTCGTCGAGGACGGTGGCGGCCTTCGCCGGGTCGCCGTCGGCGAGGGCGCGCAGGCCGTCGCCGGTCAGCCGGTCGAAGCGGGTGAGGTCGATATCGTCGGGGGCGGCCGTGAGCCGGTAGCCGCCGTCGGCGGAGGCGACGGCGGAGGCGCCGAGGGTCCGCCGCAGCCGGCCGACCAGCGCCTGCAGCGCACCGGCGGCGTCGGCGGGCGGCTCGGCGCCCCACACCTCGTCCACCAGCACGCCCACCGGCACGGTCCGGCCGGCCCGGAGCGCGAGCACGCTCAGCAGGGTGCGCAGCCGCGCCCCGCCGACCGGGACGGCCGTGCCGTCGGGGCGGATCGCCTGGGTGGTGCCGAAGAGCTGATAGCGCACGGGGTCCATTGTCACCGGAGCGGTCAGCGGTGCTCACCGGGCTGCGACGGCGTGCCGTCCGGGACGTCCGGGACGTCCAGGGTGACGAGGACGCCGACGGCGCGACGGACCCGGTACGGCGCCTGCCGCGGCGGCGGCTCCTCGTCCTCGTAGGCGTCGAACCACTTCGGGCAGGCGTCGAGGGGTTCCCGGGCCGTTGCGCCGGGCACGGCCTGCAGGGCCCGCCCGGTCGCGCGGAACACCAGCGTGCCGGGTTCCGGCTCGGGTTCCGGTGCGACGGCGAGCGGGTCGTGCCGGGCCAGGTACTCCTGGAGCACCAGGTCGACCGCGGCGACGCGGCCATGGGTCTCATGATCCGGGCCGCCGTGGTTCTCCACCCGTGCCGCGGCGCCGTGGCAGTCGCCCTGCGGGTCCTCTTCGTCGACGGCGACGAGCCGCCAGCCGACCTCGTCCCCCACCGCGAACGGAGTGCCGCAGCACTCCATCTGCCAGTCCTCGTAGAACACCCGCGTCTGTGGCATTCCTTCACCTTCCCGGAACCGGGCGGCCACCGCGAGACGTTTTCCCCGAGAGCCCGTGCCGGGTACGGTCGGGCTTTCGATCACTCACGCCGACAGGGAGCCCGTCCCATGACCACCGCCACCACCCGCCGCGGCGACCGCCGGGTCAGTCCCGTGTTCGTCGGCATCCTGGCCGTGACGGCGGTGACCGGCTGGGCCACCTGGACCGGGTTCGCCGCCCAGCCGGGCATCGCGGTGTTCCTGTTCGTGACGGCCTCCTGGATCGTCTCCCTGTGCCTGCACGAGTACGCGCACGCGCGCACCGCCCTGCACGGCGGGGACATCACGGTCGGCGCGAAGGGCTATCTCACGCTGAACCCGCTGAAGTACACGCACGCGCTGCTGAGCATCGTGCTCCCGGTACTGTTCGTGATCATGGGCGGGATCGGTCTGCCCGGCGGCGCGGTGTTCATCGAGCGCAACCGGATCCGGGGCCGCTGGCGGCACAGCCTGATCTCGGCGGCGGGCCCGCTGACCAACGTGCTGTTCGCGGTAGTCTGCACGGCCCCGTTCTGGCTGCACGCGCTGGACGGCGTGCCCGCGGAGTTCCGGTACGCGCTGGCGTTCCTGGCCCTGCTGCAGGTGACGGCGGCGATCCTGAACTTCCTGCCGGTGCCGGGCCTGGACGGCTACGGCGTGATCGAGCCGTGGCTGTCGTACAACATCAAGCGGCAGGTGGAGCCGTTCGCGCCGTTCGGGCTGCTGTTCGTGTTCGCGCTGCTGTGGCTGCCGTCGGTGAACGCGGCGTTCTTCGACGTGATCGACGCGCTCCTGCGCGGGCTGGGCATCAGCGGCAACGACACGTACTGCGGATACGACCTGTTCCGCTTCTGGCGGGAGAGCGACCCCTACTGCGCCGTCAGCCCGTGACCGAGCTGCCCTGTCCGGCGGCGTCCCGGGCGCGCTTCACGTAGTAGAAGGTCATGTTGGACGTCAGGCCCGCCAGCAGCACCCAGACGATGCCCAGCCAGCTTCCCCGGGCGAAGGAGACGACCGCGGCGGCCACGGCGAGGAGGCAGACGATCAGGGTGTAGAGGGCGAGTCGCCGGGCCGGGCCGGGCGGGGGCAGGGGGGACATGACGGACGGCTCCTGTCGGGGACACTGCTCGGGACTGCTTCGCCGACCAGTGTCCCCCATGGCCCCGCGCGGCTCACACGTCGGTGACGCGGAGACCGGCGTGCGCCTTGTAGCGGCGGTTGACGGAGATCAGGTTCGCGACGAGAGACTCGACCTGGTGGGCGCCTCGCAGCCGCCCCGCGAAGACGCCGCGCATGCCGGGGATGCGCCCGGCCAGCGCCTGCACGATCTCCACGTCGGCGCGCTCCTCGCCGAGCACCATCACGTCGGTGTCGATCTGCTCGATCTGCGGGTCCTGCAGCAGGACGGCCGACAGGTGGTGGAAGGCGGCCGTCACCCGGGAGTCGGGCAGCAGGGCGGCGGCCTGCTCGGCGGCACTGCCCTCCTCCGGCTTGAGCGCGTAGGCGCCCTTCTTGTCGAAGCCGAGCGGGTTGACGCAGTCCACGACGAGCTTCCCGGCCAGCTCCTCGCGCAGCGCCTTCAGGGTGTCGCCGTGGCCGTCCCACGGCACGGCGACGATCACGATGTCGCTGCGGCGGGCGGTCTCGGCGTTGTCGGCGCCCTCGATGCCGTGGCCGAGTTCGTCGGCGGCGGCCCGGGCGCGCTCGGCGGCGCGGGAGCCGATGATCACCTTCTGGCCGGCCCGGGCGAGCCGGTAGGCGAGGCCCTTGCCCTGCGGGCCGGTGCCGCCGAGCACGCCGACGACGTACCCGGAGACGTCGGGCAGGTCCCAGGGGTCCTTGGCGGGGGCCTTCTGTGCGCTGTCGGTAGAGGTCATGGCCCGACTCTACGTCCGTGACGGCACGGGCACCGGCACCGGCTCAGGTCAGCCGCTCCACCGGCACCCGGCGGAAGGTGATGGTGCTGTAGGCGCTGAAGTCGCCGGTCTCGTAGAGGAGTCCGACCGTGTGCCGGTCGACGCGGACCAGGTCGGAGTAGGCGGCGGGCAGCCCGTCGGCGGTGAACGCCGGGCGCCAGGTGGTGCCGCCGTCGGCGGAGGCGCGGATCGTCATCAGGGCGCGGGCGGCGGGGTCGGCCGGTGCGGAGAAGAGGAGCAGGTCGGGGTCGCGGAGCTGGAGCACGGAGGCTTCGCAGACCGGTGCGGTCAGCCCGGCCTGCGGGCGGAAGGGCTTCACGAGGGTCTTCCCGCCGTCCCGGGAGTGGGCGTCGGCGCGGTTGCCCGGTGAGGGCGAGTCGTTGCGGGTGTTGAAGTAGACCCGGCCGTCGAGGAGTTCGGCGGCGGTGGTCTCGTTGACGTTGACGTATCCGTCGGTGTTCTCGTCGAGGTAGCCGAGGTACCAGGTCTCGCCGCGGTCGTCGCTGAGCAGGCAGTGCCCGCTGTTGTACTTGGCCTCGGTGCCGGTGTCGCCGCCGGTGGGCGGCAGGGTGTGGTTGGCCGGGACGAGGACGCGGCCGGAGGTGAGCTGGAGGGCGTGGCCGGGGGTGGTGGCGTACCAGCGCCAGCCGGGCTTCTTCACCTGCCGGGTGATCTCCTTGGGCCTGGACCAGGTGACACCGTCGTCGTCGCTGTGCTGCACCCACACCCGGCGGCCGTCGGCGTCCTTGACCTGGCCGCGCAGGATGGCGGCCTCGGTGGCCCAGGCGGCGGCGCGGATGTGCACGAGCAGGATCCGGCCGGTGTCGAGGACGACGGGGGCGGGGTTGCCGGCGAGGTTCTTGCCGTTGGCCGCCGCGACCGTGAGCGGTCCCCAGGTACGGCCGCCGTCGGTGGACCGCTTCAACACGATGTCGATGTGCCCGTGGTCGGCCGCGGAGTCGGCCCGGCCCTCACAGAACGCGAGCAGTGTGCCGGCCCGGGTGGCGACGACCGCGGGGATGCGGAAGCTGGCGTACCCCTCCCGGCCCGCGCGGAAGGGGACGGTGACGTCGGTCATGGGCGGCTCCTCACGCGAACGGATGGGCCGTGACCATCCCCAGGTCGGGCGAATTCAGGGTGAACTTCGTGTCACGAGTGGTCTGTTGCGGCAGGATGCGGCCGCATGGACGCCGTACGGGTCGCGTTGCTGCGTGAGGTGCTCGCCGGGACCGAGTGGCTGGGAGCCACCCGGAGGTTCGCCGGGGTGTTGCGCGGGTCGGTGGTGGCGCACGGGGGTGGGCTGCTGCTGGTGGGCACGCCCGGGTACGAGCCCTGGCACCTGGCCGCGCATCTGGTGGACGAGGCGGCCTGGTCGGGGACGCCGGAGCTGGCGCCGACGCTGGTACGGCAGCACGCACGCCCGTCGGACCCCGCGCATCTGGCCGTCGGGCCGGGCCGGATCGCGGCGGCGCGGCGCGGTGAGACCCTGCTGGTCGTGGCGCCCGAGGAGCCCGCACCGCTGCTCGAACAGGTGCACGAGGCCCGGCGGGCCGGGGTGACGGTGCTGGCGCTCGGGGCGGGCAGGGGCGAACTCGCCGCGATGGCACACGACACGCTGGCCGTGCCGGACGGGGCGGAACTGGACCTGGACAGCGTCCAGCACCTGGTCAGCGCGGCGGCGGGCGAGAACGCGGGGGCGCCGAGGGGGCGACGGGGTTTCCGGGACCGGTTGTCCGGGCTGGCGGAAGCGCTGATGACACCGCCGGCTGCCCCCTGGTGACCGTCCCACCCGACCACCGGCTCGGTCCACCGACAGGCCGGCCGCACGGCTCCGGGCGGCCACGTGGAACCAGACGATCCCGGACGAGCTGCGCGGCCGGCTCGCCGGGATCGAACTGCTGTCGTACTCGGTCGGCCCGCAGCTCGGGGTCCGGCAGCGGTCCGATCAGGTGTCTTCGGGGTTGCCGCCCGCGGGCGCGTCGTGCCAGCGCGGGTCGTTCTCCCACTGGAGGTTGCGCTCGGCGGCGGTCTCCATCGCGTGCCGGGCCTCCTCCGGGGAGGCGTACGGCCCGAAGCGGTCCTTGCCCGGGCAGTCCGGGCCCTCCTCGACCTTCTTGTGCTCCAGGCAGTAGTACCACTCGCCCGGCTTGCCGACGGTGCGCTTCTTGAACAGGGCCATGAACAGCTCCTCTCGCCACCGACATGTTCCCCCATGTCCGCTGGTTAGACTCGCTGGCATGTCTGGCCAGTCGCTGCTCGTACCAGGGGAGCTGTCTCCCACCCGTTCGGTCCCCGGAAACATCCGTCGTCCCGAGTACGTCGGCAAGCCCGCGCCGGCGCCGTACACCGGGCCGGAGGTGCAGACCGCCGAGACCATCGAGGCGATGCGTATCGCCGGCCGCATCGCCGCGCAGGCGATGGCGGAGGCCGCGAGGATCATCGCGCCCGGGGTCACCACGGACCAGCTGGACAAGGTCGCCCACGAGTACATGTGCGACCACGGGGCCTATCCGTCCACGCTCGGCTACCGCGGCTTCCCGAAGTCCCTGTGCACCTCGGTCAACGAGGTGATCTGCCACGGCATCCCGGACTCGACGGTCCTCAGGGACGGCGACATCGTCAACCTGGACGTGACGGCGTACCTCGGCGGGGTGCACGGCGACAACAACGCCACCTACCTGGTCGGTGACGTGGACGAGGAGTCGCGGCTGCTGGTGGAGCGCACGCGGGAGTCCCTCGAGCGCGCGATCAAGGCGGTCAGGCCGGGCCGGCAGATCAACGTCATCGGCCGGGTCATCGAGTCGTACGCCAAGCGCTTCGGCTACGGCGTCGTCCGCGACTTCACCGGTCACGGCATCAACTCGTCGTTCCACTCGGGCCTGATCATCCCGCACTACGACAGCCCGCACGCGACGACGGTCATGCAGCCGGGGATGACCTTCACGATCGAGCCGATGCTGACGCTGGGGACGCACGAGTACGACATGTGGGACGACGGCTGGACGGTCGTGACCAAGGACCGCAAGCGGACGGCCCAGTTCGAGCACACGCTGGTGGTGACGGAGACCGGCGCGGAGATCCTCACCCTGCCGTGACCCGGCCGTACCGCTGAGCCCGCCCCTGCCCGGGCGGGCTTTCTCATGCCCTCCTCCCGCTCTCCGGACGCGTCCGGTGTTTTTTTCCGACACCGCGTCGGTAAACTTACCGACAGCAGGTCGGCAAACGAGGAGTGTCCATGGAGTCGTTCTCGGCCCTCATCCGCACCGCGTCGCACGAACAGCACACCGAGGCGGAGTCCTCGGCCTTCATGAGCGACCTGCTGGGCGGCCGGCTCGGCGTGGCGGCGTACACGCGCTACACCGAGCAGCTGTGGTTCGTGTACGAGGCACTGGAGAGCGCGGCGGAGCGACTGGCCGCGGACCCGGTGGCGGGGCCGTTCGTCCGGCCGGAGCTGCTGCGACTGCCCGCGCTGGAGCGGGACCTGGCCCATCTGCGGGGGCCGGGCTGGCGGGCGGGCCTGAGCGCGCTGCCCGCGACGCTGGCGTACGCGGACCGGGTGCGGGAATGTGCCGGGCGCTGGCCGGGCGGCTACGTCGCCCATCACTACACGCGGTACCTCGGCGACCTCTCCGGCGGCCAGGTCATCCGCGACAGGGCGGAGAAGACCTGGGGCTTCACGAAGAAGGGCGACGGCGTCCGCTTCTACGTCTTCGAGGAGATCGCCAACCCGGCCGCGTTCAAGCGGAGCTACCGGGAGCTGCTGGACGCGATAGCGGTGGACGACCTGGAGAGGCAGCGGGTCGCGGGCGAGTGCAAGCGGGCGTTCGCGCTGAACACGGCCGTGTTGCGGGCCCTGGGCGAGGAGTTCCCGCAGTCCGCGTGAGCCCTGGCGGCCGGGTCCCCCGCCGCGCGGGAGGGGGACCCGGGCCGGGTCAGCGCAGGTAGTCGCTGCAGTGGGCACCGGCCCAGGACGTGCTGTTCTCCAGCGAGTGGAGTTCGCCTGCGTACGGGCTGCAGACGGCCTCGTCGTCGTCCAGGAGGTCCTGGGTGTGGGCGCCGGCCGACGCGGCGCCGGTGGCGGCCAGCGCCGCGGCGAGAGCGGTCGCGGCCAGGACTGATCTGATACGCATGATGCTCCTCTGGAGGAGGGGGAGTGGTCACGCCCAGAAGTCCCCGCTCGCCATGGCGCGCACACGCGGTACCACTCGAACGGAGGTGCGGACGGCCGCCCGGACGGGTGCTTCCGTCAACGCTCCAGGTACACCCGTCCACCGACCTCGATCCAGCCGTGCGGCTGGGGGGCGGTCAGGATCTGCGAGCCCCTGCCCTGGGTGATGTTCAGTGCCCGGCCCAGCCGGTCGGTGAGGAGGAGCGCCGCCGCGCCCGTCGCCTCGTCCTCGTGGATGTCCCCGGTGCAGGAACCGGCTTCACCGGAGCGGCTGCCGTCGCGCTCCTCGACGCGGCTCCGGAAGGCGCGGGCCCGCACCCGGCCGGCCGCCTCGTCCTCCCAGGCCCACGCATAGACCCCCCTCCTGAGTCCGCCCGGGGGGACCTCCGTCTCGCTTCGCTCGTCCGGCGGCGGCACGTCGAGGGCTTCCACCTCGGCGGCGTCGGCGTACTGCCGCAGAGTGCGCGGCGGCGCCCACTCCGCCCGGGCCTCGATCCAGCTGAACTCGCCGTCCTGCCGGGCCCCCACGACCCCGGCGGGCGTGATCAGTTCCGGCACGTCGAGCAGCCAGGCCGTGCCGACGCAAGGGTGTCCGGCGAAGGGCAGGCGCACGGTGGGGGTGTAGATGTCGATCACTCCGCGCTCGGGGTCGTCCACGAACACGGTCTCGCTGAAGCCGAGTTTGGCCGCCAGCGCCTGCCGGTCGGCACGCTCGGGAAGCACCGAGCCTTCGCGCACGACGCCCAGCTCATTGCCGTAGCCGCCGTTCGGTGCGCAGAAGACGCGGAGCACGTCGTAGTCAGTCACTCCGGAATTGAAACACCGCGGCCCCGGCCGGCACGCCCCGGACGAGACCGCCGGCGGGTACGCCTCCGGTGTCCCGGCCGCCGGCGGGCAGGACGCCCCTCCCCCTCCGGCGACGGACGACGGCGCGGATCTCCGTCCGCGGCGGCTCCGGATCTACGGTCTTGACCATCCCTTTACGTTTCTTTGGAGTCTGGTTTTCGCCAGTGAGATCAAGCCGTGCCTGTGAGATTTCCGTGAGACCTGAATCACGACCCAGGGCTGTATGGGTGAGGTAAGCCTCATGTAAGTTAGGGCAGCCTCACCAGACCAGATCCGCTTGGAGCCTGCATGCGAGCCGTCCGACTGACCGTCACCGCCGCCGCCACCGCGGCCGCTCTGACCGCCCTCTCGGCCTGCACGGCGAAGAGCGACGCCAAGGACGGTGACGCCATCCAGGTCACCGCGGCCGACTCCACGTGCGACACCTCCACCAAGACCACCCCGGCCGGCCAGGTCACGCTGAAGATCGAGAACAAGGGCTCGCAGGCCACCGAGGTCGAGATCCTGTTCCCGGACGACCGGATCGTCTCCGAGAAGGAGAACATCGGCCCGGGCACCAAGTACACCCTCACCGCCGAGGTGAAGGCCGGCTCGTACGAGATCGCCTGCCGGCCCGGCATGAAGGGTCACGGCGTCCGGCAGAAGCTCACCGTGACCGGCGGCGGCAACACCGCCAAGCGCGACCCCAAGCTGGACAAGGCCGTCGCCGACTACCGCCAGTACGCCCAGGACCAGGCCGACGAGACGCTGCCGCTCGTCGAGACCTTCGTGAAGGCCGTCAAGGACGGCGACGTCGAGGGCGCCAAGAAGGCCTACGGCATCTCCCGCCTCGGCTGGGAGCGCACCGAGCCGGTCGCCGAGTCCTTCGGTGACATCGACCCGAAGGTCGACGTCCGCGAGGACGGCCTGGAGGACGGCCAGAAGTGGACCGGCTGGCACCGCCTGGAGAAGGCCCTCTGGCAGGACAAGAAGATCGGCGCCGAGGAGAAGACCCTCGCCGACCAGCTGGCGAAGGACCTCAAGGACTGGCAGGGCCGGGTCGGCAAGGCCGAGATCACCCCGACCTCCATGGCCAACGGCGCCAAGGAGCTGCTGGACGAGGTCGCCACCGGCAAGGTCACCGGCGAGGAGGACCGCTACGCCCACACCGACCTGGTCGACTTCAAGGGCAACGTCGAGGGCGCCCAGAAGGCGTACGAGCTGCTGAAGCCGGTCGCCGCGAAGAACGACCCGGCGCTGGCCAAGGAACTGGACAAGCAGTTCGCGGCGCTGGACACGCTGCTCGACAAGTACCGCTCGGACAAGAACTCGTACGACTTCGTCTCCTACGACAAGGTCACCAAGGACCAGCGCAAGGAGCTGTCGGACGCGGTGAACGCGCTCGCCGAGCCGCTGTCCAAGCTCGCCGCCGCGGTCGTGAAGTAAGCAAGGGGGCAGGGCGATGACCGAGACCCAGGGGAGCAATCCGTCGCGTCGCGCGCTGATCGGCTGGGGTGGTGCCGGGCTCGCGCTCGGGGCCGCCGCGGCCGGCGGTGCCGTGGCGATGGCCAAAACGGGCAACGACGTGGACCCGGTGGCCGCCGAGACGGGCGGCGCGGTGGAGTTCCACGGCACCCACCAGGCCGGCATCGCCACGCCGGTGCAGGACCGGCTCCACTTCGCCGCGTTCGACGTGAAGACCGAGGACCGCGAAGAGTTCGTCCAGATGCTCAAGGACTGGACGGAGGCGGCCCGCCGGATGACCGCCGGCAAGGCGGTCGGCGAGGGCGCGTACGGCGGGCTCGCCGAGGCCCCGCCGGACGACACCGGTGAGGCGCTCGGCCTCAAGCCGTCCCGGCTGACGCTGACCATCGGGTTCGGGCCGTCGCTCTTCGACAAGTTCGGTCTGCGCGACCGGCGCCCGGAGGCCCTGGTCGACCTGCCCAAGTTCCCCGGCGACAACCTCGACAAGTCCCGCACCGGCGGCGACCTGTGCGTCCAGGCCTGCGCCGACGACCCGCAGGTCGCCGTGCACGCCATCCGCAACCTCGCCCGGATCGGCTTCGGCAAGGTCGCCATCCGCTGGTCGCAGCTGGGCTTCGGCAAGACCTCCTCGACCACCCCGGACGCGCAGACCCCGCGCAACCTCATGGGGTTCAAGGACGGCACCCGCAACATCGCGGGCACCGAGACCGACCGGCTGAAGAAGTTCGTGTGGGTCGGCGACGGGGACGGCGACGACGGGAGCGCCTGGATGACGGGCGGGTCGTACCTGGTCGCCCGCCGCATCCGCATGAACATCGAGACCTGGGACCGCACCTCGCTGCAGGAGCAGGAGGACGTGTTCGGCCGGGACAAGCGCGAGGGCGCCCCGGTCGGCAAGGCCAAGGAGCACGACGAGCCGTTCCTGAAGGCGATGAAGCCGGACGCGCACGTGCGGCTCGCACACCCCGACTCCAACAGCGGGGCCACCATCCTGCGCCGGGGCTACTCCTTCACCGACGGCACCGACGGCCTGGGCCGGCTGGACGCGGGGCTGTTCTTCCTCGCCTACCAGCGGGACGTACGCAAGGGCTTCATCCCGGTGCAGCGCAACCTGGCGGCGATGGACGCGCTGAACGAGTACATCCAGCACGTGGGTTCGGCGGTCTTCGCGGTGCCCCCGGGCGTCCGGGACTCCGGCGACTGGTGGGGCCGCACGCTGTTCGCGAAGGAGGCGTAGCCCGTGTTCTCCAACTACCTGATCGGCCTGCGCGAGGGTCTGGAGGCGTCGCTCGTCGTCTGCATCCTGATCGCCTACCTCGTCAAGACCGGCCGCAGGGACGCCCTCAGGCCGATCTGGGCCGGCATCGGCATCGCGATCGCCATCGCCATGGGCTTCGGCTGCGCCCTGGAGTTCGGCTCCCAGGAGCTGACGTTCCAGGCGCAGGAGGCGCTCGGCGGCTCCCTGTCGATCGTCGCCGTGGGCCTGGTCACCTGGATGGTGTTCTGGATGCGGCGCACCGCCCGGCACCTGAAGTCGGAGCTGCACGGCAAGCTGGACTCGGCCCTCGCGCTGGGCACGGGCGCGCTGGTCGCCACCGCGTTCCTCGCGGTCGGCCGGGAGGGCCTGGAGACCGCGCTGTTCGTGTGGGCGTCGGTGCACGCGGCGAGCGACGGCACCGCCAGCCCGCTGATCGGTGCGGCCCTCGGCCTCGTCACCGCCGTGGTGCTCGGCTGGCTGTTCTACCGCGGCGCCCTGAAGATCAACCTGGCCAAGTTCTTCACCTGGACCGGCGGCATGCTGGTCGTGGTCGCGGCGGGCGTACTGGCGTACGGTCTGCACGACCTGCAGGAGGCGAACTGGGTCCCCGGCATCAACGAGCTGGCCTTCGACATCAGCGACACCATCCCGCCGGACAGCTGGTACGGCACCCTGCTGAAGGGCGTCTTCAACTTCCAGCCGGACCCGACGGTCGTCCAGATCACGGTGTGGGCGCTGTATCTGGTCCCGGTGCTCGCGCTGTTCCTGTCCCCGGTAGGGTTCGCCTCCGGGAAGGGGAAGGTGAAGGAGCCCGATGACCAGGGAACGCAGCCGTCGACGGCTTCGCAGGCGTGACCGCAACGCACTCATAGCGGCCTCGCTGACCGCTTTGTCGGTGACGATGAGCGGTTGTGTGGTGGTGCACGGGGAGCGCGAGGTGCTCCCCGCCGCCACCCGCGCCGAGGCCGCCAAGGCACTCACCGCGTTCACGGACGCGTACAACAGGGCCGACAAGGCCTACGACAGCTCCCTGGACGCGCCCTATGTCACCGGCGCCCTCGCGGACATCGACTCCGCCCGGCTGAAGGCCGGACACACCAACAGCCCGGCCGGCAACGCCGACCACACCCCGCTGACCCTGACGGACGTGAAGATCACGATCCCGAAGAAGGCCGGCTGGCCGCGCTGGTTCGTCGCCGACGCCCAGGGCAACAAGGGCGGCAACGCCCGCTGGGTGCTCGTGTTCACCCGCAACGACCTCGGCGAGCGGTGGCAGGTGGCCTATCTGACGCTCATGGCGCCCGGTACCGTGCCGCAGTTCAGGACGGACGAGGACGGCCGGGCCGAGGCCGTACCGGCCGACACCTCGCAACTGGCCGTCCGCCCGGACGAGTTGAGCAAGACGTACGCGGCCTACCTCAAGAGCGGCGGGAAGACCTTCGCGGACGGCCGCGACACCAGCCGGCTGCGCGCGGACCGCAAGAAGGCGGCCGAGAAACCCGGTCTGGTCCGCCAGTTCATCGACGAGCCGCTCACCCAGGGCGACTACGCGCCGCTCGCGCTGCGCACGGCGGACGGCGGGGCGCTCGTGTTCTTCACCACGCACCACTACGAGAAGCGGACCGCCTACGCGGGCGGCACCGTGCCGGCCCCGAACAAGGACGTGCAGGCCCTCGTCAAGGGCGAGGTCAAGCAGTCCCTGACGCTGGAGTCGATCGCCAACCAGGCCGTACTGGACCCGGCCGGCAGCGGGCCGGTGCAGATGCTGGGGCGGGTCCAGGGACTGACGGCCGCACAGGGCGGATGAGCCGCCGGCGGACCGTCAGTGCTGCAGCGGCCAGGCCGCGCCCTGGTGGGCGGCCTCCGCGCCCGCGTGCCGGGCGCAGGCGTCGGTGAGCGTCTCCAGCAGGGACAGCGGGTCCGGCAGCGGATGCTCCGGACCGTGCACCCAGCGGACCTGACGGTCCTCGTCACCGGGCAGCCGGGCGGGCGGTACGAGGACGTAGGAGCCCCGGCAGTGCCAGCGCAGGCCGGGGTGCTCGTCCATGGTCTCGGGGTGGCAGTCCAGTTCGCAGGGCCACCACTCGTCCTCGTCCTCGGGGGTGCCGCGGGTGAGGGTGAAGAACAGCATGCGGCCGTCGTCGCTCTCGGCGACCGGGCCGACCTCCACACCGGCACCGAGCAGCCGCTCCAGAGCCTCGCGTCCGGCATCCAGGGGCACGTCCAGGACGTCGTGCACCATGCCGGTGGCGGTGATGAAGTTGGCCTGTGGCTGGTGCCGGGCCCAGCGCTCGATCTGGGCGCGGTCGGTGGTGGACTGCGTCTGCCAGGCGAACGACACCGGGTGCCGGGCCGGGGTGGGGCAGCCGATGCGGTCGCAGGAACAGCGGTAACCGGGGGCCGGATGTGCGGCGGGGGCGAGCGGCAGACCCGCGCCGGCGGCAGCGAGCAGCAGGGCCTCACGGCCGTCGTCGACGGCGCCGGCTTCCTTCGGGCGGCGTCCGAGCAGCCATTGGGAGAGTTTGCCCTGCCGGCCGGACCGGCCGCCGAACGTCGCGCTCATCTATCGCCTCAGTCTGGTGGTCGCCTCGCTGGTGTGCGGACAGCATGCCTTATCGTCCCATCTTCTTGTGCTTCGGGGTGCCGTAGGACGGTTCTGCCGGAACAGGAGGAGACGAGCCTCACAACCGACCGAGCGGGTGCTCGCGACCGACCGGGACGGTGCTCACGACCGACCGAGCCGGTGCTCACCAGCGAACGGGACGGCTGGGCGGGCGGGTGGGAATCAACGGGGTGCGATGCCGTGCAGGGCGTATTCGACCAGGGTGTCCGTGTACTCGTACGAGATCGGACCCGTCCGTTGCAGCCACCGCTGCGCAAGCGGCGACACGAACAGCTCCAGCGCGATACGAGGGTCGACATCACCCCGTACCGCCCCGGCGTCCTGCGCGGAGCGCAACCGGGTGACGTACAGCTGAAGCTGCGGTTCGAGCAGTTTCGTCACGAACACCCTGCCGAGCTGCTCGTTGACCACCCCCTCCGCGGCCAGCGCACGCGACGGCACCTCGAAGCGCGGGTCGACCAGCTCGTCCACCGTGGCCCGCAGCACCGCCTTGAGGTCGGCGGCCAGATCACCGGTGTCCGGGATGGCGTACGGCTCCTGCCCCGCCGCCCGGGCAGCCTGCTCGGCGAGGTCCAGGAACGCCTCCAGCAGGACGTCGGCCTTGGACGACCACCACCGGTAGATGGTCTGCTTGCCGACCCCGGCCCGTGCGGCGATGGACTCGACGGTGGTTTTCGGGTATCCGACCTCGCCGACCAGTTCGAGGGCGGCGGCATAGATCGCCCGGCGCGACTTCTCGCTGCGGCGGGTGGCGTCGGGGGCGGGCTTGTTGACCATGGGGTCGAAAGTAACAAGCCGCGAGGGCGGGCTACGACACGGAGCCGTACGGCGGCCAGGCATCGCCCCAGTCGGCGTCCCGGGCCGCCTTGTACAGGTCGCCGTGGCGTTTGGTGACCGTCGTACGGCGCAGCTGCTCATCGGCCTCGCACAGGTCGAGCAGCACCTGGCCCTTGCGGATCTGCGGGCGCCGGACCACGCGGGCGGGGGCGGGCTCGGCCGGGAGGCGGGTGGCGGCGACGTAGGAGAACTTCTCGTCCTCGTAGGCCAGCGAGCCGCCCTTCACCTGGCGGTGCAGGGACGACCGGCCGACCCGGGCGGAGAAGTGGCACCAGTCGGTGCCGGGCACTATCGGGCAGGCGGCGCTGTGCGGGCAGGGCGCGGCGACCCGGAAGCCGGCCGCGAGCAGCCGGTCGCGGGCCTCGATGACGCGCTCGTACCCGGCCGGAGTGCCGGCCTCGACGATCACGACGGTCTGCGCGGCGGCCGCAGCGGTGTCGACCAGGGCGGTCCGGTCCGCCGGGGAGAGTTCGTTGAGGACGTACGACACCGTGACGAGGTCGGTGGCGTCCAGGGTGAGGTCCGCTCCGATCCGGGCGCGCCGCCAGCGGGCGGTGGCGAGGGCGGGGTTGGCGGCGGCCAGTTCCCGGCCGAGGGCGAGCGCGGGCTCGGCCCAGTCCAGCACGGTGACGCTGCGCTCGCCGGGCCAGGTCGCCGTGACGGCCCAGGTGGCGGCGCCGGTGCCGCCACCGACGTCGGCGTGGCTGCCGGGCGTCCAGTCGGGGACGGCCTCGGCGAACGCCTCCAGCGCGGAGCGGACGGCCTCGAAGGTGGCGGGCATCCGGTAGGCCGCGTACGCGGCGACGTCGGCGCGGTTGCGGAGGATCGGCGCGGTGGTGGGGGTGTCGCCGCGGTAGTTGGCGATGAGCCGGTCCACTGCTGCGGACACCTCCGTGGGGGGCAAGCCTTCGAGGAGCTCGGCCAGTGCGGTGCGGAGGGGGTCGTTCACCCGGTGATTCTATGGCGCCCTGCGCTGCTGGGGGCTCCGCCCCCAGACCCCCGTTCTGCCCACCCGCCCACCCGTCTCGGCCGGCTGAAAAGGCACCGCCGAAGAGAGACCCCCGCCGCCGGCCGCCAAGCGAGGGCACCGCCCGCCAGTCCGGGGGCCAGGGCTCCGGCAGTCTGGGCGCCAGGGCTCTGGCCGGCGGGCTGGGGGCGCTCCGGCCGGCGCTCTGGGGTCAGGGCTCCGCCGGCCGTCCGGGGGGCCGCTTCGTCCGCCAGTCCGGGGGCCAGGGCTCCGGCCGGCGGGCTGGGTCAGGGTTTCTGTGGGGGTGCCGGCGGCGGTGTCAGATCACCGCTCTTGCCAGATGTGTGGCCAGTGCCGCCCGTGGGCCGCTGTCCGGTGGCCGGCGTCTGGGATGGACCGTGTTGGCCAGCAGGATCAGGAAGGTATCGGTCGCCGGGTCGAGGACCAGGGAGGTGCCGGTGAATCCGGTGTGGCCCGCGGCGCCGCGGCCCGCCAGCTCGCCCATGAACCACTGCTGGTCCAGGGCGAAGCCCAGCCCCGGCGGGGTGAACAGCAGTTCCACGAAATCGGGGCCGAGGATGCGCGCGGGACCGTACGAGCCGCCGCAGAGCAGGGCGCGGCAGAAGACGGCCAGGTCGGGCGCGGTGGAGAAGAGGCCCGCGTGGCCGGCGACCCCGCCGAGCGCCCAGGCGTTCTCGTCGTGGACGACGCCCCGCAGCATGCCCCGGTCCGCCCTGGCCCACGGCCGCCGCTGGTCCTCGGTGGCCGCCGCGCCGGGGCAGGGCCCGAAGGCGGTGGCGGTCATGCCGAGCGGCCGCGTGATGCCGTCGTGCACGAGGACGTCGAGGGTGCGGCCGGTGACGCGTTCCAGGACCGACTGCAGCAGGAGCATGTTCAGGTCCGAGTACCGGTAGGTGCCCGGCTCCGCCGTCGGTGCCTCGGCCCGCAGGAGGGCGAGCCGGGCCCTGTCGTCCCGGCAGTCGTACAGCGGGAGTTCGGGGCGCAGGCCGGAGGTGTGCGTGAGCAGCTGTCGCACGGTGATGCCGTAGGCGGCGGCACCCACGAACTCGGGCAGGTAGTAGCCGACCCTGGCGTCCATGCCGAGGGTGCCTCGTTCGATCTGCTGCACGGCGGCGACGGACGTGAACAGCTTGGTGAGGGAGGCGAGGTCGAAGAGGGTGTCGACGGTGGCCGGCACGCGGGCGGCCGGCGGGAGCTCGACGCCGCTGTCGGTCTCGGGGTCGTAGGAGGCGTAGCGCACGGCCCAGCCCGCGGCCTCGGCGACGGCGATCACCGGGCCGCGCCCGGCCAGCACGACGGCGCCGGCCGCCCAGGGGCGCTCGCCGGCGGTCAGCGCCTGTATCCCGCCGACCAGGTGCCCGAGCTCGACCGGGTCGAGTCCGGCCCGTTCCGGTGTGCCGGCGCGCAGTCTCGGTGCGCTCAGTTGTCCTCTCCCTCCGACCTCGCACGTGCGTTCCAGGGACGGCACATTCCCACGAAGCAGGCCGCCGCGACCAGTGCTCCCGCCAGCTGGACCACCGCCATGGGCACGGCGGTGTCCTCCCCGGCGACGCCGACGAGCGGGGAGACGATCGCGCCGACGAGGAAGGAGGAGGTGCCGAGCAGCGCGGAGGCGGAGCCGGCGGCGTGCCGGGTGCGCAGCAGGGCGAGGGACTGGGCGTTGGGCAGGGTGATGCCCATGGCGGACATGAGGACGAACAGGGCGGCGGCGATCGGGGCCAGCCCGACCGCGCCGAAGACGCCCGCCGCCATCAGCAGCAGGGCGGTCGCCGCGAGCACGATCACGACGAGGCCGGTGCCGAGCACCTTGTCCAGGCTGACCCGGCCCACCAGCACCTTGCCGTTGACCTGTCCGGCGATCACCAGGCCGACCGAGTTCAGGCCGAAGAGCAGGCTGAAGGTCTGCGGGGAGGCGCCGTAGATCTCCTGGACGACGAAGGGGGAGGCGGATATGTAGGCGAACAGGGCGGCAAAGGTGAAGCCGCCGGCCAGCATGTAGCCGGTGAAGGGCAGGTCGGCGAGCAGCCCGCGCATGGCGCGCAGGGCCTCCCCCACTCCCCCGCTGTGCCGGTCGCCGGGCGGCAGCGTCTCGGGCAGCCGGAACCGGACGAGGGCGGCGAGAGCGGCGCCGACCACGGTGAGGACGACGAACACGCCCCGCCAGTCCGTCACCCTGAGGATCTGCCCGCCGATCAGGGGCGCCACGATCGGGGCGACCCCGGAGATCAGCATCAGGGTGGAGAAGAAGCGGGCCATGGCCACGCCGTCGTACAGATCGCGGACGACGGCCCGCGCGATCACGATCCCGGCGGCACCCGCGAGGCCCTGCGCCAGGCGGAAGGCGACCAGAGTCTCGACGTTCGGCGCCACCGCGCACAGGGCGGTGGCGAGGACGTAGACGGCGAGGCCGGCCAGCAGCGGCCGGCGGCGGCCCCATCTGTCGCTCATCGGGCCGACCACCAGCTGCCCGAGCGCCATGCCGAGCAGGCAGGCGGTGAGGGTGAGCTGGACGGTGGCGGCGGGGGCGTGCAGCGAGCGGGTGACCTCCGGCAGGGACGGGAGGTACATGTCCATCGCGAGCGGGGGTGTGGCGGCGAGGCCGCCGAGGACGAAGGTGACGAGCAGGCCGGTACGCCGGGTCGCGGCGGTCGACGGCTCGGCGGGGCCGGAGTCCTCCTGCGCTTCCGGTGCCGCCCCGTACTCGGTCATACGTCCCTCCCTCTCGTACCGGATCTCGTACGGACCGGCACCTATGCTCTCAGCTCGCACAGAGTGCCGAAGCACGCACGAGCGAGGGCGGTGCTGTCGACGGAAGGCGTGGTGGCCGGGGAGCGGGGTGGCCGATGCCGATGGCCAACCGCATGGCGGACAGTTGATTCCGCATCGCGGACTCACTGTCTACGCTGCGGAGCATGACCGAGACGCAATCGAAGATCGCGGTGGTGACGGGCGCCGGTTCCGGCATCGGGCGGGCCGTCGCCGTGGAGCTGCTGCGCTCCGGCTGGTCGGTGGCGCTGGCCGGCCGGCGCACCGAGACCCTGGAGGAGACGGCGGCGCCGGCACCGGAGGGCGCCGCCCTCGCCGTACGCACCGACGTGTCCCGGCCCGAGGACGTGGAGGCGCTGTTCGCGGCGACCGTGGAGCGGTTCGGGCGGGTGGATCTGCTGTTCAACAACGCGGGGACCTTCGGCCCGGGCGGTGTCCCGGTCGAGGCGCTGCCCTACGACGCCTGGCGGCACGTGGTGGACACCAACCTCAACGGGGCGTTCCTGTGCGCGCAGGCGGCGTACCGGCGGATGAAGGAGCAGGAGCCGCAGGGCGGCCGAATCATCAACAACGGTTCCATCTCGGCCCACACGCCCCGCCCGCACTCCGTCGCCTACACCGCGACCAAGCACGCCCTGACCGGCCTGACCAAGTCGCTGTCGCTGGACGGGCGGCCGTACCGCATCGCGGTCGGGCAGATCGACATCGGCAATGCGGCGACGGACATGACGGCCCGGATGCAGACCGGCGCGCTGCAGGCAAACGGGGAAGTAGCCCCGGAACCGGTGATGGACGTGGCCGATGTGGCGCGAACGGTGCGACACATGGCCGAACTGCCGCTGGAGGCGAACGTGCAGTTCGCGACGGTGTTGGCGACGACGATGCCGTACATCGGGCGCGGCTGAGCCCGGCTCCGCGCCCCCCACAAGCGGAATTCCAACATCCACGGTATTGCGGCCGGTCGTGGACGTGTGCTCAACTTTTCTCCACCAGAGCTTCACAGTTGACGCACGGTACTCCCGCAGCCACTCCGAGGGGGGAGGCGGCGGCCGTTCCACCGGACCGGAGTTCTGGGGGTGGACCTCGCGGCGACCGCGGGGTACACACCGGTCGGTGGAACGGTCGCCGCACGTAACCGTGCGGCCCGCGTGCTGCCTGCGCGGCACCGGTCAGGCCTCGACCCGCTCAGCCCCTGTGTCCGCCCCGGCGTCCCGCTCCCCACGCTCGGCCCCGGCCGCCGCCCGCACCCTGCGCCGGCGTACGGCCCAGGCCCCTGCTCCTGCTCCTGCTCCTGCTCCTGCCCCCAGCACCGCGAGCGCCGCGGCCGCGCCGCCGGCCACCCGCCACGCCGAGCCGTCCCCGGCGGCCGAGCCGGGTGCGCCGGCCGCCGCCCGCACCGTCCTGCGCCTGGGCTCCGGGCTCGCGCCCCCCTCGCTGAGCGGCTCGGCCAGCCTGCCCACGGCCCGGGCCGAACTCCCGTGCGTGAAGCCCCAGTCGAGCAGCGCGGCGGTCTCCTCGTAGACGGCGTTGCCCCCGGAGTCGGGGTGCATCACGGTGACCAGCAGGGTGCGCCCGCCGCGGGTGGCCGCGCCGGTGAAGGTGTTGCCGGCGTGACTGGTGTAGCCGTTCTTGACGCCGATGAGCCCCTCGTACGTCTTCAGGCCCCACGCCCCGGTGAGCAGGCGGTCGGTGTTCTGGATCTGGAAGGTCTTCTTGCCGCCCGCCGGAAAGTCGGCGGTCTTCGTGCCGCAGTAGCCGCGGAAGTCACCGTCCTTCAGGCCGTGGCGGGCGAAGAGCGTGAGGTCGTACGCCGAGGAGATCTGCCCCTTGTGGTCGAAGCCGTCGGGGCTGACCACACGGGTGTCCAGGGCCTGCAGGTCCTCGGCCCTGGCCTGCATCTCGGCAACCGTCCTCGCGATGCCGCCGTTCATGTGGGAGAGCACGTGCACGGCGTCGTTCCCGGAGCGCAGGAACACGCCCTGCCACAGCTGCTCGACGGTGTAGGTGATGCCTGGCTTGATGCCGACGAGGCTGGAACCGGCCGGGACGTCGGCGAGTTCGGCGTCGGTGACCCGGTGGCGCAGGGTGCGGTCGAACTTCTTCAGCACGGTGTCCGCGAACAGCATCTTGAGCGTGGACGCGGGCGCGAGACGCCGGTGCGCGCCGAACGAGGCGAGCACCTCCCCGCTCGCGCAGTCGGCGACCAGCCACGAGCGGGCGGTGAGTTTCCCGGGCAGTCCGGAGGCACCGCTCACCTGGACCCCGGGGCGGGCCAGACGCTCGCCGCCGATGGGGTTGCCTCCCGGCTCGCGCGAAGCCGAGAGCTCACGGGACGTGGTTGCGACAGCCCCGGCAGCCGGGCCGGCCGCGGCAGCCTCGGTGGCCGTGGAGAGGGGCAGGGCGGCGGCCGTCAGCCCGAGGACGGCACGTCTGCTGAGCCGGGAACAATCACGCACTCGGGGACCGTACACCGGCTCGACCAGGGGTTTGACCAAGGGATGACGTCCTGGCAGGTGAATTTGCCAGCTTATGAAAATCCGATGAGTCACGCCGGTTTCCCGGCTCCCCCACATCTTCTGCCCGGGGCCCGTCGCAGGTTCTTCCCCGGCTTGCGGCCACGCCCGCACAGGGCGCCGAGAACCGTCGGGGAACGGGATGTCCGGCATCAGCAGGAGCGGTACGCCGTCCCGCGTCGGTTCTCGCGGCCACGGCAACCGGTGCGGCCGTGGGGCCCGTCGGGGCCGGTCAGGCCTGCCCGGTCTCGAAACGCGAGATCCGCCCGTCGTCCTCGACGGTGAACGACCACTTGGTGCGCATCTCGCCCCAGGTGTCGTTGCAGTAGCGGGCGAGGACGGTGCGGCCGCCGTCGGACTCGTTGTCGACGTCGATGTGGCCGTGGGACGAGAAGATCTCCCGGTCGATCCAGTCGGCGAGGTCACGGTCGGAGCCGTCGTCGGACATGGTCGCGCCCGGCGCGAGGAGGGACATGAAGCCCTCGCGGTCGTGGGAGTTGACGGCGTTCACGAACGCCCGCACGGCCGGATCGCTGAGCTTGGCTGGCTGAATCGTCATGGCGCCAGATTCACACCGCTCCTCCGGGCCCGCCACCCGAACGCCCTCCAGGACGGGCCCGGGAGTGCGCGGGGTGCGACGCTGGAGACGCGGGAGGGACCTGTCCGCCTGACTTCATGGGAGTCACCGTGAGCTGTTACGACCGACGTGATCTGGGCCTGCTGCTGCTTCGGCTGGGGACGGGCGGAGTGCTGGCCGCTCACGGTGCCCAGAAGCTGTTCGGCTGGTTCGGCGGGCAAGGCCTCGAGGGCACCGGCCAGTTCATGGAGTCCGTCGGATACGCACCCGGCAGGGCGAGCGCGCTGGCGTCGGGCCTGGCCGAGGCGGGCGGCGGCACCCTGCTGGCGCTGGGCCTCGCCACCCCGGCGGCGGGCGCGGCGGCGGCCGGCGGGATGGCGGGGGCATCGGCGGTCCACCTGCCCAACGGGTTCTTCGCCCAGGAGGGTGGCTACGAGCATCCGGCGACTCTGGGCCTGGTCGCGGCCGGTCTCGCCGTCGCGGGCCCGGGCCGGCTCTCCCTCGACGACGCCTTCGGGAACGTCTTCAACCGCGGCTGGATGGTGCCGGCCGCGTTCGGAGTGACGGCGGCGGTGACAGCCTTGGTCATCGGTGCCCGGAACAGACGGGTACGGGCCGGCACGGTGGGCGAGCAGGAAGCGCTGTTCGAGGAGTTCGAGGAGTGACGCGGCGGCGTGTGGCCGCGGCATGGCAGGCTGCGGGGCATGACCGATCAGGACACTGCCGCCGCTCTCTGGGCCACCGTCGACGAACTCTGGTCCCGGCTGGAGGCCAACCGCGTGCACACCGGCCAGGAGGGCGTTCTGCTGCGCGTCCTCAAACTGTCCGAGGAGGTCGGCGAGGTCGCCGAGGCGGTCATCGGGGCCACGGGCCAGAACCCGCGCAAGGGCGTCAGCCACGACTGGTACGACGTACGGGCCGAGTTGTGCGATGTGGCGATCACGGCACTGGTCGCACTGCGCACGCTGACTCCGCAGGCCCGTGAGGTGTTCGAGGGGCATCTGAGGAAGGTGCGGGAACGCCCGCTCGGCCCCCCGGCGTGACCGGCCGGCAGACCTCGCCGAGGACGTCGCCCGTCTACATGGGGGCCGGGACCTCGGCGGCGGCCCGGGTGAGCGCGTCGAGGAGGCCGCTCAGCTCGGCCAGGGTGGCCTGGTCCGTGACCCGGCCGTCGGCGATCTTCAAAGTGGCCTGGGGGACGCGCAGTTGAGCGGGTACCAGGCGGGCCCCCATCACGGTGAGGGTCTCGGCCAGCCAGGCCCTGGCCCGGTCGCCGCCGCTCGCCGCGGGGGACGCGCTCGCCAGGGCCACGGGCTTGCCGTCGACCTCGCCCCCGCCGATCATCCACTCCAGGGCGTTCTTCAGCACGCCCGAGGTGCCGTGAGCGTACTCCGGGGACACGATCAGCAGGCCGTCCGCCGCGCCGACCGCGGCCCGCAGGTCCGCCACGACCCGGGGCAGCGCGGTCGCCTCGACGTCGGCGTCGAAGAAGGGCAGCCGGTCCAGCCCTGGGTCGACGGCGAACTCCCGTGGAGGCAGCGTCAGTTGTGCCGCGGAGCGCAGCACGGCCGCGTTCAGCGAGCCGGATCGCAGACTTCCGCACAGGCCGAGGATCTTCATGCCGCTCAGCGTACGTTCCGGGGGGGGCCGCGCGGTTCTCGGAGTCACCCCACGAGACGGATCCGCAGTCGCAGCAGCGTGGGGGCGTCGAGGCCGAGGCCGTCGGTGAGGAAGTTCCCGAAGCTGCCGTAGTCGTGCGCGGCCTGGTCCCGGAACGCGCCGAGGTAGTCGCCGCTCACCTGCTGGAGCGGGATCAGCAGATCGGGGTTCTGCATGTAGCCGGCCGCTTTCAGCTGGTCCCGCAGGGCCTGGTCCGAGGCGGCCCGCAGCCGGCCGGACAGCAGGTAGTCCTGCTCGGACGTCGACGCGGGAACGCCGACGGCGCGCAGGATCGTGTCGGCGAGGACGCCGGTACGGTCCTTGCCCGCCGAGCAGTGGAACAGCACCGGCTTCGAGGAGTTCGCCACGGCACGGACCGCACTGCCGAGCGCCGCCCGGTTGGCGGGGTTGGTGACGAAGCCCCGGTACAGGGAGATCATCCGCGCCCGTGCCTTGCCGTCCCCGAGGAGCGACTGCTGGTACACGGGGTCCCTGCTGATCACCGCCTGCCCGATGAACGCGTACAGGCCGGTGTCGTCCACCGCGTCCGGCACGGCGGTCACCCCGGCGGGGAGCCTGTCCGTGCCGTCGGCCTGGATCTCCGGCGCGGTGCGCAGGTCGACGACACTGCCCAGCCCGAGTTCCGCCAGCGCGGCCGTACCGTCCGCCGGTATCTTCGCCAGGCTCTCCGACCGGTACAGCACCCCCCAGCGTGTCCTCTTGCCGTCGTAGGTCGCGTATCCGCCGGTGTCACGGGCGTTGACGGTGCCGGGCACGGCGAGGACCCGGCTGGCCGGGACGGCCTGGACGGAACCGTACGCCGGCCGCTCGTGCCGCACCGGCGCGGCGTGTGCGGCATGCGCAGGGGGCGCGGTGTTTGCAGGGGGCGCGGCGTGTGCGGCGTGTGCGGCGTGTGCGGTGACGGGAGCGAGCGAGGCGGCGAGGGCGAGGACGACGGCACCCGCGGTGCGCGTTCTGGATGGCATGCATGTGCCCCTTCCTGGAAGCAGGGGCGGGAAGCTAGCGCGTGGATCTTGAGAGAGGAAGCACGACGGCGCACCCGCACAGCCTGCCGGCCGGCGGGTGCGGGGATGCGGAGGGGCAGACGAGTCGGGCTGTACGCCGGGTTCTGTTCCGAGGGGTCCTCGCGGGCCCCTCGGCGACGGCCATCCATCTAGGACCGGCGTTGCCGCCGGCCTCGTGCGGTCTACCCGCGGACTCGGGCGGGCAGCCCTCGAACGTCCGCGCAGGGCGCTTTTCACGGCGCCCCTCTTGACCTTGCTCCGGGTGGGGTTTACCTAGCTGCCCAGGTCACCCTGGGCACTGGTGGTCTCTTACACCACCGTTTCACCCTTACCAGGGGCCGAAGCCCCGGGCGGTCTGCTTTCTGTGGCACTGTCCCGCGGGTCACCCCGGGTGGCCGTTAGCCACCACCCTGCCCTGTGGAGCCCGGACGTTCCTCGGGAAGCCCCCTAGGGGGACTCCACGCGGCCGTCCGCCCGGCTCGTCTGCCGTGTCGACCATGGTACCGGTCGGACGCCGCGCCGCGGACCGGTGACCGTCGCCGGGGACGGGTCGGCCAGGGATGGGTGCGAACGCGGCCGGCAGCCGTGAGGGCCGGCGGCTCCTCCGGCCTTCCTTGCCGTGCTGCCGCCTAGGGATGCAACGCCTGCAGGCCCCGCTGCCATGCCGCGTTCAGTTCGGCGTCGTCCGGAAAGCGGCCGTGGATCTCCAGGACCACCATGCCGTGGGCGAAGGCCCAGATCGCGCGGGCCAGGTCCAGGTCGCCGGCGCAGGCGCGCAGCAACGGCAGGGCGGCCCGGTCCTCCAGGCCGTCGGGCAGCTCGGCGCGGGGCAGCGGCCGTTCGGTGGCCAGGCAGTACAGGTGGGGGTGGGCGAGGGCGTAGCTCCGGTAGGCCCCGGCGAGTGTCTCCAGTGAGCCGGGGGCACGGGCCTCTGCGGCCTCCAGGGCCTCGGCGGTCTCGCTGAGCAGCTGCGCGACCAGTTCCACTTCCACGGCGTGCTTGTCCGGGAAGTGCTTGTAGAGGGAAGGGGCCTTGATGCCGAGGCGGTCGGCGAGGGTGCGCATGGTGAGGTGGGCGGGCCCGGACTCCTCCAGGAGGTCCCGGGCCGCCGCGACGATCTCCCGTGCCCGCGGGGTGAGCCGGTCAGCCACGCTGGAAGCCCTCCTTGGTGCGCAGTCCGTAGCCGAAGGCGCGATCGTACGAGATGTGGGCGAGCCAGCCGCACAGCGCCGCGAAGGCGGGCGGCCAGTCCACCGGGAGCACCGTGTAGGCGACGGCGAGCGCGAGCGGGACGAGGGCGCGGTGCATGGCGTTGTAGTACGGCACCGCGCGCGGCGCCAGCTGTCCCTTCGCCATGCGGGGAGCCTCGTCCAGCGCGACCAGGAAGGTGAGGTCGGGCAGGACCAGGAAGGCCAGGGTGAGGCCGCCGGCGAGCCAGCCGTGGTTCACGGACTCCAGCACCGCGAATCCGGTCCAGAACAGGGCGGACGCCAGCCAGGCGGCGCGGCGCAGGGCGGTGGTCGTGGTGCGCGGGGTGCTCGTGCCGGCTGACGCGGTCATGGCTGCCTCCGGGGTCGTACGGCGAGCCGGACTGGCTAACGCCGTTAGCTCAACGGTAGGGCTAACAGTGTTAGCCGTCAAGGCCTACCCCGGCCGGTCCGGGCCACGGACGCTCCGGGGCCTGGCCTGTCCGGGGCCTGGCCTGTCCGGGCCAGGGGCGGTCCGGGCCCCGCCGCTCCGGGCCACGAGCGCCCCTTGACCCCTCCGCGACGTCAACGTCTGTACTGGTCGCATGCGGATCGGAGAACTCGCCGCCGCCGTCGGCGTCACGACGCGGACCGTGCGGCACTACCGGAGGGCACGCTCGACCTCGCCGTCGGCTCCCGGACCACGGTGAGCTCGAACTCGACCGGCCCGTCGTCCACACGAGCGTGTTCGGCCGCCGGAAGCGGGTGAGCGTGGTGCGGCTGTACGCCGACGACACCGGCACCCTTGTCCGGGCCCTCAGGCCGCGGTGAACAGGACCTTCGCGCTCCCCGGCTCGGCCCGGGCGAGCCGTACCCGCAGGCGTGCACCGAGCGGCAGGTGCTCGCCCTGGATCCGGCCGATGACCGCCGGGGAGACCAACTGCACGGTCCCCGTGTCCGGCCGGTGCTCGTCCACGTCCACCACGCAGCCGTCGAAGAGGTCCCCGACCCGGTCCTTGAGCAGCGCCGCCTCCACGATGTCGACGCACTCCCGCTCGACCGTGCCCGCGCGGCGGGAGCCGTCCGCCATCTGCCGGGGCAGCGCGTCCAGCCCGGCGAGCACCCAGTCGGGCGGGGCCTGCCCGGCGACGGCGGCGAGGCAGATCTCGGAGGAATAGCGGTCGGCGAGGCGGCGCAGCGGGGCGGTGCAGTGGGCGTAGGGCGCGGCGACCGCCGCGTGGGTGGTGAGCGCGGGCACGGCGCCGTCCCGGAAGACGGTGTAGCCGGCGCCCCGGAACAGCGTGGTGCACTCCTGCAGGAAGGCCGCGTGGCGCGGGTCGCCCGGGTCCAAGGTGCGCAGGAGGGCCGCGTACGACACATGGTGCGGCCAGTCGATGCGCAGGGCGGCCGCGGTACGGCGGAGGCGGGCGACGGCACCGTCCGGGGCGGCCGGGAGGGTGCGCAGGATGCCGGTGCCGTGGGCGAGCATCAGGTCGGCTGCGGCCATGCCGGTGAGCAGGGAGAGCTGGGCGTTCCAGCCGTCGGCCGGGAGCGGGGCACGGTAGGACAGCTCGTACGTGTGGGATCCGTTCCCACCCGCCGGGTTCTCCGTGATCTCCTGCTCGGGCACGCCGAGCGAGATGCCCCCGCGCTCGGCCCCCAGCCGCTGCCTGGCCTCCCCGATCTCCTTGAGCAGCGCGACCGGCTCCTTGGCGGTCCCGGCGTCGATGGCCCGCTGCACGCCCGCGTAGTCCAGCTTGGCGCGGCTGCGGACCAGGGCCCGGCGCACGTCGACGGCGCGCGTGCGGCCCTCCGCGTCCAGGTCGACGGTCCACAGCACGGCCGGCCGGGTCTGCTCCGGCAGCAGGCTGGCGGCGCCCTCGCTGAGCACGGTGGGGTGCAGCGGGACCTTCTCGTCCGGGAAGTACAGGGTCTGCACCCGCCGGTGCGCCTCCGCGTCCAGGGGGCCGCCGGGTACGACGAAGGCGGCGACGTCCGCGATGGCGTACCGGACGCGGTAGCCGTTGCCGTGCCGGGAGAGGTGCGCGGCCTGGTCGAGGTCGGTGGAGGCCGGCGGGTCCAGGGTGAAGAACGGGATGCCGGTGGCGTCGTACGAGGGCAGGACGGGGGCCTTCGCCGCGCGCTCGGCCTCCTCCTGGGCCTGCGGCGGGAAGGCCTCGGCAATGCCCAGCTCGGCACGGAGCCCGGCGAGCGCGGCCCGGAGCGGTGCCTCGGGGGCGCCGGTGGCGCGGATCTTGCGGCACGGCATACAGCGAGCGTAGGCCGGGGCCGCCGGGGCGGCACGCCGTACCCTGGCGCGGAGGTCTACGTAAGGAGTACGTGTTGCTGGTCCTGCTGCCGCCCTCCGAAGGCAAGGCGAACTCGGGCGAGGGTGCCCCCCTGGAGCTGGAGTCGCTGTCCCTGCCGGGGCTGTCCGGCGCCCGGGAGGCGGTACTCGGTGAGCTGGCCGAGCTGTGCGCCGCCGACGAGGAGAAGGCACGCGAGGTGCTCGGGCTGAGCGAGGGGCTGCGCGGCGAGGTCGCGAAGAACGCCGGGTTGCGCACGGCCGGCGCCCGCCCCGCCGGGGAGATCTACACCGGTGTCCTCTACGACGCCCTCGGCCTGGCCACGCTGGACGCGGACGCGCGGCGGCGTGCGGCGGACTCGCTGCTGGTGTTCTCGGGCCTGTGGGGCGCCGTGCGGGTGACCGACCGGATCCCCTCCTACCGCTGCTCGATGGGGGTGAAGCTGCCGGGGCTCGGCGCGCTGGCCGGACACTGGCGGACGCCGATGGCCGAGGCGCTCCCGCCGGCGGCCGCCGACGGCCTGGTCCTGGACCTGCGGTCCGCGGCCTACGCGGCGGCCTGGAAGCCGAAGGGCGAGGTGGCCGGGCGGACGGCGACGGTACGCGTGCTGCACGCGCCGACCCGGAAGGTCGTCAGCCACTTCAACAAGGCGACGAAGGGCCGGATCGTACGGAGCCTGCTGACGGCCGGGGCGGTGCCGCAGGACCCCGCCGAGCTGGTGGAGGCGCTGCGGGGGCTGGGGTACGTCGTTGAGGCGGCGGCGCCCGGCAGGGCGGGCAAGGCGTGGTCGCTGGATGTGCTGGTGGACGAGATCCACTGAGCGGCGGAGGCGAGGAAGGGCCGGCGCGGGGTCGTGGGGCCGCGGTTCGGGGGCCGATGGACGACGCGTCGTTGCAGTGTGCGCAACGCTCATTGCGTGTGGTGCAGCACCTGGGCACGATGAGGGCATGACCTCGCCGCTGCCCTCCTCCTCGGCTGCCTCCGTGCTCGATCTCGCCCCCGTCGTGCCCGTGCTGGCGCTCTCCGACGCCGCCGACGCCGTACCGCTGGCACGGGCGCTGGTGGCGGGCGGGCTGCCCGCGATCGAGGTGACGCTGCGGACGCCGGCCGCGCTGGACGCGATCCGGGCGATCGCCGCCGAGGTGCCGGAGGCGGTGGTCGGGGCGGGCACCGTGATCGCCCCGGAACAGGTAGCCGCGTGTACGGCCGCCGGGGCGCGGTTCCTGGTCAGTCCCGGGTGGACGCGGGCACTGCTGGAGGCGATGCGCGGATCCGGGGTGCCGTTCCTGCCCGGGGTGTCGACCACCTCGGAGGTGGTCGCGCTGCTGGAGCGCGGGGTGCGGGAGATGAAGTTCTTCCCGGCGCAGGCGGCGGGCGGTACGGCTTATCTGAGGTCTCTCTCCGGGCCGTTGCCGCAGGCGCGGTTCTGCCCCACCGGCGGGATCGGCCCGCAGACCGCGCCGGAGTATCTGTCCCTGCCCAACGTCGGCTGCGTGGGCGGGAGTTGGATGGCCCCGGCGGGTGCGGTGGCCGCCGGGGACTGGGGGCGGATCGAGGAACTGGCGCGGGCCGCGGCCGGGCTCAGGGCCGCAGGTGGGACGTGTCGTTGAACAGCCGTACGCTCGCGTTGCCGTCCGCGTAGTACGCCACCGCGGAGAGGGAGGCCGCAGAGAGTTCCATCCGGAACAGGGACTTGGGCGGGGCGCCGAGGGCGAGGCGGACCAGGGTCTTGATCGGGGTGACGTGCGTGACCAGCAGGACCGTGCGGCCGGCGTGGGCCGCGACCAGCTTGTCGCGCGTCGCGGCCATGCGGGTGGCCGTCTCGGCGAAGCTCTCGCCGCCGCCTGTGGGGTGGGCCTCGGGATCGGCGAGCCAGGCGTTCAGGTCGGCCGGGTAGCGGTCGCGGACCTCACCGAAGGTCAGACCCTCCCAGGCACCGAAGTCGGTCTCGCGCAGGCCGTCGTCGACCGTGACGTCCAGGCCGAGGCGGGAGGCGACGACGGCTGCGGTCTCGCGGGTGCGGGCGAGGGGGCTGGCGACGACGGCCTGGATCGTGCCGCGCCGTGCCAGGGCCTCGGCGACACGGTGGGCCTGCTCGCGGCCGGCGTCGGAGAGGGAGGGGTCCGTGCCGCCGCTGCCGGAGAAGCGTTTCTGGGGAGTGAGGGGGGTTTCGCCGTGGCGGAGCAGGACGAAGGTGGCGGGAGCGCCGAGATCGGGGGCGGCGCTCCAGCCGGGGCGCTGCTCGCTCGGCGTGACGGGGGCTGCCCCGCCGGTGCGTGAAGGGCGCGGCTCGCTGGGGGCGGCGTGGGGTGCCCCGCCGGTGCGTGAAGGGCGCGGCTCGCTGGGAGCGGCGTGGGCTTCCGTGCCGGTGCCGGGCACGTGCGGCTCGCTGGGGGCGGTCGGGTGCTGCTCGCTGTGAGGTGCTTCGACGCCGTCCTTTGCCGGTGCCGCCACCGGCCCCGGCGCCGCCGCACGGCCTTCCGCCAGTGCCGCCCGGGCCTTCGCCGCACCGGCCGTCACGTCCCCGGGTGGGCCGGAGGGCTCCCGGAGCGCGCGCGGGGTGCCCAGCTCCGCCCGGGACGCCGACGCGGACCACTGTTCGCCCTTGGCACCTGCGTCCATCGCCTCGTTGGCCAGGCGGTCCGCGTGTTTGTTCTGGTCCCGGGGGATCCACTCGTAGGTGACCTGGTCGGGCGGGAAGACGGACCGTGCCTGCGTCGCCAGGGGCTTCATACCGGGGTGTTTGATCTTCCAGCGGCCCGACATCTGCTCGACGACCAGCTTGGAGTCCATGCGGACGTGGACCGCTGCCGAGGCGTCGAGCGCGTGGGCGGCACGGAGGCCGGCGAGGAGGCCGCGGTACTCGGCGACGTTGTTCGTGGCGACGCCGATGTACTCGGCCGCCTCCGCCAGGGTCTGGCCCGTCGACGCGTCGCGGACCACGGCCCCGTAGCCCGCCGGTCCGGGGTTGCCCCGCGATCCGCCGTCGGCCTCGACGATGAACTCCCGCACCGGCCCCATCCCCTGTCTACAGACCCGACTCCGCCGTACGCACCAGGATGCGGCGGCAGTTCTCGCAGCGGACCACGGTGTCCGGCGCGGCGGAGCGGATCTCGCTCAGCTCGGTGATCGCCAGCTCCTGGCGGCAGCCCTGGCAGGTACGGGCGTACAGCTTGGCCGCGCCGATGCCGCCCTGCTGCTCGCGCAGCTTGTCGTAGAGCTTGAGGAGGTCCGCGGGGACGGAGGCCGCCACGACCTCGCGCTCCTTGGTGGCCGTGGCGGCCTCACCGTCGATCTCCTCGTACGCGGAGTTCCGGCGGCCGGTCGCGTCGTCGATCTTCGACTGGACGGAGGCGACCCGCTCGGTCAGCTCGTTCACCCGCTCCTGTGCGCCCTCGCGGCGCTCCATGACCTCCAGGACCACGTCCTCCAGGTCGCCCTGCCGCTTGGCGAGGGAGGCGATCTCATGCTGGAGGTTGGACAGGTCCTTCGGCGAGGTGACCGCGCCGGAGTCCAGGCGCTGCTGGTCTCGGGCGGCGCGCTGGCGCACCTGGTCCACGTCCTGCTCGGCCTTGGTCTGCTCGCGGGCGCAGTCGCTCTCCTCGGTCTGCGCGGCCACGAGCAGGTCACGCAGCTGCGTGAGGTCCTTCGTCAGCGACTCGATCTCGGCGTGCTCGGGCAGCGACTTCCGCTTGTGCGCGAGCTGCTGCAGGCGGACGTCGAGGGCCTGGACGTCGAGGAGTCGGATCTGGTCGGCGGGCGCGGCGTTCAGTTGGGGGCTCCTGTTAGCTAGTCGTGGTGCTGGGCGCCGCGTGGGCGGTCCAGGGGTCGGTGACCGTCTTGGAGACGTGGACGCGGAGGTCCCAGCCGCGGCGGTCGGAGATCTCGTCGAGCTGGCTCGCGGCCAGCTCGCACCAGGGCCACTCGGTGGCCCAGTGCGCCGCGTCGAGCAGCGCGAGGGGACGTGGGGCGACAGCCCCGAGAAACTCGGAGGCCGGGTGGTGGCGCAGGTCGGCGGTGAGGAAGGCGTCGACGCCGGCCGCGCGGACCTGGTCGAAGAGGCTGTCGCCGGAGCCGCCGCTGACGGCGACGGTACGGACGACCGCCTCGGGGTCGCCGGCCACCCGGATGCCCTGCGCGGTGGCGGGCAGCCGCTCGGCGGCGCGGGCGGCCAGCTCACGGACGGTGAGGGGGTGGTCGAGCTCGCAGACGCGGCCGAGGCCCCGGCGGCCCGCCGGGTCGGTGGGGTCCGGCACGAGGGGGCGTACGACACGCAGGTCGAGGGCTCCCGCGAGGGCGTCGGAGACTCCCGGGTCGGCGCTGTCGGCGTTGGTGTGGGCGACGTGCAGCGCGATGTCGTTCTTGATCAGCGTGTGCACGACCCGGCCCTTGAAGTGCGTGGCCGCGACCGTGGTCGTACCGCGCAGATAGAGCGGGTGGTGGGTGACCAGCAGGTCGGCGCCGAGCTTCACGGCCTCGTCGACGATCTCCTGCACGGGGTCGACGGCGAACAGGACCCGGGTGACCTCCTGGCCGGGGTCGCCCGCCACCGTGCCGACCGCGTCCCAGGACTCGGCCCGCTCGGCGGGCCACAGGTTCTCCAGCGCGGCGATGACTTCAGACAGACGGGGCACGGGCCAAGGCTACCTGGCTGTTCGGCGGGGCTGTACCGCATCCGCCGCGTCTGCCCCCGCTCAGCACACACGCCCCGGTTTCCTCAGGTGAATCGCTTCTGCGCCACCCGTACGTGTGAAGCGGGAGTCGGCCGGTTCCACGCCTGCGCGTGCGAAAACTAGCTTCGTCGCAGGAGGTGACCGAACGATGACGGCCTGTGCGATCGAATCCCCGTCCGCGGACGGGGCCGACGGCGTGCCGGGCGCGGGGTGCGCGATCACGGCGGACGGTGCGTACGCCGCCCGGCTCGCGCCGGCCGGTGACTCCTGGTTCCCGGAGCGCTGGACCCTGGACGGCCCGGAGCCCTATGCGGTGCCGCTGCCCGGCGATCAGCCGGAGGAGCCCGGCACCGAGGTGCAGCCGATGGGGGACGGGCGGGTGCTGATCCACCGGCTGGTGGACGGACGGCACGCCTTCTCGCTGCTGTACCCGACCGGGCCCGGCACCGGCGAGCTGCCGCTGGGCGCGGTGGAGTGCCCGGAGCCCGGCGCCCGGCTGACCCTGCTGCCGCCGGCGCCGGGGGGCGAGCGCGCGTACGCGCTGGCGGCCGGCCCGCGTCGCTGCGTGCTGTGGCTTGTGGCGGGCGGGGCGTTCGGCCCGGAGCGGCTCGCCGAGGTGCCGGGGCGCTGCTCGGGCGGGGTCTGGCTGGACCACGGCGGGCGGCTGCTGGCGCTCGACCGGGAGCTGGGCGGGCACACCAAGACGGTCGTGGTGGACCTGGGGCGCGGCGGGGAGGTCTCGCCGCTGCTGCAGATCGCGGACGGCAGCGACGACCGGCTGCTGCTCGCCGACCCCGACAGCGGACTGCTGCTGATCTCCTCCGACGCGCCCTCCCCCGGGCAGGAACGATTGGGCTGGGGCGTACTCGGCAGCACTCTGCCGGTGCGTTTCCCCGAGTGCCTGCGGGTGCCGGAGTGCGCGGTGACGCCGTTCGCGATCCAGCCGGGGCAGGTGCTGATGCCGGAGAACTGCGCGGTCGGCCTGCGGGTGGACGGGCCGTTCGGCGCCTGGGTGGGCGTCTGGCGGCCGGCCGAGCGGCGGCTCCGTCATCTTCCGGCGCCGGACGGGTGGCTGGCCGGGGCCGGGCTGTGGACGCAGGACGGAGTGCTGCGGCTGCCGTACGCCACAACGGAAACCCCGTGCGGTGTGGCGGAGTTGAGGGTCCCCAGGGGGGAAGCGGGGGGCGCGGGGCCCCTGGTGAGCGGGATTGCCGCGGCTCCGGCCGCGACGGGAGGTGCGGGAGCCGGGGGCGGCAGGGCCGGCGCGGCTGCCATCGAGGCGGGGGGACCGGGGGAGGCAGGGCTGGAGGGTCCGGTCCGGGACGGCATCGCCGGCGGGGCGCCCGTGGCGCCCCCGGCGGCGACGGAACCGGACCCTCCGGAGCCTGCCCCGACCCTGCCGCGTCCGAGCCCGGTCACCGACGCGCGCGAACCGGGCCTGGCCGGCGGGGATTCGACGGCCGGTGGCCGGCAAGTGGTCACGGCCGAACCGAGTGCGGTCGACGGGGGTTCGGCGACCGGCACCTGGCACGTGGTCACGGTCGAACCGGGTGCGCTCGGCGGGGGTTCGGCGGCCGGCGCCTGGCAAGTGGTCGCCTCGGCGGCCGAACCGGGCCTGACCGGCGGGGATTCGACGGCCGGTGGCCTGCAACAGGTCGCGGTCGCGGTCGTGCGGGAACCGGTGGTGGCGCGTCCGGTGCCGTTGCAGCAGGCGCCTTTGGGACGCCTTGTAACGAACTAGTGCCGGTTGGCGTGTGCTCCTGGATTCGGCCCGTGGTGCGCCGGTTACACTCGCCCGGCTGTACGAAAGATCATGTTGACGGGGTGAATACGTCCGATGAGCGACACCAGCACGACGGAGCAGCTGTCTGCCGACTCTTACGAGACCGCCGGCCACGGCCGGCACCGGGGCCCGGTAGCGGCCCAGGAGAGCGAGACGGCTCCGCACGGCCGGCACCGCAAGCCGGTCCAGGAGACGTCCGAGGCGGCTGTCTGACGGTACGCAGGAGAAGGGGGCGTTCGTTCCACGAGCGCCCCCTTCTCCTTGCCCGCTCCACTTCTCCTTTTCTCCTTGCCCGCTCCCCCTATCCGCGTTTCAGCCCCAGCACGTCCGCCGCCGCGAAGGTCTCCCCGGGCGGCCGGTCCGCGTAGTGCGGCGTGAGCAACGCGTCGAGCTCGTCGTAGGTGAAGGTCTCCCCTTCGCTGTCGAACTTCGCCCGCACCCGGGGCCGTTCCATGACGGCCACCATGCCGCCGTGCACGACGAGCAGCTGGCCGTTGACCCGGGCGGCTGCCGGTGCGGCCAGATAGCCGACGAGCGGGGCGACATGCTCGGGGGCGAGCGGGTCCAAGCCCTCGTCCGGTTTCTCGAGGCCCGCGAAGACGTCCTCGGTCATCCTGGTCCGGGCGCGCGGGCAGATGACGTTGGCCGTGACGCCGTACTTGGCGAGGGCGAGGGCGGTGGAGGTGGTCAGGCCGACGATTCCGCCTTTGGCCGCCGCGTAGTTGGGCTGGCCGGCGGAGCCCGCCAGGAACGCCTCCGAGGAGGTGTTCACGATCCGCCCGTACACCGGTCCCCCGGCCGCCTTGGAGCGTTCCCGCCAGTGGGCGGCGGCGAAGTGGGTGGTGTTGAAGTGTCCCTTGAGGTGGACGCGGACCACCGAGTCCCACTCGTCCTCCGTCATGGAGAACACCATGCGGTCGCGCAGGATGCCGGCGTTGTTGACCAGGATGTCCAGCTTTCCGAACTCGGCGATCGCCGAGCCGACGAGTTCACCGGCCTGCCGGAAATCGGCGACGTCACCGGTGTGTGCCAAGGCCTTTCCGCCGGCCGCCCGGATCTCGTCCGCGACCTGCTCGGCAGGGGCGGCCGACGCCGCGCCGGACCCGTCCCGGCCCGGCCGGCCGTAGTCGTTGACCACGACGGCCGCGCCCAGCCGGGCGAGTTCCAGGGCCTCGGCCCGGCCGAGCCCGCGTCCGGCGCCGGTGACGACGGCGGACAGTCCCTCGAGTGGCAGTGACATTCCGGGAGTCCTCGGCTTCCTCAGATCTCGATGCAGGTACGCAGGGCGGTCCCGGTACGCATCTGGTCCAGCGCCTCGTTGATCCCGGCGAGCGGCACCCGGTGGGTGATCAGGCCCGCCAGGTCGACGCGGCCGGCCCGCCACAGGGCGATCGTGCGCTCGTAGGAGCGCAGCACGTCGCCGCCGCCGTACATGGACGGCAGGATGCGCTTCTCGTCGAAGAACAGCTCGAACATGTTGAGCTGCAGGAAGTCGTCCATGGCTCCCGCGCCGACCACGACGAGGGTGCCGCCGCGCCGGGTGTTCTCGTAGGCGGTGCGGGCGGTGGCGGACCTGCCGACGACCTCGAAGACGTAGTCGAAGCCCTCGCCGGCGGTGATCTGCTGCTTTGCGTCGGCGAGTTCGTCCGGTGCGACGGCCTTCGTGGCGCCGAAGGCCAGTGCGGCCTCGCGCCGGGAGGCGACCGGGTCGACGGCGACGATCTCGGCGGCGCCCTTCAGCCGCGCCCCCTGCACCGCCGAGATGCCGACGCCCCCGCATCCGATGACGGCCACCGACGAACCTGCCTCCACATCCGCCGTGTTGAGGGCGGCACCGAGTCCGGTGGTCACCCCGCAGCCGATCAGGGCGGCGATGTCGAAGGGCACGTCCTCGGGGAGGGGCACGGCGCAGCCGGCGTCGACCACGACCTCCTCGGCGAAGGTGCCGGTGCCCGCGAAGCCGAAGAGGTCACCGCCGGAGCGCTTGAAGTTGGGGGTGCCCGCGTTCATGAACCCGGCCAGGCACAGCTGGGTCTGCCCGCGTCTGCAGGCGGGGCAGGCACCGCAGGCGGGCAGCCAGCACAGGACGACCCGGTCGCCGGGCTTCAAGTGCCGTACTGCCTCGCCCACTTCCAGTATCTCGCCGGCGCCCTCGTGACCCGGCACGAAGGGAGCCGGCTGGGGAAGCACCCCGTTCATCGCGGACAGGTCCGAGTGGCACAGCCCGGTGGCGCGCACCCGGACCCTGACCTTGCCGGGGCCGAAGCCCACCGCCTCGACGTCGTCGAGGACCTCCAGCTTTTCCTGGCCGATCTCGTGCAGTACGGCTGCGCGCATGGTGCGGCTCCCCTCTTCACTGGTTTCAGGAGTGCTAGGAGTGCTCTACGACGGTGTCCGCGAGGACCGGCGCGTCGTCCCGTTCCACCGCGCTCACGGCCACCCGGACGCTCTCCTGCTGCCGCCACATACGGATGCGCAGTGTCTCGCCCGGATACAGCACACCGGCGAAGCGTGTCGTGTAGGAGCGGACCCGGGTGACATCGCCGCCGAGCAGCGTGTCCACGACCGCCTTCAGGGTGATCCCGTAGGTGCACAGCCCGTGCAGGATCGGCTTGTCGAAGCCGGCGAGCTTGGCGAACTCGGGGTCGGCGTGCAGCGGGTTCCAGTCGCCGGAGAGCCGGTAGAGGAGGGCCTGGTCCTCGCGGACGGGGCGTTCGACGGTCCTGTCGGGCGCGCCGGTGGGCGGTTCGAGCCGGGTGGAGGGGCCTCGGTCGCCGCCCCAGCCGCCCTCGCCGCGCACGAAGATCTGGGCGTCGTTGGTCCACAGCGGGCCGTCGGCGTCGGCGACCTCGGTACGCAGTACCAGGATGGCGGCCTTGCCCTTGTCGTAGACGGCGGCGAGCCGGTTCGTCGCGGTCGCCGTGCCCTCGGCCGGGATGGGGCGGTGGATCAGGAGCGTCTGTCCGCCGTGCAGGACCTTGGCGAGCTCGACCTGCACACCGGGCATGGACAGGCCGCTGATCACACCGGGCGCGCCGGAGCCCGCGACGGTGGCGAAGCTCGGCAGGACGTGCAGCCGGGACTCCAGGGTGTAGCGCAGCTCGTCGGGGTCGGTGGCGGGGATGCCGGCGCCGATGCCCAGGTGGTAGAGCTGCACGTCCTTGGTGGTCCAGGAGATCTCGCCGGTCCGGGGTTCGGCCGCGAGGGCTTTCGCTGCGTCGATGGGCATACGGCTCCTGACACTGGCGGATCAAGACCCCGGCGCGGACGTCCGCACCGTCGGCCGCACCGGGGTCGCTGCGAGCCGATCTAGAACGCGTTCCAGTCCGGCGCCCTCTGTATAGCCCAGCGCTCCACAGTTGTGAAGGCTCCTGACGCGGTGTCAGACGAGGTGGCGCAGTGACATGTGTACTGCCCGAGTCCGTACATGCGCATCTGCCGGGACGGGGCCCGGCTCCGTAGTGTTCGGTGCGTACGCCGGGCTGTCGCACCGCCGACGGGCGGGGACCGGTCGATCGGGGGAAACACGGAGATGACGCGGGCGCGAAGACTGCGGTGCCAGGTGCAGGCCTGGCAGGCGGCACGGACGGAGTGGAAGGCGGAGCACGAGCGCTTCAAGGCCGCGCGGCGGGCGGCCGGCAGGAAGCGCGCCTCCGCGGACGCCGAGCATCCGGGGCCGCCCCCCACCGGCTTCGCCCTGCTGCCCTGGCTGCTGATGGGACTCGGGTCCTTCTCCAATCTGCTCCAGGGCAGGACCCCGAACCCGTGGGTCGGCGGTCTGGGCCTGCTCACCTTCAACTCCCTGTACATCTACGTCACCTTCCGCTCCTTCGACCGGGCGAAGCGGGAGGCGGTGTCCACCCGGGTGGCGCTGGCGCTGATGGGGCTGCTGACCACGGGCCTGGCGCTCGGGTACGGCGGTGACTGGCTGACGTTCTTCCCGCTGCTCGGGCTGGCGACGGGCGCCTCCCTGCGCGGCCCGTGGCTGGCCCGTGCGGGCCTGCTGCTCGCCGTCTACGCGGGTGCCGTCTCCTACGTCCGCGGCGGCTGGGGAGACGCGTCGGGCATCGGGTACGCCACCTTCATCTCCAGCATGGTGACCGCTGCGATCCTCAGCCTCTCGGAGGCGGTGCGGGAGCTGCGGGACGCCCGCGAGGAGCTGGCCCGGCGTGCGGTGGAGGAGGAGCGGCTGCGGTTCTCCCGCGATCTGCACGACCTGCTCGGGCACACCCTGTCGGTGATCGTGGTGAAGTCGGAGGCGGCCCGCCGGCTGGCCCCGCGCGACATGGACGCGGCGCTGGGGCAGATCACGGACATCGAGTCGGTGGGCCGGCAGGCGCTCACCGAGATCCGCGAGGCGGTGACCGGCTACCGCGAGGGCAGCCTGGCCACCGAGCTGACCCGGGCCCGCTCCGCGCTGGCCGCGGCGAGCGTGGAGCCGGTGGTCCGCCGGTCGGGGACACCGCTCGACCCGCAGACCGAGGCGCTGCTCGGCTGGGTGGTGCGGGAGGCGGTCACGAACGTCGTACGGCACAGCGACGCGAGCCGCTGCGAGATCACCGTGGAGGGCGCCGCCGAGCGGGCCCGGCTGACGGTCGCGGACAACGGCACGGGCAGGGCCGTCCGCCCGCCGCGCGAGGGCATCGGCGGCACCGGCCTGAAGGGACTGACCGAGCGCCTGGCGGCGGCGGGCGGCTCGCTCACGGCCGGGCCGGCACCGCGCAGCGGCTTCACGGTCACCGCCGAACTTCCCCTGACCCGCGACGCACTGACGGCGGCCGGTGCCCCGGAGCCCGGGACGGCCCGACAGCCCGGCTGACGCCGACGTCGGCACCGCACCGGGCTCCGGTGTCCGCCGTACCCTGAGCCCATGAACGAGATGCCCCCGGATCACCGGCCCGCCAAGCGCATCCGGGTTCTGCTCGCCGAGGATCAGCGCATGATGCGTGGCGCCCTCGCCCTGCTGCTCGGTATGGAGGAGGACATCGAGGTCGTGGCCCAGCTGTCCTCGGGTGACGGCATCGTGGACGGTGTGCTGGCGCATCGGCCGGACGTGGCCCTGCTGGACATCGAACTCCCGGGCATCAGCGGGCTGGACGCGGCGGCCGAGCTGCGTGAGCAGGCGCCCGACTGCCGGGTGCTGATACTCACCACCTTCGGCCGGCCCGGCTATCTGCGCCGGGCCATGGAGGCCGGAGCGGCCGGCTTCCTCGTCAAGGACGGGCCGGTGGAGGAACTGGCCCAGGCGATCCGGCGCGTGCTCACTGGAGAGACCGTGGTCGATCCGGCACTGGCCGCGGCCGCGCTGAGCGCCGGGCCGAATCCGCTGACCGCCCGCGAGTGCGATGTGCTGAAGGCGTCGGCGGACGGGGCGACCGTCTCCGATGTGGCCGCCGGACTCCATCTGTCCGAGTCCACCGTCCGCAACTACCTGTCCGCCGCCATCGGCAAGACGGGTACCCGGAACCGGGCGGAGGCGGTACGGGAGGCCCGGCAGCAGGGGTGGCTGTGACCTCCCGGCGGGCCTACTTCGTCACCTCCGCCGACCCGTAGGACGTCCCTGCCGGTGCCGTGCACACGAACCAGTCGGCCCCCTGGAAGCCGTCCACCGCGCGGATCGCCGATCCCGTGTCGTGGGCGGAGAAGCCCTCGGCCGGCTCGGCCACGGCCGTGGTGCCGTCCCTCCAGTGGCAGGTGACCTGCCGGGCGGTCTTGGCGACCATGCCGATCACCAGCCGGCCGGAGGTCTCGCCGCCGCGTCCCAGACGGGTCGCGAAGGCCTGCAGGTCCGTGCCCGAGTACCGCTCGAACTTCTCGACCGAGTCGAACACGACCTGCTGCGACCGGTCGTCGCCCCAGCCACGGGTCGCGAAGTACGACGTCTTGCCGATCAGGTCGGCGGGCCTGCGGGCGTCCGCCGGCTTGATGCCCAGCTCGTACATGGCGTTGAACTGCCGGTCCGCCTCCGCCTCGGTGCGCGGGGCCCCCCACACCTCGACGCTGACGTTCCACTCCTTGCCCTGGTAGGTCCCCCGCGCCAGCGTGGTCCTCTGCGGGGTGTACACGTGCCGCGCCTCGGCCGAGGCCGGCGGCTTCGCCACGCTCGTCTGCCGGTCCGCGTGCCCGCCGCCCGGCAGGCCCGTCACCGCCAGGGCGCCCGTCGACCCGGCCAGCACCAGCGCCGTGGCCGCAGCCACCGCCCACCGCCGGGCTCTGCGCCGCCTGCCGCCGCGCATGACCGCCTGCACGGGGGCTATGCCGATCTCGACCTCGTCCGCGGCGTCCGCGAGGAGGAGGGCGATGTCCGTCTGTGTCATGTCGTGGTTCTCCCGGTCCGCGCTCATCACTTCCGCCCTCCGTGCGTCACCATGTCCGCCAGTCCCGGTATGGCGCGGAGTTTCGCGATCCCCTTGGCCGCGTTGCTCTTGACCGTGCCGACCGAGCAGCCCATCGCCTCCGCCGTCTGGGTCTCCGTCAGGTCTTCCCAGTAGCGCAGCACCACCGCCTCCCGCTGCCGCACGGGCAGCTGGGCGAGCGCCTCGAGCAGGGCGCTGCGGTCGTCGGCCTGCGCGATCCGGTCGCCTGTGTCGGCCACTTCGCGCACCAGGCCCGAGTCGTCCTTCGGCGCCAGGAACTCCTTCAGCCTTCTTCTGTGCTTGCGTGCGTGCGCGTTGATCATCACGCGGCGTACGTACGCCTCCGGGTCGTCGGCCGAGCCGACCCGGCGCCATGCCACGAAGACCTGTTCGAGCGTCGACTGGACCAGGTCCTCCGCGGCGTGCTGCTCCCCCGTGAGGAGAAATGCCGTGCGCATCAGCCGCGGCCAGCGGCCGGTCATGAAGCTCTGGAACTCCTCGTTCCGAGCCTGCTTCCGATCCCCCATGGGCACCTCCTAGATGTCAGAAGGAGTCCACGGGCCGCCCGGACCGTTGCCTCGGTTCGCGGAACTCGGAGAAATTCTCCGCGGCAGCCACAGCAGCACGAGCAGAAAGCCGGCGAAGTCCGGGACTACGCCGCCCGCATCACGGTCACCACCGCCGCCCCGCCCAGCCCGATGTTGTGCGCGAGCCCGACCCGGGCGCCGGGCACCTGCCGCTGTCCCGCCTCGCCGCGCAGCTGCCAGACCAGCTCGGCCGTCTGGGCGAGGCCCGTCGCGCCGAGCGGGTGGCCCTTGGAGATGAGGCCGCCGGACGGGTTGACCACCCACCGGCCGCCGTACGTCGTCGCGCCCGACTCGGCCAGCTTCCCCGACTCCCCCGGCGCGCACATGCCGAGCGCCTCGTACGTCAGCAGTTCGTTGACGGAGAAGCAGTCGTGCAGCTCGATCACGTCCACGTCCTCGATGCCGAGCCCGGCGCTCTCGTACGCCTGCCGGGCCGCCTCCCGGGACATGGGCTGCCCGACGACGTCGATGCAGGAGCCGGAGGCGAAGGACGCCTCGGTGTCCGTGGTCATGGCCTGCCCGGCGATCTCGGCGAGGCCGGTCAGGGAGCGCTGTTCGGCGAACCGCTGCGACACCACCACGACCGCTGCCGCGCCGTCCGAGGTCGGCGAACACTGGAGCTTGGTGAGCGGGTGGTGCACCATGCGCGCGGCGAGGACGTCGTCGACCTCGTACACGTCCCGGAACTGGGCGTACGGGTTGTGCGCCGAGTGCCGGTGGTTCTTGGCGGCCACCGCGGCGAGCTGGGCCTCGGTCGTGCCGTACTTCTCCATGTGCTCGCGGGCCGCGGCGCCGAAGATCTGCGCGGTCGGCGGGGCCGCGGCGAAGCCGTGCCGGGCGGCCATGATCCCGTAGTGCCGGGCGACGGGAGAGACCGAGAAGTCCTCTCCCCCGGCCCCTCCCCCCAGCGCGCCCTTCTTCATCTTCTCGAAGCCCAGCGCCAGCACGCAGTCGCAGACGCCGCCCTCGACCAGCTGGCGGGCCAGCATCAGGGCGGTGGCGCCGGTCGCGCAGTTGTTGTTGACGTTGTGGACGGGGATGCCGGTCAGGCCGAGTTCGTAGACGGCGCGCTGGCCGGCGGTCGAGGGCTGGAAGCAGTAGCCGACGGGAACCTGTTCCACGTCGCTGTAGGCGATCCCGGCGTCCGCGAGCGCCGCGCTCCCGGCCTCCCGGACCATGTCCCAGTACTGCCATTCCCGCGTCTCTGGCTTCTCGAACCGGGTCATTCCGACACCGGCGACATAGGCCTTCATGGCCCGCAGACTAGAACGCGTTCCAACAACCCACCAGACCTGACGGCAGATCAGAAACCCATGGGCCGGTCAAGGATTCATTAGGGGCCCGAAGCAACGGAATAGTTGCCTGTGCATACGAGGTTCACCCAGCACCCATGACACGCGGAAGGCCTCACATGACAGACACGACGACCGATCAGCCCACCCGGAGAGCGGGCGGGGCCGTGATCCCCGTGCTCGCCTTCGCGGGCATCGTGGTCGCAGTGATGCAGACCCTGCTCGTGCCGGTCATCAAGGACCTGCCGCAGCTGCTGGACACCGCCCCCAGCAACGCCACCTGGGTCCTCACCTCGACCCTGCTGTCCGGCGCCGTCTCCACCCCGATCATGGGCCGGCTCGGCGACCTGTACGGCAAGCGCCGCATGCTGATCCTCAGCATCGCCGTGATGGTGGCCGGCGCCCTGATCAGCGCGCTCACCAGCCAGCTGATCACCATGATCGTGGGCCGTACGCTCCAGGGCTTCGCCATGGGCGCGATACCGCTCGGCATCGGCCTGATGCGCGACATGCTGCCGCGCGAGAAGCTCGGTTCGGCCATGGCCCTGATGAGTTCCTCGATCGGCGTCGGCGGCGGCCTCGCGCTGCCCGCCGCGGCCCTGGTCGCGCAGCACACGGACTGGCACGCCCTGTTCTACGGCGCCGCCGGCCTCGGTGCCCTGGCCATCGCCCTGACCCTCCTCGTCGTCCCCGAGTCCCCGATGCGCGCCGAGGGCTCCTTCGACCTGTTCGGCGCGCTCGGCCTGTCCACCGGCCTGGTGCTGCTCCTGCTGCCCATCACCAAGGGCAGCGACTGGGGCTGGTCCTCGGGCACGACGCTCGGCCTGTTCGCCGCGTCCGTCGTCGTCCTCGTCCTGTGGGGCCTGTACGAGCTGCGCACCCCGGCACCCCTGGTCGATCTGCGCACCACCGCCCGCCGCGAGGTGCTGCTCACCAACCTCGCCTCGATCATGGTCGGCGTCAGCTTCTACGTCGTCTCGCTGGTCCTGCCCCAGCTGCTCCAGCTGCCGAAGGCCACCGGCTACGGCCTCGGCCAGTCGATGGTCGTCGCCGGTCTGTGCGTGGCTCCGCTGGGCCTGACGATGATGTTCACCGCGCCGGTGTACGCCCGGCTGTCCGCCCGTTACGGCGCCAGGACCACGCTGATCATGGGCCTGCTGATCATCGCCCTCGGCTACGGCGGCGGCCTCGGCCTGATGGACGCGGCCTGGCAGACGATCGTCACGTCCGTGGTCCTCGGCGCGGGCATCGGCCTCGCCTACTCCTCGCTCCCCGCGCTGATCATCGGCGCTGTGCCGGCCTCGGAGACCGGCGCGGCCAACGGTCTGAACACGCTGATGCGGTCCATCGGCACGTCCGTCTCCAGCGCCGTCATCGGCATGGTGCTCGCCAACACGGCGAACGACGCCGGCGGCATCGAGATCCCGACCATGCACGGCTTCCGCGTCTCCTTCCTGATCGCGACCGCCGCGGTGGCGGTGGGCCTGCTGCTGGCGGTCTTCCTGCCGAAGGCCCCGCGCCCGGCTCAGCAGCACACGCAGCTGCGGGCCAGCAGCGAGGAGGACGCGGTGCTTCAGCGGGCCGAGGAGGTGCTGCGCGGCTTCCGCGGACGCGTCCTGGACGCGGAGGGGGCGCCGGTGGCCCGGGCCAAGGTCACGCTGATCGACCGGCGGGGCCGGCAGGCGGGGGCGACCGTGTCCGACGAGGACGGCAGCTATGCGCTGGCGGTGCCGGCCGAAGGGGCGTACGTGCTGGCGGCGCGGGCGTCCGGGCATGGGCCGCTGGCTTCTTCGGCGACGCACTCCGGTGAGCAGGGGGCGGTTGACGTGGACCTTGCCCTGCCGGGTGAGACGGTGACCGCGTAGCGCCCGGTGGGGTACGGGGGTCTGCCGTCCGGCGGCTGCGGCTTCGTGGTGGCCGCTCGCGCCCACGCGGCGGAGGCACACATCGGACACAGCCCCGCGCCCTTTCCGGGGCGCTGTCCGCACCCCCTGTCACACACGTGACAGGGGGTGCGGCAGCATGGGCGGTCGGACAGTCGTACGACCGAAAGGCCGCCCCATGCCCACCGCTCCCCAGCCCGAGATCCTGGCCGCGTTCGAGGCGGCCAAGGGGTTCATGCCCGTGGACGAGGGGCTGGCGCTGTACGCGGCTGCGGTGGAGGCCGGGCGGCTGGGGCTGCCGTTGCTGGAGGTGGGCACCTACTGCGGGCGCTCGACCGTTCTGCTGGCCGACGCGGCGCGTGCGGCCGGGGTCACCGCGCTGACCGTCGACCACCACCGGGGCAGCGAGGAGCAGCAGCCCGGCTGGGACTACCACGACCCGGAGACGGTCGACCCGGAGATCGGCCTGATGGACACGCTGCCCGCGTTCCGCCGCACGCTGTTCAGGGCCGGCCTGGAGGAGCACGTGGTCGCCCTCGTCGGCCGCTCCCCGCAGATCGCGCGGATCTGGAACTCCCCGCTCGGGTTCGTGTTCATCGACGGCGGCCACACGGACGAGCACGCCACCGCCGACTACCAGGGCTGGGCGCCGCACGTGGCCGAGGGCGGCCTGCTCGTCATCCACGACGTCTTCCCGCACCCGGAGGACGAGTTCACCGGCCAGGCCCCCTACCGGGTGTACCTGCGGGCACTGGAGTCCGGCGCGTTCACGGAGGTCTCCGTAACCCGCTCGCTGCGCGTCCTGCGGCGAACGGGAGCAGGGATCTGACACCCCGGTTAGAGTCGCAGACGTGTCCTACACAGGCCCGGACTTCGATCCCCCACAGCCCCGCCGCCCCCGGCGGGGCCCACTGACCGTGGCACTGGCCGCGCTGGTGCCCGGCGCGCTGCTCGGCTGGGTGGTGTACGAGGCGGTGGGCGGCGGCGGGCCGGGCGGCGAGGACCGCACGGCCTCCCCGGCACCCGCCCCGCGCACCTCCGCGGTGTCCTCCTCCCCCTCGGCCTTGACCGGCTCGCCCGGCACCGACGGCAAGGACGACCACGGCGGCACGTCCGCCTCGCCCTCCGCCCGGCCGAACGCCTCCGGCCCGCTCAAGGGGAAGGTCGTCGTCGTCGACCCGGGGCACAATCCCGGCAACTTCCAGCACACGGCCGAGATCAACCGGCCCGTGGACATCGGGACGAACCGGAAGGAGTGCGACACCACCGGTACGTCCACCAACGACGGTTACACCGAAGCCCGGTTCACCCTCGACGTCGCCCACCGGCTGCGCACGCTCCTGGAGCAGCAGGGCGCCACGGTGAAGCTGACCCGCGACGGGGACAGCCCGCCCTGGGGGCCGTGCGTGGACGAGCGGGCCCGGATCGGGAACACCGCGCACGCCGACGCGGCCGTCTCGATCCATGCCGACGGCTCCGCCGAGGGCAACCGCGGCTTCCATGTGATCCTGCCGGGTTCCGTGCACGCCGGTGCGGCAGACACCCGCGCCATCGTCGGCCCGTCCCACGATCTCGGGGTGCGCATCGCGGGCAACTTCGTCCGCGAGACCGGCGAGCCGGCCTCCAACTACCTTGGCGGAGGTACCGGTCTCGTCACGCGTACGGACCTGGGCGGTCTCAATCTGTCAACGGTTCCCAAGGTGTTCATCGAGTGCGGCAACATGCGCGATACCAAGGACGCGGCACTGCTGACCAGCGGCGCCTGGCGGCAGAAGGCTGCGCAGGGGATCTCTGAGGGAATCGTGGGTTTCCTGCGCAAGTCGTGACCGACGGGCGGATCCGGCCGGACGGCCGGATCTTGCGGGCGATAGTGTCTACGACGACGAGACGACCTACGAAGGACCTGAAGTGAATATCCGCTCCCTCACTAGAGGCGACGGCGTGGTGATCGGAGCAGCGGTGGTGCTGTTCATCGCGTCGTTCCTCGACCTGACCAGCTACTCCACCGGGTATGGCGAGTTCAGCCAGAACGCCTGGGACTCCCTGGGCATAGGCCTGGGCATCTTCATGGGCGCGGTGATCGGTGGTGCCCTCATCGTCGTCAACCGCTGCCTGCCGCAGCCGCGGAAGGTCGCCGGACTGGACCTCGGCACGGTCGGCACCGCGTTCGCGGTCCTGGCGGCCTGGACGCTGCTGTGGATGCTGATCGACCTCGAGAACGTGGACGCCGGCGCCGGCCTCATCCTCGGCCTCATCGCCGCGCTCGTCCTGGCCGCCGCCGCCATCGCCACCCCCCTGGTCCCCGCCCTCCAGGCGGCCCTGGTCCCGGCTCCCAAGCCGGTCGCCCCGCAGCCCTACGGCGCCCAGCCGGCCGGTGGTTACGGCTACCCGGGCGCCCAGCCGCAGCAGCCGTACGGCGCCCAGCCGCAGCCGGGTCAGCCGTTCGGTCAGCAGCCGCCGGCCGGGCCCGGTGCTCCGGCGGCCGGTCAGGGTGCTCCGGCGGCGCCGGGTGCTCCGGTCGGGGACTTCTCTCCGTTCTGGTTCGCCGTGCCGGTGGCCCGTCCGCTGTTCGGGGAGGACGGTTCGCCGAACCCGATCGCCGAACTGGCGCCGGGAACCTGGTACCTGGCTGTCGAGCAGCGCGGAGCCGCGCTGGTGGCGCAGACCCAGGACGGCCGCCGTGGCGTGCTGCAGGACACCTCGGGCATCCAGCGCGGCTGAGCCGTGGCCCGTACCGCACCGGCCCCTCGCCCTTCCGGGCGGGGGGCCGTTGTCGTACAGTCGCCTCCCGGCTTGGAACTGACGGTACGTCAGGAGGTCCGTGCATGCGGCTCGGACTCGCACTCGGCTACTGGGGACGCGGTCCTGACGCCGGACACGTACCGCTCGCCCAGGAGGCGGAACGGCTCGGCTACGACTCCGTGTGGACGGCGGAGTCCTGGGGCTCGGACGCCTTCACGGCACTGACCTGGATCGCCGCGCAGACCTCGACGATCGGACTGGGCACGGCAGTTGCCCAGATGGCGGCCCGCTCGCCGGCCACCACCGCGATGCACGCGCTCACCCTGGACCACCTCTCGGGCGGACGTGTGCTGCTCGGGCTCGGCCTGTCCGGACCTCAGGTGGTGGAGGGCTGGTACGGCCGGCCGTTCCCGAAGTCGCCGCTGACCGCGACCCGGGAGTACGTGGACGCCGTACGGCAGGTGCTGCGCCGGGAGGCACCGGTGGAGGTGGACGGACGGTTCCACCCCCTCCCCTACCGCGGGCCGGACGGCACGGGCCTCGGCAAGCCGCTCAAGCCGATCACCCATCCCCTGCGCGCCGACCTCCCTGTCCTGCTGGGCGCGGAAGGCCCGAAGAACGTCGCCCAGACGGCCCGGATCGCCGACGGCTGGCTGCCGCTGTACTGGGCGCCGAGCCGGCCCGAGGTGTACGGGGAGGCGGTGCGCACGTTGCCCGAGGGGTTCCTGGTGGCACCCATGGCCCGGGTGAAGGTGTGCGACGACGTGGCCGAGGGGCTGCTGCCCGTCAAGGCCATGCTCGGGTTCTACATCGGCGGCATGGGGCACGCGGCCCGCAACTTCCACGCCGACCTGATGGCCCGCATGGGGTACGAGGCGCAGGCCCGGCGGATCCAGGAGCTGTTCCTGGCCGGACGGCGCGAGGAGGCCGTGCTGGCCGTGCCGGACGCCTTCGCCGACGAGATCTCCCTGGTCGGCCCGCGTGAACGCATCGCCGAGCGGCTGGAGTTGTGGCGCGCGGGCCCGGTGACGGATCTGCTGGCCCTGTCACCGGACCCGCACACGCTCCGGGTGCTGGCGGAGCTGAACGCCTAGGCCCTGTCTCCCCGATCACGAGCGGAGCCGGATGAGGATGGCCGCGGCGGTGACGGTTCCGAGGAAGACGTACGCACTTTTGTCGTAGCGCGTTGCGACGGCTCTGGACTGCTTGAGCTTGTTCACGGCCCGTTCCACCGTGTTCCGCGCGGCATAGCGTTCGGTGGCGAAGCCCGGTGGCCGCCCGCCGCGTGAGCCTCACCGCTCACGGGCAGCGATGGTGTCGCGCTTCTCCGGGATGGCATGGCTGATTCCCCTGCGTCGCAGATAGGCGCGTATCTTGCTGTTGCTGTAGGCACGGTCGGTGCTGACGCTGTCCGGCAACCGCCGTGGCCGGCCCGAACCCACGCGCGGGACCCGGACCTTGTCCATGACGGGGATGAACTGGGTGCAGTCGGCCCGCTGCCCCGGGGTGACGAGCAAGGCCGGCGGACGGCACAGCCCATCCGAGGCCAGGTGCACCTTCGTGGTCAGCCCGCCGCGCGAGCGGTCCAGGGCCTCGCCGGGTGCGCCACCGCCTCCCGGCGGTTGCGGCGCATGTGCGCGCACACGTGAACTGGTCTTTGCGCAGCCCCCTTCGCCCTAGCCGGCAGGGGCCGGTGGCGGCTTCCTCGGAGCACCGGCCGCATGCTGATGGGCGCGGATTGGCTTTGTCCACTTCAAGTGACAGCGTTTGTCGGCTGGTTTGGGCAGCAGTTGAACCCTGGCGCGGGCGAATGTTCACGAGATTTGGCGGCACGGTGCTCGCGCTGGTTGAGACGAGTGCCATGATCACTCAGCGGCCTCGCACCTCGGCATGCCATCCGGCAGTGCCGGGCAGTAGCGCGCCGGCATGACCAATGGAAGGGACCCGGCATGCGCAGACTCGTCCACTACATCGCCACCACTCTCGATGGCTTCATCGCGGGCCCGGACGGCGGGGACCCCACCGGTCCCAACGGCTTCTGGCCCATACCGGAGGACTACATACAGCACCTCGTGGCCGAGTACCCGGAGACGCTGCCCGTCCAGGCCCGGCAGGCTTTGTCCGTCACGGCGGAGGGCACGCACTTCGACACCGTGCTGGAGGGGCGGCGCAGCTACGAGATCGGCCTTGCGGCCGGCATCACCGACGCCTACCCCCACCTGCGCCACCTGGTGTTTTCCCGGACCCTGACCGAGAGCCCGGACCCGGCCGTCGAATTGGTCGCTGACGACCCGGTGGCGACCGTGCACGAACTCAAGCAGCAGGCTGGCAAGGACATCTGGCTACTGGGCGGCGCCGAGCTCGCGGGCTCCCTGTACGCCGAGATCGACACGCTCATCCTCAAAGTCGGCCCGCTGACCATCGGCGACGGGATCCCGCTGTTCTCCCGCAAGGCTGCCTTCGACCCGCGCACCTGGACACTCGCAGACCACACCGTCCTCAAGAGCGGCGCGGTGTTCCTCACCTACACGCGCGTCGGCAGCTGAACGCTCCTGACGGGCGGCGCTTGTGAAGGTTCGGCGCGAGTGCGCTCAGAGGGTCACGCAAGCGCCGCCGTGCCAGTACCGTGGATGGCTGCAACAGAGGTGAGCGGCGTGGGGGCGCCCCGAGCTGGCCGCGGAGGGCGCGACCTTCGGCATCTGGGTGGCGCTTGTGGACGGTCTTCCACGGGCCAGAACGTTCCGGAGCCCTCTCCACTGCGCCCCGGTGCCGAGCCGGTGGATGATTCCGTTGATCACTTGGCGGTGGTCCCGCCACCGGCCGCATCGGTTGTTGCTCACCGGCAACAGTGACTCCAGCACGGCCCACTCAGCGTCGGTCAGATCACCCCGGCTCGTCATGAGCGGAACAACGAGCGACCTGACGCCAGCGGCAGGGTCAGACCGACGCGTGACCGGTTGTTTCCGGACGTCCACCGTGCTGGAACCACTCCGGCGCCAGGATCGACATCACCGTCGCGTCCACCCGCTCGCCCTCCCAGAGCAGCGCGTCACGCAGTACGCCCTCGGCGACGAACCCCACCTTCTCGTAAGCGCGGCGGGCTCGCGGATTGGACGCATAGACCTCCAGCGAGATGCGGTGCAGCCCCAGCTTCTCGAAGCCGTACCCGACGATCAGACGGGTCGCCTCCGTCCCCAGGCCAGATCCGTAGGTGCCGGGCACCAGGCAGATGCGGAAGCTGCAACTTTCGTTGCCTGGGTCCCACTCGTTGAGGACCGCCTCGCCGACGACGTTCCCCGTCGCCAGCTCGACCACGGCAAGGTCCAGCCGTTCATCTTGCTCCCGACGACTGTCGTACCAGGTACGTAGTCGCCCCTCATCGGGCACACCGTCGTCATGACTGCCGGTCAGCCGTGCTGCCTCTGTGTCCAGGAACATCGGCATCAACGCGGGCACGTCATCCACCGTGACTGGCCGGAGCAGCACCTGTTCCCCTCGTAGCGACGGCTTGCTGAGGAAATCCGGGCGTGAAGCATCTCGAACGTGATCAACCATGGCCGCATTGTGTCCGGCCGAACCGCCCAACGTCCTCCTGATATTCGCCACCGGACCCCGTGATCGGGGAGACAGGGCCTAGGTGTATTGACCCGCAGCGTTGTTGACGCGGCTGATGGGTGGGTGTCCGCCCAGTGCGGTGTGGCAGCGGTGAGGGCCTGTCGCCGCGTTGCGCCTGTCAGGTGCGGAGCCCATCGAGCTTCGTGGTCAGCCCACCGCGGCAACGGCCGGGCCAGGTGATCGAAGAGGCACTGCCTAGCCCTCGGCGAGCTGGGAGGCGGAGGGCACCTGGTCCTTGACCGGGGCCCCGGCACTCTGCCCCGCGTTCTTGACCTGGCCGATGACGTCCTCGAAGGAGCCTGCCGCGTTCTCGTCGCCCTTGCGCAACTTGGACGGCAGGCTCTTGAGGGCCTCGATGCCGCTCGTGAGGGGTGCGAGGGCCTTGGAGAGGGTGGGATCGCCCTGGGCGTTGCGCTGGGCCGCCTTGAGCCGGTTGTAGGCGAAGGCGCCGGCGAGGCCGGCCTTGACCAGAGCCGCCTTGCGGCCCTGGGCGCCCTTCTTGAACTTGCCGGCCTTCCACGGCTTCACGATCCACTGGTAGGTGGCGCCGGCCGCGAGGCCCGCGTTCGCGACGAACCGGGTCTTGGCGAACTTCTGACGCTCGGCCGAGGTGCTCGGGCTGGGCGTGTCCTGCTCGGCGGCGGCCACCGCCGACGCCGCCTTCGTACCGGTCGGCTTCTCACCGCTTCCGCAGGCGGTGGAACAGGCCAGCAGGGCACAGCACAGGGTGAGCGCCAGACAGAGGCGCCGTATCGGAACGGGCACGGAGTTCCTCCGGACGTGTCTCCCCGAGCGGTCGGCTTCTCCGGCAGCCTCACCCGGGGCGGGGCCGTGCGCCACTCGGGGGACGCCGTCCGGGTTTCACCGCCCGCCGCCCGGCAATCCGAAAGGTATGTCCCCTCGATATCGCAACGGTGCGAATCAGGCCGGGACGGTCATCGCGATCGTCGCCGACATCATGGCCCTCATCCTCGGCCTGTGGATCCTGATGTACCTGCTGGACGCCAACCGGGCCAACAGCCTGGTCCAGTTCGTCCATGACGCGGCCTCCTGGCTGGCCGGCTGGTCGCACGACCTCTTCACGTTCGACGAGGCGTGGGCCCGCGTGGTCGCCGGCTACGGCCTCGCCGCCGTGGTCTACCTCTTCGTCGGCCACGCCATCGCCAACCGCATGCACCGCCACTGAAGGACCCCGGCAGGGAACGCGCCCTGCAAGGAGGCGCGGGGAACTGCGCGAGCGGTCACGGCGGACACCCGCACCCGCCGTGCGCCGAAGCCCCCGCCCCTCAGGCGCAGCAATCCACCTCGAGCCCAGAAGGCAACTGCTCCCCGCCGAACACCGCACACGTCGCCTCGTGACCGCCCAGCGCGGCCACGGCCAGCAGCAGGGAACCCGCCGTCCAGGTGGTCAGTTCGCGGGGCCAGATCGCCCCGTCCTCGAAGACGTACCCCGTCCAGTACAGGCCGCTCTCGGGATCGCGCAGGTGCTGGATGGACTGGAGGATCTCCAGGGCCCGGTCGGACTCGCCCACCGCCCACAGGGCGAGGGCGAGTTCGCTGGACTCCCCGCCGGTCACCCAGGGGTTGGGGACGACGCAGCGCACGCCTAGGCCGGGGACGACGAACCGGTCCCAGTCGTCCTCGATGCGGGCCTTGGCCTCCGCTCCGGTCAGCGCGCCGCCCAGGACCGGGTAGTACCAGTCCATCGAGTAGCGGTCCTTGTCCAGGAAGCGTTCGGGGTGGCGGCGGATCGCGTGGCGCAGTGCCCCGGCGGCCAACTCCCAGTCGGGCTGCGGCTCTTCGCGCTGTTCGGCGATCGCGAGCGCGCAGCGCAGGGCGTGGTGGATGGAGGAGCTGCCGGTGAGCAGGGCGTCCGTGGCGGGCGTGCCGTCGTCCTCGCGGCGCCAGCCGATCTGGCCGCCGGGCTGCTGGAGCCGCAGCACCCATTCCGTGGCCGCGTAGACGGTGGGCCACATGCGGTCCAGGAACGTGTCGTCACCGGTGGACAGGTAGTGGTGCCAGACGCCGACGGCTATGTAGGCGACGAAGTTGGACTCGCGGGCGCGGTCGGTGACGTCGTCGTGGGCGCCGTCGGCGTAGGCGGCGTACCAGGAGCCGTCCTCGTTCTGGTGCCGGGCCAGCCAGTCGTACGCCCGCTCGGCGGCCTCGTGCTCGCCGGCCGCGTCCAGGGCCATGGCGGCCTCGGTGTGGTCCCACGGGTCCAGGTGGTGCCCGCGGAACCACGGGAGTGCCCCGTCCTCCCGCTGCACGGCCAGGATGCCGCGGACGGTCGCGGCAGCCTGCTCGGCGGTGAGGACCCCGGGCAGGACCAGGTGTTCTGTCCGGGGAGTGGTCACTTGGCGGCCACCCCGTCGGTCTCGGCGAGGCGCGGCAGGTGCGGCTTGGTCGCGTAGACCACGAAGCTCTTGCCGATCAGCGGGTTCAGCGCCTGCTCGGCGACCCGCGTGGCGAGCGGCTTCTTCATGATGTCCCAGACCAGCAGCTTGTGGTACGCCCGTACCGGCAGCGCCTTGTCGTTGTCGACGCCGAACGCGCACTTCAGCCACCAGTACGGCGAGTGCAGCGCGTGCGCGTGGTGGGTGCCGTACGGCTTGAGGCCCGCCTCGCGGATCCTGGCGAGGAGTTCGTCGGCCTTGTAGATGCGGATGTGGCCGCCCTCGACCTCGTGGTAGGCGTCGGACAGCGCCCAGCAGACCTTCTCGGGGCCGTAGCGCGGCACGGTGACGGCGATCCGCCCGCCCGGCCTCAGGACGCGCACCATCTCGGCGAGTACGCCCTTGTCGTCGGGGATGTGCTCCATCACCTCGGAGATGATGACGACGTCGAAGGACTCGTCCGGGAACGGCAGGGCGAGGGCGTCGCCCTCCATGGCCGTGGCGGTGGCGCCCTCGGGGGCCTCCCCGGCCTCCTTCATCGCCGCGAACCACTTGGCGACCTCGCGGATCTCCTCGGCGTTCTGGTCCAGGGCCACGACCTGGGCGCCGCGCCGGTAGCACTCGAAGGCGTGCCGGCCGGCCCCGCAGCCGAGGTCCAGGACACGGTCGCCCGGGGCGAGCGGGAACCGGGAGAAGTCGACGGTCAGCACGTGGCCCTGCTTTCGGGGTAGACGCCGGTGTCACTCGTCGAGGTCGCGGAGGCAACACTCGCGGAGGCCGCGGGGCGGCCGGGGGTCGGGGGCACGGAGCGCCTGTCGCTCGCCGGGGTCCGGTGGGTGTCCGCGGCGCGGCGCGAGCCGGCGGAGCGGGCGATGGCCTCGCGGTAGTGGGCCACGGTGCCCTCCGCGGCGCGGGCCCAGGTGAACTTCTGCAGCACCCGCTCGCGGCCGGCCCGGCCGAGGCGCACCCGCAGCTCCGGATCCCCGAGCAGCCGGCTGAGGGCGGCGGCCAGCTCACCCGCGTCTGCGGGCGGTACGGCCAGGCAGGTCTCGCCGTCGCGGCCGGCCACCTCGGGAATCGCGCCACCGGTGGTGGCGACCAGCGGGGTGCCGGTGGCCATGGCCTCGGCCGCGGGCAGCGAGAACCCCTCGTACAGGGAGGGCACGCAGGCCACCTCGGCGGAGCGGATCAGGTCGACCAGCTCGGCGTCGGAGATGCCCTTGACGAACTCCACGGCGCCTTCGAGGCCGTACCGCTCGACGGCCTGCGCGACCGGGCCCTCCTGCGGGCGTTTGCCGACGACGACGAGGTGGGCGGCCGGGTGCTCGGCGCGCACCTTGGCGAGGGCCTCCACGAGGAACACCAGCCCCTTGAGCGGCACATCGGCGCTGGAGGTGGTGACGATCCGTCCGGGGATCTCGGGGACGGCCGGATTCGGCGCGAACAGGTCGGTGTCGGCGCCGATGTGGACGACATGGACGCGGTCGTCACGAACGCCGAGGTGGTCCACGATCTCCTGCCGGGAGCTGCCGGAGACGGTGAGGACGGAGGGCAGGCGGCGGGCGACGCGCTTCTGCATGCGGGTGAAGGCGTACCAGCGGCGCACCGAGTAGCGGCGCTGCCAGTTCTCGGCGGCGTCCAGTTCCAGCTGCCGGTCCACGGTGATGGGGTGGTGGACCGTGGTGACCAGGGGCGCGCCGATGTCGCCCAGCAGCCCGTAGCCCAGGGTCTGGTTGTCGTGGACGACGTCGAACTCGCCGCGGCGGGCGCGCAGGTGCCGGCGGGCGCGCAGCGAGAAGGTCAGCGGCTCGGGAAAGCCGCCGGTCCACATGGTCGCGACTTCGAGGCCGTCGATCCAGTCCCGGTACTCGTCGCGCTTCGGGGTGCGGAAGGGGTCGGACTGCCGGTAGAGGTCGAGGCTGGGCAGCTCGGTGAGGGTGAGCCCGGGGTACCCCTCGTCGAGGACGGGATAGGGCTGCGAGCCGATGACCTCGACCCGGTGTCCGAGCCGGGCCAGTTCACGCGACAGATGCCGTACGTAGACGCCCTGTCCGCCGCAGAACGGGTTCCCTTTGTAGGTGAGGAGCGCGATGTCGAGCGGCCGCTCGTCGTTGGGGGCACCTCCCCGCTTGAGCGAAGCCGAAAGCTGGGGGAAAGCGGGTTCCTGGCCGGCACTCGCTTCCCGGGCCTCAGCGGTCACTCCGTGCCCCCTTCTGCCTGCACTGTCCCGCGAGACTACGCCGGGACGCTAATCTAGAACAAGTTTCAGACTTGATCGTTCAAGAGGCTCTGAATCTACCGGCAGGTAGGGGCGCTGTGAGCAGTGGATCGGGTGATTCACGCCACGGCGCGCGGCCCTGTGATGCCGTCCGATCACGAGCCCTACAGACACCCTCACCGACTGTCACGGAACGGGACCCATGCCTGCGGAAGCCAGCACTTCGCGTCCTGCCTCATCACCGCTCACCGAGCGGCAGGAGGCCCGCCGCCGGAGGATCCTGCACGCCAGCGCCCAGCTGGCCAGCCGGGGCGGTTTCGACGCGGTGCAGATGCGCGAGGTCGCCGAGTCCGCGCAGGTCGCCCTCGGCACGCTCTACCGGTACTTCCCGTCCAAGGTGCATCTGTTGGTGGCCACCATGCAGGACCAGCTGGAGCACATGCACGGCACGCTGCGGAAGAAGCCGCCCGCGGGCGACACGGCCGCCGAGCGGGTGGCCGAGACGCTGATGCGGGCCTTCCGCGCCCTGCAGCGCGAGCCGCACCTGGCCGACGCGATGGTCCGCGCCCTCACCTTCGCCGACCGCAGCGTCTCACCCGAGGTCGACCAGGTCTCCCGGCAGACGACGGCGATCATCCTGGACGCGATGGGCCAGGCCGACCCCACTCCCGAGCAGCTCTCCGCGGTCCGGGTCATCGAGCACACGTGGCACTCGGCCCTCATCACCTGGCTGTCGGGCCGCGCCTCCATCGCCCAGGTCAAGATCGACATCGAGACGGTGTGCCGGCTGATCGACCTGACGGAGCCGGGGCGCCGGGCGCACTGACGTCCTGTGGAGCGGGGGTGCCGGGCAGCGGACGCCTTGCCGAACCGGGGCGCCGTGGACGCGGACGCCTTGCCGAGCCGGGGCGCCGGGCACGCGGACGCCTTGCCGAGCCGGGGCGCCGGGCGCAGCGACGTCCCGGAGCCGTCCCGCGGAGCGGGGGCGCCGGGCGCCACGGAAGACCTGTCGAGCCGGGACCCGGACACATGAAAGACCTACGAGACGGGTTCCCTTCGCCGGTATGGTCCGGATCAGGTAATGGGGGTCGCCGTCCTGCCTGACTGCTGCTTTCCGGCCTCTCAGCCCTACCGTCGCTGTCGGCCTCGGCGGATGCCTCTGCGTCTCGCCCAAGTCGGCTACTCCGGTCGGACTCCCTCACTCGCCTCGTAGGCTTCTTCAGGATAATTCACCCACGGCTGACGGAACCCACCATTTAGCACCAATTCATAACAAGCCTCTCCCGCGGTGGCGGCCGGTCACCGGTGACCGTCTCCAGACCTGCTCCAGCTCCGCCCCGGCCCCGTCCCGCGGGCCCACTCCTCCAGCAGGCGGCGGGCCTCCTCCCGCTGGGCCGCCCTGCGGGAGCCGGATGCCGAAGCCCTCCCAGGCGTACCGGGCCGTGGCCCGGTCGCGCTGGACGGTGGCCGCGATGCCCGGGTTCCAGCAGGCCGGGCCGTCGCTACTCCTCGGGCGGGAACACCGCCTCCCCGCTGCCCAGCACCGTGATGACGATGGCCTCCACCGGGCAGCTCTCGGCCGCCGCCAGGACCTGTTCGCTCGCATCGGTGTCCGGTCCGAGCGGGTGGGACTGGCGGGCGGAGTCGAGGCGGAATCCGGCCGGTGCGTGATGGAGGCACTGGGCCGAGCCGATGCAGACCGAGCGGTCGACCTCGATGTGCCAGCGGTCGCCCATGGCCTACACCCCCGCCGGGAGGTGGATCATCTTGTGTTCGAGGTACTCGCCGTACCCTTCGGGGCCGAACTCCCGCCCGAGGCCAGAGTTCTTGTATCCGCCGAACGGGCCCAGCATGTCGAGGCTGAAGGTGTTGACGGAGTAGGTGCCGGTACGGACCTGGCGGGCGATGTCGATGCCGTGCTCGACGTCGGCCGTCCAGACGCTGCCGGACAGGCCGTAGTCCGAGTCGTTCGCGATCCTCACCGCCTCCTGCTCGTCGGAGTAGGGCAGGAGGCAGATGACCGGGCCGAAGATCTCCTCGCGGGCGATGCGCATGGAGTTGTCGACGCCGCCGAAGAGGGTCGGTTCGACGTACCAGCCCTTCTCCAGGCCCGCGGGCCGGCCGCCGCCGGTGAGGATCTTGGCGCCCTCCTCCTGGCCGATGCGGATGTAGTCGAGGTTCCTGCGCTGCTGCCGTTCGGCGACCAGGGGGCCCACCTGCGTCGCCGGGTCCAGCGGGTCACCCACCTTCAGGGCGCTCGCCGCCTGGGCGAGGGCGTCGGCGAACTCGTCGTGGCGGGCGCGCGGGACGAGGATGCGGGTCTGGGCCACACAGGCCTGGCCGTTGTTCATCCAGGCCGCCGGCACGATGCCGGACACCGCGGTCTGCAGGTCCGCATCCGGCAGCACGACCGCCGCCGACTTGCCGCCCAGCTCCAGGGTGACGCGGGTGAGGTTGCGGGCGGCGACCTCCATCACGCGCCGGCCGGCCGCGACCGAGCCGGTGAAGGAGACCTTGTCGACGCCGGGGTGGCCGACCAGGTACTCACTGACCTCGCGGTCGGCGGGGAGGATGGAGAGCACGCCCTCGGGCAGACCGGCCTCACGCGCGATCTCGCCGAGCAGGTAGGCGTCCAGCGGGGACTCCGGGGACGGCTTCAGTACGGCCGTGCAGCCCGTCAGCAGGGCCGGCGCGAGCTTGGCGGCGGCGATGAACTGCGGGACGTTCCAGGGGATCACGGCGGCGACGACGCCGACCGGTTCACGGCGGACGAGGATCGGGCCGAGGACGCCGTCACGGCGCTCCTCGTACGTGAAGTCGCGGGCGACCTTGATCGCCGAGTCCCACACCATCATCGCGCCGAGCGCCTGGGCGAGGACGCTCCAGGAGTACGGGGAGCCGTTCTCGGAGGAGATCACCCGGGCGATCTCCTCGTGCCGGGCGGCGATGCCGTCCTTGATACGGGTGACGACCTCGATCCGCTCCTCCGGCGTGGCCCGCGGCCAGGGACCCTCGTCGAAGGCGCGGCGCGCGACGGCCACGGCCCGGTCGACGTCCTCCCGGGAGGCGTGCGGCACCCGGCCGATGACCTCCTCGGTGTGCGGGGAGACCACCTCGATGACGTCCCGGCCCCGCGGGTCGGTCAACTCCCCGCCGATGAACAGCTGTCCGTGTTCCACGAGCTCGGTCATGGCCGACTGCCTCCCGCCGCACCGCACCGCATCCGCCGTTTCTGACGCTGTGTCAGAACTGATATCAGTTCTGGTTGAACTAGGCCAGACCCGGAGCCCGCTGGACCCTGCACGGCGGCGACCGGCCGGACGGCACGCCGCAGGCTAGAGACTCCGGCCGGAGAGAGTGGAGGCGGGGACGCCGGAGGAAACAAGACGCCGCTCGGCCTGGCTCACCAGCCACTTGTAGTGAGGCCACACCGGCACCTCCGGGAACATCGCGTCCCGATGTTCCATGAAGGATGCGGCGGCACACTTCAGCCTGGCCAGGGACTGAGCCCACAGCTCCAGGAAATCCCGCTCGTTCACGTACTTCTTGGCGCAGTAGCGTCGGCACCGCACGGGAGGGGCCCTGTCCGGTGCCGGCGCCACCGCGCGCCGCGGACCCCGCTCCCTGTGACAGCGGTGTACGGAACGTGTCACAGGGCTCGTACCACCACTTCCCGGCACTTCCCCCGGCTCCCACCGGGTGGGATGTTTTCGGCCGGCGCGGCCCACAGCGGGCCGCAGGGAGGGACGGGGTGGACACCTTGACGCACCAACAGCACCGCACCGGCGACGGCGACGGCGGAACCGCCGACAGGGCTCCGAGAACCGGCAGGGCCAGCAGGGCCGGCAAGACCGGCAAGGCCGGCAGGACCGGTGGAAGCGGAACGACGCGGAGGGGCCGGGCTGTGGTGGTGGCCGCCGCGCTCGCCATGGCCGCACCCCTGACCTTGGGCGCCGCAGGGAACGCGGGAGCGGCGGCGGACCCGTCCATCGTCTTCGCCCGCTACACCGCGACGGCATCCATCGAGGACCTCTACGCCATCTCCCCCTCCGGCGGCACGCCCGTCAAGCTCACGCACACCCCCACCGTCAGTGACGTGATGCCCAGTTGGTCCCCGGACGGCAAGCGGGTGGCGTTCGTCCGTTACGGCTCCGGCGGTGCCATCGACGGCATCTGGACCATGAAGACCACGGGCGGCGGCCTGAAGGCCGTTCCCGGCACCAAGGGCGCATCGGACCCTGCCTGGTCCCCGGACGGCAAGCGGATCGCCTACGCCAAGCCGGTCGGCACCCAGCGCGAGATCTACGTGGCCGACATCGACGGCACCCCCGCCAAGCGGCTCACCCACACCACGGCGGACGACCTCCACCCGACGTGGTCCCCGGACGGCAAGCACCTGGCGTTCAACCGCGCCGACGCGGCCGGGCACAGCAGGGTGATGCGGATCCGGCTGTCCACCCTGGCCCAGACGGCGGTCACCGCGGCCGGCTCCCACGACTGGACGCCCGACTGGTCGCACGGCAACCGGATCGCCTTCAGCCGCGTGGACTCCTCGGGCTTCGCCCGCCTCTACCTCGTCCGCCCCGACGGCACCGGACTGCACCGCATCACCGCGGCCCGCCTCAACGACAAGAACCCCTCGTGGTCCCCGGACGGCAGCCGCCTGGTCTTCACCCGAGGCGGTGGCGACGACGCGGATCCCGAACACCTCTACCTGGTACGGGCCGACGGCACCGGCCTGAAGCAGCTCACCAAGACCGACTCGCATGACCTGGAGGCGGACTGGCGTCCGTGAGCCGCCCCTCGTGGGCCGCCCCCCCGGGGCGGCCCACGAGGCCGGGCGACGAGCCGCGACGGCAGGGCTTCGGCTGGTCGGCGCGCTCTCGAGTGCGGTGCTTCCGGGGGCTGTTGACCACAGGTGGAAGCTCATATGTCACTTCACGCACGGAAGGGATCAGTTGCCGCACCATCTCCTATAGTCACGGGCAGCTCAATTCGCACGACTGTTCCACTGGTGTCGAAAGACCCTTGGAGGTCACACGTGAGTCATCCCTGGAAGAGGCTCTTTCAGGTTCTGCCCGCCGCACTGCTGGTCACGGCCGCCGCAACAGGCCCGGCATTCGCCGGGGACACTCCGAAGCCGCTCACCAGCCCGACCCGGGCGACAGCCCTCGCGGAACGGCTCGGAGACGACCGGACCGGCGGCGTCTACTACGAGGACGGCCGCCTCGTGGTCGCGGTCACCGACCAGGCGGCCGCCCAGACCGTCCGGGACGCGGGAGGCGTCCCGAAGCTGGTGGCCCGCAGCACGGCCGAACTGGTCTCCATCCACCACGAGCTGGACCGGCTGGGGAGCATCCGCAACACGGCATGGGGCGTCGAGGCCGACACCAACCAGGTGAACGTCGAGATCTTCGACGGAGCGCCCGCCGGCAGCCGGACCCGGATCGAGAAGGTCGCGGCGGCTCACCCGGGTGCGGTACGCATCGACCGGGTCCGGACCAAGCTGTCCTTCAAGGAATCCGACCTGCGCGGCGGCAACGGCATCACCTCCGACGGCTGGCTCTGCAGCGCCGGGTTCAACGCCAAGAACTCCTCGGGGACGGTCTACACGCTCACCGCCGGCCACTGCGTACCGGGCACCGGCAACATCTGGTACATGAACTGGAACAACACCAAGATCGGTACCCAGACGGCGTCCGCCTTCGGATCGGGCACCGGCGGGGCCTGCGACGGCGTGGACCGCGCCTGCGACTGGGCCACCATCAAGGCGGACGCCTCCGGCATCCACCCCTACGGGATGGTCCGGTACTGGGGAGGCACCTACAAGCAGATCGACAACTCCCGCTTCGCGGCGGAGGACGAGGAAGTCGACCGGATCGGCGTCTCCAGCCAGGACACGACGGGCCACATCACCAAGACGAGCGTGACGGTCAACATCGACGGCAAGACGATGTACGGCATGTACGAGTCGAACGTGTGTGCTTTGGGCGGCGACAGCGGAGGGCCGCTGCTCCATGGCACGACGGCCCTGGGTCTGCTCTCCGGCGGCAGCGCCGAGACGACGTGCACCTCGTCCTCCAGCGGGACCTACCGGAACTACTTCACCCGGGTGCAGACGGTGCTGGACCAGCGCGGCCTGCACGTGTACTGACGACGCGGAAGGCGCGTCCACCGACCGCGCGTCCTGCCGGTCCGCAGCAGCCGGTGAACCTGTCGCGGGCCGGCCGCGTCACAGGAGCGCGACAGTCTGCTACGCCGTCCCTCCGGGAGGTCATATGCGTGTCAGTTCATTGCGCTCCGTCAGCCTGCTCGCCGCGGTGGCCCTGTCCGCCGTCGGCCTGGGGGCCGTCTCCGGCTGCGGCGGCCGGCAGGAGGCGAGCGGTGACGTGAAGGTGGTGGCACAGCGCGCCCGGCAGGTCGCCGCGGCCTGGGACGGATCGACCGCGGCCGCAGCGTGGCGTGCCGGCTACCACCCCATGGGTGACGTGACCGAGCTGCCGCGGGGCGGGCTGCGGAGCAGGGCCGACAAGCGGGCCTACGACGAACAGCGCTTCGTCCTGCGAGGCAGGTTGCCTGCCACCCGGTCGAAGAACGGCCGGGTGGCATGGGACGGAGGCCGGTCGCTCACCCGGCCGCTGGTGGGGGCGGAGGCGTCGTACAGGTCCCTGGCCGGCACCCGCGACGCCGGCAAGGCGCCGCACCTCACCGTGACCGGGGCGAAGCTGGGCGAGATGAGCGTGGCCACCAGCCGTGGACCGGCGACGGTACCGGCCTGGCTGTTCCGCCTGAAGGGGTACGACTCTCCCCTCAAGCGGGCCGCCGTCGTCCCGTCGGGACTCCCCCGGTCTCCGATCGGGCGGGCCGTCGACGTCCCCGGACTTCCGCTCGACGGGCTGGTCCGGATCTCCGCGGACGGGCGGGCGGTGACCGTGGTCGCCGTTCACGGTGCCTGCGACGACGGCCCGGTGGTGGATGTGCTGGAGACATCCGGCAGCGTGGTGCTGTCCCCCTTCGTCAAGGACGGGGAAGACAGCGGCCCCTGCACCAAGCAGGCGAAGCTCCGGCGGGTGACGGTGAGACTGGACCGCCCCCTGGACGCCCGCGTGCTGCTCGACGCGCACACGGGCCGGCCGGTCCCCTACAAGCCACCCCACGGTGCTTCACCGAGCTGGAGCTGACCCGGGCAGCACGCCCACCGCACACCCCTCTGATGTGAAACCAGTTCTAGTTATAGTGGGCAGCGGTCGTGGGTGGAGGGGGCGGATCAGATGGTGGAGACGTTCGATCACGGCGGGGGCGTGCACTCGGTCCGGGTCCCCATACCTGACAATCCGCTCGGCTACACGCTGGTGTACGTCGTGGACTGCGACCGGGGCCCCGTGCTGGTCGACACCGGCTGGGACGACCCGGCGTCCTGGGACACCCTCGTGGCGGGGCTGGCGGCGTGCGGTACGGCGGTCCACGAGGTGTACGGCGTGGCCGTCACCCACCACCACCCCGACCACCACGGGCTGTCGGCGCGGGTGCGTGAGGCCTCCGGCGCCTGGGTGGCGCTGCACGCGGCCGACGCGGCGATCGTGCGCAGGGCGCGGGAGACCCGGCCCGAGCGGTGGTACGCGTACATGGCGGCCAAGCTGGAGACGGCCGGGGCGCCCGCGGAGCACGTGGCCCCGCTGCACGCGGCTCGTGGCCGCCGTACGCTGCCGGGCCTGTCCCCCGCCCTGCCGGACCGCGAGATCGTCCCGGGCGAACTGCTCGACCTGCCAGGCCGCCGGCTGCGTGCGATCTGGACCCCGGGGCACACACCCGGCCACGTCTGCCTGCACCTGGAGGAGGAGCATCCTGGCCGGCTCGCGGGGCAGGGGCGGCTGTTCAGCGGGGATCATCTGCTGCCCGGGATCACACCGCACATCGGCCTGTACGAGGATCCCGACGACGTGACCGTCACCGATCCCCTCGGTGACTATCTCGACTCCCTGGAGCGGGTCGGGCGCCTCACCCCGGCCGAGGTGCTCCCGGCCCATCAGCACGCCTTCACGGACGCTGCCGGCCGGGTACGGGAGCTGCTCGCCCACCACGAGAGCCGGCTGTCCGGCCTCCTCGCCCTTCTCGCCGAGCCCCTCACCCCGTGGCAGCTCGCCGAACGCATGCAGTGGAACCGCCCCTGGGCCGAGATCCCCTACGGCTCCCGGAACATCGCGGTCTCGGAGGCCGAGTCCCACCTGCGCCGCCTGGTCAAGCAGGGCCGCGCGGAGCCGGTGCCCGGGAGCGAGCCGGTGACGTACGTGGCCGTCTAGCCCGCCCGGGGCCACCGCCTCCCGTCACCGCCCTCGGCCCGGACCCGCCGCCTCCCGTCACCGCCCTCGACCCGGCACCCACGCCTTGCGCCGCCGTCCTCAGCCCAGCCCCGCCGCCTGCCGTTCCCGCTCCGTCAGCGGCGGGCCGGGGAGGGGGCCCTTGCGGGGGCCGAAGGCGATGTGCCAGAGCATGTCGGGGGCGAACAGGCGGGGAGGCGGGGTCTTCAGGCTCATCACGTCCAGCAGCCCGCGCAGGGCGTGCGGGTTCTCGGAGCCGGCGGCCACGGCCTTGTCGACGTAGGCGGTGAGGAGGCGTTCGACGAAGGTCGGCGGCTGGGGCGCGGCCCCGGGGTAGTAGGCGTCCTGGCCGACCGCGAGGTTCCACGCGTTGCCGACCGGCCGGGCCACCGCGCGCTGGATGCGGCGGGCGGTGCCGGGGGCGGTGGGGCCGTACCGGTCGAGGACCCGGCCGAGGGCGATGACGCTCTGCGCGGCGACCGACAGTCCGTGCCCGTACACCGGGTTGTAGCCGGCGACGGCGTCCCCGAGGACGGCGAAGTTCTCCGGCCAGGCCTCGGCCTTCTCGTAGTAGCGCCGGCGGTTGGCCGTGCTGCGCGTGGTCACCGGATCGGTCAGCGGCTTGGCCTCGGCGAGGAGATGGCCGATGACCGGGTCCGTGAGGCCGGTGAGCGCGAAGTGCTCGAACGCGTCGGGGTCTGCGGTCGGCTGCCCCCCGCGGGTGCCGGAGAGCGTGACCAGCCAGCGGTCGCCCTCGATCGGTGCGACGACCCCGCCGCGGCCCGGTGCGTCCCGCGGGTCGGCCTGCACGTTGACCACGGGGTAGCGCAGATCGGCCGTGGTGCCGGGAGCCGCGTAGATGCGGCTGGCGTAGGCGACGCCGGCGTCGACCACCCGTTCCTCGACCGGGGCGTGGCCCAGCGCCCGCAGCCAGTTGTCCGCCTGGGAGCCGCGTCCGCTCGCGTCGATCACCAGGTCGGCGTGGAGGGCGGTGCGCTCCCCGCCGGCGCCGGAGTGCACCTGGACGCCGGTCACCCGGTGCCGGTCCCCGGTCAGACCCGCCACCCGGGTGCCGTCGAGCAGGGTGATCCTGCGCCGGGCGAGGACGTCGGCGCGGATCACCGCGTCCAGCAGGTCCCGGCTGCACACGATCATGTGGTGCCGGGAGTCGGTGAACCGCCGGAACCACTGCCCGGAGGGCGCCTTGCTGACCAGGTCGGACATCACCCCGATGAGTCCTGCGCCCCGGCCGGTCAGCTCGCCGGTGATGCCCGGCAGCAGCTCCTCGAGCGCGGCCACCCCGCCGGACCAGAGCAGATGGGCGTGCCGGGCCTGGGGCAGGCCCTTGCGCGGCTCGGGGCCCGCCGGCAGCCGGTCGGCCTCCACGATCGTCACCTCGTGGAAGCGGCTGGCGAGCACGGACGCGGCGAGCATGCCGGCCGTGCTGCCGCCGATGACGAGCGCGGTACGGCGGACGGTGGGTATGTCAGGCATGTGAGGTGAGACCTTCCGTGGCGACCGCCTGCCGGCGGAACCTTTCGATGGCGGCTGCGTGGAACCGCAACGCGTGGGCTACCGACTCCAGTTCGCCGGGGTCGGAGGCGAACCCTGGGAGCCCGGCCGACGGCTCGCGGTGCGGGTCGCCGGGTGCGTGCAGCTCGGCCGCCGCGACGAGGACGTCCACCGCGCCGGCGATGCCCCGCGCGACGCACTCCGGGTAGCCCACCGACAGCGCTGCCTTCCCGACCTGTTCGCGCCGGGCTCCGCTGAGGTGCGGGGCCAGCTTGAGCAGACCGTCGTTGATGGCCGCCCGGCGCAGTTCGAGGCGGAGGGCTGCGCCGCTGACCCGGCCGGTCGCGGGGGCCGCCGGTGCGGTGACGGTCAGCATGGTCTGCCACAAGGGCTTCAGGCGCCGGTAGGAGCCCACCAGCCGACGGCGCTCCTCGATCAGCGGCCCGGCCTGTCCGGCGATGAAGGCCACCGCCACCAGGGCGGCCTCGGCGATGGCGAAGGGCGGGGCGGCGTACGTGGACAGCCAGTCCCAGTCACGGCCGCTCCACCGGGCACCGATCGCGGCGAGTTTGCCCAGGTCGAAGAGGAGGCCGAGGGCGTAGGCCTCCTGCAGGAAGATCACCGCCCGGCGCAGCCAGGTGTCCTCGACCTTGCGGTACCAGGTCCACAGCATGCCGGCCGCGATCAGTGCGGACACCAGGTGGGCGCAGAGGTAGAGCAGGACGAACTCGCGCATCCAGGGCGTGTCCGCGTAGTAGGTGTCGAGGTCGCGCAGCCGCTCCACGTGGTGGTCACCGAGCAGGAACGTCGTCCACAGGCCGACGATGATGATGCCGTACGTCATCCAGACCAGCCGGGTGTTGCGGCGGCGGACGGCGGACGGCGGGTCGCGCCAGGTGATGATGAGCCACAGGCAGGCGCCGCAGTAGGCGGTCAGCAGCGAATAGACCCACAGGCCGGCGAAGTTGGGGATGCCGGCGAGCCGGTTGATGCGGTGCAGGTTGGCGGGCGGCAGCGAGGCGAAGACGATCGAGCCGATGCCCAGCAGCACGGCGGTGGCCCGCAGGATCGGGTCCTGCCAGGCGCGCCGCAGCACCGGGAGTTTGATCACGAAGGCCACGGCGAGCAGGCCGGCCGGGACGGCGTAGGCTGCGAAGCAGCCGGCGATGTCCCAGTGCATCAGGGCCCGCCGATGTTGCCCAGCGAGGAGGACAGCCGGTCGGTGAGGGTGTCCTGGGTCATGCGGCCGGCCGCGCCCGGCCCGACGACCTTGGAGAACTTGGCCGCCAGGCGCAGCCCGCACTCCTCGGCCTCCCATTCGGCCGCGGCCGCCGAGGCGGCGGGCGAGCGGGTGGCCATGGCGACGACCCGGTCCCAGGGGATGTCGTCGTCGGCCCGGGACAGCAGCCGGCGTGCGGCGGCGGGCAGCCCGGACGGGTAGTGCACGTCGAGCGTGCCGTAGTGGATGTGGCCGATCTCGTGCCCGGCGATGACGAACTTGTGCGTCTCCGGAGCCCGGTCCTCGACCACGACGATGTAGTCCTCGTCCCGGGCGAGGGTGATCCCGGAGACGTCCAGGCCGGGCGGGAAGGCGACGAACTTCAGCCGGACCGGGCGGTCCAGCTGCGGGCTGAGCGTGTCGCACAGCGCACGCAGGAAGGTCTTCGGACCGGTCGGCGGGCTGAGGGTGCGGACGGTGTCCCGGACCAGCCGGTCGAGGAAGCGCTTGGGAGACCTCGGCGGTTTCGAGGGCGCCGCCGGGCGCGGGTACTTCGCGGGCTTGCCGGAGGCGGGGGGCGTCGAGCCGGTCGGTTCAGGCACGCCCGCTGTCCTTCACCCGCTCCGAGGAGATGATCATCTCGGCCAGGTCGGCGAGGGTGGCGAGCTGGTGGGCGTTCATCTGCGGGGCGCGGGCGGCGAGCCGCACGAGTCCGCTCTCGCGAAGCCGCAGCAGCGGGTCCGCCTCCGCCTCCAGGCTCTGCAGCACCGGCTGCAGGGCCTCGTGCAGGGCCTCCGGTTCGTCCGCGGTGAAGAAGCCGGCGGACAGGCCGAAGAAGCGGCGCAGCCGGTCGGCGTGTTCCAGGCTCGGCATGCCGCTCTTGCGCCACTCGCTCAGCCACTGCCTGCTGGTTCCGGCGATCCGGGCCAGCTCGTCCAGCGAGTACCGCTTGCCGTCGGGACGGCGCCGGCTCTCCCGGATGAAGTCCAGCCGCTGGCGCACCCGTTGACTCAGACAGGTCTCGGGAGCCCGGCCGCCGGAGAGCAGTTCCACGACGGTGCAGACCGGGATGCCGGTGCGGTAGGAGAGGCCGGCCACGTCGAGGGCCTCCGGCAGGCGGCCGGGCCGACCGGTCAACTCGCCGAGCCGGTGCAGGACATCGGCCAGCGAGACATAGGCGTCACTCACCGAGGTCCCCCCTGGGCGTGCGTCCGTTCGGTGGCTGGGCTGACGCGAGGCTACCCGGTCGCCCGTTCGGCGACCAGACGTGACAACGCCGCCTGCGCAATTACGCAGCAATCGTTGACAGTTGGGGGCCGTGTGGGTGAGGATCACTGCACAGAGAGCAAGATCCGACCCGCCCCGGGTGCCGCCTATGGGGGAGCGGCATCCGGGGTGTCTCTTGTCCGCCTTCCCCCCGAGGAAGGGGCAGGCATCCATGGCGCAGCCCGTCCTGCTCCTCGGGGCCGGACGCCGGGGCACCTGCGGCGAGTTCGCGCTGGCACGGATCGCCGCGGTCCGCCCGGTGGTCCTGGTGGACCCGGATCCGCCGGCCTGGGCGCGCCCGTATCTGACCGGCCATCTCGCGGCCGACCCGGCCCGGGAGACGGAGACGGCCGAGGCGGTGGTGCGGTACGCGGCCGGATGCCCGCTCGACGGCGTACTGACCTGGTCGCCGCAGCATCTGGGCTGCGCCGCGCGGATCGCCGGCCTGCTGGGGACACCGGGCCTGCCGTACGAGGCGGCGACGGCCTGCGCCGACCCCGTCGCGTTACAGACGCTGCTGGGGCGGCACCGGGTGGCGCCGGCCGGCCCCGAGGACGCGGCGGGGCCACTGGTGTCCGCCGAGACCGTCGTCCTGGACGACGAGGTCCGCATCGTCGCGCTCACCCGTACGACGACGGGCCCGGCCCCGGCCCGCAGCCCGCTGCGGCACTGCGTCCACGCGCACGACGGGCTGCTGCACAACCGGTTCCTGCGCCAGTGCGTCGAGCGGACCGTCCGGGGACTCGGGCTCGCCCACACGGTCGCGCACATCACGCTGCGGCTGACCGACCGCGGCCCCCGGGTCATGGACGTCGCCCCGTTCCTGCCCGGCGATCTGATCCCGCTGCTGGTGCAGCGGGCGACCGGTGTCGACCTCGCCCGGGCCGCCGTCGCGCTGGCCACCGGCCGGCTCCCGGAGCTGACGCCGACCCGGCAGCGGGCCGCCGCCGTGCAGTTCGCCTACCCGGCCGCGACCGGCCGCCTGACCCATCTGCACCTGGACCCGGCCGCCGCCCACGAACCGGCCGCCGAGCGGATGGTCCTCACCCGGCGGGCCGGCGACCCGGTGACGGCGGCCCCGGACGGGGACGTCGGCGACCGGCTCGCGCACTGGGTGGTGACGGGCGAGGACATCCCGGAGTGCGAGGAGGCGCTGCGCCGCATGGCCCGCCATCTGAGCGCGACGGTGACCCCGGCGGCCCGCACGTACGCGGCCTGAGCCGGCCGTCTCCCCGTCACCAGTGGCCTGAGCCGGGTGTCTTCCCGCCGTCCCCCGTCACCGCGGTGGCCGTGACGCCGGTCACCGGTGCGGTGTGCCCACGGCCACCCCTCGGCTCGCTCGGGACGGCCGGTAAAGTGGCGGGGTCGTCATCACACCCGTACGGGGGGAAGCCGGTGCAATTCCGGCGCCGACCCTTCCCCATGCTCTCGGCTTCGCTCGAGCAGGGGAGACACCTGTCCGTGAGCCGCCGGAGGAAAAGCGGTGAGCCGGACTGCCCCGGGACGGGACGTTGACCGGCTCGCGTGCGTCGGCAGCCCGCCGCGCACGGCACCGTCGAGGTCCACGGAGCCGAGCCGCGCGGGTGTTCCCCTGCGCTGCCCGGCTCCTCACAGGGAGAGGCAGTCGCCGACCATGAACGTACGCCGCAGTGCCGCGGCTCTCGCCGCCGTAGGCGTGTTGGCCGCCGCCGCGCCCGCCGTGGCCGCGTCCCCGTCCCCCAAGCCGTCGCAGGCGCTGCCCTCCGGCCTCTACGGCACGTCCGACCCGACGTACGACGGCGTCTGGCGGCAGTCCCTCGCGCTGCTCGCCCAGCACCGGGCCGGTGTCGAGCCCGCGACGAAGGCCGTCGACTGGCTGGCCCGGCAGCAGTGTGCGAGCGGGGCGTTCGCCGCCTTCCGCGCCGAGACCGCCAAGGCCTGCGACGCCAAGCTGTCGGTCGACACCAACAGCACGGCCGCCGCCGCCCAGGCCCTGTCCGCGCTCGGCGACCACGACACCGAGGCCGGCAAGGCGGTGTCCTGGCTGAAGTCCGTCCAGAACAAGGACGGCGGCTGGAGCTACATGCCGGGCGGGCCCAGTGACGCGAACTCGACGTCCGTCGTCATCGGCGCGCTCAAGGCCTCCGGCGACGACCCCGGAAAGGTCCTGAAGGCCGGCAAGTCGCCCTACGACGCCCTGCTGAAGCTCGCGCTGCCGTGTGCGCAGGGAGGCGCCTTCGCCTACCAGCCGGACAAGAAGGGCAAGTTGTCGGCCAACGCGGACGCGACGGCGGCGGCCGTGGTCGGCGCGCTGGGCCAGGGCATGGTGTCGGCGAAGGCCGGTGACACGTCGGCGGCCGGGTGCAGCGACTCCTCCCGCCCCACCCCGGAGCGGGCGGCGGCCAACGGCGCGGCGTACCTGGCGAAGGCGGTCGCGAAGGACGGCCACCTGATGTCCGTCCTGCCCGGCTCCAAGGACCAGCCCGACTACGGCAACACGGCGGACGCGGTCGTGGCACTCGCCGTGCAGGGCGGTTCCAAGGCGGCACAGGGGCCCCTGAAGTGGCTGGAGAAGAACTCCGCGGCCTGGGCCGAGAAGAGCGGGCCGGCGGCCTACGCCCAGCTGATCCTCGCGGCCGACACCGCGGGAGCCGACCCGCGCCACTTCGGCGGCCAGGATCTGGTCGCCCTCCTGAACGCGACGGGTCCGGCCCCGCAGACCGACAAGGCGGACAGGTCCGAGGACCAGCAGACGAAGTCGGACGACTCGGACTCCGGTACGAGCGTCTGGTGGATCGTCGGCGTCGGTCTCGTCGCCGGCGCCGGCATCGGCTTCCTGCTCAGCGGCCGGAAGAAGCGCCAGCCGTGACCGCCGTCCGCCGTGCCGTGCCCGTGCTCGTCGCCGCGCTGCTGCTGCTCGGCTCCGCGGGCCGGGCGGGCGCCACCGGGTACCGCTACTGGTCGTTCTGGGAGCGCAGCGGGGGCCACTGGACGTACGCCACGCAGGGTCCTTCGGTCGTCCGCCCCGACGACGGTGCCGTGCAGGGCTTCCGGTTCGCGGTGAGCGCGGACTCCGCGGACGCGAGCCGGCCCCGGGGTACGGCGGACTTCGACACGATCTGCGGGCGTACGACCGCGAAGGCCGGCACGAAGCGGGTGGGGCTGGTCCTCGACTTCGGTACGCCGTCGGATGCGCCGTCCGGCGAGACGCCGCCGGGGCGGCGGACGGCGTGCGCGCGGGTGTCCCGCGACGCGTCCACCGCGGAGGCGCTGGCCGCTGTGGCCAAGCCGTTGCGGTACGACAGCAATGCCCTGCTGTGCGCGATCGCCGGGTATCCGGGGAAGGGATGCGGAGAGCAGGTCTCCGCCCGGGGCAAGTCCGGCACGGGCGGCGCAGCGGACCAGGGTTCCGACAGCGGACCGTCGCTGGGCCTGCCGATCGGCGCGGGTGTCGTCGCCCTGCTGGCCGGGGCGGCGGTGTGGCAGGTACGGCGGCGACGCGATGACGCGGGGTGAGTGCGGGCCGTCGTGCGAGTGCGGGTGCGGGTGCGCTGGGGCCGGGCGCGCAGTTCCCCGCGCCCCCAGGGAACTGCAGGCACCGCAGTCGAATTCGCACCGTAACTGCGAGCCGTCCTGCGCGTGCGGGTGCGCTGGGGCCGGGCGCGCAGTTCCCCGCGCCCCCAGGGAACTGCAGGCACCGCAGTCGAATTCGCACCGTAACTGCGAGCCGTCCT
>NZ_JBVHSK010000001.1:855888-879084 GCF_055566415.1 Streptomyces sp. NPDC027663 | reverse complement strand
TGCGCGTGCGGGTGCGCTGGGGCCGGGCGCGCAGTTCCCCGCGCCCCCAGGGAACTGCAGGCACCGCAGTCGAATTCGCACCGTAACTGCGGACCGTCCTGCGCGTGCGGGTGCGCTGGGGCCGGGCGCGCAGTTCGCCGCGCCCCCAGGGGGTTGCAGGCGCCGCAGTCGAATTCGCACCGTAGCTGCGGGCAGTCGTGTCGCTGGGGCGGCACGGGTGGGCGCAGCGGCACCCCGCGAGCGCGGGTGAGTGACGCCGGCCCCCAGCTTGCCGTAGCTCAGGGGAGCCATACGACGCAGGTGGGCATCCCCATCCGGCGCCGGAGCACCCTGCACCCCGGTGCCTGGTGGCTCTGGGCCCTTTCCCTCGGCACCGCCGCCACCCGCACCACCAACCCCCTCCTCCTCGCCCTCCTCATATCCGCCTCCGCCTACGTCGTGGCAACGCACCGCACTCCCGCCCCCTGGTCCCGCTCCTACACCGTCTTCGCCAAACTCGCCCTCGCCGTCCTCCTCATCCGCGTCCTCTTCGCGGTGGCGCTCGGCTCCCCCATCCCCGGCACGCACATTCTCTTCACCCTCCCGGAAGTCCCCCTCCCGCACTGGGCGCAGGGCATCCGCCTGGGCGGCCGGGTCACCGCCGAGGCAGTGGTCTTCGCCGCCTACGACGGCCTGAAGCTCGCCACCCTCCTCATCTGCGTCGGCGCGGCGAACGCCCTGGCCAGCCCCACCCGCCTGCTCAAGTCCCTGCCCGGCGCGCTGTACGAGGCGGGCGTGGCCGTCGTCGTCGCCCTCACCTTCGCCCCGCACCTGATCGCCGACGTCCAGCGACTGCGTGCCGCCCGCCGCCTGCGCGGCCGCCCCGACCGCGGCCTGCGCGGCCTGCTCCAGGTCGGGCTGCCGGTCCTGGAGGGCGCGTTGGAGCGCTCGGTGGCGCTCGCCGCCGCGATGGAGGCCCGCGGCTACGGCCGTACCGCCGAGGTCCCCGCCCCCGTCCGCCGTACCACGGCCGCCCTCACCCTCGGCGGCCTGCTCGGCGTGAGCGCCGGCACGTACGGGCTGCTGACCGCCGAAGGCGGCACGTACGGCATCCCGGTCCTGCTGGCCGGCGTCGCCGCCGCGCTCGCGGGTCTGCGGTTGGGCGGCCGCCGTTCCCTGCGCACCCGGTACCGCCCGGACCCCTGGGAGCCGCGCGCCTGGCTGGTCACGGCCTCGGGAGTGGCCGTGGCCGCCCTGCTCACGCTCGCCTCGGTCCGCGATCCGCAGGCGCTGCACCCGGGGGTCGTCCCCCTCGTGACGCCCACGCTCCCGCTCTGGCCCGCCGCGGCCGTCCTGCTCGCCCTGCTGCCCGCCGTCATCGTCCCCAGGGAGCCGTCGTGATCCGCTTCGAGGATGTCAGCGTGACGTACGACGGTGCGGCCGGACCCGCCATCGCCGGCGTCGACTTCGAGGTGCCCGAGGGTGAACTGGTGCTGCTCGCCGGTCCGTCCGGGGTCGGCAAGTCCACGGTGCTGGGCGCGGTGAGCGGGCTGGTCCCGCACTTCACCGGCGGCACCCTGCGCGGACGCGTGACGGTGGCCGGCCGGGACACCCGTACCCACCAGCCGCGGGAACTCGCCGACGTCGTCGGCACGGTCGGCCAGGATCCGCTCGCGCACTTCGTGACGGACACCGTGGAGGACGAACTCGCGTACGGCATGGAGTCGCTGGGGCTCGCCCCGGAGGTGATGCGGCGCCGGGTGGAGGAGACCCTGGATCTGCTGGGCCTGGCCGGGCTCCGGAACCGGCCGATCGCCACGCTGTCCGGCGGGCAGCGGCAGCGGGTCGCGATCGGCTCGGTGCTCACCCCGCACCCGCAGGTCCTGGTGCTCGACGAGCCGACCTCGGCCCTCGACCCCGCCGCCGCGGAGGAGGTCCTGGCCGTCCTGCAGCGGCTGGTCCACGACCTCGGCACGACGATCCTGCTGGCCGAGCACCGTCTGGAACGTGTGATCCACTACGCCGACCGCATCGTCCTGCTTCCCGCCCCCGGCGCCGCCCCCGTCACCGGCACCCCGTCCGAGGTGATGGCCGTCTCCCCGGTCTACCCACCGGTGGTGGCCCTAGGCCGCCTGGCCGGCTGGTCACCCCTCCCCCTGACCGTACGGGACGCCCGCCGCCGGGCCCCGGAACTACGAGCCCGCCTCGCCCCCACCTCCACCTCCACCGCCACCGCCACCGCCACAGGCACAGGCACAGGCACAGGCACAGGCACAGGCGATCGTCCCGCCACAGCTGCGGGCCGCCGTCCCACTGAAGCAGCGCCCGCCCAACAGCCGTCCCCCGCCGCAGCCGCCGACCACCGACCCACTGAAACAGCGCCCACCCAACAGCCGTCCCCCGCCGTACCCGCCGGCAGGTGTGACGTCGGGGCGGTGCGGGTGGGCGAGGGTTCCGCCGGCTCGAGCGAAGCCGAAGCCGGGGGCTCGGGGGAGGCGGTCCGTCGGAATGGGCGAGCCACCCCTTCCCCGGCCCGCACCAGCACCCGCACCAGCACCCGGCGCCTCTCCTTCTTCCGGCGTCGTTCCCCCGGCCCCGCCGCCCCCGCCCCGGTCTCCTCCGACATCGCCGGGATCCACTCCCTCGCCGTCCGCCGGGACCGTGTCGACGCCCTCCGTCATGTGAACCTCACCGTGCCCCCTGGCGAGACGATCGCCCTCATGGGCCGCAACGGCGCCGGCAAGTCCACCCTCCTGAACTCCCTGGTCGGAGTGGTGCCGCCCACCGCCGGAACCGTCACCGTCGGCGGGGTCGTCCCCCACCGCACGCCGCCCCACGACCTCATCCGGCACGTCGGCCTCGTCCCCCAGGATCCCCGCGACCTCCTCTACGCGGACACGGTCGCCGCCGAATGCGCCGCGGCCGACCAGGACGCCGGCGCCGCGCCCGGCAGCTGCCGGGCCCTGGTGTCCGAGCTGCTGCCGGACGTCGCGGACGACACCCACCCCCGCGACCTGTCGGAGGGCCAGTGCCTGGCGCTCGCACTGGCCGTCGTCCTGACCGCCCGCCCGCCCCTGATCCTGCTGGACGAGCCGACGCGCGGCCTGGACTATGCGGCGAAGGCCCGCCTGGTGGCCGTACTGCGCGCTCTGGCGGCGGAGGGGCACGCGATCGTGCTGGCCACACATGACGTGGAGCTGGCTGCCGAGCTGGCGCACCGGGTGGTGCTGCTCGCGGAGGGCGAGGTGATCGCGGACGGCCCGACGGCCGAGATCGTGGTGTCCTCTCCTTCCTTCGCACCGCAGGTGACGAAGATCCTGGCCCCGCAGCGGTGGCTGACGGTCTCCGAGGTCCGGGAGGCACTCGGATGAACCTCCCTGCCCGCCCCACCGTCCGGGAGGCACTCGGATGAACCGCCCTGCCCGCCCCACCCGGTCCACGCACACTCGGTCCGCCCGTCCCACCCGGCCCGCCCGTCCCACCCTGTCCGCCCGTCCCACCCGGTCCGCTCGGCCCGGCCGGATCCGCGCCGTCCGCCTCGGCCCCCGCTCCCTCGCCGCGCTGGCGCTGACCAGTGCTGTCGGGTTGATCGGCTTCTGCTGGCCCTTCCTCGCTCCGCCCAGCTCGCAGCTGAGCGCCCACGCCCAGGACGCGCCCTGGCTCTTCGCGGGGCTGCTGGCGCTGCTGGTGGCGGTGGTGGCGGCGACGATCTCCGAGTCGGATCTGGGGCCGAAGGCCGTCGCCATGCTGGGCGTGCTGGCCGCGACCGGCGCGGCGCTGCGGCCGATCGGCGCGGGCACGGCCGGGATCGAGCCGATGTTCTTCCTGATGGTGCTCAGCGGGCGGGTGCTCGGGCCTGGCTTCGGGTTCGCGCTGGGCTCGGTGACGATGTTCGCGTCCGCGCTGCTCACGGGCGGGGTCGGGCCGTGGCTGCCGTTCCAGATGCTGGCGATGGGCTGGTTCACGATGGGTGCCGGGCTGCTTCCGGGGCCGAGGGCGGTCCCTGCCGCCCTGGCGAAGCCGAGCGGCAGGGGGAGGCTGCGCGGCCGAGGGTTGCTGCGCGGCCGGGAAGGGCTGCGCGGTCGCGCCGAGCTGGTGATGCTCGCCGGTTACGGCTTCCTCGCCGCCTTCGCCTACGGCACCGTCATGAATCTGGCCGGCTGGCCCTTCCTGGCCGCCGCCGCCTCGAACATCTCCTTCAGCGCCGGCGCCCCGGTCGCCACCAATCTGGCCCACTTCGTCGCGTACTGCCTGGCCACCTCGCTCGGCTGGGACCTGGGCCGGGCGGTCTGCACGGTCGTACTGACCCTCGTCCTCGGTCCGGCGGTGCTGCGTGCCCTGCGCCGGGCCACGCGGCGGGCCGCTTTCGAGACCGCGGTCACATTCGACGGTCCCGCTCGGTGAACACTCGCTCGCGGTCCGCGAGCAAGTCGGTGAAGCACCCCACATGACCCACGTCACCTACGACGTGAGGCCGTAGCCCCATTTGTCCGATACATCCTTCCGTGCACCCCTTCTGACCTGGGGATTGAGACCCACGCCACAGCGCCGACTTTCACCGGCGATCCGGCCACAACTAGTAAAAGGGGTCATTGCGGACGGCTTTCCGGGCTGCTTCTCTGGATGACGTCGCCAGGCACCGCAGGCCCCTCGGGGTCGAAGGCGCCGACGCATACAGGCCACAGCGCGTGGCCCATCCCATGCGGGCGATCCCATGTCCCCGACGCAAGAGGTTCTCCGTGTCCGTTTCCTTCATCCGCCGCATCGCTTCCCCGAAGAAGGCCCTCACCGCCGCCGCTCTGGCCGCCGCCACCGCCGGCATGGCTCTGACCGCGGCACCCGCCCAGGCCGCCACCGGCCAGGCCTCCTCCGCCCAGGCGATCGCGCACAAGATGATCCCGGACGCCGCGCAGTTCAACGCGTTCAGCAAGATCGTCGAGCACGAGAGTGGCTGGAACCCGTCCGCCACCAACAGCTCCTCCGGCGCCTACGGCCTGGTCCAGGCCCTGCCGGGTACGAAGATGGCTTCGGCCGGTGCCGACTGGAAGACCAACCCGGCCACCCAGATCAAGTGGGGGCTGGACTACATGAACTCCCGCTACGGCAGTCCCGTCCAGGCCTGGAACTTCTGGCAGGCCAACGGCTGGTACTGAGCCGGCCACCAGGCCGCTTCGCCGCTGAACCAGCGCGCGGTCCCGGCCGGCGCGGCCCCGTCCGACCCGAAGCGGTCGGCGGGCCCCACCCCGAGCACCTGCACCCTCGCCCCCTGCTGGGCGAGGGTGCTCGCGCATGTCCGCCGGGCCCGTGCGGATGGGCCGACCGGGCTGCTTTTCCACCGTTGTGCGCGTGTCCTGTGCCATGGCCCGAACGCAGCGGACGCAGGCTGCGCCGGGGCAACCAGGAGTCCCCGCACCCGGGCCGGCTCCTTCGTGCCACGGTGGGCTGCTTCCGTGCGAGCGGTGGACTGCTTCCGCGCGGCCAGTGGGCTGCTTTGCGCGTGGCGGGCGGGCTGCTTTCCGCGCGGCCGGTGGGCTGCGTCCGTCTCGGCCACCCCGCCGTGGCCGACACCTGCGGTGCCTGCCCGTCCGTCCGTGTCTGCCCGGCCCTGCGGAGGAACGATGACGACGCCGACGCCACCGGTGCGGGACCCGGAGACGCGCGGGCTGCGGCTGGTGGCCGTGCTGCTGACGCTGACCGTGGTCAGTGGGCTGATCGACGCCGTCAGCTATCTGGGGCTCGGCCGCGTCTTCACCGCCAACATGACCGGCAACGTGGTCGTCCTCGGCTTCGCCGCGGCCGGCGCCCCGGGCTTCTCCGTGCCCCACACCAGCACATCCCTGGCCTGCTTCCTGCTGGGCGCGGTGGCGGGCGGCCGGGTCGCGGCCCGCCACGGCAAGGGCTCCCGGCGCCGGTGGACCCGGCTGACCCTGGCGGCGGAGGCGGTACTGGTCGCCCTGTCGGCAGCGGTGGCGTTCGTCCGGCCGGACACCGGCGGCACCCGCTACGCCCTGATCGCCCTCACGGCCTTCGCGATGGGCCTGCGCAACGCCACGGTCCGCAAACTGGGCGTGCCCGATCTGACCACCACGGTCCTGACGATGACCCTGACCGCTCTGGCCTCCGAGTCCCGCCTCGGCGACGGCACGGGCCACCGCTCCCCGCGCCGCACGGCCTCGGTGCTCGCCATGGCCGGCGGTGCCTGCCTGGGCGCATGGCTGGTTCTCCGGCACGGACTGGGCATCCCCCTGCTGATCGCGGCACTGGCCTCCGGTGTGCTGGCGATGGTGGCCTCGGGGCGGGAGTGAGGGCCGCTCCGGCTCAGTCCGCGGCGACCCTCAGTTCCTTCACCCCGTTGATCCAGGCCGAGCGCAGGCGGCGAGGCGCCTCGGCGAGCCTCAGCTGCGGCATCGCCTCGGCGATCGCGTTGAAGATCAGGTCTATCTCCAGGACGGCCAGGGACTTGCCGAGGCAGTAGTGGGGACCGCCTCCGCCGAAGCCCAGGTGGGGGTTGGGATCGCGGGTGATGTCGAAGGTGTCGGGCTCGGCGAAGACCTCCGGGTCGCGGTTGGCCGAGGCGTAGAAGAGGCCGACCCGGTCGCCCTTCCCGATCCGCACGCCGCCCAGCTCGGTGTCCTGGGTCGCCGTGCGCTGGAAGGCGTTCACCGGAGTCGCCCAGCGGACGATCTCCTCCGCAGTGGTGGCCGGGCGCTCACGCCGGAAGAGGTCCCACTGGCCGGGATTGGTGAGGAAGGCGTGCATGCCGTGGGTGATGGCGTTGCGAGTGGTCTCGTTGCCGGCCACCGCCAGCATCAGCACGAAGAAGCCGAACTCGTCGGAGTTCAGGTTGCCCTCGTCCTCCGCCGCCACCAGAGTCGTCACGATGTCGCGCGCCGGGCACTGCTTGCGTTCGGCGGCCATGTTCATGGCGTAGGCGATGATCTCGGCGGCCGACTGTGCGCCGACCTCCTCGGTGATCGCGTACTCGGGGTCGTCGTAGGCGATCATCTTGTTGGACCAGTCGAAGATCTTGGACCGGTCCTCCTGCGGGACGCCGATCAGCTCGGCGATGGCCTGGAGGGGCAGTTCGCAGGCGACCTCGGTGACGAAGTCGAAGGGCCCGGACCGGGCCCGGGCGGCTGCGACGATGGCCTCGGCCCGGGCGCGCAGCCGGTCCTCCAGCGCGCGGATGGAGCGTGGCGTGAACCCGCGCTGCACTATCTGCCGTACGCGCGTATGTTCCGGTGGATCCATGTTGAGCAGGATCAGTCGTTGCGCGTCGATCGCGTCGCGCTCGATGTGCTCGTTGAAGCGGATGATCGCGGTGTTGAGCGAGGAGGAGAAGAGTTCCGGGTGCGTGGAGACGTACTTGACGTCGGCGTGCCGGGTCACCGCCCAGTAGCCGGTGTCGGCGAAGCCCGCGATGCCGTGCGGCTGAGGGATCCAGCGGACCGGCTCGGCACGGCGCAGCGCGGCGAACTCAGGCAGGGGCACGCGGTGGTGCAGCAGGTCGGGGTCGGTGAGGTCGAACCCGTCGGGCAGCGCTGGACAGGGCATCGGCGGCTCCAGCCATCTGACGGTCCATCAGCGGGTGCCGTGACGGTAGTAACGGGTTCTACAACAGGCAAGAGGTACGGCACCCTCAATCCGTGCGGAAGTCGCGCAGATCGCGCCGCCGGTACCTGCAAGACCCTTGCGGTGATGGACGTCACGTCAGCAGACTGCTGAACAGAACTAGAACGCGTACTAGTTCTGGAGGAGAGCCCTCTCGGAGAGGACCCGCACCCATGGCCGCCGAACCCGTGATCGTCGAAGCCGTACGCACCCCCATCGGCAAGCGCGGCGGCGCGCTAGCCAATCTGCACCCCGCCTACCTCCTGGGCGAGACCTACCGTGAACTCCTCGGCCGCACCGGCATCCCCGCCGACGCCGTCGAGCAGATCGTCGGCGGCACGGTGACCCACGCCGGCGAGCAGTCCATGAACCCCGCGCGCACGGCCTGGCTGACCATGGGACTGCCGTACGAGACGGCCGCCACGACGGTCGACTGCCAGTGCGGGTCCTCGCAGCAGGCCTCCCACATGGTGGCCAACATGGTCGCGGCGGGCGTGATCGACGTGGGCATCAGCTGCGGCGTCGAGGCGATGTCCCGGGTCCCGCTCGGCTCCGGCTCCAAGCACGGCCCCGGCAAGCCCTTCCCCGACGAGTGGAACGTCGACCTCCCCAACCAGTTCGAGGCGGCCGAACGCATCGCCCGGCACCGGGGTCTGACCCGCGAGAACGTCGACGCGCTGGGCCTGATCTCGCAGGAGCGGGCGGCGGGCGCCTGGGCGGAGGAACGTTTCAAGCGGGAGACCTTCGCCGTACAGGTCCCGACGACGGAGGAGGAGCAGCAGGCCGGGCAGGGCATGTGGCGGCTGGTCGACAAGGACGAGGGCCTGCGGGACACGTCCCTTGAGGCCCTGGCGGGCCTCAAGCCGGTGATGCCGACGGCGGTCCACACGGCGGGGAACTCCTCCCAGATCTCGGACGGCGCGGCGGCGATCATGTGGGCGTCCAAGCGGATGGCCCGTGCCCTGAAGCTGAAGCCGAGGGCACGGATCGTGGCCCAGGCCCTGGTCGGCGCCGACCCGCACTTCCACCTCGACGGGCCGATCGACGCGACCCGCGCGGTACTGGGCAAGGCGGGCATGTCCCTGAAGGACATCGACCTCGTCGAGATCAACGAGGCCTTCGCATCAGTGGTGTTGAGCTGGGCTCAGGTCTTCGAGCAGAACCTGGAGAAGGTCAACGTCAACGGCGGTGCGATTGCCCTCGGGCACCCGGTGGGAGCGACGGGCGCCCGCCTGATCACCACCGCCCTGCACGAACTGGAGCGCGCCGACAAGGAGTTCGCGCTGATCACCATGTGCGCGGGCGGCGGGCTGGCGACCGGGACGATCATTCAGCGGCTGTAGCGGCCCAGTTCACGAAGGTGGAGAAGGCGGCGGGGTCGAGGGTGAGGATCGGTCCCGCCGGGTTCTTGCTGTCGCGGACGGCGAGGGTGGCGCAGGGGGCTGCGGCGACCTCCAGGCACTGGCCGCCCTGGTCGCTGCTGTAGCTGGACTTACGCCACTTGCTCCCCATAGCGGTCCTCCATTACCCGTCGGATCGGCCCCGCCGAGTCTTTGACCGAGAGCGCGGCGGCTCGCCAGATGATCGTAACGGAGCGAGCAGTCGTCGAGGTCGGTGTCGTCCAGCGCGCCGAGCACCGCCCGCACGTACTCCGGAGTCTGCAACAGCCCGTGGATCATCCCCATTTGGAACGTGCAGATCTCCGCCGCTCGTGCTTCCAGCTCAGCCACCTGCTGAAACCACGCCGGTAGTTGGCTTCGCATCACCAGCGGGACGAGCCGCGTCAGCAACCCGCCCGTCCCGAGCGCCACATCCACGCGCTCACTGAACTCCACCGTCGGCAACTTCCGCGCCGTTTCCACCTGGCCGATCAGCGAACCCCGTGTAGTTGCCCCCCAGTTGCCGCTGGGTCAGGCCCGCCGTCTCCCGGTACCGGCGCAGTTCGAAGCCGTAGTAGTCGAACGGTGAGGCGCCCTGGTCGAGCACACGGACATGGACTGGCTCAGTCAAGTCACACAGCTGGCAGCACTCGGCGGCACCACGGTGTTCACGGCCGCGGTGACCGACGGGTTCCAGACGAGCAAGACCCGGTTGACCAGGCTCCTCGGCCGGGGCGACGCCGAACGGGAGAGCGCGGTGGAGGCGGGCCTGCAGGGGACCGCCGCGGTGGCCGCAGCCTCCGACGAGGAGGAGCGGGAGCGGGTGCGCGCGGAGCACACCCGGTCGTGGACGGCGCAGTTCACCGAGATGCTGCGGGGTCTGGAACCCGCCGAGCGGGACGAGGTCGCCGCCGAAGTGCGGGCGCTGGCACAGAGGTTCGGTACTGCCGGTGGTTCCGGCAGGCCGGGGGTGTTCCAGACGTTCCGCGGTCCCGCCTACTTCCAGAACGGCGACCACAATCACCAGGTGTTCTACATCGGGACGACGGAATGATCGGCGAGTTCCACGGGCCGACGTTCCACCAGAACGGCGATCACAACCGGATGGAGGTTCACCAGAACATCTTTACGGTCACCCCGACCGACCTGGACGAGGCCGCCGAGGAGCTGGCCGTCGCTGTTCGCGACTACTGGCGCCCGGAGGCGACCTACCGGGGGCTCCACAGGGCTCTGGTGCCCGTGCACTGGCGGGTGAGCCGGCAGGGGCTCACGACGAGGGCCGCCGCCGCCACGGCCGAGGGCGCCCCGCGAAGGTTCGCGCCACTGCCGGGACTCGCGCCGGTGACCCCGAAGAGCCTGCGCAAGGGCGGTGGCCTGACCGATCTGCACAAGGTGTACGGAGGTCTGGCCTCGGGCCGCCTGCTGATCGTCGGGCCTCCGGCGGCGGGCAAGACGTCGGCCGCGGTGCTGCTGCTCCAGCAGGCGCTGGAGTACCGCGAGGGCGCGGCGACTCCGCAGCACAAGGCACGCATCCCGGTACCGGTGCTCATGCCGCTGGACGGCTGGGCGCCGGAGGACGAGAAGGAGGACGTGGTCGAATGGGCGGCCGAGCGGCTGTCCCATCTGTACCAAGGGCCCAGGCATCTCCACCAGTTGCTGAAGGCGGGCCGTGTCGCGCTGTTCCTCGACGGCTTCGACGAGGTCGGTGAGGAGGTGCGGTCCCTCGCCGTGGCCGCGCTCGAGTCCGCGCCGTTCCGTGTCGTCCTGGTCTCCCGCACCGACGAGGCGGCGGAAACGACGCGGCCGGCGCTGGCAGCCGGTGCCGTCGCCCTGGAACTGCAGCCGGTGCCGCCTGCCGACGCGGCCGAGTACCTGCTCGACTCGCTGGAGGACGAGGCCCCCGCGGCCTGGCAGAACGTCGCCCGGCGTCTCCTGGACGAGCCTGGGGGTGCGCTTGCCCAGGCTCTCACCGATCCCTTGACGTTGAGCCTCCTCGTGGAGGCCTACGGTCGCCACGGACCGGTGGAGGAGATCCTCGGCCTGGACGACCCGGAGGGGGTCCGGGACCACCTGTTCGAACACGCGGTCACCGCGGCCTACACGAGGAAGCCCCGGCCGCACGGATGCCGCCCCTACTCCCCCGAGACGGCCGAACGGACACTGCAGTATTTCGCCGTACGGCTCACCGAGGAGGGCACCAGGAAGCTGTGCTGGTGGCAGATCCCGACCGGGGCGCACCGCCCGTCGGGGGCGTGGGTCGCCGCGGTCGCCGTCGGGTACGTCGCCGCGGTCGCCCTCGTCATGGCGCCGATCGTGGGCCTCATGTGGGGCACCGTTCCCGGTCTGCTGGGGTGTCTCCTGCACGCCCCGACGCACTGGGCATCCGCATGGCCCGGCTCAGACGTCCGCAGGAGCTGCCGAGCGCCGGCTGGGGTGACGTCTTCCCGCGCCGGAATTTCGCCTTCGCCTCCGTGTGCGGGCTCGGGGCGGCCGGCTCGGTGTGGTTGGCCGGACGTCTCTTCGACCTCGCCGCGCCCTGGTGGATCCACGCGTCCGCGGCACTGTCGATCGGCTTCGCCGGGGCGCTGCGGGGAGGCCGCGGCGTGGAACTGGTCGCGAGATCCCCGCTGTCGATGATCACCGGCCTCCCCTCTCCCCACCGGCCCCTGCCTCCGCTGGAGAGCGAGACCCGGGCACTCGGCCCCCAGGACGTGTGGCGGCACCACTCACGGCTGCTCCTCCCGCTGGGCCTGCTGAACGGCGTCGCCGTGGCGCTGTGCACGGGCGCCATGGGGTCACTCTCGAAAGGGGGTCTGCCCTTCGGTGCGGCCATCGGCGTGGCGATCGGCATCGGCTACGCCGTGCTGTCCGGCGTCCTCGGCAATCTCGCCGTCGCCACTGCCGCAACCGCCGTGCAGCTCTCCGTCCGCGAGGGCACGCCGGTACGTCTGATGGCCTTCCTGCACGACGCGCACCAGCGCGGTCTGCTGCGCGCGACCGGCCCGGCGTACGAGTTCCGGCACGCCCGGCTCCAGGAGTGGCTGGCCCGCCGGCCCTAGTGATCAGCCGGGAGCCGCGTCCCTCAGCGGCTCCCGGCCGGCCCTACCGAGCGCCGTCGGCGTCCGGTTGCGCGCCAGGGCGCGAGAAGGATCACAGTGAGCAGGCCGTATACCGTCGCGCGAGCGGGCAGACGTACCTGCATATCCAGCCTTTAGCTGCACTCTGCATCTAACTGCATACAGGACGTAGGGGGCGGAAGTCCCCCTATGGTCGTTTTTCGGCCCGTCGTACGTCACCGTCGCCGTCCGGGTCCGTCCCTGTCCCCGTCGAAAGGTAGGCGAGCCCCGTTTTGGCGACCGCCACAGCCGTCATCCCGCATCAGAAGACCCGGCGGGCCAGCAAGGCCCACGACGTCACCGTCACCGATCCCGCGCTGGTCAGGCGTGCCGTGAAGGCGGCTGCGCTCGGCAACGCGATGGAGTGGTTCGACTTCGGTGTCTACAGCTACATCGCGGTCACCCTGGGCAAGGTCTTCTTCCCGTCCGGCAACCCGACCGCACAGCTGCTCTCGACGTTCGGCGCCTTCGCGGCGGCCTTCCTCGTACGCCCGATCGGCGGCATGGTGTTCGGCCCGCTCGGCGACCGCGTGGGCCGGCAGAAGGTCCTCGCCCTCACGATGATCATGATGGCGGCGGGCACGTTCGCGATCGGCCTGATCCCGTCGTACGCCACGATCGGTGTGGGCGCGCCGGTCCTGCTGCTGGCCGCCCGCCTGGTGCAGGGCTTCTCCACCGGCGGTGAGTACGCGGGCGCGACCACGTTCATCGCCGAGTACGCGCCGGACAAGAAGCGCGGCTTCCTGGGCAGCTGGCTGGAGTTCGGCACGCTCGCCGGCTATATCGGCGGCGCGGGCCTGGTCACCCTGATGACGGCCCTGCTCTCGTCGGACGACCTCACCTCCTGGGGCTGGCGCATCCCGTTCCTGATCGCGGGCCCGATGGGCATCATCGGCCTGTACCTGCGGATGCGGCTGGAGGAGACCCCGGCCTTCGCGGCCGAGGTCGAGAAGGCGGAGGCGGCCCGGCCCAAGGTGCCGCTGCGCGAGATGGTCACGGGCCAGTGGAAGTCGCTGCTGCTGTGCATGGGCCTGGTGCTCATCTTCAACGTCACCGACTACATGCTGCTCTCGTACATGCCGAGCTACCTGACCAGTGAGCTGAAGTACGACGAGACGCACGGTCTGCTGGTCGTGCTCGGTGTGATGGTCCTGATGATGATCGTCCAGCCGTTCGCGGGCGCGCTGACCGACCGCGTCGGCCGTCGTCCGGTGATCGCGGCGGGCTGTGCCGGCTTCCTCTTCCTCTCCGCCCCCGCCCTGCTGCTGATCCGCCAGGGCAGCCTGGTCGCGGTGGGCCTGGGCATGGCCGCGCTGGGCCTGCTCCTGGTCTGCTTCACGGCAGCCATGCCGGCCGCGCTGCCCGCCCTCTTCCCGACCCGGGTCCGCTACGGCTCCCTGTCCATCGGCTTCAACGTGTCGGTGTCCCTGTTCGGCGGCACGACGCCGCTGGTCGTGACCGCGCTGATCGGGGCGACGGGGAACATGATGATGCCCGCGTACTACATGATGGCCGCGGCTGTCGTGGGCGGTGTCGCGGTGTGGCGGATGTCGGAGTCCGCGGGGCGGCCGCTGCCTGGATCCGCGCCGTCGGTGGAAGGCCGCTGAGCGCCGCGGGGATGTGTCACCGTCGCCGGGTGCGGGCCCGTAGGGGCTGGTAGCGCGGTTCCCCGCGCCCCTGGGGGCCGCCGGCCGCTTCGGTGGGTCCGCATGATGGCGGAGTCGGCCGGGACCAGCCTCAGAGCGGGTTGAGGCGGGCCTTGAGCAGGCAGAACTCATTGCCCTCGGGGTCGGCGAGTACGTGCCAGGACTCCTCGCCGGTCTGGCCGATGTCGGCCGGGCGCGCCCCGAGCTTCAGGAGGCGTTCGAGCTCGGCGTCCTGATCGCGGTCGGTGGAGTTGACGTCGATGTGCAGCCGGGGCTTCCCCTGCTCCGGCTCGTCCCTGCGGCTGAGGAAGATCGTCGGCTGCGGGCCGCCGAACCCTTCGCGCGGCCCGATCTCGATGCTGCCGTCCTCTTCGCGCTCGAGCACGACGAAGTCCAGGACCTCGCATCAGAACCGGGCCAGCACCTCGGGCTCGCGGCAGCCGAGCACCAGCTCACCGATACGACACGCCATGGACGAATACCTACTCTCAGCGTGGGACCTGCCGGGGCGGCCGCGCGGAACCCTCGGGCTCCCCGCAGCGGAACACGGTGGAGACCGTACCGGGCGGGGCGAGCAGGTGCGAAGGCTTTTCCGGAGGGCGCGCCCCGGGGGCGGGTGACGGAACCGGCACCGGAACCGTTTTCACACGTGCACCGTCTGTAACCCCGTGACGCGCGCCCGGATACTCACCGTCGTACTCGCCCTGCTCGGCGTACAGCTCAGCTGGCTGATGGCCCCGGCCTTCGCCTGCGGCTGCGGTGCCATGGTCCCCGACCCGGCCGGCCGCATCGCCGTCTCCGACGAGCAGTCGGTCGTCCGCTGGGACGGCCGGCAGGAGCAGATCGTGATGCGGCTGACCGTGAGCGGCAGCGCCGAGCGCGCCGCCTGGATCATGCCGGTCCCGCACCGGGCGACCGTCCGCCTCGGCGACCCCGCCCTGTTCGACCAGCTGGCCAAGGCCATCGCCCCGGTCCACCGCGCCCGCTACCACTTCTGGCCGCACAACGGCGACTGGCCCTTCGACGACCACGACATGGCCGCCGACGCCCCGGTCGACGGTGCGGCCGCCGGCGCCGGCGTAGGCGTGGTCGGCCGGCAGCGGCTCGGCCCGTTCGACGTGGCCCGGCTGACCGCCACCGACCCGGCCGCCCTGCAGAACTGGCTCCGCACCCACGGCTTCTCGCTCCCCGCCCGGCTGAAGTCCGCCCTGCAGCCGTACGTCGACGACCGCTGGGAGTACGTCGCCGTCCGCCTCGCCCCGGACGCGCGCGGCATTGCGCTGAGCGGTGCCCTCGACCCGCTCCACCTCACCTTCGCCGCCGACCGCCCGGTCTACCCGATGCGCCTGTCCCGGCTGGCCGCCACCCCGCAGTCGCTCGGCCTGTACGTGCTCGCCGCGCACCGTATGGAGACGAGCGGAACGATCGGCGGCATGCGGCCCGACGTGGTGTTCGCCGGCCGGCTCGGCACCCGTCGCGGCGCCCTCGGGAAGCTGGCGGACGGCACCCCGTACCTGACGGCCGTCACCCAGAGCTTCCCCGACCCCGCCCGCATCTCCGGCGACCACGAGCTGCGCCGGGCCGCCGCGGACACGCCGGTCCAGCAGGTGATCTACGAGGACGAGCTGCGCCGGGTCGCGGGGATCCCGGCCTGGGCGCTGACCGTCGGCGGTGTCCTGGCCGTGGTCGTCGCGGTCGCCGCCGTGATCGTCGTACGGCGTTCCCGTCGGCCGGTGACTCCGCCGCCCTCGGTCTCCCCGCCCGCGCCGCTCGGCTGAGATCATCGAAGCGGGCACGGTAGACACTCGGGAAAGGCAGCAGGCGCTATGAGCGGGTCGCAGCTCTGGGACGATGTGGACGACTACTTCATCAGCAATCTCTCACCGGACGACGAGGCGCTGCAGGCGGCGCTGCGGGAGAGCGAGGCCGCCGGGCTGCCCCAGATCGCGGTGACGGCCGCGCAGGGCAAGTTCCTGCAGCTGCTCGCCCAGGTGCAGGGCGCCCGGCACATCCTCGAGATCGGCACCCTCGGCGGGTACAGCACGATCTGGATGGCCCGTGCCCTGCCCGAGGACGGCAGGCTCATCTCGCTGGAGTACAACGCCAAGCACGCCGACGTCGCCACCCGGAACATCGCCCGCGCGGGCCTGGAGAAGGTCGCGGAGGTGCGGGTCGGGCCGGCCCTGGAGTCGCTGCCCAAGCTCGCCGACGAGAACCCGGCCCCCTTCGACCTGGTCTTCATCGACGCGGACAAGGCCAACAACGCCCACTACGTGGAGTGGGCGCTGCGGCTCACCCGGGCGGGCAGCCTGATCATCGTGGACAACGTGGTGCGCGGCGGCCGGGTGACCGACGCGGGCAGCAGCGAGCCGGACGTGGTCGGCACCCGGGCGGCGATCGAACTGATCGCCACGCACCCGAGGCTGAGCGGTACGGCGATCCAGACGGTCGGCAGCAAGGGCCACGACGGCTTCGCGCTGGCCCGCGTGCTGGCCTGACCGCCCGGGGGCGTGCCTCACAGCTCGTGGTAGAAGCCCACGTTCACGCTGCGCGGCGCGGTGCGGTCCTGGATGACGATCTCGCCGGATCCGCCGTGCGGCAGCGCTACGGTCGCGCCGTAGCCGAGGGGCTGGGCGTACTCGCCGGTGCCGAGCCGGACTTCGGACGCCGGGTCGGGCTGTGAGCCGCGCAGCCAGGTCAGCTGCCAGGTGCCGTCGGGGCCGCACACGAACTCCAGGTGGACCCGGGAGACGAACAGCCAGTCCTCGGGGGTGACCAGCCGGCACACGGCCGCGTCGCGGCCGACCCGCAGCACGGCGCCGGGCTCGCTGGGCGCCTCGGCCATCGTCATGCCGGCCGTGGCGCCCGCGTCCGCCCCGGAGACGGCGGCCATGGTGAGTTCGAGCACGAGCGGTCCCCCTGAAACGTCCTTGTGCGGTGGGCGGATTGCCGCACCGCCGCCGCATGATAAAACGCCCGGTGGGGTCGCGTCCGGCACAATGGGTCCATGACCGAGCGAAAGCCACCGGGCGTCCCGTTCGAGTCCTGGGTGGACAAGCAGATCCGTGACGCGCAGGGGCGCGGGGAATTCGACCGGCTGCCGGGCAGGGGCCGGCCGCTGCCCGCCGGTGTCGACTCGACGTACGACGAATTGTGGTGGGTCAAGAGGAAGTTGGTGCGCGAGGGGCTGGCCGTGCTGCCGCCCTCGCTGGCGCTGCGCAAGGAGGCGGAGGACGCCCTGGAGGCGGCGTACGCGGCGCCCTCGGAGCGGATGGCCCGCAAGATCATCGAGGACGTGAACGTCCGTATCCGCGACATGATGTTCAAGCCGCCGCCCGGGCCCCCGCTGGGCAAGAAGCCGTACGACGTCGAGGAGGTGGTGCGCGAGTGGCGGCAGCGCAGGGCTGCCGCCGGTGGGGAGCTGCCGGGGTCAGCCGTGTAGCAGGCGTCCGGCCAGCTCGCGGTAGTCGCGCAGGGCGAGCCGGAGCTGCTCGGTGTCGGTCCCGGAGCCGGGCCCGCCGTCCTGCGTGCCCTCCCAGGACATGCGCAGGGTGCGGCGCCGCCGGGTCACGGCCTCGGTGAACCGGGCGGCGATCTCCTCCAGCGTCCGGTCGGCCTGCTCCACGGCCGTCCGGGGCTCGTCCACGAAGCCGACGGCCACTTCACGTATCCGCTGCTCCCACCGCTCGGTCTCCTCCCGGGCCAGCAGCGGCGCTTCGGTGCCGGAAGGTGCGGGACCGGCCTCGCCGACGGCGGTTCCTTCGCCGGAGGCCGGGGACGCACCGGGTGCCGAGGTGCCGTCGACCGCCGTCGGCCCGGCGTCCGGTGCCGGGTGGCCGGTGGTACGGGCCGCACGTCCTGCGGGCTCCGCGACGGCCGGCGCGCCGAGCCCGTCGTCGGGCAGCCGGCTCTTCTCCGAGCCGGTGGACGGCTCCCAGCCGGGCGTACCGGGCCCGGGGTCCTCTGCCCCGCCGCGTGCGGCCGTCGCCGACCGGTGACTGGCGGTGAACCCCTCGTCCACCCCGGTGCCCAGGTCTTCCGTCCCGGGCCGCAGCCCTTCGGAACCGTGCCGTTCCGCAACGTGCCGTCCCTGAGCGCCCGTGCCGGCCGTTCCTGCGGGAGCGGGCGTACCCGCCGGTCCGGCCGGCGGATGCGGGGCGTCCTCCGGGGTACGGTCGTCGCCCGTAAGGCCCTCGCGGCCGGGGCCGGCCGAGCCGGGCCTGCGGCTCGCGTTCCCGGGCGGGGCCGGCTCGCCGGGCAGCCGCTCCTCGGGCCGGGGCTCCCTGCGCATCCGCCGCCCCGGCGTCGCGTCGTCCGGGGCCCATTCGTCCGTCTGCGCCGACTCCTGCTCCGGCACCCACTCCTCCCCCGGCGTGCGGGGGTAACGTTCGGTGGGCCGCCGGTCGCCGCCGGAGCCGCTCGTCATGTCCGGCATGGTGCTCAACTCTCCTTCGGCCGGCTCCGGTGCAGGGCCCACGAGGTGTGGGACCGCGCGTGGGACCGGCCACCTGTGGGGGTGGCGGACCGGCCGGTGCCGGGGGCCGCGCGATGGCGGCCGGCCTCCGTGCTGGTCAGGTCGTCGAAGAGGGCGCGGGCCCCGAGCAGCGCCGACCGCATCTCCTCGGTCCCGGCCCCGTCCTCGCTCGCTCCGCTGCCGGCGTCCGTGCGGGCCACCCGGTGCACCTGCCGGTAGCCGTCGACGTGATCGGCGTGGTGCACGGACAGCGCGGCGAGCTGCTCGTCGTACCGCCCGCCGTCGGGGTAGCCGCGCGTCGCCGCGAGTTCCGCGAGCAGCCGGTCGGCCTCGGCCACCGCCTGCCGCGGCGAGTCGACGAAGTGTTCCTGCACGGCCGTCCAACGGTCCGTGTACTGCTCGCGCTGGGCGGCGTCCAGCGGGCGTTCCCGCAGGTCGCCGTGGCGTTCGACGCGTTCGCTCAGCTCCCGTTCGGCGGCCTTGGTGTCTCCGTCGTGCACGGCCACGGCCCGTTCGTACTCGGGCCCGAAGCGCCGCTTCAGACTGGACCCGCCGTGCCGGGCCCGGCTGCGCAGGATCAGGGTTGCCGCGCCGGCGACCACCACCGCCGCGATCACGATCAACAAAATGATCAGGCCTGTGGACATGCTGCCCCTCCGGTCGGACCGGCCCCACTGGCCGGTTCTCCTTCCGGGTGACCCGGAACCCGGCCCACAAACGGTTGCGGCCGCGCCCCGCCACCGCCCTCGCCCCGCGCAGCTCGCCCCCGCACAGCCGGTTGCCGAGGATGCGGGACGTCTCCCGACAATGGCCGGCATGACGTGGACGATCACCCCGGAGCCGTACGACTCCCCGGCCGCCGTCGCACTGTGGCGGGCCTACTGCACGGAGGTCAGTGACCGCTGGTACCTGCTGCACGAGGGACACCGGACCGACCCGGACGAGCTGGAGCGGGAGATCGCGACCGGAAAGGGTGCCGAACTCGCCCCGCCGCATGGGCGGTTGCTCATCGGGCGGTATCACGGCACGCCGGCCGGATCAGCGGGTGTACGGCTGCTGGACCCGGACACCGCCGAGCTGACCAGGGTGTTCGTGCTGCCGGGCATGCGTGGCCTGAACGGGGCCGCCCACCTCGTGTCCGCCGCCGAGCTGGCCGCCCGCCTCCTGGGCGCCCGGCGGGTCGTCCTCGACACCCGCAGCGACCTGGTCGAGGCCCGCGCCCTGTACGCCCGCCTCGGCTACACCGAGACCGGCCCGCACAGCACCGACCCGTACGCCGAACACTGGTTCCGCAAGGAGCTGCGATCGGATGCGGGTCCGGACGCGGATCCGGAGGAAGCCTTCAGCTGACCTTGGCGACCGTACCGCTGTCGTGCGGGCGTTCGCGTTCGGCGCCGCACAGTTCGCCGGTGAGTTCGTGGACCAGCCGGGCGAGGTCGGCCGAGCAGCCCGGCTGCCACCAGTCGCCGAGCATTTCGGCCAGGGACTCCTCGCGGGCCGTGGCGAGCCGGTCGGCGACCACGCGGCCGGTGCCGGTCAGCACCAGGTCCAGGCCCTGCCGTTCGGCGAGCCGCCGCTCCTCGACCTGGCGGGCGGCGGCCATCACCGCCCGGAGCGGCACGGGGCTGCGCTCGGCGAGCACCCCTGGTTCGACGGCACCGTACCGCCGGATGCGCAGCAGCATCCAGCTGGCGGCGGGCAGCAGGTCGTACCCGGCCCGTTCGGTGATCTCCCGGTAGATCTCGCGGCGGCCCTCACGGGTACCGAGCACGGACAGCGCGCGGCACACCTCGTCGTAGGAGGAGCGCTCGACCGGGTTGGGCGGGATGGTCTCGGATACCTCCGGCGCGGTGACCGAGCCGCGCAGCCGGTCCTCCTTGAGGAACCAGGCCAGCAGGAAGCCGAGCAGGGCGACCGGCGCGGCGTACAGGAAGACGTCGGTGATGGCGGACGCGTACGCGTGCAGCGCCGCCGGGCGCAACGGGGGCGGCAGCGCGGCGATGCCCCGCGGGTCGGACTTCAGCGCGTCGGGGGTCGCGCCTGGCGGCAGGCGTACGCCCCGGAAGGCGTCGGCGAGCTTGTCGCCGAGGCGGCTCGCGAACACCGTGCCGAAGACGGCCACGCCGAAGGAGGCGCCGATGGAGCGGAAGAAGGTCGCGCCGGAGGTGGCGACGCCGAGGTCCTCGTAGGAGACGGAGTTCTGCACGATGAGCACCAGGACCTGCATGACCAGGCCGAGTCCGAGGCCGAGGACGAAGAAGTAGACGCTCATCTCGGCGGTGGGGCTGTGCTCGTCGAGCCGGTGCAGGAGCAGCAGGCCGAGGGTGGTGACGGCGGTGCCGGTGAGCGGGAAGACCTTCCAGCGGCCGGTGCGGCTGACGATCTGCCCGGAGACCGTGGAGGACAGCAGCAGGCCGGCGACCATCGGCAGCATGTGCACTCCGGACAGGGTCGGCGAGATGCCGTGCACGACCTGGAGGAAGGTCGGCAGGTACGTCATCGCGCCGAACATCGCGAAGCCGACGATGAAGCTGATGACGGCGGCCAGCGTGAAGGTGCGGATGCCGAACAGCTTGAGCGGCAGGACCGGTTCGGCGGCGCGGCGTTCCACGGCCACGAACGCCACGGCGAGTACGACGCCCAGCACGGCCAGGCCGACGATCTGCGCCGAGTCCCAGGCCCAGGTGGTGCCGCCCAGCGAGGCGACCAGCACCAGGCAGGTGGCGACGGCGGCGATCAGGAACGTCCCCAGGTAGTCGATGACGTGCCGGGCGGTGCGGCGCGGGATGCGCAGCGCGGCGGCGATCACAGCCAGCGCGACCACGCCGACGGGCAGGTTGACGTAGAACACCCAGCGCCAGCTCAGAAGCTCGGTGAACAGCCCGCCGAGCAGCGGCCCGAGCACGCTGGCCGCACCGAACACGGCGCCGAACAACCCTTGGTAGCGGCCGCGGTCACGCGGCGGCACGAGGTCGCCGACGATCGCCATCGACAGCACGATCAGCCCGCCGCCGCCCAGGCCCTGCAGTGCCCGGAAGGCGATCAGCTGCGGCATGTCCTGCGCCATGCCGCACAGTGCCGAGCCGATCAGGAAGATCACGATGGCCGTCTGGAAGAGCCGCTTGCGCCCGTACTGGTCGCCGAGTTTGCCCCACAGCGGGGTCGCGGCGGTCGACGCCAGCAGATAGGCGGTGACGACCCACGAGAGGTGCTCGAGCCCTCCGAGATCGCTCACGATCGTCGGCAGCGCGGTCGCGACGATGGTCTGGTCGAGCGCGGCGAGCAGCAGCCCCAGCAGCAGCGCGCCGATCGGCACCAGCACGCTTCCCGGAACGTTCTCGCTGTTGCCCAGGTCCTTCGCCGTGCCGTGGGTGTCCAGGGCCATGGGGACCTCCTGAGGCTCGGGTGCACCTCTTCCATCGTGATCGGAGTCACCACTTATGGCCTGTCGAGCCCTTCGGATGTGGAGGAGGTGTGCGCATAGTCTCTGAAGTTCGCGAGGGGAGAGCGAACACGTGAGTGATTCCGAGGGCCGCACCTGCCCGGAGTGCGGCATACCGAGAGGCACGGACCACACTCCGTCGTGCGACTGCACCGAGCGGACGGCCAGGGCACTGCGCGACACCCGCACGGCCGAGGCCGCAGCGGCAGAAGACTTCGACCCGCTGCGCATACGGCCGTACGTCGGGGTGGCGGGACCGGAGAACCCGGCAACCAGAAGACCACCAGCCACATCCGGCTCACCTGCCGCGGAGACGAAGCCCCCGCACACACCCGGTACGGCGGCCCCGGGGGTGGAGCCGCCGGGTGGGTCCGGTTCGGCGGTCTCGCCGACGACGGCAGCGGGTGTCCCCGATCGGGCGGCTTCGCCGACGGAGGCGCCGGGTGCGTCCGATTCTGCGATCTCGCCGACGAAGGCGCCAGACGCGCCCGATTCGACGGCCTCGGGGGTGGAGCCGCCGGGTGGGTCCGGTTCGGCAGCCTTGCCGACGGAGGTGCGGCGCGCCTCCGATTCGACAGCCTCGGCGGCGGAGGTGCCGGACCCGTCCGGCCCACGGCTCATGGGGGAAGCCTTCCTCGCCCCCGGTACGGAGGAAGAGGAGCCCCGGTCCCGCCGCTCCCGCCGTACCCCGCTGCTGGTCGCCGGCAGCGCGGCTGTGGCTATCGTCGCGGTGGCCGGTGTCGCGCTGGTCTCCTATCACACGCCGACCCGCGACCGGGCGGCCCAGGAGGTCAGGGAGAGCATCCCGGACACGACGACCCTGGCGCCCGCCTCGGCGTCGGCCCCGGCGCCGCCGGTCCCGCCCCGCTCACCGGCCGTCTCCCCTTCAGCATCGGCCGACCCGAGCCCGCCCGCGGTCTCCGCCTCACCGCCCCGGACTCCGACGCCGACTCCGACCGCATCCCGCAGCGCGTCCGGCTCGGCCGTCCCCGGCCCGTCCGTGACGACATCCGGCACCCCGAACCCGACGCCCGCCGTCGCACCGGTGCTGCGCCGCGGCGACACCGGCCCGGAGGTCAGCGAACTCCAATGGCGACTGAGGCAGCTGAACCTCTACGGCGACCGGATCGACGGCGTCTTCACCCGCCCGGTGGAGGACGCCGTACGCACCTACCAGCTGGCCCGGGGCATCACAGACGACTTCCTGGGCGAGTACGGCCGGGCGACGCGACGCAGCCTGGAGGACGAAACGAAGGAACCCTGACCCGCCCCCAGACACACCCCCCGAACCCACCCAGAGACGCGGGAAACCGCGCAACCAGCCACAACGACGCCGCACCCGATCACCGAAACACCACCCCGGGCCACCCCTCAAGACACGCAAAACCCAACCCACCCAGGGGCGCGGGGAACTGCGCAACCAGCCACAACGACGCCGCACCCGACCACCAACCACCACCCCGGGCCACCCCTCAAGACACGCAAAACCCAACCCACCCAGGGGCGCGGGGAACTGCGCAACCAGCCACAACGACGCCGCACCCGACCA
>NZ_JBVHSK010000001.1:546808-855792 GCF_055566415.1 Streptomyces sp. NPDC027663 | reverse complement strand
ACCACCAACCACCACCCCGGGCCACCCCCCGGAACACCCACACCAAACCCACCCAGGGGCGCGGGGAACTGCGCAACCAGCCACAACGGCGCCGCACCCGACCACCAACCACCACCCCGGGCCACCCCCCGGAACACCCACACCAAACCCACCCAGGGGCGCGGGGAACTGCGCGACCAGCCACGACGGCACCGCACCCGAAGTCGGCGGATCCCGGCTGTCAGCCGAGCCGCAGCCGAATCGTGCCGTCGGTCAAAGCCTCGACGCTCACCTGCGTGAGGTCGCAGACGAGGGCATCCGGCTGGTGGGCGCCCGCACGCGGCCCGACCCCCACGACCCGCATCCCCGCGGCTCGCCCCGCCGCGATCCCCGCGCCGGAGTCCTCGAAGACGACGCACTCGGCCGGGTCGACGCCGAGTTCCGCCGCGCCCTTGAGGAAGCCCTCGGGGTCGGGCTTGCTCGCGCCCACCGACTCGGCGGTGACGCGGACCTCGGGCAGGGGCAGCCCGGCGGCGTTCATGCGGGCGGTGGACAGGGCGACGTCCGCGGAGGTCACCAGGGCATGCGGAAGTCCGCGCAGGGCAGCGAGGAACACACTCGCGCCGGGGATCTCGACCACGCCGTCGGTGTCGGCGGTCTCCTCGGCGAGCATGCGGGCGTTGTCGGCGAGGTTCTGCTCGACCGGCCGGTCGGGCAGCAGTACGGCCATCGAGGCGTGGCCCTGCCGGCCGTGCACGACCTTCATCACCTCGTCGCCGTCCAGCCCGTGCCGCTCGGCCCAGCGCCGCCAGATGCGCTCGACCACGGCGTCCGAGTTGACGAGGGTGCCGTCCATGTCGAGCAGGAGGGCGCGGGCGGTGAGAACGGCGGGCGTGGCGGTGGCCGGCATCGGCAGCTCCAGGACGCGGTGCGCGGGGACGTACGGGTGGGTCCCCCTGAGGCCCCCCGGGGTCTCCCGGAGGGACAAGGCGGCCCCGCCCGCCGGTCAGGGAGAACGAGCGGGAGCCACTTTGTTCCTCCACGGTACAAAACATGTGCGCGATCGCGCCACCGCCACCGGCGAGCATTCACCTGCCGTTCAGCTCAGCCGCTCACGGCCTCCCACAGGCTCCACACGCCGAGCGCCAGCATCAGCAGCGCCGCGACCTTCGTGATCAGCCGCAGCGGCACGCGCTTCATCAGGGCCTTTCCGCCGACGATGCCGAGTCCGGCGACGGCCCACAGGCCGAGCACCGCACCCAGACCGACGGAGAGCGGGTCGTCGTACCGGGCGGCGAGGTTGGCGGTCATGATCTGGGTGAGGTCACCGAACTCGGCGACCAGGATGAGCATGAAGCCGGTCCCGGCGACCTTCCAGAAGGACTGGTCGGCGGGCTTCTTGATCTCTTCGCCGTCATCGGCCCCGCCCCCCTGCAGCAGCAGCATCGCGGCACCGCCGAGGAAGAGGACGCCGGTGAGGGCGTGCACGATCTGCTGCGGCAGCAGGGTCAGCACGCTGCCGGCGGCGACGGCGAGCACGACGTGCAGCAGGAAGGCGGCGGCGACGCCCGCGAACACGTACGAGGCGCGGTAGCGGGTGCCGAGGACGAGGCCGGCGAGCGCGGTCTTGTCCGGCAGTTCGGCGAGGAAGACGACGCCGAAGACGAGCGCCGTCACGGTGATGCTGATCAAGGTTCCTCAATCGGTCGGGGCTGCCCCGCCGAGAGTGCGGTACGTCACGCGATGACACCTCGGCATGGCAGCACACTCGACGCCCATGCCGGGGGGCACGGGCGTGCACTGCTTTGCCGAAGGTCTCGCTGGCGGACGCCGATGAGTCTCGGTGATCCGCCTCCGGGCGCCGGCTCAGGCTCGCTGAGCAGTATGTCGACGGTCCGGCGAAGAGCTACTCCCCTTCTGCGCTCCCCATCGTACGGGATGTGAAAGTTCCGCGGTCAAGCTTGGCATGACATGCGCACGTCATTAGATTCTCACCGAGCGCTCACCCCCCGGCAACACAGCCCCGCGAGCATTCCCTCGCTCGCGCTCCAACGCCCCCACCCCACAAGGGAGTTCAGTCATGCCGAAGTTCTACGCGCGTCGACGGGTGAGCATACTCGCGGCCCTCACCGGACTCATAGCCTCCGTCACCCTCCTCAACTCGCCCAGCGCCTCCGCCGCCCTCCCCACGCCGGTCAGCGCAGCCACCGCCCGCAGCTACCTCTCCCAGCTGACCGTGGCCACCGAGAACCGCACCGGTTACAGCCGCGACCTGTTCCCGCACTGGATCACCATCAGCGGCTCCTGCAACACCCGCGAGACGGTGCTGAAGCGGGACGGCTCGAACGTCGTCACCGACTCCTCCTGTGCCGCGACCAGCGGCAGCTGGTACTCGCCGTACGACGGCGCCACCTGGACCGCCGCCTCCGACCTCGACATCGACCACCTCGTACCGCTGGCCGAGGCCTGGGACTCCGGCGCGAGCAAGTGGACGACCGCCCAGCGGCAGGCCCTCGCCAACGACCTCACCCGGCCGCAGCTGATCGCCGTGACCGACAACGTCAACCAGGCCAAGGGCGACCAGGACCCCGCCACGTGGGTGCCGTCCCGGTCCTCGTACGTCTGCACGTACGTACGGGCCTGGGTGCAGGTGAAGTACTACTACAACCTCTCGGTGGACTCCGCCGAGAAGAGCGCGCTGACCAACTACCTGGCCGGCTGCTGAGCCTGCGGGTGCACCCCCGGGGGAGCTGCGGCGACCGGCACTCGCGCCGCGCCGCGGCTCCCTCAGGACGCCGGGCGGCGGCGCACCAGGAAGCCCGCTGCCGCGCCCGCCGCGAACAACGCGGCCACCGAGATGGCCGTGGAGAGCCAGGTCGCGCCCAGCCACTGGGCTCCGTAGTAGCCGAGGGCGACGCTGTAGGCGGCCCAGGAGAGGCCGGCCAGGGCGGACCAGGGGACGAAGTCGCGGGCGCGGCGGTGCGCGGCGCCCGCGCAGAAGGAGACGATCGAGCGGCCCGCGGGGGCGAAGCGGGCGAGGACGACGAGTGCGCCGCCGCCCCGGGCAAGGGCCTCGCCGAGACGTTCCTGCGCGGTGGTGAGGCGCCGGGAGCGGGCTATCGCCCGGTCCAGCCGCTCCCCGCCGCGCCAGGCCAGCCGGTAGGCCACCAGGTCGCCGAGGACCGAGGCGGTCGCCGCGGAGAGGATCAGGGCCAGGATGTCCGGCACGTCATGCGGGACCCGGCCCGCCGCCGCACCCGAACCGGCCGCCGCTGCCGTGGCCGCCGTCACGACCAGCACGCCGCTCGGCAGCACCGGCAGGAACACGTCGAGCAGCACCGACAGGGCCACCACGGCATAGATCCAGGGTCCGGCCGCCAGCGACCAAACGCTCTCCCACACAACTGCTCCCCCGTGTATCCCCCGATGACAGCCATACAGCGTACGCGGGGGGTGTGACAGGTGAGTCGTGGGGGCTCATGTCCGCAGAGCGGCGGCCGTGCGCGCGGCCCGGCTCGGCGGATTCGGCGGCTCTCAGCGGCCCTTCGGCGGCAGTCCGCTGGTCGGTCTCCCGTGGAGCTTGCGGACCAGCATCACCAGCAGCGCGTAGACACACACCACCGCGATGCCCGCGAAGCCCGCGATCACGTGCAACACCTCGGGGTTGAGCAGCGCCAGCCCGCTCATCGCCGGACCGCCCCTCGGACGAGGTCCATGTTCCGAGGGTCGTACCGCCGCGCACCGGATGCCAACTCGAGGGAGCGGTCCCGAGTCGCCGCGGGCGCGGAGCGGGCGCAGTATCGGGGCACGGCCGCCCCGCGGCCCGGCGCGGTGGGAAGCGAGGTGAGGCATCGCTTGTTCGGGAGTGCGGCGCGGTGGCTGGGCGAGGCGCTGCCGGAGGAACGTGCCGGCCGGCGCCGTCTGCGGGCCGTGCGCCGGGTCTGGCCGGCGCTCGCGGTCTACGGCGCGGCCACACTGCTGCATCTCCTCGTACTGACCGTGATGATCCCGCCGGGCGGGCCGGGTCTGCGGGACCGGCTGCTGGCCTGGGACGGCCGGCTGTACACGGAGATCGCCGCGCACGGCTACCCCGACGGTTTCACCTACGAGCCCACGGGCCGGGTCGCCGGCAACAATCTCGCGTTCTTCCCGCTGTACCCGCTGCTCATCCGTGCCGTACACGCCGTGACCGGGCTGGACCACGGCATCGCCGCGATCGTCGTCGCCAACCTGGCCCTCGTCGCCGCGCTGATCGTCGTCGACCTGCTGCTGACCGGGCTGTACGGGCGGCGTACGGCCGTCATCGCCGTCATCCTGCTGGCCGCCGCGCAGCCGATGGCGCTCGTCTTCGTCATGGGGTACAGCGAGTCGCTGTTCCTGGCCCTGTCCGCCGGAACTCTGCTGGCCGCGCGGCGGCGGGCCTGGCTCACCGCGGGCGTCTCGGCGCTGCTGGCGGGCCTGACGCGGCCGGCCGGCGTGGCGGCGGTGGCGGCTCTCGCCGTCGCCGTGGCCCTGTGGCTGGCGCGGACCCGCCGAGTGGCCTGGCGTCCCCTTGCCGCCGTGCTGGTGGCCTGCACGGGTACGCCGTCCTACCTGTGGTGGGTGGGCCGGCGGGCCGGCGGACCGGACGCCTGGTTCACGATTCAGAGGGCGGGCTGGGACACCCGCTGGGACAGCGGCAGGTCCTTCGTCCGCTTCCTCGGCCAGACGCTGGCGCACGGTGACGGATGGGTGCCCGTCAGCACGGCGGTGCTCCTGCTGGCCCTCCTCGACGCCACTGCCGTCACCTGGCGCCGGAGCACCTGGCCGCCCTTGGCCGTCTACGGCACCGGCATCCTCGTCCTGACGCTCGGGCAGAGCAGCTTCTACCACTCCAAGCTGCGCCTGGTGATCCCTGCCGTGCTGTTCCTCGTCCCCCTCGCGCGCGCACTCGCCCGGGCACGCAACGGCACCGCCGCGACGGTGCTGGGCGGCAGTGCGCTGTTCGGCTGCTGGTACGGCGCGTACATGCTCACCGTCTGGCCGTACGCCATCTGACGAGGGTGTCCTTCCCCTCAGGACCGGGGGAGGACACCCTCGGGAAGCGGGTCAGGCCGCGACCGGGGCCTTCTCGGCGGCCGGCTCGGCGGTCGCCGCCGTGCGCCGGGACAGGAGCCGGTCGAGCCCGAAGGCGCCCGAGCCGGTGAAGACCAGCAGGAAGAACGCCCAGCAGAACAGCACCGACAGCTCGCCGCCGTTCTGGATGGGCCACAGGGCGGCCTGCTGGTGGACGTCGAAGTAGGCGTACGCCATCGAGCCGGAGGCGATCAGCGCGGCACCGCGGGTGCCGAGGCCGAGGAGCACCAGGCCGCCGGCGACCAGCTGGATCACGGCCGCGTACCAGCCGGGCCAGGTGCCGGCCTCGATCGTGCCGCCGTCGGTGCCGGCGGCGCCGCCGAGGACGCCGAACAGGGAGGCGGCGCCGTGCACGGCGAAGAGCAGGCCGACGACGACGCGGAACAGCGCGATGACGTAGGGCTGAGCGGAGTCGAGACGAGCGGACATGAAGGGGTTTCTCCTCTTCGGTGTCGATCGGGCCGGCCGGGGACTGAGGGGCCGGCCATGGGGGGGGCGGCGGTACCGAACGGGAGGCCAGGTTAGGCACACCTAATCAAAGCTTGCAAGTTCAACATTTGGCCATGCCTTGAATGGCGCGTGACCTTCCGTTTCCCGCTTTCCGAGCACGCCGAAGGAGAACCTCCTTGTCGGGAAAGGTTCTTGACGGGGAGCCAGGCAGGGGATCCGGGGAGCGGCGAACGCCGGGGGCGGGCACGTGGGCCCGGTCGCGCAGTTCCCCGCGCCCCCTACGGGCGTTGTCCCCGACAGCGCGGGCGAGCGGCCCACCACCGGCCGGCCCTATCCCGCCCGCCGCGCTGCCTGCCCCCGTACCTCCAGCCCACCGAGCAGTTCCGCCGTGGCGCGGGCGACGGCTTCCACCGCCTCGTCGAACGCCTCACGGTTGTGGGCCGCCGGGGCCCGGAAGCCCGAGACCTTCCGTACGTACTGCAGCGCGGCTGCGCGGATGTCCTCCTCCGTCGCCTCACCGGGCAACGCGGGCGGGCGCAGTGTCTTGATGCTCCGGCACATGCCCACAGTCTGGCGCACACCGCCACCCGCTGCGATGATCACCACGAAGGCGGCCACCGAGACCCGGGGCCGACCGTCGAAAGGACAATTCCATGACGCATCCGCTCACCGTGGCCGTCCTCGGCCCCGGCGGCACCGGCGGCCTGCTCGCCGCCCTGCTCTCCCGCTCCGGCCACCGCGTCGTCTGCCTGGCCGGGCAGGCCACCGCCGACACCCTGCGCCGCACCGGCATCACGGTCCGCAGCGCGCAGTTCGGTGACTTCACGGCACCCGTCGAAGCCGACACCGAGCTGCGCGAACCGGTGGACGCCTGCCTGATCACCGTCAAGCACACCGCCCTCGACGCGGCCCTCACCCGCGTACCGCCCGCCGCCCTCGGCGACGCCCTCGTCGTACCGCTGCTGAACGGAATCGAACACCCGGCCACCCTCCGTGCGAGCCACCGCCCCGACCGGGTGGCCCCGGCCGTGATCCGCGTGGAGTCCACCCGGGTCGCCCCGGGCGTGATCGAACACGGCAGCCCGTTCACGGAGATCGACCTGGCCGGGGACGCCGTACCCCGCGAGCGCCTGGAGGCCCTCGCCGACCGACTCGCCGCCGCCGGCACGGCCGCCCGGGTGGTCGGGGACGAGAGCGCCGCCCTGTGGGCCAAGATGGCGTTCCTCGCCCCGTTCGCCCTGCTCACCACCCGGTACGGCGTCCCGCTCGGCGTGGCCCGCACCGAGCACCGGGGCGAACTGGAGGCGCTGGTCGCCGAGACCACCGCGGTCAGCCAGGCCTGCGGTGCCCCCGCCGACCCGGCCCGGGCCATGTCCCGGTACGACGCCTTCCCGCCCGCCGCCAGGTCGTCCATGCAGCGCGACGCGGAGGCCGGCCGCCCGCTGGAGCTGGACGCCATCGGCGGAGCCCTGCTGCGCGCGGCCGGGCGGCACGGTGTGCCGGTACCGGTGACGGCACGGCTGGTGCGGGAGCTGCGGGACGCCGGCCACTGAGGTCCGGCCACTCGTCCGAATGAACCCCGCCCCGACCCCGGGATCGAGCTCGCCACATAAAATCGAACAGGCGTAGCATTAGCGCGTGGCTACGACCTATGAATTCCCCAGTGACCTCCTCGCCGGCCAGGAGGAGCTGCATCAGGTCCGGGCCGAGCTGTCGGCCCTGCTCAAACGGCTGCCCTGGTCGGTGGAACCGATGGACGGCTTCAGCGACGACAACGGCTGGCGCAAGGTGGAGCGGCCCGCGTCCCCCGGCTGGACGGAGGACGAGCAGGCCGAGGTGGAGAAGCTGCGGCGGCGCGAGCACGAACTCGCGGTCTTCGTGAGCACCCATCGCTTCTGGGCCGAGGTCGCGGCGGCGGACCGCATGGACGCCCGCACCCGGCTGAAGCACGTCCGCACAAAGCCGGCGGAGGAGAACGAGTAGCGGCGAGTGCTGGGGCCCGGCGCCGGGCCCCAGCAGAACGGCCCCCCGGAGGAATCCTCCGAGGGGCCGGCCGGTGGGCGCGGACGGTTTCGAACCGCCGACATCCTGCTTGTAAGGCAGGCGCTCTACCCCTGAGCTACGCACCCGGGACAGGTCGACAGCCTACATTGCCCGCCGGGCTCCCCTGCAAACCACCTTCCGTCACGCCCCGGGGCAACGCTCGGGACGGGGAGGTCTCCCCCACCCGGTCCCGCACCGGGCGGGGGAGACCTCCTCGGACGGGAAAGTCACGGCGCGCACCGCGAACTGACCGGCCCGTGTGTTCGTCCTCAACGGGTGGGAGAATGACACCACTCAGGGCGGATCACCACACGGGGAGAGGCATGTGACGGCGACACGGGGCACGCCAGCGACGCAGCGGTACCCGCAGCCGTCCACCGCACGGCCCCGGCGCGGGCCCGCCCCGCTGCGCGGTGCCCTGCGCGACACCCTCACCCTGTTGACCCTGCCGGTGCTGGCCGTGCCGGTGCTGGCCGCCGCGTTCGCCGGCGGGGGCACCCGGCGGTGGTTCGGCGGGCGGGCGGAGAGTCAGCGGGCCGAGGCGCAGGCCGCGAAGGACGCCGCGGCGGCGGCCTTCTACGAACTCGACACCGCGCAGCGGGATCTGCGGATCTCCGTCGAGACCATCACGGCCGTGGACGACTCCCCCGCCGCCCGGCGCGCGGTCGGCGACTTCGACGCGCTCGGCCGCCGGATCGACGAGGTCAGCCAGCGGTACATCCAGGCCGTCGACGCGCACGATCTGGACCGGGACGACCTGGAGGCCTCCGTGGCCTCCCGGGCGCGGGGCGAGCTGACCGCGGCCAGAGACGAGTTGGTACGGGTCCGGCAGGAGCTGGAACGGTTCAGCGGCTCCCTCGGGCCGCTGCTCGGCAAGGCCGAGACCCAGCTCGCCCGGCTGGCGCCCGCCGTGGAGCGGGCCCGGCAGTCACTGCTGGCGGCGAGCAACGCACTGGACGCCGTACGGGAGAAGGGGCTGCGGGCCGACGACCTGGCCGCGCGGCTGGCGGCCCTGTCGCCGGAGCTGACCAAGCTGAACCAGGGCGCCGGTCAGCACGGGGTGCAGCCGACGCTGGAGCGGGCCGAGCGACTGCAGCGGGAGGCCGGGGCGATCCGTGTCGAGGCCGAGCGGCTGCCGGAGAGGGCGGCCGAGATCGATCACCGGCTGGTGTCCTTGCGGACCAGGGCGCAGGCGCTGACCACGCGCGCCGGGCAGGTGGATCCGGTGCTGAGCGAGCTGCGGCGCCGGTTCGCCGCCGCCTGCTGGCAGGACCTGCAGCAGGTGCCCGCTCAGGCCGCGGAGAACGTGCGGCAGGCCGAGCTGAGGCTCCGGGAGGCGCAGGCGGCGCGGGACGCCCAGCGGTGGCCGGACGCCACCTCGCTGCTGTCGACCGCACGAGCCCTGCTGAACACCACGGACGAGTCCGTCTCGGCCGCCGGTGACCGGCTGGCCCGGCTGAACGCCGTACAGAAGGACCCGCAGGCCGAGGTGGAGCGGACCCGGTTCGCGATCCGGGACGCCCAGCGGCTGGCCATGACGGGCCGTACGACCCCCGATCCGCGGCATGCCCGGCCGCTGGACGAGGCGGTGGCCCGGCTGGAGCGGGCGATCGGCACGCTGGAGGGCCGGCACCCGGACTACTGGCACTTCCTGACCGAGACGGAAGGGGTGCGGCAGGCCGTGGCACGGGTGGTGGCGCAGATCCGCGAGGAGCGCGGCGCCGGGCACTGAGCTGCGCGTGTTGCCGGGTGGGGCGGGGCTGGCGGATATTGAGATGGACGCATGGCCTCCGCTAGCGCCCGAGGAGGCGGACATGGCCACACACGCAGTGCACACGAGGAAAGCAGGGGAACGCCGGCGGATGCGGCTGGACGACCACCTGCCCGTCGACCACCGGCTCAACATGGTCTACCGGATGGGCGCGGGACTCATCGGTGCTTTCCTGGTCGTCTTCGGCGTCCTCGGCCTGGTCGACCAGATAGGTTTCTTCAACACCGGCGGTGACACGGTCGCCGGACTGAACACCAACGGCGCACTCAGCGTGCTGTCGATCTGCATCGGCGCGGTGCTGCTGGTCGGCATGGTGATCGGCGGCAACTTGGCGTCGACCCTGAACATGGTCCTCGGCGTGCTGTTCCTGCTGAACGGCTTCCTGTTCCTCGGCCTGCTGGACACGACCAGCAACTTCCTGGCGTTCAAGATCCAGAACGTGTTCTTCAGCTTCATCGTGGGCCTGCTGCTGATGACCTTCGGCATGTACGGCCGGGTCGGCCACAACCTGCCCCACGACAACCCGTACTGGCGGGCCCGCCACCCCGAGCCCTCCCCGCAGGAGCAGCGGATGCTCCAGGAGCGGGAAGGGCAGCAGCAGCGGCAGCGGTTCCCGCAGCCGGGCCGGGGTCAGGTCCTGTAGGCGTAGAACGCCGCGCCCGGGTACGAGGCGACGAGGCTGGCCACCGACCTGTTGTAGGTGTTGGTGGAGTGGTACGACACGTACGGCACGCCCCGACGGTCACGGTAGGTGACGATCATCGAGTGGTCCTTGGACCCGTCCCGGTTGAAGTCCATCTGCAGCACGTCGCCGAGGTCCATCTGGTAGACGTTGGCGAGGCTGGTGGCCCGCTTCGAGGACAGCGCGAACCAGGAGAACTCGTTGACGCCGATGAAGGAGTCGGACTGGATCTCGGAGTTCCCGAACCACTTGTGGAAGTCGTACGTGTATCCCGGTACGTGCTTCCAGCCGCCCGCCTTCAGGGCCTGGCTGACGAAGTTGGTGCAGTCGCCGCCGGCGCCCTGACCGTTGAAGTCGGGGTAGGCCGGGTTGTACTTGCTCCAGTACTTCTGCGCGTACGTCACCATGGCCTGGTAGTCGTAGCCGGTCGCGGAGAAGTTCTTCGCGTTGGCCGGCGCGGGCCAGGTGGTGGCCGCACGGGCCGCCGAGGGCGGTCCGTCGTCGGCGGTGGTCCTCACCTTGGCGACGGTGGGCTTGGCGACCTGGTTCACCGCGAGGTAGCCGTCGTCGGTGTCCCGGATGCCGGTCAGCTGCCAGGTACCGTTGCGGTCCGCCTTGAAGGTCAGCTCGTGGTGCGCCTGGAAGCCGGTCGACTTCGGGCTCTTCGCGGTGGCCTTGTCGTAGTTCAGCGTGGTCGTCTCGGTCACCGCGACCTTGGCGTGCCGGCCCTTCACCTGGGTCGCGTCGAGCGTGACCTTGGTGCTCCCCGCGCGGTAGGTCTCGCCCAGCCGGGCCAGCCGGCTCCGGCGGTCGCGCAGCTCGTCCAGCGCGGACTTCTGCTCCTGGGTCTGCCCGCCGGACAGGCGCACGGATCCGGAGAAGCCGGACGTGTGCCGGGTGTCGGCCTTGCCCGCGCCCTCCACGAGAGCCTGCGTACGGTCGGTGAAGACCGCGTCGGCCAGCCGCTGGAAGGTCGCCTTGGTGGCCGCGTTCACGGTCGGGTCGTCGGTCACCGCCGCACCCGCGCTCCAGTTGGGCACGAGGGCCACGCCGGCGACCACCGAGGCAGCCGCGGCGGTGACTATGGCCGTGCGGCTCCGCCTACGGCTCAGTCTTCTTGATTTCAATGATGTTCCCCTCTACGCCGGTACACCTACCGGGCGATGGGCATCTTGCCACGGCGGGTGTGGCGTTTGTGAAGGGGGTTGCACAAGTGGAATAGCCCGAGCGTACTTGTCACTTGACGACCGCCGACCAGTCGGGCGACTGGGCCGGGTCGAGGCTGCGCAGCGCGGCCAGGGTCTGCGGCTTCTGCGCGTCGAGCCAGTCGGCGAGTTCCTTGAAGGAAACGCACTTGACGCCCTTTTTGGTGCAGACGTCCTTGACCACCTGGTCGATAGACCGCATGTAGATGCCGCCGTTCCAGTCCTCGAAGTGGTTGCCGATGAACAGCGGCGCCCGGCTGCCGTAGTAGACCCGGTTGAAGCCCTTCATGTACGAGTCGACGGTCATCTGCTGCCACTCGGGGAATTTGGCGGGATCACCCTGGGTCTCACCGTCGGACTGGTTGTACAGGAAGTTGAAGTCCATCGACAGGGCCTGCACATTGTCCGTGTACGGCAGCAACTGCAGCGGGAAGTCCCAGATGCCGTTCTTCTTGCTGGGCCATATCTGGAAGTCGCCCGGCGAACTCGCGTCATAGCGCCAGCCATAGCTCTTCATGGCCTTCAGCAGGTTCTCCTGGCCCTCCAGACAGGGCGCACGGCCGCCGGCGACCTCCTTCTTGAAGTCGAAGGGCAGCGCGGGGGCGTCCTTCCAGCCGGTGTTGGTCTTCCAGCGCTCGGCGAAGGAGAAGAACTGGTCGATCTCGCTCTTCCACTCCTGCACGCTCCAGTCGCCGCCGCCCTTGGCGCCGCAGAAGTGGCCGTTGAAGTGGGTGCCGATCTCGTTGCCGCCCTCGTACGCCTTGCCCAGCTGCTCCAGCGTGGTGCGGATGTGGTCGTCGGTGGCGTAGTCGATCGCGGCGTCGCCCGCCGAGTGCATGGGGCCGTGGTAGAGCGCTTTCTTGTCCTTGGGCAGCAGGTAGATGCCGGTGAGGAAGAAGGTCATGTGGGCGTTGTACTGGTCGGCCAGCTCCCGGTAGTGCGAGAACAGGTGGTCGCTGCCCTCCAGCGCGCCGTCCCACGAGAAGACGACGAACTGCGGCGGCTTCTCCCCGGGCTTCAGCGGCCTGGGCTTCAATTGCCCCTTCTGCGGCCCGGTGTAGGAGGTGGAGCCGTCACCGAGGATCTTGGTCTTACCGTCCCATTCCGGCGTCGGTGCGGCCGTCGGCGCGGCGCCCTTGGGCTTCTTGCCGGCGGACGCGGCCGGCGTGGTGCTGTCCGTGCGGGACAGCACCAGGTAACCGGCCACCAGCGAGGCCACGACGAGCAGGGCGGCCAGCGTCAGCACCTGGGGCCGGGTGGCACGGGGTGCACTGCGGCGGCGAGGGGCTCGACGGCGGCCTGTCGTTGACTTGTTGCGGGGCATGCTCGGCTCATTCTGCGGAAGGGGAGGGTGGACGGATCACGGCTCAGCCGAGACCCGTCGCGGCCGACCAGAGGGCATACGGGACGCTGTGGGACGTACCGGCCAGTCCTTTGAGCGGCAGTGGCTCCAGGGACTTGGCCAGGTCCAGGCGGTAGACGACGATCGCGGTGGACACGGAGTCGGCCGTGCCCACGTACCAGGCGGCGGTGTCCTTCTCGTTGGTGCCGGCCTTACCGGAGACCCCGGCCGTGCCGGCCGCAGCGTCCGGGTGGGCCGTGCGGAAGGAGTCGCCGAGCGCCTCGGTGACCTCCTCGGCCACCTTCGCCCCGACCGCGCGCTTCGGACGCGGGGTGGCGAGCGCGAGCGGCGAACCGTTGCGGGTGATCCGGCGCACCGAGTACGGCTCGGTGTGGTTCCCCTCCGCCGCGAAGGTGGCGTAGCCGCTGGCCATCCGGATCGCGCTCGGTGTGGAGTTGCCCAGCGACAGGGCGGGCACCTGGGGGCCCATGCTGGAGGACAGCAGCCCGGACGCCTCGGCGGTCTGGCGCACCTTGTCCAGACCGGCATCCATGCCGAGCTGCATGAAGGGCGTGTTCACCGACTTCGCGAGCGCGTCGCGCAGGGTGATCTGCCCGTACGACTTCCTGCCCTCGTTGTGCGCGGCGACCTTCTTGCCGCTGCGGTCCCAGTACGGCCCCTCGGGTGTGGTGACGGGCACGGCGTCGTCGCCGTCGTAGACGCTGTCCGGGGTGACGGGGGTGGCGGGGCCGCCGCGGGTCTTGTGCACACCGTGTTCGAGTCCGGCGGCGTACACGAACGGCAGGAACGCGCTGCCGGCCGGGACGGTGGTCGCGTTGGACTCGTTGTAGCCCTGCTTGCGGTGGTCCGGGCCGCCGTAGACGGCGAGGATCCGGCCGTCCGCGGCCACCGAGGCGGCACCGTAGTGCCCGTTCTTCCCCGCCTCGGGATCGTCCTCCTTGGCCTCCTTGCGGGCCTTGGTGACGGCGTCGGTCAGCGCCTGCTCCCGCTTGCGGTCGAACGTCGTGTAGATCTGGTAGCCGCCGAGGTCGAACTGCTTGTCCGTGAGGTGGCCGGCCTTCTTGGCGTACTGCGCCGCCAGCTCCACCAGGTAGTCGCTCTGCGCACCGGTGTTGTACAGCGGGTTGCTCCTGAGCGGCTCGGGGAACTCCGTGTACTTCGCCCGTTCCTGCGGGGACAGCTTGCCGATCTTGACCATGCGGTCGAGGATCCAGGACCAGCGTTCCGCCGCCCGCGCGTGGTTGGCCTTGCCGAGGGTGGGGTCGTAGAGGCCGGCGCCCTTGAGCAGCGAGGCGAGCATGGCCGCCTCGGAGGCGTTGAGCTTGCTGACGTCCTTGCCGTAATAGGCCTGCGCGGCGCGCTGGATGCCGTAGCTGCCGCGGCCGAACCAGCTGGTGTTGAGATAGCCCTCGAGAATCTGGTCCTTGCTCATCTTGTTGTCGAGCTTGAGGGCGATCATCGCTTCGGTGAATTTACGGCTGATCGTCTGGTTCTGGGTCAAATAAACGTTTTTGACGTACTGCTGGGTAATAGTCGAGCCACCCTCGGTGTCCCCCTGCCCCAGGGTGCGGAAGACCGCGCGGGTGATGCCCTTGGCAGAGATGCCCGGGTCCGAGTAGAAGCTCTCGTTCTCCGCCGCCAGCACCGCCCAGCGGACGTCCTCGGGAATGTCCTTCAGCGGCATCGCCTGCCGCTGCACCCAGCCCGTGCGGGCCATCGGGGTGCCGTCGGACCAGAAGTAGACGTTGTCCTGCTGTGTCGCGTACGTATTGAGATCGCTCGGTATGTCCGTCATCGCGTAGGCGGTCATGAGGAACGCGCTCAGCAGACCGAACGAGGTCAGGGTGGCGCCGAGCCACTGGCGCCAGGAGGGTATCCAGCGCCGCCAGCCGGTACGGCCCGGCCGTGGGTAGACCGGCTTCAGGCGGCGCGCATACGGGGCTATTCGGCGCCAGTACGGGGCCAGCGGCGCGAGCACGCGGGCGACCACGGCCACGGTCGCGGCCACGGCCTCACTCGCGGCGCGCTCCCGCCCGGCCGAGCGCGCGGTACGGCGCCGCTCGGCCCGGCCGCCGCCCGGAGCGGGTGGCTCCGGCGGCGGGGGGACGCGCAGCTGCATGGTCTCGTCCGCCCTGAGGGCGTCGACTCTCAGATGCAGAGTCTCATCGGCGTTCAACGGCTTCTCGCCACGGCCACCCCCCATGGGGCCGTCCTCCCCCTGCGACGCATCGGTCACGCCTGCGTCTCCCTCCGCACTAGGTCTTGCTCGCGCGGGTGAGCTGAGCATCCTCGCAACGGCGTTCACAAATTATCAGTAAGGTTTTCGAATGCCCCGCACATATGCCGGATAGAAAGCAACACTCATGAAACATTGAGATGCTCCCAGCCGGCCCTTGACGGTTAACCTGGGGCCATGCCTCGCTACGAGTACCGCTGCCGGACCTGCGGCGACACCTTCGAACTGAACCGTCCGATGGCGGAGTCCGCCGCCCCCGCGAGCTGCCCCGCGGGCCATGACGACACGGTGAAGCTCCTGTCGACAGTGGCCGTGGGCGGCGTGTCGCGCGCCTCCGCAGCCGCACCGACGCCCGCGTCGGGGACCGGCGCAGGCGGCGGGTGCTGCGGCGGAGGATGCTGCGGCTGAACGGGCTCGGTCTGCACATGTTGACCTACGGGTGCCGGCCGGCGGGCGTTCATCCACGGCCGCCGGCCGGCACCCGTCCGCCTGCGGTTTCCGGCCGGCGGGCATTCACCCGCAGCCGCTGACCGGGCCCCCGGTTCGCCTGCAGCCGCCGGCCGGCGGGTTCACCCACAGCCGCTGACCGACGCCCGTTCACCTACAGCTGTCGGCCGACGGGCGCCGGCCCCCGCACCGCCTTCAGGAACTCCCGCACGATCCGCTCCCCCGCCAGCACCCCCCGCTCCGGCAGCGCGGCGATCTCCGGCGCGGTCCAGCCGCTGTCGGCCAGCTCGCCGTGGCCGGGCCGCCAGCCACGGTCGGCGGCCAGCAGCAGGTCGGCGTCCAGCAGGGAGTCCCCCGCGGCCAGCGTCAGCTCCGCGCCGGTGCGGCGGGCGACCTCACGGACGGCCGCGCTCTTGGTGAGCGGCTTCGGAACGGCGTAGATCTTGCGGCCCTGCAGGGACACCGTCCAGCCCCGGTTCTCCGCCCACACCGCCAGCTCCTTCACCCAGTCCTCGGACAGCAGCTCGCGCTCGACCACGAGGTAGGCGAACAGATCCTCGGCGACCCGGTGCTTGCGCACCCAGACGGGGTCGGCCGAGCGCAGCAGATGCTCGCGGATCTCCGCCAGCGGCGCGCACTCGTCGGCCAGCCGCGCCTGCACGCTCGTGTGCCAGTCGGCGTCGGTGACCCCGTCGACCAGCAGATGCCCGCCGTTGGCGCAGATCGCGTACTTCGGCGGCGGACCGGGCAGGTTGATGCGCTGGTACTGCTTGCGCGTCCGGGTCGTGGTCGGCACGAACACGGCTGTGTCGCCGAGGTCGGTCAGCAGCTGGGCCGCGGTCTCCGTCATGTAGGAGAGCGGCTTGGCCTCGTGCACCTCCACGCACAGCAGCCGGGGCGCCCGCGCGTCCGGCATGGTCAGCGCCAGGGCCGCCGCGGAGTAGATCAGCGTGCGGTCGAGATCGCTCGCCACCATCACCGGCATCAGCCGTTCACCGCCTTCCCGTCGGCGCCCGTGGCGCCCCGTGTGTACTTGGGGTGAATCAACCCTACGCAGGTGTACGGCAGTTCACCGACCTCCTCGACCGGCACCCCGCGCTGCTCGGCGAGCAGCCGCACATGGTCCAGGTCGGCACCGGCCCCCGCCCGGGCGAGGATCTTCCACGGCACCCGGCGCAGCAGCACCCGGGTGGTCTCGCCGACGCCGGGCTTCACCAGGTTCACGTCGTGGATGCCGTACTCCTCGCTGATCCGCTCGACCGCCCGCCAGCCGGCCCAGGTCGGTGCGCGGTCCGCGGCCAGCAGCTCCTTCACCGCGCCGTCGACGGCGTCGGCGACCTCCGGGAAGCGGGCGGAGACGGCGTCCAGGAAGGCCACGGAGACGTCGGCGCCGGCGAGTTCGCGGTAGAACTTGGCGCCGTGGAAGTCGTTCGGGCCGACCAGGTCCGCGCGCAGGACCGTCCGCGAAATCAGGCCGGAAACAGTCGAGTTGAGGCACGCGGAGGGGATGAGAAAGTCATCACGGGTGCCGTAGGTGCGTACACAGGACCCGGGGTCGGCCAGGACGGCGATCTCCGGGTCGAAGCCGGTGACGCCCTCGCGCTCCTCGAACTCCTCGACGGCCTGGGCGAGTTCACGGGTGATCGCACCCTTGCCGGTCCAGCCGTCGACGAACACGACGTCCCGGGGGTCGTGGTGGGCGGCGAGCCAGCGCAGCGCGTTGGCGTCGATGCCCCGGCCGCGCACGATCGACACCGCGTAGTGCGGGAGGTCGAGGCCGTACCGGAACCGGGCCCAGCGGCGCATCAGGATGCCGACCGGGGTGCCGGCACGGGCGAGGGAGACCAGCACCGGGCGGGGCGACCGCTCGGTGACGACCGTCTCGGTGACGACGCCGACGGCCTGCGCGATCCGGGCGGCCGAGGCCTCCAGCGCCGCGTGGAACAGCTCCTGGTACTGCTCGCTGGGCTGGTACTCCACCGGCAGCGACTCGGCGTAGTGCGCGCCCCCGCTCTGGATGGCCTCCTCCCGTTCCTCGGTCGGCGCCTCCAGGGTGACGCCGGACAGGTCCTGCAGCAGCCAGCCGACCTCCTCCGGCGCGTACGAGGAGAACGCGGGGCCGCGGAGGGGCTCGGGCAGCATGGCCGGCCTTTCGGGAGCGTGCGGTACGTACGACGGGAGGACCGCCAGCAGGACGTGCGGAACATGCGCGGCGAGGCGGGCCGGCAGCCCGTCGGGCGCGTGCAGGGCGGGGGTGTCGGCGACGGAGTCGACCACGGCGACCACGGCGTCGAAGCCGCCGCCGGCCACGTTGTAGGCGTAGCGCTCACCGGGACCGTCGGCCGGGTCGTCGTGGGCCGGGAACACCAGCCGGGTACGGATCGCGTAACCGGGGTCGTCGACCGCGAGGACGGGCGACCGGGTGGTGGTGGAGAACCGCACCTCGGCCGCCACCTGCCCCTCCAGCTCGCGTGCGAGCCGCAGCGGGGCGTACATCAGCTCCTCGAAGCCGAGGACGAGGACACGGCGGGCACCGGCGGGCAGGGCGTCGGCTATTCGGCCGGCCATGGCAGGCAGCGCGGCCTCCAGCCGGGCCCGGTGGGCGGGCGTGAAACCGTGCCGGCCGCCGTCCGGGAGACCAGCGGGCCAGCGCAGGTCGACTCGTTCGACGCCGCCGGACGGGTGCGCCCCTCCGCAGGCGCGGGGCGAGACACCGTGCGGCTCCGCCACGTGGGCGCGGGCAGCCGCATCCGGCCCGCACCCGGACGCCTCGCACTCCGCCACCAGCCGCCGCCCCTTCTCCAGCACCCCCTCCGGCAGACGCACGGTCCCGGAGGCCGCGGCGATCAGGTCCACCCGTGCCCCGATCTCCTCCGCAAACCGCTGGAGGCGAGCCGAGTCCTCGGACGACCGCATGTCGACCAGAGCGACCACCACGTACCGCCCGCGCGGATACCGCTGATGCAGGTCGCGGATGGTGTTCAGCACAGTGTTACCGGTGGAGAACTCGTCGTCGACGAGCACCAGCGGACCGGTCCCGGCCAGCAGCCCGGGGTCTTCCGGCAGCAGAAGATGCGACGTGGCGTGGGAGTGCGACTCCTCGAAACCGCCCGCCGGTGCCACCCCGGGCACCGGCCGCCGCGTGGAGTGCAGATACGGCACGCAACCCAGCCCGTCGGCCACCGCGTGCCCGAGCCCCGTCGCGGTCTCCGCATAGCCGAGGACAACCGCATCCGGCCCCTCACCGCCGAGCAGCGCGGCGACCTCGCGGCCCAGCCGGACGCCGTACCGGTAGACCACGGACGGCGACTGGGGCACGTGCTTGCCGAGGACGTTCGAGACCAGCAGGTGGGCCCGCTTGGGGTTGCGGCGCAGGGCCAGCCCGAGCAGGGCCGGCAGCCCGTCGTCGCCCACGAGTTCGACCCCGAGTCGCTCGGCGACCCAGCTGCCGGACCAGACCCCGTCGTTCACTGCGTTCTTCATGCGTTCCTTGGAGAGGTGGAGAAAGGTTCAGCCGGGGATGCCGGCGGCGAGCAGGTCCACGAAGCCGATGTCCTCGTTGGCGACACCGAACGCCTCGGCGCGCAGCAGGGTCCGCTCGGCCCAGGCGCGGTGCGGTTTCACTTCGTTCATCTTGTTCGTGTAGGCCGACCGGAGTACACCCCCGCCGCCGCGTTCCGGCCGCAGGATGTCCTGGGCGTCGCTGAACTCCTCGTGACTGACCACGGAGAGTGCGTGCACGGGCAGGACGTGGGAGGGGTGGATGCAGGTCTTGCCCAGCAGTCCGTTGGCCTGGTCGAGAGAGATCTCCCTGAGCAGTCCGTCCATGGCGTGCTCAATGAGCTTCTCGCGCAGTTCGACGGCCTGCACCTGCAGGAAGGGGCTCTGCCGGAGCTGCGGCTTGAACATACGTTCGGATACGCGGAAGTACTCCCAGACCGGGCCGGTGACGGTGAAGCCGGTGCCGTCGGCGCGGGCCAGCATGTTCACCACGTCGGCGATCACGGAGGCGACGATCTGGACGTCGTAGGCGGTCATGTCGGGGGCCCGGCGCAGGCCGTACGAGGAGCAGAAGTCGGTCACGCCGAGGCGGAGGGCCAGCACGCGGTCGCGGTGCTTGTCGACGGCCCGGAAGATGCCCTCCAGGGTCTCCACGCGCGACTCCCGGTACAGCAGCTCGGGGGACTCCAGGACGGGCATGGCGAAGAGCCGCCGGCCGCCGGCCTTCTCGGCCACGGTCAGGGCCTCGAGGAAGGGGATGCCGCGTTTCTCGGTGAACTTGGGCAGCACGAACCCGGACAGCAGACGCGCGGACGACCCGAGGCGGCGGACCAGGTCGGGGATCTGTTCGGCGGCGCGCACCCGGATGAACAGCAGGGGCGCCTCGACGCCGGCGGAGGCCCCCCCTGCCCGAGCGGAGCCGGGAGCCCGGGTGAGGGCGTCCAGGTCGGCGAACTGCCGGACGAGGTTCTCCTCACCCGCCGCGACGTCCGCGTCGTCGATCGAGTCCTCCAGGCACAGCACCATCGAGACCACGCCGTTCCCCGCCTGTTTGACGATGCCGTCGGCGAGCCGCGGCCGGGTGGCCGGACTGTACAGCGTGGCGCCCAGGGCCGCGGAGAGCAGCCGGGCCGGGGAGTCGGCGGTGAACACGCACGGCTCCTGGTGGAAGAGGCGCTGCCGCACCTCTGGGGCGATGTGCCCGAAATGACGCATAGGACTCCCTCGAGCGTGCGCGCCGAGCCTGTGTATTCGGTAAAGGGTGGCCGGTAATAGTACGTAGGGATCCATGTCGGGGGTTCCCTGCGGGCGTGAATTTCCGGTGACCCGCCCATGTCGGCGACCTCCCACTCCGCATACCCCGCATTGTCGTGACCAGGACCGAGAAGGCAGGATGACCGCATGACGCACGCGATGCTGAAGGGGTCGAACGTCCCGCTGGAGGCCACCACGGTGCGCGCCGTGCTGCGCTGGACGCCCGGGCAGGGGGTACCGGACGTGGACGCCTCGGCGCTGCTGCTGGGTCCCGACGGCCGTGTGCGCTCCGACGAGGACTTCGTCTTCTACAACCAGCCCCGGCATCCGTCCGGCAAGGTGTGGCGGCTGGGCAAGAAGCGGATCGCCGAGGGCCTGACCGACACGATCCAGACAGACCTCTCCGGTGTGGAGCAGGACATCGGCCGTGTCCTGCTGGTCGCGTCGGCGGACGGGGTGTCCTTCGACCACGTGCCGGCGCTGTGCATCCTGCTGTACGACGCGGCGGTCGCCGACGGGGAGCCGCTGGCCCGGTTCGAGATCAAGCCGCAGACCGGCGCGGAGACGGCGCTGATCTGCGGTGAGCTGTACCGGCGCGGGGAGGGCTGGAAGTTCCGCGCACTGGGCGAGGGCTACTCGGACGGACTGAAGGGCCTCGCCACGGACTACGGCATCTCGGTGGACGAGTCGGAGGGGTCGGACGAGCTGCCGGCGGCCGACCCGGCAGCCCAGCCGCTGCCTCCGGAACAGCCGACGTCCGCGCTTCCGGCGCAGCCGGCGTACGGGTATCCGCAGGCGTCGTCCGGGCAGCCGGCGTACGGGTACCCCCAGCCTCAGCCGGTGCCGGTGACCGTGCCGGGGGGCGCGGATCCGAACTTCCGGCTGCCGCCGCAGGGGCCGCAGTTCATCGGGCGGTAGTCGATTCGCCCGGCAGCTCGGGGCTTCCGGCCGTACGGCGGCTACGGGTGGTTCGGGGTCGATCGCGCCCACGCGGCGGAGCCGCACGTCGATGCCGTCCCGCGTCCCTTCGGGGGCGCGTCCGGTTCAGGGGCGCTTACCTGTCCGCCTTCGCCTTGTATCCCCTGCCCCACTGCAGGCCCCAGCCGTACAGGCGGTCCAGTTCGCCCTGGAAGCCGTAGACGAACTTCACCTCCCGGCGGACGATCAGTTCGCCCCTGACGTTCTCGAGCATGACGACGGCGCAGGAGCGGGCCTGGGGGTGGCGTTCGTCCAGCCCTATCTCGATGCGGGGGCCGTTGCTGGGGTAGAGGGTGACGATCGCGTGCGTACGGTCGAAGGCGGGGGTCTGGTCGTAGATGTAGACGAAGACCAGCAGCCTCTTGAGGGCGTCGCGGTGGTCGAGATTGACGTACATCGTCTCACCGGACGCCGAGCCGAACCGGTCGTCGCCACTGAGTTTGATGTACGGCGGCGCGTTGACGTCGCCGAGGTAACCGCCGAGCGGCTGTACGACCCCCTTGGTGCCGTCGGTCAGCTCGTACAGACAGCCGAGGTCGAGGTCGACGTTGACCATGCTCTGCCCGTGGCCGAGGACCTCCGGCGGCTTCAGTGCCTTGAAGGGGTGGCGGAGCAGGCTGGTGCGCCGGTCTCCGCCGAAGTCGGAGGTGCGCATCCGCCAGTTGAGGTTGATGCGCAGATGGCCGGTGGCCGCGTCCTGTTTGGTGAGGGACACCGTCTGGTGCCGCCTGGTGAGTTCGATGGCGTTGGTCGCGGCGTTGCCCGAGTCGAAGTCGGCGGCGCGCCCGCCCAGCAGTCCGTCGAAGAAACCCATTCCCGCCCCCAGGTACCTGTCATGACGCCGAAGGGGCGGCCGACCACGTCGGCCGCCCCGCTCAGAGCGTTCCTCACCGTCCGGGCCGTCACACCCCGGAGGAGACCTCGGCCTTCTCGTCGGTGCCCTCGCCCGACGCGGCCAGCGCGCGGTTGCGGCGGACGGAGGACCAGAAGGACCAGGCGATCAGGATCACGCCGACGAGTCCGGTGATGACCTCGTTGATCTCGTACTGGATCGTGATCATGAGGATCACGGCCAGGGCGCCGATGGCGTAGTGGGCGCCGTGCTCCAGGTAGACGTAGTCGTCGAGGGTGCCCTGGCGGACCAGGTAGACGGTCAGCGACCGGACGTACATCGCGCCGATGCCGAGGCCGAGGGCCATCAGGACGATGTCGTTGGTGATGGCGAAGGCGCCGATCACGCCGTCGAAGGAGAAGGACGCGTCCAGGACCTCCAGGTAGAGGAACATGAAGAACGCGGCCTGGCCGGCCAGGACGATCGCGGGCTTCTGCTTGCCCGAGCGGACGGCCTCTTCCTCCTCCTCGTGCTCGCGCTCCTCCTCTTCCTCGAGCTTGTCCTCGAAGTAGCCGGAGAGACCGCCGACGATCATGTAGGTGATCAGGCCGGCGATACCGGCGATCAGGACCGTCTGGGCCTTGTCGGCGTGACCACCGCCGTGCTGGTGGGCGTGGGTGGCGAAGGTGAAGGACGTGATCAGCAGGACGATCAGGGCGATGCAGACCGACAGCATGTCGACCTTGCCGAGCTTGGCCAGGGGCCGCTCGATCCAGCGCAGCCACTGGATGTCCCGGTCCTCGAAGATGAAGTCGAGGAAGATCATGAGCAGGAACATGCCACCGAAGGCGGCGATCGCCGGGTGGGCGTCGGTGACCAGCTCCTGGTAGCGGTCCTTGTTGTTGAGCGCAAGGTCGACGGCCTCGATCGGGCCCATCTTGGCGCTGATCGCGACGATGACGACGGGGAAGACCAGCCGCATGCCGAAGACGGCGATGAGGACGCCGACGGTGAGGAAGATCTTCTGCCAGAAGGCATTCATCTTCTTCAGGATCCCGGCGTTGACCACCGCGTTGTCGAAGGACAGCGAGATCTCCAGGATGGCCAGGATCGCCACGATGCCGAAGGCGGTCCACCCCCCGTAGAACGCCGCTGCGACCAGGCCGAGCGCGGTGACCGCGAACGACCAGCCGAAGGTTTTGAGAAGCACTGGCTACCCCATATCTGTTGGGGGCCCTCCCAGACGGAGTCTGGGGGAGGGTCTCCCCCGCGCCGTACGCGGCTTTACGAAACGTTGACTCCGAAGTCTAGAGCGATGCCCCGGAGGCCCGATGCGTACCCCTGTCCGACCGCACGGAACTTCCACTCGCCCTGGTACCGGTACAGCTCACCGAAGATCATGGCGGTCTCGGTGGAGGCGTCCTCGCTGAGGTCGTAGCGGGCCAGTTCCTGGCCGTCGGCCTGGTTGACGACGCGGATGAAGGCGTTGGAGACCTGCCCGAAGGTCTGGCCGCGCTCGTCCGCCATGTGGATGGAGACAGGGAAGATGATCTTGTCGCACTGCGACGGCACCTTGGCGAGGTCCACCAGGATCGACTCGTCGTCGCCCTCGCCCTCACCGGTGAGGTTGTCACCGGTGTGCTCGACCGAGCCGTCGGGGCTCTTGAGCTGGTTGTAGAACACGAACCACTCGTCGCCCATCACCCGGTTGCCGGCACCGCACAGCAGGGCGCTGGCGTCCAGGTCGAAGGGGGCGCCGGTGGTGGAACGCGCGTCCCAGCCGAGCCCGATCAGGACGTTGGTGAGGTTCGGTGCGGCTTTGGAGAGGGAGACATTGCCTCCCTTGGCGAGCGTGACGCCCATGATGCTGTCCTCCCCTGGTGGTACTTCCCTGGTTGTCCTGCACGTCCGGCGCCGCCCGTAAACGGTGCGGCGCCGGAATCGAGGGCTCTGACGCGTCAGACGTTGACGCCGAAGTCCTGTGCGATGCCACGCAGGCCCGAGGCGTAGCCCTGGCCGATGGCGCGGAACTTCCACTCCGCCCCGTGCCGGTACAGCTCGCCGAAGACCATGGCGGTCTCGGTGGAGGCGTCCTCGCTCAGGTCGTAGCGGGCGATCTCCTGTTCGCCGGCCTGGTTCACGACGCGGATGAAGGCGTTGCGGACCTGACCGAAGGACTGCTGGCGGTTCTCGGCGTCGTAGATCGAGACCGGGAACACGATCTTCTCGATGTCGGCCGGGACACCGGCCAGGTTGACCTTGATCTGCTCGTCGTCGCCCTCGCCTTCACCGGTGATGTTGTCACCGGTGTGCTCGACGGAGCCGTCGGGGCTCTTGAGGTTGTTGAAGAAGACGAAGTGCTGGTCGCTGATGACCTTGCCGGAGTTGTTCAGCAGCAGTGCGCTGGCGTCGAGGTCGAAGTCCGTGCCGGTCGTGGTCCGCACGTCCCACCCCAGACCGACGATGACGGCGGTCAGGCCCGGGGCCTCCTTCGTCAGCGATACGTTGCCGCCCTTGCTGAGGCTGACTCCCACGGGTCCTCCATGTGGTGTTCAGGGGCGGGGAGCCCCGTCGTGCTTCGGATATGGGATCAACGTGCCGATCCTAGTGACGGGTTCCCGCCCTCCGCAGACCCTGGACCTGAAGATTCACAGGTGTCGAGCCGCCGGAACTCACAGGGTGTCCAGCGCCTTCACGTAGTCGTTCAGGTCACGGGCGTCCGGCAGGCCGTTGACCACGGTCCACCGCACGACACCTTCCTTGTCGATGATGAAGGTGCCCCGGACGGCGCAGCCCTTGTCCTCGTCGAAGACGCCGTACGCGCGCGAGACGTTGCCGTGCGGCCAGAAGTCGCTGAGCAGCGGGTACTCCAGCCCCTCCTGCTCGGCGAAGACGCGCAGGGTGTGGATGGAGTCGTTGGAGACGGCGAGCAGCTGGGTGTCGCGGTCCGAGAACTTCGGCAGGTTGTCACGCAGCTCGCACAGCTCGCCCGTGCACACGCCGGTGAAGGCGAAGGGGTAGAAGAGCAGGACGACGTTCTTCTCGCCGCGGAAGTCCGAGAGCTTCACGGTCCGGCCGTGGTTGTCCTTGAGCTCGAAGTCCGGCGCCTTGTCGCCGACCTGGATCGCCATGGTCGTGCATCCCTTCGGTGGGCTGTTCGGGTGAGAGCACAGCAAACGCTCGGGTCCACCCTACGCAGCGATCACCGGGAGGTACCGGACGGGCCGGGTTCGCGGCCCGTCCGGTGGTGACGCAACGGTCACTTCTTGGACTTGGCCGCCTTCGGCGTCGCCAGCCGGCTGCCGCTCCAGTCCTTGCCGACGCTGACGCTCTTGGACGCGGTCAGGCCGGCCGTCGTGGCGGCGTCCTGGATGTCGCTCGGCTCCACGTACCCCGAACGGCCGGTCTTCGGCGTGAGGAGCAGGATCGTGCCGCCCTCTTCGATGTACGTGGTGGCATCCACCAGCGCATCCGTCAGGTCACCGTCGTCGTCACGGAACCACAGCACAACGGCGTCGGCCACGTCGTCGTAGTCCTCGTCCATCAGGTCGCCTTCGACGGCTTCCTCAATGGCCTCGCGGAGCTCCTGATCGACGTCGTCGTCGTAGCCGATCTCCTGGACCACCTGCCCGGGCTGGAACCCCAGCCTGGCGGCAGGGTTCGTCCGCTCCTCCGCGTGGTCCGCGGTCGCGCTCACGGGTTGCCTCCTGATCATGTCTTGGTGAATATCTCAGCCACGCGCGTACGCGAAGCATTGGCCGTAGTCCACACGGGCGGGACGGATCGCGCAAGTACCCGGCCGTCGGGACCGTCGAAACGGTGACGATCCCGGCCGTGTCGTCGCAACTCCTGGCACCGTATCCCGATTTCTCGGAACCCACATCACACTGGTGTGCCCGGTTTGCGCAATTTGGAATCATTCTCCCTTGCGCAGCTCGAACAACTTTGCCTATCGCATCACACCTCGGGCGTATCGTTGCATTTTGACCGGCGGGGACGACGGTGGAGATGACGTACGCCTTCCCGAGGTACACGATGGGGAACGGTGTAGGCAGGTGCAAAAGACTGGCCCTCTGACAGGTAAGGAACAGCGTGGCTTCCGGATCCGATCGCAATCCGATCATCATTGGCGGCCTTCCGAGTCAGGTTCCTGACTTCGATCCCGAAGAGACCCAGGAGTGGCTCGACTCCTTGGACGCCGCCGTCGACGAGCGTGGCCGGGAGCGGGCCCGCTATCTCATGCTGCGCCTGATCGAGCGGGCACGCGAGAAGCGCGTCGCCGTGCCCGAGATGCGCAGCACGGACTACGTCAACACGATCCCCACCCGGGCCGAGCCGTTCTTCCCGGGCAACGAGGAGATCGAGCGCAGGATCCTGAACGCGACCCGCTGGAACGCGGCCGTCATGGTCTCACGCGCCCAGCGCCCGGGCATCGGCGTGGGTGGCCACATCGCCACCTTCGCCTCCTCGGCGTCCCTGTACGACGTCGGCTTCAACCACTTCTTCCGCGGCAAGGACGAGGGCGACGGCGGCGACCAGGTCTTCTTCCAGGGCCATGCCTCCCCCGGCATCTACGCGCGCGCGTACCTGCTCGACCGGCTCACCGAGGAGCAGCTGGACGGCTTCCGCCAGGAGAAGTCGAAGTACCCGAACGGCCTGTCCAGCTACCCGCACCCGCGCTCGATGCCGGACTTCTGGGAGTTCCCCACCGTCTCCATGGGCCTCGGCCCGCTCGGTGCCATCTACCAGGCGCGCATGAACCGCTACATGCAGGCGCGCGGCATCGCCGACACCTCGAAGTCGCACGTGTGGGCGTTCCTCGGCGACGGCGAGATGGACGAGCCGGAGTCGCTCGGTCAGCTCACCCTGGCCGCCCGCGAGGGCCTGGACAACCTGACCTTCGTCGTCAACTGCAACCTGCAGCGGCTGGACGGCCCGGTGCGCGGCAACGGCAAGATCATCCAGGAGTTGGAGTCGGTCTTCCGGGGCGCCGGCTGGAACGTGATCAAGCTGATCTGGGACCGCACCTGGGACCCGCTGCTCGCGCAGGACCGGGACGGCATCCTCGTGAACAAGATGAACCGGACCCCGGACGGCCAGTTCCAGACGTACGCCACCGAGTCCGGCGACTACATCCGCCGGCACTTCTTCGGCGACGACCACCGGCTGCGCGCGATGGTCGAGAACATGACCGACGACCAGATCCTGCACCTGGGCCGCGGCGGTCACGACCACCGCAAGATCTACGCGGCGTTCAAGGCGGCCACGGAGCACAAGGGCCAGCCGACGGTCATCCTGGCCAAGACGATCAAGGGCTGGACGCTGGGCCCGAACTTCGAGGGCCGCAACGCCACCCACCAGATGAAGAAGCTGACGGTCGACGACCTCAAGCGCTTCCGGGACCGTCTGCACCTCCCGATCTCCGACAAGGAGCTGGAGTCCGGCCTGCCGCCGTACTACCACCCGGGTCCGGACTCGGAGGAGATCCAGTACATGCACGACCGCCGCAAGGGACTCGGCGGTTACGTCCCGACCCGCGTCGTACGCTCCCAGCCGCTCGCCCTGCCGGACGACTCTGCGTACGCGACCGTGAAGAAGGGCACGGGTCAGCAGTCCATCGCAACGACCATGGCCTTTGTGCGCCTCCTCAAGGACCTCATGCGGGACAAGGAGATCGGCAAGCGCTTCGTACTGATCGCACCGGACGAGTACCGCACGTTCGGCATGGACTCGTTCTTCCCGAGTGCGAAGATCTACAACCCGCTGGGCCAGCAGTACGAGTCGGTCGACCGCGAGCTGCTGCTCGCCTACAAGGAGTCGCCGACCGGCCAGATGCTGCACGACGGCATCTCGGAGGCGGGCTGCACGGCCTCGCTGATGGCGGCGGGCTCCGCGTACGCCACCCACGGCGAGCCGCTTATCCCGGTGTACGTCTTCTACTCGATGTTCGGTTTCCAGCGCACCGGTGACCAGTTCTGGCAGATGGCCGACCAGTTGGCGCGCGGTTTCGTCCTGGGGGCGACCGCCGGCCGTACGACCCTGACCGGCGAGGGTCTGCAGCATGCGGACGGCCACTCCCAGCTGCTCGCGTCCACCAATCCGGCGTGCGTGGCGTACGACCCGGCGTACGCCTACGAGATCGCGCACATCGTGCAGGACGGCCTGCGCCGCATGTACGGCAGCTCGCCCGAGCACCCGCACGGCGAGGACGTCTTCTACTACCTGACCGTCTACAACGAGCCCATCCAGCATCCGGCCGAGCCGGCGAACGTGGACGTCGAGGGCATCGTCAAGGGCGTCCACAAGCTCAGCGAGGGCACCGGCGGCTCGGTCCCGGCGCAGATCATGGCGTCCGGCGTGGCCGTGCCGTGGGCGCTGGAGGCCCAGCGGATCCTCGCCGAGGAGTGGGACGTCCGGGCGGACGTGTGGTCGGCGACCTCCTGGAACGAGCTGCGCCGCGAGGCCGTGGCCTGCGAGGAGTACAACCTGCTGCATCCGGAGGAGGAGCAGCGGGTGCCGTTCGTGACGCGCAGGCTCAGCGGGTCCGAAGGTCCGTTCGTGGCCGTGTCCGACTGGATGCGATCGGTTCCGGACCAGATCGCGCGCTGGGTGCCCGGCACGTACCAGTCGCTCGGGGCCGACGGTTTCGGCTTCGCCGACACCCGGGGCGCCGCGCGCCGCTTCTTCCACATCGACGCCCAGTCGATCGTGCTCGGGGTGCTCACCGAGCTGGCCCGCGAGGGCAAGGTCGACCGGTCCGTGCTGAAGCAGGCCATCGACCGGTACCAGCTGCTGGACGTCTCGGCGGCGGACCCGGGAGCGGCGGGCGGCGACGCCTGACGCCTGACGCTGCGCTCGGCTTCGGCCGAGGAAGGCTGTGGGCAACCGCGGGCCGGTGAGCTGGGACTGCGTGATGCTGTGGGCCGGTGAGCCGGGACCGCGTGATGCTGTGGGCCGGTGAGCCGGAGCCGTGGGAAATCGCGGGCCCGTGAGCCGGGGCCGTGGGGATCTGCGGGTCGGTGAGGGCTGGTGGCGCCGTTCCCCGCGCTCCTTCAGGGCGCTCGAGGACGTCGCGGCGGAGCCGCGCGCCGAACCCGGCCCCGCGCCTCTTCGGGCGCTTGGAGGGCGGTGGAGTTCGAGTCTCCACCGCCCTTACTCGTTCTTTACGATTGCGGTCATGGAGCAACTGTCGGCGCAGGCACGGTGGGAGCGGCACACCCAACGGCCGCTGTTGGCGTTCGCGGTGGCCTTCGCCGTCGCGTACGCGGTGCCGATCGTGGACGCCTCCGCCGGTCACTCGGTGACGGCCCTGTGCACGGCGGTGGAGTGGATGGTGTGGGGGGCGTTCGCCCTCGACTACCTGGTCCGGCTGGCGCTCGCCCCACGCCGCCGGGAGTTCGTCCGGCGGCACTGGCTGGACCTGTGCGCGGTCCTGCTGCCCATCCTGCAACCGCTGCGGCTGCTCCGGCTGGTGTCGACGCTGATGCTGGTGGGCCGGCGCGCCAGGATGGCTCCGCAGATCCGGCTGACCACCTATGTCGTCGGGGCCGTGATCGGACTGCTGATGTTCGGTTCGCTGGCGGTGCTGTCCGTGGAGCGGGAGTCACCGCACGGGAACATCCGGACGCTGGGTGACGCCGTGTGGTGGTCGTTCACGACGATGACGACCGTGGGGTACGGCGATCACGCGCCGACCACCGGGCTCGGGCGGATGATCGCGGTCGGGCTGATGCTGTCCGGGATCGCGCTGCTGGGTGTCGTCACCGCGAACATCGCCGCGTGGTTCATCTCGCGGTTCGAGAAGGACGACGTGGAGGAGCGGCGGCAGACGGAGGCGATCGCCTCCCTGACCGAGGAAGTCCGGCTGCTGCGGGCCGAGGTGACCCGGCTGACACAGGACCCCGAAGGGGCGCGGGGAGCCACTCGTCCGGCTCCCCGCGCTCCCGCCGCCGGTGAACCGCCCCGCCGCCACGGCGAGGCGCCGTCGGCCGAGGCATCGCGGCGACGGGGTGCCGTCGGCTAGAGGATCCCGTGGCCCCACGTGGCCGCGCCCGCCAGGGCGATGACGGCCAGCAGGGTGTCGATGGCGCCCAGGATCAGGGCCACCAGCGCCGGCACATGGCCTTCGCCGGACCACTTGCGGCCCATCGACTGCCAGCCGCAGAACATCGCGACGGGCCCGAGGACGATCCCCAGCGCGAAGAAACCGGCCACCGCGCAGATGGCGCCGATGATCCCGAGCGTCGCGCGGTCCGGCCCGGTCCGTTGCCACGTCCGGCCACGCGACCGGGGGTACCCGCGTGTTCCGTGCCCGAAGCCTGCCATCATCAACTCCCTGAGACCTGTGGACAGTTCGGCTTCGCGGTGCGGGTACCCCGATTCCGCCGGGGCAGGCCTGCGCGCGCTGTCCCCCTCCGACAGCGCGCGCCGCGGCCCGGCGTCCTCCCATGCCCTGCGGAGGACTTGACCCACTGTGACCTGCGGCGCGTGCCGAGTGCGAGGGATCTTTAGCGGAGTCACCCTGATAGGGGAACTCCGCCGGCAAGAGGCGTGGGAACGGGGTCAGATGTGGCCCACGCCCGCGCCCGCCTCGGCGTTCGCGCCCCGCTTGGTGAGCAGCGCGACGAGGACGGCGACCGCCGCCACGCCGGCCGCCACGAGGGAGGCGAGGCTCATGCCGGTGACGAACGTGTGGTGGGCGACCTCGGTGATCTTCGCGGCGATCGGTTCCGGCGTGCCCTTCGGTACCGGAGCGACACCCTGCTGGACGGCCTCGGCCGCCCGGTGCAGCTGCTGCGGGGTCAGCTCCGGCAGACCCGCGCCCGTCCAGTTGTCCCCGAGGGTGTTGTCGACCTTGGAGGCCATCACCGCGCCCAGCACGGCCGTACCGAGGCTGCCGCCGATCTGCATCGCCGCCTGCTGAAGACCGCCGGCGACGCCGGACAGCTCCATCGGCGCGTTGCCGACGATGACCTCCGTGGCGCCGACCATGACCGGCGCGAGACCCAGGCCGAGGAGGGCGAACCACACGGACATGAGCCCACTGCCGGAGTCCTCCTTCAGCGTGGACATGCCGTACATGGCGATCGCCGTGGCGGCCATGCCGCCCGCCAGCGGGATCCGCGGGCCGAGCTTGGTGATCATCGCGCCCGCCAGCGGCGAACCGACGATCATCATGCCGGTGAGCGGCAGCAGGTGCAGGCCCGCGTCGACCGGGCTCATGCCGTGCACGTTCTGCAGGTAGAACGTGACGAAGAACAGTCCGCCCATGAACGCGATGGCCATGAGGACCATCAGGACGACGCCCGCGGACAGCGGGACCGAGCGGAACAGCGCCAGGGGGATCAGCGGCTCCCTCACCCGCGTCTCCCAGAAGGAGAACAGGGCGAAGCCGGCGACCGACGCACCGATGAACAGCCACGTCTTGCCGTCGCCCCAGCCCCACGCCGGGGCCTTGATCAGAGCCCAGACCAGGCAGAACATCGCGCCCGAGAGCAGCGCGATACCGAGCAGGTCGAAGGAGCGCGGGGCGTTCTCGGCGCGGTGGTCGAGGAGGATCAGCAGTCCCAGTCCGAGGGCCAGGGCGCCGACGGGCACGTTGATGAAGAAGACCGACTGCCAGTTGACGTGCTGGACGAGGACACCGCCGAGGATCGGGCCGCCCGCGGTGGACGCGCCGATCACCATGCCCCAGATGCCGATCGCCATGTTGAGCTTCTCGGCCGGGAAGGTTGCCCGCAGCAGGCCGAGCGCGGCCGGCATCAGCAGCGCGCCGAACAGTCCCTGGAAGACACGGAAGGTCACGACCGCGGCGATGCTGTCCGACAGGCCGATCGCGCCGGAGGCGGCGGCGAAGCCGGTCACGCCGATCAGGAAGGTCTGCCGGTGCCCGAAGCGGTCACCGAGCTTGCCCGCGGTGATCAGGGAGACCGCGAGGGCGAGGAAGTAGGCGTTGGTGATCCACTGCAGCTGGGCCCAGCTGGCATGCAGATCCCTGCCGATGGCCGGGTTGGCGATGGCCACGATGGTGCCGTCGAGGGCCACCATCATGACCCCTACGGCGACGGTGAGCAGTGTGAGCCACGGATGGCCGCGCAGCCCCGCGGCGGGGGTCGGCTCCGACGGGGCTGCCGGCGCTTTGTCTCCCGGCCCCGTGGCGTCGATGGTGGTCTGACTAGTCATACTTCCGAGGCTAGTGACAGTCACTGACAATTGACAAACCAGTTCACTAGGCGGTGACTGACATGGCATCGGCGGATAGGCTGAGCAGGCCGGACGTTCACGGGGGAGAGGTCATGGAGACGCTGCGCGAGCGCAAGAAGCGGCGTACCCGGGAAGCACTGCTGCGGGCCGCTCTGGAACTGTTCACCACCCAGGGGTACGAGCGGACGACCGTCGACGAGATCGCCGATGCCGTCGACGTCTCGCAGCGCACCTTCTTCCGCTACTTCGCCGGCAAGGAGGACGTGGCCTTCGCGGTCCAGGCGACGACGGAGGCAGCCTTCGTCGCGGCCGTACGCGCGCGTCCGCCGCAGGAGGCGCCGATGCAGGCGCTGCGGCAGGCGTTCCTGGAGGGCTGGGACGCGATCCGCGAGACCGTCGAGTCGGCCGTCCCCGTCGAGCTGTATCTGCGCATGTACCGCACCATCGACTCCACGCCCGCGCTGCTCGCCGCGCATCTGCGCCGCTCGGCGGCGACGGAGGAGACCCTCGCGCGCGTACTGGCCGAGCGGGAGGGCGTCGACGTGGACACGGACGCACGGCCGCGGCTGGCGGTGGCCGTGTTCGGCGGGGTGATGCGGGTCTGCGAACGGCACTGGTGGACGAGCGAGGACCTCAGCCTGGAGTCGATCCGCACGCTCACCGCGTCGTACCTCGATCAGGTGGGTTCGGCGCTCACCGGGAACTGGCGCGCCACCTGAGAGCGTTGGGCAGAACACCGGCACCGGGTCCAGCACTCACCGAAACGTGATACCTGTCACTCGGTTACCGCGAGACCCTCTCGTTCTCCTAGTGTGTCCTCCCAGTGACTTCCTTCGACACCTCCCCGCAACTCAACGTGTGGCGCGCAATGCTGGCGCTGGCCGTGGTGTTCGTGATGCTCGCGACCACCGGCTGGACCGCCATGCGCAGTCACCGGGAGTCGACCGCACTGCAGGCCTCGCTCGCCAAGTGGGGGCACGGCCGCATCCACGGCCACCACCTGCCGGACCCCGGGGCCTCCCCCGCCCGCCTCACCCGCTTCTTCGCCTCCCTCACGCCGCAGGAGCACGACCGCCTCGCCCGCCGCTACCCGCTCGCGGTCGGCAACATGAACGGCGCTCCCGTCTCCCTGCGCTACAAGGCCAACCGCATCGCCCTGGGTCAGGCCCGCAAGGTCGAGCGCAAACGCATGCACGACAGCCGGCTCAGCACGGCGGGCCAGCAGGACGCGGGCCGCAGGATGCACCGCTACGAGGACCTGCTGAGCCCCGGCCGGAAGATCCTGGCCTTCGACCCCGAGGGCTCGGGCCGGGTCGCCGAGGTGTTCGGGAACCTCACCACCGCACAGCGGATCTCGGTCGTCGTCCCCGGCGTCGACACCGACCTGCTGACCTTCCAGCGGACGAACCGCAAGTACAGCGCCCCGGTCGGCATGGCCAAGGCCCTGCACGCGGCGGAGCGCGCGGCGAGCCCCGCGACCCGCACCGCCGTGATCGCCTGGGCCGACTACACCTCCCCCGACGGGCTCGGCGTGGACGCGGCCACCGGCCTGCGCGCCGAGGAGGGAGCCGTACGGCTGAACGCGCTGCTACGCGGTCTGCCCGGCCGGGCCCCGGTGTCGGTGTTCTGCCACAGCTACGGCTCGGTGGTCTGCGGGGTGGCCGCGCAGGGCATGCCGCGCCGGGTCGCCGACATAGCCGTCGCCGCGAGTCCCGGCATGCGCGCCGCCAGCGCCGCCCACCTGGGCACCACGGCCCGGGTGTGGGCCATGCGCGACGCCACCGACTGGGTGCAGGACGTGCCGTACCTGGAACTGGGCGGCCTCGGCCACGGCGCGGACCCGGTGGCCTCGTCGTTCGGGGCGCGGGTGCTGTCGGCCCGGGACGCCCAGGGCCACAGCGGATACTTCCTGCCGGGCACGGACAGCCTGCGCAACCTCGCCGACGTCGGCGTGGGCGCGTACGAGGCGGTGACGTGCGCACGGGAGAACGATGCGTGCCGGTCCGGTCTGTCCGGCGCGACGACGGCCGGACGCGCGTAGAAACAGCAGGAAGTGCGGTCTGCGCGGGTGGCGACGGAGGAGCACGTGCCGCATACGATGAGCCGCATGGGTGACGTACTGGCGGGTTTTCATGCCGTCTGGGAGTTCGAGTCCGGCTCCGTGCTCATCCGCTACGAACGGGGGATTCGATCACCGAAGCTGTTCCAGGCGCTCGGCGAACGGCGGATCCCGCTGTCCGCGATCGAACAGGTGACCCTCGCCCCGGGCAAGCGTGGCACGGTCGTCCTGCGGCTTCGGCCCCGCCCCGGCGCCGACCCGCTGATGGAGGCGGCCGACGGCCAGCTGAAGGAGGGGTCCGACCCGTACCGGCTGGTGCTGCCGGCCGAGCGGGAGACCCTCGCCGAGTACTACGCCGACGAGCTGAAGGGCCTGCTGACCGAGTCCGGGCCCGCCGAGCGACACCTGGTGGCGGCGCCCGAGGTGCCGCTGCAGTTCAAGGCGTACGACGGGAAGGCGTCCTTCGACGGTACGTCGGTGCAGTTCCGCTGGTCGTGGACGGGCGCGTCCTCGGCGAAGTGGAAGGCCGGCGACCAGAGCTTCGCGGTCACCGACCTCAGCGGGGTGGAGTGGCGCTCACCGGAGGTCTTCGAGGGGCATCTGCGGCTGCTTCCCCGCGACCCGGGCTCCGGCCGGTCCACGCAGCCGGACCAGGATCCGGCGGCCGTCGTGTTCGGCCTCGGGTACGGGCCGGTGCACGAGTCCCTGCCGTTCGCCGCGGCCGTGCTCGCCGCCGTGCGCTCGCGGGGGCCGGTACCCGTGGCACCGGCCCCGGCACGGCGTGACCCCGCCGACATCGCCGAGCGGATCCGGCATCTCGGGGAGCTGCATCAGGCCGGGCTGGTGACCGACGAGGAATTCTCCTCCAAGAAAGCCGAGTTGCTGGCCGAGCTGTAGCGCCTGCCGCGGTCCGGTTCGCCGACGGCTACGGACCACGGGCGACCGCGCCCACGCGGCGGAGCCGCAGATCGTGCGGATCGCGAGCGACTGACCGCGGCCACACGCCGGAGCCACAGGTCTGCACAGCCCCGCGCCCGGCAGGGCGCTGCGCTACTCCCTGCCTGCGGATGCGAAGGTCATGTCCGCGTAGCGGTCGCCCGCCACCTTCGCCGCAATCGGTTCCAGCGAGGCCAGCTCCTCCTCCGTCAGCACGATCCGGGTCGCCGCCACGTTCTCCGCCACCCGGCCCGGCTTCTGGGTGCCCGGAATGGGGACCACCGTCAGGCCGTCGACCGCCGCGCGCTGCTGGACCCAGGCCAGCGCGATCTGGGCGGGCGTGGCGCCGTGCGCCTCGGCGATCTTGCGGACCGGCTCCAGCAGGGCCGCGTTGGCGGTCGCGTTGGCGCCGGTGAAGCGGGGCTGGAGGCGGCGGAAGTCGTCGCCGGCGAGGTCCCGGCCGGCATCGGTGAAGGAGCCGGCGAGGAAGCCGCGGCCCAGCGGCGAGTACGGCACGAGAGCGACGCCCAGGTCCCGTGCGGCCGGTACGACCCGTGCCTCGATGTCCCGGCTGAACAGGGACCACTCCGACTGCACGGCCGCGATCGGGTGCACGGCGTGGGCGGCGCGCAGCTCCTCGGCGGTGACCTCGCTGAGGCCGAGGTGCTTGACCTTGCCCTCGGTGACCAGCTCCGCCATCGTCCCGACGGTCTCCTCGATGGGGACGTTCACATCGCGGCGGTGCATGTAGTACAGGTCGATCACGTCGACGCCGAGCCGCTTCAGGCTGCCCTCGACGGCGTCACGGATGTACGGCGGGTCGTTGCGGATGATCCGCTTGGTCCGGTCGGCCGGGTCGTAGGACAGTGCGAACTTGGTCGCGATGACGATCTCGTCGCGGTGGGCCTGGAAGAAGGGGGCGAGGAACCGCTCGTTGTCGCCCGTGCCGTAGAAGTCGGCGGTGTCGTAGAGGGTGACGCCGAGTTCGAGGGCCCGGTCCAGCGCCGCCCGTGCCTGGTCCTTGTCGGTGGGGCCGTACACCGCGCTCATGCCCATGCAGCCGAGTCCCTGGACGCCGGCCTCCGGCCCCTGTGTGCCGAGCCGTACCGTCGGAATCCTGAGGTCGGTCATCGAGTGGTCCCCTCCGTCGCGTAAAAGCTGATCTTCCGGTCGAGCACGGCGAGCGTGTCCTGCAGTTCGGCGATCCGGTCCAGGACGTCGCTGCGGGTGGACACCAGCAGGTCCCGCCGCTCGGCGTAGGTGTGCTCGCCCTCCCTGACGAGTTCCGCGTACCGCACCATGTCCGCCACCGGCATGCCGGTCAGCCGGAGCTTGTTCACGAACTCCAGCCAGTCCAGGTCCCGGTTGCTGTAGCGGCGCTGCCCGGTGTGCGAGCGGTCGACGTGCGGCATCAGGCCGATCCGCTCGTACCAGCGCAGGGTGTGCGCGGTCAGGCCGGTGAAGGCGACGACCTCGCTGATCGTGTAGCGGTCCTGCCCGTCGGGCCGGGGATGGCGCCGGGGCGGGGCGGAGCAGATGTCGGCGGGGGTTGCGAGCTGGGTGGCCGCTGGCGTGGTCTGCATCACCGTCATGGCCCCCACGCTATGACGTTGGAGTGCACTCCAAGCAAGCCGGTCCGGCAAGAAAACCGCAGGACGTCCAGGAGTTGGGCAACTACCGTGCGGCGCATGAGTGTTGCACGCCGGGCCCGGCCCGAGGACGCCGCGGAAGTACTGCGACTGCGCCAGGTGATGATCGATTCCCTGTGGGCCGGCGGGGGCGCCGGCCCGGCCGAGTGGCACGCGGAGTCGCTGCCGACGCTACGGGATCGGCTCGCCGAGGAGAACGGGGACTTCACCGCGTTCGTCGTGGAACGGTCCGGCCGGCCGGGGACGCTGGCCGCGCTGGTGGCGGGGTCGGTGGACTACCGGATCGGGAACGCCAGGAGTCCGCAGGGGCGGGTCGGGTACGTCTTCTGCGTCGCGACCGACCCCGACGCCCGCCGGCGGGGGTATGCGCGCGCGTGCATGGAGGAGCTGCTGGCCTGGTTCCGGGCGCGGGGTGCCGGGCACGTGCTGCTCAACGCCTCCCCGGAGGCCGAGCCGCTGTACGCCTCCCTCGGCTTCCGGCGCGATCCGGACCCGTCGATGCGGCTGCTGCTGTGAGCCGCATAGGCTCGGGCGCATGTCGTTGCAGAGTCTGGCGCTGATCGAGAACTGGCCCGTCCCCACCGCCGCGGCGGGTGTCGTACGAGCCGACGGGACCGTGCTCGGGACGCACGGCCCCGTCGGGCACCGCTTTCCGCTGGCCTCCGTCACCAAGCCGCTGGCGGCCTACGCGGCACTGGTCGCGTACGAGGAGGGCGCGATCGAGCTGGACGAGCCGGCCGGTCCGCCCGGGTCGACCGTCCGCCACCTGCTCGCGCACACGTCCGGGCTGGCTTTCGACGAGCACCGGGTGACGGCTCCGCCCGGGGAGCGGCGGCTGTACTCCAACGCCGGGTTCGAGCAGCTCGGGGACCACATCGCCAAGGCGACGGACATTCCGTTCGCCGAGTATCTGCGGCAGGCCGTGCTGGAGCCGCTGGGCATGACGTCGACGTCGCTGGCGGGGTCACCGGCGAAGGACGGGGTCTCCACGGTGGCGGATCTGCTGCGGTTCGCGGCGGAGGTGCAGCTGCCGCGGTTGCTGGATCCGCGGACGGTCGCGGAGGCGATGACGGTCCAGTATCCGGGGACGAAGGGGGTGCTGCCGGGGTACGGCCACCAGAACCCGAACGACTGGGGTCTTGGCTTCGAGATCCGGGACGGCAAGTCCCCGCACTGGACGGGCAGCGCGTCCTCGCCTCGCACGTTCGGTCATTTCGGGCAGTCCGGCACGTTCCTGTGGGTCGATCCCGACGCGGGGCTGGCGGCGGTCGCCCTGGCGGACCGGGCGTTCGGGCCCTGGGCGACGGAGGCGTGGCCGCCGTTCACCGACGCGCTGCTCACGGAACTACGAGGCTGACCCCTCCTGCGGCGAACCGGGGCCGGATTCACTCACCCGCGCTTGCGGGGTGCCGCCCGCGCCCACCCGTGCCGCCCCAGCGGCACGACTGCCCGCAGGCTGCTGGGGCCGGCGAACCGCACCCCACCAGAGGCGCGGGCAACTACGCGGCCCCACGACGGCCCGCAGGCTGAGGACGGCGGACCGCGTCCCGCAAGGGGCGCGGGGAACTGCGCGACCAGCCACCACCCACCCGCAGGTAGGCGACGACCGCAGCACCCCGCAAGGGGCGCGGGGAACTGCGCGACCGGCCACTGCTCACCCGCAGGCGGGCGACGGCCGGCTCACGGGGTCAGGTCATCTCCCACAGGAGCAGTTCCGCGGGTGTCGTCGCCACCGTCTCCATACCCTCCGCCCCGGTGATCCGGGCCGAGTCTCCGGGACCCAGCCGGTCTCCGCAGAGGTGCACGTCGCCGCGGACCACGTGGACGTAGAGGTGCGGCGCGTCCGGGAGTGCCGCACGCTCGCCGGGGCCCAGGCGGCGGACGTGGAGCATCGCGCCGGCCGCCGGGACCGCGTAGGGCGTCGCGTCGGCGATCCCGTGGACGATGTCGTACGACGGTTCACCGCCGGGCCGCAGCGGGGCCAGCCACATCTGGAGGAAGGTCAGCGGCAGCTCGCCGTCGTTGCGTTCCACATGGCGCACCCCCGCCGCCGCGCTGAGGTGCTGGACGTCTCCGGCGCGGACCCGGGTCTCGCGGCCCGTGGAGTCACGGTGGGTCAGCTCGCCCTCGACCACCCAGGTGAGGATCTCGGTGTGGCTGTGCGGGTGTTCGTCGAAACCGGCGCCGGGGGCGAGCCGCTCCTCGTTGCAGGCGATCACCGCGCCGAAGCGGAGATTGTCCGGGTCGTAGTGCGGGCCGAAGGAGAAGGCGTGGCGGGTCTCGATCCCGGCCTCGGGGTCCCCGCCTCGGTAGCGCTCCACGGCGCGCCGTACGTCCATCACGGGCACCACCGTAGACCGCGCGGCGGCCGCACCGCGGACCCGGCCCGAGGCCCGCCGGGCAGCTCGGCGCCGACCCCGGCGGCGCACGGGCCCGTCCCGATAAGGCAGTCTTGTCCCCGTGCCCGAACCCGAATCCCACAGCAGCGGTCCCTCACCATCCGACGCCCACCAGCACACCGCGACCCTGAAGCGGCTGGAGAAGTCCTCGGGGAGTCTCGCCGCGCAGGCCATCGCGCGCATGGACGAGACCCTGCCGTGGTACCGGGCCATGCCCCCGGAGAACCGTTCCTGGATCGGGCTCGTGGCCCAGGCGGGCATCGCGGCGTTCACCGAGTGGTTCCGGCACCCGGACGCGCCCCAGGCGATCTCCACGGACGTCTTCGGGACCGCACCGCGCGAGCTGACCCGCGCCATCACGCTGCGGCAGACCGTGGAGATGGTGCGCACCACGATCGAGGTGATGGAGAGCGCCATCGACGAGGTGGCCGCGCCGGGAGACGAGAGCGTGCTGCGGGAGGCGCTGCTCGTGTACGCCCGCGAGATCGCCTTCGCCACCGCCCAGGTGTACGCCCAGGCCGCCGAGGCACGCGGTGCCTGGGACGCGCGGCTGGAGTCGCTGGTCGTGAACGCCGTGCTGAGCGGGGAGGCCGACGAGGGGGCCGTCAGCCGGGCCGCCGCGCTGGGCTGGAACTCGCCCGAGCACGTGTGCGTGGTGCTCGGCACCGCGCCCGACGGTGACAGCGAGCTGACCGTGGAGGCCATCCGGCGGGCCGCCCGGCACGCCAAGCTGCAGGTGCTGACGGGGGTGCTCGGGGACCGGCTGGTCGTCATCGCCGGCGGCAGTGCCAATCCGCTCGCCGTCGCCAAGTCGCTGATCGGCCCGTACGCCGCCGGGCCCGTGGTCGCGGGGCCCGTCGTACAGGATCTGCTGGCCGCCACCCGGTCCGCGCAGGCCGCCGCCGCCGGGCTGAAGGCCTGTTCCGCCTGGCAGGACGCGCCGCGGCCGGTGCTGGCGGACGATCTGCTGCCGGAGCGTGCCATGGCGGGCGATCCGAGCGCCCGCGAACAGCTGGTGGAGGAGATCTACAGACCGCTGGAAGAGGCGGGGTCGGCGCTGCTGGAAACACTGAGTGTCTACCTGGAGCAGGCGAGCAGCCTGGAAGGCGCGGCCCGGATGCTCTTCGTTCACCCGAACACCGTGCGCTACCGGCTCCGACGTGTGACTGATGTCACCGGATGGTCGCCTTCCGATGTACGATCCGCCTTCACACTGCGGATTGCGCTCATCCTGGGGCGTCTGGCCGACGCCGAAGCCCAGGCATAGGGTTTTGTCGAGGGCCCACAAAAGCCCTCCGTGTTCTTCGTCCCTGTCCTCACGGGCGGCCGTGCCCGTCCCCAAGAGAGAGTGTGAGAGTGCTCGTACTCGTCGCTCCCGGCCAGGGCGCCCAGACGCCCGGCTTCCTGACTCCTTGGCTCGAACTGCCCGGCGCCGCGGACCGCGTCGCCGCGTGGTCCGACGCCATCGGACTGGACCTCGCCCACTACGGCACCCAGGCCGACGCCGACGCCATCCGTGACACCGCGGTGGCCCAGCCGCTGCTGGTCGCCGCCGGGATCCTGTCCGCCGCGGCACTCGGTGCCTACTCGCTGACCGCTGACGCGGCGGGCACCGTGATCGTCCCGGGCGCCGTCGCGGGGCACAGCGTCGGTGAGATCACCGCCGCCGTGTTCGCCGGGGTCCTGGACGACACGGCCGCCCTCGGTCTCGTCCGCAGGCGGGGTCTGGCGATGGCCGACGCCGCCGCGATCACCGAGACCGGCATGTCGGCGCTGCTCGGCGGCGACCCCGACACGTCCGTCGCGCACCTGGAGAAGCTGGGGCTGACCCCCGCGAACATCAACGGCGCGGGCCAGATCGTCGCCGCCGGTACGCTGGAGCAGCTGGCCGCGCTGAACGAGGACAAGCCCGAGGGCGTCCGCAAGGTCGTCCCGCTGAAGGTCGCCGGCGCCTTCCACACCCGGCACATGGCCCCCGCGGTCGAGACGCTGGCGAAGGCCGCGGCGCGGCTGTCGCCGGCCGACCCGAAGGTCACCTACGTCTCCAACAAGGACGGGCAGACCGTCGACTCCGGCGCCGAGGTGCTGGAGCGCCTCGTGGGCCAGGTCGCCAACCCCGTGCGCTGGGACCTGTGCATGGAGACCTTCAAGGGGCTGGGCGTCACCGCACTGGTCGAGGTGTGCCCGGGCGGCACCCTGACCGGCCTGGCCAAGCGCGCCCTGCCCGGCGTGAAGACGCTGGCCCTGAAGACCCCCGACGACCTCGAGGCGGCTCGCGAGCTCATCGCCGAGCACACGGCCTGACAAGGAGTCCGAGCAGCATGGCGAAGATCAAGCCCAGCAAGGGCTCCCCGTATGCGCGCATCCTCGGCGTCGGCGGTTACCGGCCGACCCGGGTCGTGCCGAACGAGGTGATCCTCGAGAAGATCGACTCGTCCGACGAGTGGATCCGTTCGCGCTCCGGCATCGAGACCCGGCACTGGGCGGGTCCCGACGAGACCGTGGCCGCGATGGCGATCGAGGCCTCCGGCAAGGCGATCGCGGACGCCGGCATCGACGCCGAGCAGATCGGTGCCGTGGTCGTCTCGACCGTCTCGCACTTCAGTCAGACCCCGGCCGTCGCCACCGAGATCGCCGACAAGCTCGGCACCGGCAAGGCCGCCGCCTTCGACATCTCGGCCGGCTGCGCGGGCTTCGGCTACGGCCTCACCCTCGCCAAGGGCATGGTGGTGGAAGGTTCCGCCGAGTACGTGCTCGTCATCGGCGTGGAGCGGCTGAGCGACCTGACCGACCTGGAGGACCGGGCGACCGCGTTCCTCTTCGGTGACGGCGCCGGCGCGGTCGTCGTCGGCCCCTCACAGGAACCGGCCATCGGCCCGACCGTGTGGGGCTCCGAGGGCGACAAGTCCGAGACGATCAAGCAGACCGTCCCGTGGGACCGCTTCAGGATCGGCGACCTCACCGAACTGCCCGTCGACAGCGAGGGCAACGTCAAGTTCCCTGCGATCACGCAGGAGGGCCAGGCGGTGTTCCGCTGGGCCGTGTTCGAGATGGCGAAGGTCGCCCAGCAGGCGCTGGACGCGGCCGGAATCACCGCGGACGACTTGGACGTCTTCATCCCGCACCAGGCCAACGTGCGGATCATCGATTCGATGGTGAAGACGCTCAAGCTGCCGGAGCATGTCACGGTCGCCCGTGACATCCGCACCACCGGCAACACCTCGGCCGCCTCGATCCCGCTCGCGATGGAGCGGCTCCTGGCGACCGGGGAGGCGAAGAGCGGCGACACCGCGCTCGTCATCGGATTCGGGGCGGGTCTCGTCTACGCCGCCACGGTCGTTACCCTCCCCTAGGCACTCCGTGCCGGATCATGCGATTCGGCAGGGGGGCAAATGCCACAAACCGTCTGGAATATCTAAGAAGGAGCGCCTGACATGGCCGCCACTCAGGAAGAGATCGTCGCCGGTCTCGCCGAAATCGTGAACGAGATCGCCGGCATCCCGGTTGAGGACGTCCAGCTGGACAAGTCCTTCACCGACGACCTGGACGTCGACTCGCTGTCCATGGTCGAGGTCGTCGTCGCCGCCGAGGAGCGCTTCGACGTGAAGATCCCGGACGAGGACGTCAAGAACCTCAAGACCGTCGGCGACGCGACCGACTACATCCTCAAGCACCAGGCCTGAGCCAGGCTGTAGGCCGTCAGGCTGCAAGGCCCCGCCACCCGGCGGTGGCGCCGTCGAATCCCGCATCCGTTGGAGAAAGAATTCCCGTGAGCCCGACCAATCGCACCGTGGTCGTCACCGGTATCGGCGCAACCACACCGCTGGGTGGCGACGCAGCCTCGACCTGGGAGGCCCTCGTCGCCGGCAAGTCCGGTGTCAGCCTCCTGGAGCAGGAGTGGGCGGCCGAGCTGCCGGTCCGTATCGCCGCGCAGATCGCCGTCGAGCCGGGCGAGATCATCCCCCGGCCGCAGGCCCGCAAGCTGGACCGGTCCGCGCAGTTCGCGCTGATCGCCGCTCAGGAGGCCTGGAAGGACGCCGGTTTCACCGCCAGGGCCGGCGAGGACGCGTCCGTGAACCCGGACCGTCTCGGTGCCGTCATCGCCTCCGGCATCGGTGGTGTCACGACCCTCCTGGACCAGTACGACGTGCTCAAGGAGAAGGGCGTCCGCCGCGTCTCCCCGCACACCGTGCCGATGCTGATGCCCAACTCCCCGGCGGCCAACGTCGGTATCGAGCTGGGTGCCCGCGCCGGTGTGCACACCCCGGTCTCGGCCTGCGCCTCGGGCGCGGAGGCCATCGGGTACGCGATCGAGATGATCCGCACCGGGCGTGCGGACGTGGTCGTCGCCGGTGGTACCGAGGCCGCCATCCACCCGCTTCCCATCGTCGCGTTCGGCAACATGATGGCGATGTCCAAGAACAACGACGACCCGCAGGGCGCCTCGCGTCCCTACGACGCCGGCCGTGACGGCTTCGTGCTCGGCGAGGGCGCCGGTGTGATCGTGCTGGAGTCCGAGGAGCACGCGAAGGCCCGCGGCGCGCGGATCTACGCCGAGGCGGTCGGGCAGGGCATCTCTGCCGACGCCCACCACATCACGCAGCCCGAGCCGTCCGGCAACGGCATCGCCCACGCGCTGCAGAACCTGCTCGACAACGCGGACCTGAAGCCGGCCGAGATCGTGCACGTGAACGCGCACGCCACGTCGACGCCGCAGGGTGACGTCGCGGAGATCAAGGCGCTGCGCAAGGTCTTCGGCGACGACGTCGACCACATGGCCATCTCGGCGACCAAGTCGATGACGGGTCACCTGCTCGGTGGTGCCGGTGGTGTCGAGACCGTCGCGTCGATCCTGGCGCTGGTGAACCGTACGGCTCCGCCGACGATCAACGTGCGTGAGCTGGACCCCGAGGTCAACGCGGATGTCGTCGTCGGTGAGGCGCGTCAGCTGCCCGAGGGCCGCATCGCCGCGCTGAACGACTCGTTCGGCTTCGGCGGGCACAACGTGGTGCTGGCCTTCCGCACCGTCTGAGGACCATGAGTGAAGGGCCCCACCTGCAGGTGGGGCCCTTCACTCATGTCCGGATGCTCACACCACCTGGTGCAGCCAGCGCACCGGGGCTCCCTCTCCCGCGTAGCGGAAGGGCTCCAGTTCGTCGTCCCATGGCTTGCCGAGGAGCTTGGCCAGCTCGGCTTCCAGGTCCGTCTCTCCCCGCTGAGACCTGGTCAGGGCCGCGCGGAGGCGGTCCTCGGGGATGAGGATGTCGCCGTGGATGCCGGTGACGGCGTGGAAGATGCCGAGGTCGGGGGTGCAGCTGTAGCGCTCGCCCTCGGCGGTGGGGCAGGGCTCGGCGGTGACCTCGAAGCGGAGCAGTTGCCAGCCGCGCAGGGCGGAGGCGAGCTTGGAGGCGGTGCCGGCCTCGGCCTGCCAGGAGAACTCCGAGCGCCAGGTGCCGGGGGCCGCGGGCTGACGGATCCAGTCGAGGTTGACGCGCGTGCCGAGCACCCCGGCGACGGCCCACTCGACATGCGGGCACAGCGCGCGCGGCGCGGAGTGCACGTACAGAACTCCACGTGTCGTCACCGGAACCTCCGGGCAGAGCGGGACATCTTGCGGACTGGCTGGGCGGCAGTGGCGCGACGGCCGCGTTGATGGCGAGGCTACCCTGCGGCGGCGCAAGGAGTGTGACGTACCGTCGGTCCCGCTGCCAGGAAACGCTGCCATTCACCCAGGGGGACGCTTGTACGGGGGTGCGCCGTTCCCGGGTGCCCGGCCGGGAACCCTCGCACGTTGTTATGGGAGGGAGTGCCGGACCGTCGACCGAGGGGAACTGCAGGGATGCGGAAGCGAAGCCACCGTGTGCGGGCCGTTCTCGCCGTCGTGACGGCCGCCTTGCTGGGCGCCGCCGGATGCGACGGCATGGGCGGCAGTGCGCCCGCGCCCGACGGCACGAAGGCGCACGCGGCCCGGCCTCCGGTGTGGGACCGCAGCCCGGACTCGGTCGCCGCGGTGGGCGACTCCATCACACGCGGCTTCGACGCGTGCACGGTGCTGTCGGACTGTCCGGAGGTGTCGTGGGCGACGGGCAGCGACGCCAGGGTGGACAGCCTGGCGGTGCGGCTGCTGGGCGCGCAGGGGGCGGCGGAGCGCAGCTGGAACTACGCGGTGACGGGTGCCCGCATGGCCGATCTGCCGGAGCAGATCGAGCAGGCGGTCGCCCACGGTCCGGAGCTGGTGACGGTGATGGTGGGGGCGAACGACGCCTGCCGTTCGTCGGCGTCCGCGATGACCTCGGTGTCCGCCTTCCGCGCGGATTTCGAGGAGGCGATGGGCACGCTGCGCTCGGCGCTGCCGAAGACACAGGTGTACGTGGCGAGCGTGCCGAATCTGAAGCGGCTGTGGTCCGAGGGCCGGACGAACATGCTGGGCAAGCAGGTGTGGAAGCTCGGCATCTGTCCGTCGATGCTGGGCGACGCCGACGATCTGACCAGCGCGGCGATGCTGCGGCGGGACTCCGTGCAGCAGCGGGTGGTCGAGTACAACAAGGTGCTGAAGGAGGTCTGCGCCAAGGACCGCCGCTGCCGCTTCGACCGGAACGCGGTGTACGACTACCGGTTCGGCACGGATCAGCTCAGCCACTGGGACTGGTTCCACCCCAGCAAGGACGGCCAGGCCCGGCTGGCGGACATCGCGTACCGGACGATCACGGCGAGGAATCCGTGATCCGACGTCCGGTGCCGTCCTCCGGCACCGCCCGGCACCGTGGTGGGGGGCCGTGCAGCCCCGGTCCAGGTGTCAGGTCCCGGACCGGGGCTGTTCATGGGGGGCTTTGTCCCCGGTGTGCGGGGACTGTCCCGGATCAGACGTTAATCGGCGCGGTGAGCCTGCGGTCGGCGATGGAGCGTCCGGCGGAGATCTCGTACGAACCCTTCACACATGCCCACGCCTTCGCCGTCTCGTCCCAGACCTCGAAGGCCCGGCGCGGGAGTTCCACGGTGACCTCGGCGCTCTCGCCGGGCCCGGCCTCGACCGACGCGAAGCCGGCCAGGCGGCGCGCGGGGCGCTCAGGACCGGGCCCGGCCGGGGAGACGTAGACCTGGACGACCTCGCGCCCGGGCCGCTCACCGGTGTTGCGGAGCCGGACGCGGACGGTGGTGCCGTCGACGTCGAGGGAGTCGTAGGCCCAGTCGGTGTAGCCGAGGCCGTGGCCGAAGGGGTACGAGGGGGCGCGCCCGGCCCGTTCCCAGGCGCGGTAGCCGATGAAGACGTCCTCGCTGTACGGCAGCTCGCCGTCGACCGGGACGACCCGGGTGACCGGGGCGTCGGCGAGGGAGCCCCAGGTGGTGGGGAGCCGCCCGCCGGGCTCGTGGGCGCCGGTGAGGACGTCGGCGAGGGCGGCGCCGCCCTCCTGGCCGGGGAACCAGCTGAGCAGGACCGCGGCGACCTCGTCGCGCCAGGGCAGTTCCACCGGGGAGCCGGAGTTGACGACGACGACGGTGTCCGGGTTGGCGGCGGCGACCGCCCGGACCAGGTCGTCCTGCCGGCCGGGGAGCTTGAGGTCCCCGCGGTCGAAGCCCTCGGACTCCACGCGGTCGGTGGTGGCGACCACGACGACGGCGGTGTCGGCGGCGCGGGCCGCCTCGACGGCCTCGGCGATCAGCTCGTCGGCGTCGCGCCGCGGCGCGGAGTGGGCGAGCGCGAAGGCGACCACCGGCATCGGCATGTCGTCGGGCAGCTGGACGACGTGGGTGAGACAGACGTCGACGGGCTCGCCGGCGGTGAGTTCGGCCCGGGCACGGGGCACGGGGGCGCCGAAGAAGGCTTCGAAGGGGGTCTCCTTGTCGGGGCGCTGGACGTCGTCGTAGTACGTCGTCCTGCCGATGGTGAGGGTGAAGGCGCCCGTTCCCTTGATGCCGAAGGTGTGCGGACCGGACTCGCGCGGGGTGAAGGTGCCGGTCAGCTCGATGGTGTGGAGGGTGGCGGGGGACCCCTCGGTCCGGGCGGAGCCGAGAGCCCGGGGGAGGGTGACACCGTCGGGAAGGTCCGTGCCCGTCCACTGGATCAGGCCGCCCGGCGCGGAACGGGTGCCGATGACCTCGCCGTCCGCGTCCCGGCAGACGGCCCGCAGGCGGAAGCCCTGCCCGGCGGCGGCCAGTTCGGTGGCCGGGTCGGCGCCGACGGCATAGGTGAGGGTGCCTTCGGGGAGCGCGGCGGTGAGGCCGTCGAGCGGGGAGACGATCCGGGCCGGGAAGACGGTGGCGGAGCCGCCGCCGAGGATGCGTGCGTCACGGGCGGCGGCGCCGATCAGGGCCACGGTGCCGGCCTTCAGCGGGAGGGCGCCCCGTTCGTTGCGGACGAGGACGAAGGACCGGCGGGCGATCTCACGGGCCAGGGCCTCTCCGTCGACCGGTGCGGGGAGTTCGGTGACGGCCGGTCCGGCGCCGTCCAGGATGCCGACGCGGGCGGCGAGCCGCAGCACCCGGCGGACGGCGGCGTCGACCGTGGCCTCGTCGGTCCTGCCCTCCCGTACGGCCCGGGCGAGGGCCAGGCCGTACACGGTCCCGGGGCCGGGCATGGCGATGTCGAGGCCGCCGTCGAGGGCGGCGACCGTGTCCCGGGCGGCCGTCCAGTCGGAGACGTTGCAGCCGTCGAAGCCCCATTCGCCGCGCAGCACCTCGTTGACCAGGTGGTGGTGCTCGGTCATCGTCGTGCCGTTGACCTTGTTGTAGGCGGTCATGATGCCCCAGGGGTGGGCGTTCTCGACGATCGCCTCGAAGGGGGCCAGGTACAACTCGCGCAGGGCGCGTTCGGATACGAGGTTGTTCACCGTGAAGCGGTCGGTCTCGGCGTCGTTGGCGACGAAGTGCTTGACGGTGGTGCCGACTCCGCCGGACTGGACGCCGCGGACGTAACCGGTGCCGATGGCGCCGGTGAGGTACGGGTCCTCGCTGTAGCACTCGAAGTGGCGTCCGCCGAGCGGGGAGCGGTGCAGGTTGACCGTGGGCGCGAGCAGGACGTGGACGCCCTTGCGGCGGGCCTCCTGGGCGAGCAGCACCCCGGCCCGGCGGGCGAGTTCCGGGTCCCAGGTGGCGGCGAGCGCGGTCGGCGAGGGCAGGGCGACGGAGGGGTCGTCGGCGGTCCAGCGCACGCCCCGGACGCCGATCGGGCCGTCGGACATGACCAGGGACTTCAGGCCGATCTCGGGCAGCGCGGGCAGGCTCCAGGTGTCCTGGCCGGCCAGCAGCCGGGCCTTGGCGTCGAGGCCGAGTCTGCCGAGGGCGGCCTCCACGACCGCCTCGCGGGCCTTCTCGGCCGGGCTGGGCTGGGATGCCGCCATCGGTTCCTCCTCGTCGAGTCCGTGCAGGTGCCTCCCATCGTGCATGCGCCACCTGTAGGGCGGCGAGGGACATCCGGCCCGGCGGTACTCCGGCGAGCGGTACGCGCGGGTGCGGGAGTCGATGGCGGGGATGCTGCGGGCCGAGTGCGGGGACCGGCTGCCGAACGGGCTCACGCCGGAGCGGGTCGCGCCGCTGCTCCGTCGCCGTGATGGACGGGTTGCAGTACCAGTGGTTGCTGGACCCGGAGTCGGTCGACATGCCGGGGGCGTTCCGCGACTTCCTGCGGCTGCTGGGGGCACGGGTGGACTGAGGGTGCCGGCCCACGAGCGCCCCTGAGAGGTGCGGAGGCGCCGGCGCGGGCGGTGTACGCGGCCCCCGTACGCGGCCGGCCGACGGCGCCGGCGGTGCGGGCGTTCCTCGGGGTGCTGCGTGCGCAGGCCGGGGAGATCGCACGCACCATGGCGTAGGCCGCTTCCGTCACGCGATACTGCCGGCGTCCACCGCACCACGCGCCCCACAGCGACGGAAGGACCCGAACTCCCTTGAGCCTTATGCGCCTTCGCCTCGGCGTTCTCGGACTGGCCCTGCTGACCGGCCTGTCCGCCCCCACACCCGTGGCCGTTGCCGGCCCGGCCGCCCCCTCCCCCACCGTCGAGGAACAGCGGCTCGACAGGGCCGTGCCGCAGGAGATCCTCCGGCGCTCCGGATTCGACGACGTGGCCCCGGAGTTCGGCCGGTCGCTGGCACGCGCGCACTCCTATGCGCAGGCCCGCCGCATCGTCGAACGGGAGGGCTCCGCGTTGTGGCGGCGGGCCGTGGACCGGGCGCAGGGACGGGAGCCGACGGGACCGGAAGGGCGCGGAGCGCTTCGCCGAAAGGCTGGTGACGGGCGACGGGCGGACCTGTCCCGGGACGACGACCGGCCCCTGTACTGGGCGCGGTTGGGGCTGACCCGTCAGGTGCGCACCTGGCAGCCGGAGTTCGGACTCACGGACGGGCAACGGGCCTCGCTGTCGGACCGGCTGGAGCGGACCTCGCGCGGGCAGACCGACATCCGCTACCCGGAAGGGGGTCATCTGCGCCGGATCCTGCTCACCGGCTTCGACCCCTTCACGCTCGACCGGGACATCCGTATCTCGAATCCGTCGGGGGCGACCGCGCTCGCGCTGGACGGCACGGTCGTGGAGACCGCGCAGGGGCCGGCACGCATCGAGACCGCGGTGTTCCCGGTGCGCTGGCAGGACTTCGCCGAGGGCACGGTGGAGCGGACACTGCGGCCGTACCTGCCGGAGGTAGACCTGTTCACGACCGTGAGCCAGGGCCGCGCCGGACGGTTCGACATCGAGCGCACCAACGGCGCCTGGCGCGGCGGTTTCCCGGACAACGACGACGTCTCCCGGACCGGGACGGTCCCGGTCGCCGACCCGGCGTCACAGCCGCAGTGGACGGGCACGACCCTGCCGTACGCGGCCGTCGTGGCCGCACCCACGGGCCGGTTCCCGGTGTACGACCACACGGAGGTGACCGAGATCCCGGCGGGAGGGACCGGCCCCGTCGTACGCCCGGACGGGCCGACCCCCGGCTCCACCGCCCGCGCCGGGGCGGGCGGCGACTACCTCTCCAACGAGATCGCCTACCGGGCGACCCTGCTGCGCGACCGGCTCGGGCTGCACGACACGCTGCCCGGCGGGCATGTGCACACGCCGGTCCTGCAGTTCGGCGCCGGGAACACCACCGAGGTCACCGATCCCGACTTCGTGCAGAACCGGCTGGACATCATCGCGCAGGTGCGGTCCATCGTGACGGTGGCCGCGGAGACCGCGTTCAGGAGGTGACCTCCTGCTCCTGCCCGGTCTCGTCGTCCGCGCTCTCCTCGCCCAGCAGGTCACGGGCGAGGAGGGTGGCACCCGCGACCGCGCCCGGCATCAGGAACACCGCGACGAACGGCACCAGGAAGGCCACACCCAGGGGCGTGCCGAAACCCCAGACCAGGGTCTTGCGGGAGCGGAGCAGGGTGAGGCGGCTGCGGAGTTCGACGCCCCGGCGCTGCAGGGCCACGGCGGCGAGTTCCTCGGTGAGGAAGAAGCCGGTGACGAAGAAGCCGATCACGGGGACGGCGGTCTGCCCGACGACGGGCAGGAAGCCGAGGGCGAAGAGCAGCAGGCCCCACAGGCCGGCTCGGACCAGGACGCGCAGGCTGTCCCGGGCCGAGATCCACAGTTCGCGCCAGAGCGGCAGGTCCGAGCGGGGGGCGGTGCCGTCGGGCGAGACGTCGGCGTCGACCCTCTCCGAGAGGTTCTCGTAGAAGGGCTGGCCGACCAGCAGGGTAACGGCCGTGAAGGTCAGCACGGCCAGCAGCAGCCCGAGGGCGAAGAGGACGGCCGTCAGGAAGCCGCGGAACAGGCCCTGCCAGGGGCTCGCCCAGTCGTCCGCGAACGGCGTCGCCCAGGTGACCGCGTCCTCGCCCCACAGGGCGAGCGCGACGAGCGCGCCGGCGTACAGCACCAGCGTGATCAGGCCGGGCAGCAGCCCGAACCCGTACTGCCGGCCGTGAAGGGCCACCCACCGCTGGCCCTTCAGCAGATAACCGAAACCCACCCCAAGATCGCGCATGGCGAGGACTTTACTGGCTCGGTGTGACAGTGCGGGCGGTCAGTCGTCCAGCATCCGGCGGAGCAGGTCCCGCAGGGAGCGGCGTTCGTCGTCGGAGAGGCCGGCGAGGGGTTCGCGGGCGAAGTGGAGGCCCTCGCGCAAATCGCGGGCGACGCTCCGGCCCTCCTCGGTGGCGGCGGCCACCTTCACCCGGCGGTCGGCCGGGTCCGGGCGGCGTTCGACCAGGCCGCGGGCTTCCAGGCGGTCCACGATCCCGGTCACGTTCGACGGCTCGCACTTCAGTTTCTGCGCCAGCTTGCGCATGGGCAGCGGCTCCAGCGCGAGCATGCTGAGAAGCCGGGCCTGCGGGCCGGTGAGGGTGTGCTCGCCCGCCGCCTTCTCGTAGTCCGCGTAGAACCGGGCCACGACGTCACCGATCAGTTCGACGACCTCCAGGGTCAGCGCGTCGGGGCGGTGGGTCTTCGATGGGGTGGACATGCCCACCAGGATAGCCGGTTACTTGACATCATGAAATATTCAGGAGCATGGTTGTTTCAGGTACTGAAGTAACCCTCTGCAAGACCGAGAAAGGCTCTGTCATGATCAACCGCGAGTGGCACCTGCTCAGCCGTCCCGTCGGCTGGCCCAAGCCCGAGGATTTCGCCCTGGTCGAGGCGCCGGTCCCGGCCCCGGGCGAGGGCCAGGTGCTGGTGCGGAACAAGTACCTCTCCGTCGATCCGTACATGCGCGGCAGGATGAGCGCCGCGAAGTCGTACGCCGCGCCCTACGAGCTGGGCAAGGTCATGCAGGGCGGTGCGGTCGGCGAGGTGATCGAGTCCAACGCCGAGGGCATCGCGGTCGGCGACCACGTGCTCCACTTCTTCGGCTGGCGCGAGTACGCGGCGCTGGACGCGAAGAACGCGGTCAAGGTCGACCCGCAGGCCGCGCCCCTGTCGACGTACCTGGGCGTGCTCGGCATGACCGGCCTGACCGCCTACGCCGGCCTGCTGCGCACCGCCTCCTTCAAGGAGGGCGACGTCGTGTTCGTGTCGGGCGCGGCCGGTGCCGTGGGCAGCCAGGTGGGCCAGATCGCCAAGCTCAAGGGCGCCTCCCGGGTCATCGGCTCGGCCGGGTCCGACGAGAAGGTCGAGCTGCTGGTGGAGGAGTACGGCTTCGACGCCGCGTTCAACTACAAGAGCGGCCCGGTCGACGAGCAGCTGCGCCAGGCCGCACCCGACGGCATCGACGTGTACTTCGACAACGTCGGCGGGGACCACCTGGAGGCGGCCATCGGCTCGCTGAACCAGGGCGGCCGGATCGCGGTCTGCGGCATGATCTCGGTCTACAACAACACCGAGCCCGCCCCCGGCCCCAGGAACCTCGCGCGCCTCATCCAGACCCGCGGCCGCATCGAGGGCTTCCTGGTCGGCGACCACTACGACCTGCAGCCCCAGTTCGTCCAGGAGGTGGGCCCGTGGGTCGCCTCGGGCGCGCTGAAGTACCGCGAGACCGTGGTCGAGGGCATCGACAACAACCTGGAGGCGTTCCTCGGGGTCCTGCGCGGCGACAACATCGGGAAGATGGTCGTCAAGCTCTGACGGCCTTCCCGTCGATTTCGGCATGCGGTAACTTCTTTCCGAAATCCGTCGGCGATCGTGGGCGCGAGTCGCGGCGGACCGAGGAGGAAGACAACCGCATGCCCATCACGCAGTCCGACGTCCTGTACACCGCCGTCGCCACCGCCGAGAACGGCCGCGACGGCCGCGTAGCCACCGACGACGGCAGGCTCGACGTCGTCGTGAACCCGCCCAAGGAGATGGGCGGCAACGGTGCGGGCACGAATCCGGAGCAGCTGTTCGCCGCGGGGTACAGCGCCTGCTTCCAGGGGGCGCTGGGTGTCGTGGCCCGGCAGGAAGGCGCCGACGTGTCCGGCTCGACGGTCACGGCCAAGGTCGGCATCGGCAAGAACGACGAGGGTTTCGGGATCATCGTGGAGATCTCGGCGAGCATTCCGGACGTCGACGCGGCGACCGCGAAGGACCTGGTCGAAAAGGCGCACCAGGTGTGCCCGTACTCGAAGGCGACGCGGGGGAACATCACCGTGACGCTGGTCTGACGCCGGTCGTTCACCACGACAGCAGCCGCATCCCTGGACGTGGGATGCGGCTGCGTCGTTCCGGTTCGCGTCTGCCGGGTGGGGTGCACCTCCGGGGCCGGGTTGCGTCCGGCCGGCCGCGCGGTTCCTCGCGCCCCTTCAGGTCGTTGCCGGAGCCCGTCTTCCGGAGGGCGGCACGGCGTGCGCCGTACCGGTCAGGTGCACCACCACAGGAAGCGGTTGCAGGTCTTGGTGGGCGACGGCTCGGGGGTGGGGGCGGCGGTCGTCGGGGCCGCGGTCGGGGTGGTGGCGGGCCGGCTGGGGGCCGGGGCGGCGGTGGTGGTGACGCTCGTGCCGGAGCCCGTCGTGGCCGAATGCTGGGCCTCGCCGGTCTCCTCGGCGGAGGGCGAGGCGGAGTCCTCGGCCTTGGGGGACTTCGAGGCGGACGCGGAGGACGAGACGTCCGGGGAGGCGGAGCCGCCCGCGCCCGGGGTCGCGCCGGAGGAGGCGTCCAGCGGGTCGGCGGGGCGGTCCGGCGCGGGAGAGGCGGCGCCGCCGTCCGCCGCGGTGTCCCCCGCCGTGGCCGGTGTGTCGCCGGCGAAGGGCGAGAAGGGTACGTCCGTGCCGAGTTCGGCGACGCTGAGTCCGCCCGCCGCGAGCACGAATCCGGCGGCGACCAGCACGGTACGGCGTCGGCGGCGCCGGTGCACGGCGGCCTTGCGGTCCCGCCGGCTCACCCCGGAACGGGCACGCCGGACGGCGGGAGCGCCGTCCTCGGCCGCCTCCTGGTCGTCCTCGTCCTCGTCCGTATCCGCCGGCCAGGACGGCTCCGCGGACCCGTCCGGACCGTCGTGCCGCTCGTCATGCTGTTCGTGCTGTTCGTCGTACGGCCCCTCGTACGCGTGCCCCTCGGACGCCGGCTCCTCGTGCGCATGCCCCCCGTGCGCGTGCTCCTGGTACGCGTGTTCCTCGTACGGCCCGTGGTACGGCCGCTCGTGCGTGTGCCCCCCGTACGGTGCCGGCGGCGGCTGCGCGGGGCCTTGTGCGTAGTCGCGCGCGTGCGCGACCGGCGCGCCCGCCGCGACGGCGAGCCGGTCGGCCGGAGTTCCGCACCCCGGGCAGGCCAGAGCGCCATTGAGGTGCCGTTGGCACGGGAGGCAGTAGTCCATGACGCGGGAAGACTAGAGTCCGCACGGGTCAGGTTCCAGGCGCCCCTGTGAAGGTTTCGTGCGGGACCGAAAGAGTGGTCGAAACCTTTGCCGAAACCGTTACCTGTTCGCCCCATTGACACCCTTGCCGCCCCCTCCTTACTGTCACGCCAACATTTCGAACGTGTGACGAAATCTCGAACAGCTGAGAGGCAACTGCCGTGCGCATCACCGGAATCAGCACACACGTGGTCGGCACGCCGTGGCGCAACCTGACCTACGTCCAGGTGCACACCGACGAGGGCATCACGGGAGTGGGCGAGACCCGGATGCTCGGTCGCACCGACGCGCTCATCGGCTACCTGCGGGAAGCCGAGGCCAACCACGTTCTCGGCTCGGACCCGTTCGCGGCCGAGGATCTCGTGCGCCGCATGAAGTACGGCGACTACGGGCGAGCCGGTGAAATCGTCATGTCCGGCATCGCGGTGGTCGAGATGGCGTGCTGGGACATCAAGGGCAAGGCGCTCGGCGTGCCGGTGTGGCAGCTGCTCGGCGGGAAGGTCACCGACCGGGTCAAGGCGTACGCCAACGGGTGGTACACGACCGAGCGAACGCCGGAGGCGTACCACAAGGCCGCGCAGGGGGTCGTGGAACGGGGCTACAAGGCGCTGAAGATCGACCCGTTCGGCACCGGACACTTCGAACTCGACCACCGGCAGACCCTGTACGCCGTCTCGCTGATCGAGGCCGTGCGGGACGCCATCGGCCCGGAGGCCGAGCTGATGCTGGAGATGCACGGCCGCTTCTCCCCCGCCACCGCCGTCCGGCTGGCCAAGGAGCTGGCCCCCTTCCGGCCGGCCTGGCTGGAGGAGCCGGTGCCGCCGGAGAACCTGAAGGCGCTGGAGAAGGTCGCGGCCAAGGTCGACATGCCGGTCGCCACCGGTGAACGCATCCACGACCGGATCGAGTTCCGCGAGCTGTTCGAGAGCCAGGCCGTGGACGTCATCCAGCCCGACGTCGGCCACATCGGCGGCATCTGGGAGACCCGGAAGCTCGCCGCGACCGCCGAGACGCACTACATGCTGGTCGCCCCGCACAACGTGGGCGGCTCCGTGCTGACCGCCGCCTCCCTCCAAGTCGGTTTCACCTCGCCGAACTTCAAGATCCTGGAGCACTTCAACGACTTCGCGGACGCGGAGATCAAGAAGGTGGTCAAGGGGGCGCCGGAGGTCGTGGACGGGTACTTCGAGCTGTCCGACGCGCCCGGGCTCGGCGTCGAGCTGGACGTGGACGCAGCTGCCGAGTTCCCGCAGCAGCAGGCCCGGTTCGACCTGTGGGCCGAGGGCTGGGAGCAGCGCAGGCCGGAGGGGACGAAGTGAGTTCCCAGGTGCTGGTCGAGGCGCCGGGCGTGCACCGGATCGAGGCCCACACGCCTCGCGAGCCCGGTCCCGGCGAGGCACTGGTGGCCGTGCACGCGGCCGGCGTCTGCGGCAGCGACCGCGAGGTGTACCAGGGCAACCGGCCCGAGGGGTACGTCCGTTATCCGCTCACTCCCGGCCACGAGTGGTCGGGTACGGTCACGGCGGTGGGCGCCGGGGTGCCCGGGGCGCTCGTCGGGCGCAAGGTGGTCGGCGAGGGCTTTCGCAACTGCCAGGTCTGCGACCGCTGCCACGCGGGCGAGACCACGCTGTGCACCGCCGGGTACGAGGAGACCGGGTTCACCCGGCCCGGCGCCATGGCGGCCACGCTGACGCTGCCCGCCCGGCTGCTGCACGTCCTGGCGGACGACGCCGACCTCACCGCCGCGGCACTGCTGGAGCCGGCCGCCTGCGTCGCCGCCGCCGCGCTGAAGGCGGACACCCGGCCGGGTGAGCGGGTCGCGGTGGTCGGCACGGGCACGCTCGGGATGTTCGCCGTGCAGTTCCTGAAGGCCGTGTCACCGGCCCAGCTGCTGGTGGTGGGCGCGCGGGGCGACCGGGAGGCGCTGTCCCGGCGGTTCGGGGCCACCGATTTCCGGATCACGAACGCCGAAGGTCCCGCACTCCCCGACGACGTCGACGTGGTGATCGAGACCGCCGGGTCCGCGTCCGCCGCGCGTACCGCCGCCTCGCTCCTCCGGCGCGGCGGGCGTCTGGTCCTCACCGGGATCCCGGCGCCGGGCGCGGACGGGCTCGACCCGACCGCTCTCGTCGTTCGGCAGCTGGAGGTGCACACGGTCTTCGGGGCGCCGCCTGCCGCCTGGGCCCATGCCGTCCGGATGCTGGGGGCCGGGTTGCTGGACCCGCTGCCGCTGGTCACGCACGAGCTGCCGCTGACCGGGTTCGCGCGGGCCGTCGAGCTGGTGGGGGCCGGCGATCCGAGGGTGGGCAAGGTGCTGCTGCGCCCCTAGGCCCGTGTCTTCCGGGTCACGCCGAGCCCTGATGCGGAAGACACGGTCCGCCGTACGCCGGTCGGCGCTGGTACGGCGGCGCCCTGACCGGCGTACCACCCGGCGTTTTCCCTGCCCTGAGAGTCGAACCTTGTCCGAAATACCGAACACTAAAGGACGGCTTGTGACCGACGCATCCGCCCCGGCAGTCCGCAGGCCCGGCGAGCAGCTGCTCACCGCACTCGGCCTGGGCGCGCCTGCCCTCGACCCCGCCGACGCCTCCGCCCACAGCTTCCCCGGCGGCGGCCGCTGGCGCACCGAGATCCCCTCGTGCGAGGGTCCCGAAGCGCTGGCGGTCGTCCTCAAGGAGGCCTCGCGCCTCGATGTGCCGATCCACCGGATCAGCCAGGGAAGCGGCGTGTGGATGCTCACCGACGCCGAGATCACCGAGATGGCCGAGGCCACCGCCGAACGCGACATCGAACTCTGCCTGTTCACCGGCCCCCGCGGCACCTGGGACACCGGCGGCTCGGTGCGGTCCGACTCGCGGGGGGCCGGACTGCGCGCCCGGGGCCACGACGCCGTCGCCGGCTGCGTGGAGGACGCAGTCCGGGCCACCGAGCTGGGCGTCAGGTGTCTGCTGGTCGCCGACGAGGGCGTGCTGTGGACCCTGCACCGGGCGCGCGAGACGGGCATCATCCCGGCCGGCACCACGCTGAAGGTCTCGGCGCTGATCGGCCCGGTCAACCCGGCCTCGTACGCCGTCTTCGAGCGGCTCGGCGCCGACTCCGTCAACGTGCCCAGCGATCTGACGCTGGACCACCTCACCGAGATCCGCCGGGTGTCCGGCGCCCCCATGGACATGTACATCGAGGCCCCCGACGACCTCGGCGGCTACGTCCGGATGTACGAGGTCGCCGAGCTGATCCGGCGCGGCGCACCGCTCTACCTGAAGTTCGGCCTGTCCAGGGCCCCCGGCATCTACCCGTGGGGCGCCCATCTGCGGGACCTGGCCCTGGACACCGCCCGGGAGCGGGTGCGGCGCGGCCGGCTCGCCCTGGACCTGCTCGCCCGGCACGGCGCGGACGGCGGCATGGCGCCGCTCGGCTCCCGGCTGCCGGGGTCTTTGAACCGGTTCCCCTCCGAAGGTGCCCCTGGATGACCGAGGGGGCTGCGGGCCGTGTGTGGCCGGTCGCGCAGTCCCCGCGCCCCTTCAGGGCGCTGCAACCCGACCTCACCGAACCCTCGACGATGAGAAGAACAGGACGATCACCATGCCTACTCGCAGAAGCGCCCTGGCCGCCATGGCCGCAGCCGCCTCGCTCGCCCTCGCCCTCACCGCCTGCGGGCAGAGCGGTGCGGGCGGCAGCAAGGAGAAGCCGGGCGACGTCAAGGGCGCCACCATCGGCATCGCGATGCCGACGAAGTCCTCCGAGCGCTGGATCGCCGACGGCAGGAACGTCGTCAAGGACCTGGAGGCCAAGGGCTACAAGACCAAGCTCGTCTACGGCGAGGACGACCCGGAGCAGCAGGTCTCGCAGATCGAGAACCTGATCACGCAGGGCGTCAAGGGCCTGATCATCGCGGCCATCGACAACAAGTCCCTGAACAGCGTGCTCCAGCAGGCCGCGGACGCGAACATACCGGTCGTCTCCTACGACCGGCTGATCCTCGGCAGCAAGAACGTCGACTACTACGCCTCGTTCGACAACGAGAAGGTCGGCAGGCTCCAGGGCCGGTACATCGTCGACAAGCTCGGGCTGAGCAAGGGCAGGAAGGGCCCGTTCAACATCGAGCTGTTCGCCGGCTCCAACGACGACAACAACACCAAGTACTTCTTCGGCGGCGCCATGAGCGTCCTCCAGCCGTACATCGACAACAAGCAGCTGGTGGTCAGATCCGGCCAGACCGCGCTGAACAAGGTCGTCACCCTGCGCTGGGACGGCACCACCGCGCAGAAGCGCATGGAGGACATCCTCACCTCGGCCTACAGGAGCGGCCGGGTCGACGCGGTCCTCTCGCCGTACGACGGCATCTCCATCGGCATCCTGTCCGCCCTGAAGTCGGACGGCTACGGCTCGGGCAGCAAGCCGCTGCCGGTCCTCACCGGTCAGGACGCCGAACTGGCCTCGGTGAAGTCGATCATCGCGGACCAGCAGACGCAGACCGTCTACAAGGACCTCCGCAAGCTCGCCGAGGTCGCCGCCACGATGCTGGACGACTCCCTGAAGGGCAAGAAGCCCGAGGTCAACGACACCAAGACCTACGACAACGGGACCAAGGTCGTGCCCGCCTACCTGCTCCAGCCGGTCAGCGTCGACAAGAGCAACTACCGGAAGGTGCTGGTCGACGGGGGTTACTACACCGAAGCCGACCTCAAGTAACCCGCCCCTGTTCCCCACGGATTGGAAGGCACGACCATGGCGGGACCCGTCCTGGAGATGCGCTCGATCGTCAAGACCTTTCCCGGCGTCAAGGCGCTGTCGGACGTCACCCTGACCGTCCGGCAGGGCGAGGTCCACGCCGTGTGCGGAGAGAACGGCGCCGGCAAGTCCACCCTGATGAAGGTGCTCTCCGGCGTCCACCCGTACGGAAGTTACGGGGGCGACATCCTCTTCGAGGGGGAGGTCTGCCGGTTCAGGGACATCCGGGCGAGCGAGCAGCACGGCATCGTCATCATCCACCAGGAGCTGGCACTGGTGCCGCACCTGTCCATCGCGGAGAACCTCTTCCTCGGCAACGAGCACGCCAGGCGCGGACTCATCAACTGGCGCGACACCCTGCGCCACGCCACCGCACTGCTGCGCCGGGTCGGCCTGGACGAGCACCCGGAGACCCGGGTCGCCGACATCGGCGTGGGCAAGCAGCAGCTGGTGGAGATCGCCAAGGCGCTGTCGAAGGAGGTGAGGCTGCTGATCCTGGACGAGCCGACGGCGGCCCTGAACGACGAGGACAGCGGCAAACTCCTCGGCCTCGTCCTGGAACTGAAGGACCAGGGCATCACCTCGATCGTCATCTCGCACAAGCTGGGCGAGATCCGCGAGGTCGCCGACTCGGTGACGATCATCCGGGACGGCCGGTCCATCGAGACCCTCGACGTGAAGGCGCCGGAGACGACCGAGGAGCGGATCATCGCCGGCATGGTCGGCCGCGACCTCGACCACCGCTTCCCCGAACGCACCCCGCACCGGCCGGAGGAGGGCGCGCCACCGGCGCTGGAGATCCGCGACTGGACCGTGCGCCACCCTGTCGACCAGCAGCGCAAGGTCGTGGACGACGTGTCGCTCCTGGTGCGCCGCGGGGAGATCGTCGGCATCGCGGGCCTGATGGGCGCGGGCCGCACCGAACTCGCGATGAGCGTCTTCGGGCGCACCTACGGCCGGTACGCGGGCGGCACGGTCCTGAAGGACGGCACCGAGATCCGGACAAGGACCGTCCCGGAGGCGGTCCGGCACGGCATTGCCTACGTCACCGAGGACCGCAAGCACTACGGCCTCAACCTCATCGACACCGTCAACCGCAACATCTCGCTGACCGCGCTGGACAAGGTGGCCAGGCGCGGAATCGTGGACGAGCACGAGGAGCGGCAGGTCTCCGAGGGCTTCCGGAAGTCCATGAACATCAAGGCGCCGACGGTCTTCGAACCGGTGGGCAAGCTCTCGGGCGGCAACCAGCAGAAGGTCGTCCTCAGCAAATGGATCTTCGCCGGCCCCGATGTGCTGATCCTCGACGAACCGACCCGTGGCATCGACGTGGGCGCCAAGTACGAGATCTACACGGTCATCGACCGGCTCGCCGCCCAGGGCAAGGCGGTCGTCTTCATCTCCTCCGAGCTGCCCGAACTGCTCGGCATGTGCGACCGCATCTACACGATGGCCGCCGGCCGGCTCACGGGCGAGGTGCCGCGGGCCGAGGCCACCCAGGAAGTGCTGATGCGCCATATGACGAAGGACAAGGCGCCGGCGGACGACGCGAAGGACGAAGAGGTGTCGCGATGAGCACGGACGTGACCGCCAAGAGCCCGGCCCCCGCGCCGCCGGGCGGGAGCGCGGAGGCCGCCGGCACCGGACTGCTCCGGCTCGTGCTGACCGGGCTGCGCCGCAACATGCGCCAGTACGGCATGCTGATCGCGCTCGGCCTGATCGTGGTCCTCTTCGCGATCTGGACGGACGGGGACCTGCTGCTGCCGCGCAACGTCTCCAACCTGGTCCTGCAGAACAGCTACATCCTGATCCTCGCGATCGGCATGATGCTGGTGATCATCGCCGGGCACATCGACCTGTCGGTCGGCTCGCTCACGGCGTTCGTCGGCGCCTTCGCGGCCGTGCTGACGGTGCAGCACGGGGTCGCCTGGCCGGTCGCGCTGGTGCTGTGCCTGCTGGTGGGCGCGGTCGCCGGCGCGGTGCAGGGCTGTCTGATCGCTTATCTCGGCATACCGTCCTTCATCGTCACCCTCGCCGGGATGCTGCTCTTCCGCGGCCTGACCGAGATCCTGCTCAAGGGCCAGACCCTCGGCCCGTTCCCCGGCGGTCTGCAGAAGCTCGGCAACGGCTTCCTGCCCGAGGCCGGCCCGGGCACCAACTACCACAACCTCACCCTGCTGCTCGGGCTCGTCCTGATCGCTTCCGTGGTGTGGCAGGAGTTCCGGGACCGGCGGCGCCAGCAGGAGTTCGCCCTGGCGGTGGTACCGACCCGTCTGTTCCTGCTCAAGCTGACGGCCCTGGTGGCGGCGATCCTCGTCCTCACCCTGCTGCTCGCCAGCTACAAGGGCGCCCCGATCGTGCTGATCATCCTCGGCACGCTGGTCGTCGGCTACGGCTACGTCATGCGCAACGCGGTCTTCGGCCGCCACGTCTACGCCATCGGCGGCAACCTGCCGGCGGCCAAGCTGTCCGGCGTGAGGGACAAGAAGGTCACCTTCCACGTCTTCCTGAACATGGGCGTGCTCGCGGCCCTGGCGGGTCTGGTGGTCGCCGCCCGGCTGAACGCGGCCTCGCCGAAGGCCGGCGTCAACTTCGAACTGGAGGCGATCGCCTCCTCGTTCATCGGTGGCGCGTCCATGAGCGGCGGTGTCGGCACCGTGCTCGGTGCCATCATCGGCGGTCTCGTCCTCGGCGTGCTCAACAACGGCATGAACCTCCTCAGCGTGGGCACCGACTGGCAGCAGGTCATCAAGGGCCTCGCCCTGCTGGTGGCGGTCGGGTTCGACGTATGGAACAAGCGCAGGTCCGGTTCGTGACCGGGACAGATGTACCGTCGGCCACGATCCACACGTTCGGGACGTGAGCATCACTCACGCAGTGAACCCGCTCACGTATCCCGCGAGTTGAACGCCACCTCACCCGCCTCCGTATCCAAGGGTGGCCCGTGCTCCCCCGCACGGGCCACCCTGAACGGAGGTCCCCTTGGCCGGCAACGTCACCTCGTTGTTCCGCGGCACCGCCGCGCACAGCCCCTCGATGGCGGCGCTGACGCGAGAGGGCGGCGACGGATCCGGCCCGGTGGACTTCTGCATCCCGTGCAATCCGTACTTCCCGACACCGGCCATGTTCGAGGAGATGTCGGCCCGGCTGCGGGAGATCGTCACGTACTACCCGAGCGGCGCCGACACCATCACGAGCGAGCTGTGCAGTCTCCTGCAGCTGCCGCCGCAGTGCGTGGCGATGGGCAACGGCTCCACCGAGCTGATCACCTGGATCGACCATCTGCTGGTCCGCGAGTCCCTGGCGATCCCGGTTCCCACGTTCGGCCGCTGGACCGACCAGCCGATGGAGACGGGCAAGCGGGTCGACATGTTCCCGCTCCAGGAGGTGAACGGCTTCGCGCTGGACCTCGCGCAGTACGCCGAGTTCATCCGGGCCAGGGGCACCCGGGTCGCGGTCGTCTGCAACCCGAACAACCCCGACGGCGGCTATCTGCGCCGCCAGCAGCTGGTGCAGTTCATGGACGCGATGGCCGATCTGGACCTGGTGGTCGTCGACGAGTCCTTCCTGGAGTTCGCCGACGCGGAGGCCGAGCCCAGCGTCGTCCAGGAGGCCATGCTCCGCCCCAATGTGATCGTCCTGCGCAGCCTCGGCAAGAACTTCGGCCTGCACGGCATACGCTTCGGCTACCTGGTCGCCAACCCGGCGCTGGCCGGCAAGGTCCGTTCGATGCTGCCGAAGTGGAACCTCAACTCCTTTGCCGAGCACGTGGTGTTCATGCTCAAGGAGCACGGCACCGAGTACGCGCAGAGCCTGATGCAGGTCCGCCGCGACCGGCTGGAGATGGCCAGCCGCCTCTCCGCACTCCCCGGCCTCACCGTGTACCCCTCCCAGGGCAACTTCCTCTTCGTGCGCCTGCCCGTCGGCGCCGAGGGCACGGTGGTCCGGGACCGGATGCTCACCGAGCACCGGATCCTGGTCCGCGAGTGCGGCAACAAGATCGGATCCTCCAGCCGCTTCCTGCGGCTCGTGGTGCGCCCCCAGGTCGACGTGCGTCGCCTGGTGTCCGGCCTGGAGCAGGTGCTCTACGGGTCCAGGAGGGGAGCCGCCGTACCCGAGCTGGGCACCGGGACCAGCTACAGCTCGGGTACGGCGGCGGTGGACCGGCTGGTCAGCGAGACCAACGGGGCCGGCCTGCAGCTCACCGCGGCCGCCCCCGCTCCCGCCGTCGGCACCGGCATGCCGCTCCCCGCCGCCGTCGCGCCGGCCGGCGGCGGGATGCCGATGCCGGCGGCAGCCCAGCCGATGGCCGCCCCGGCCGCGCAGCCGCCGTTCCCACCGGCGCCGGCGCCCGCACCCGCGCCCGTACCCATGCAGACCCCCATGCCGGTGCCCATGCCGACGCCCACTCCCGTGCCCATGCAGACACCCCTGCCGACGCCCACTCCGGTGCCCGCGCCGGTTCCGAGTCCGGCCCCCGTACCGGCCGCGGTCCCGACCACCCCCGTCCCAGCCGCCCCCGTCCCGACCGCCCCCGTCCCGGCCGCCCCCGTCCCGGCCGCCCCCGTCCCGGCCGCCCCCGTCCCGGCCGCCCTCGTCCCGGCCGCCCCCGTCCCGGCCGTCGTCGGTGCTCCCACCCCGCCCGGTGTGCCGGCCCGCGGCGGGCTCACCGCCGCCCAGGTCCGCGGCATGACGGCGCCCGCCCCGCCCACGGGCCTGACCCCCGCCCCGGCGACGGGCTGGCCGAACGCCCAGAGCTGGCCGAACGCGGCAGGCGCGCAAGCGGCAGGCTGACGGCGAGCCGGTGCGCCACCGAACCTGGGCGCCGGCCGGCACCGCGGTGCTCGACGCCGGCAGCGAGCCGGGCGGTTCGCCGTCCGGCACCGGCGAGAGCCCGCGTCCCCTCCGCCGAGGGGACGCGGGCTCCCGTACGCCCGTGCGGTCCGCTAGGGCTTCGGGCACTCCTTCCACGCCAGGTGGTACACCGTGCTGATCTCCCCGTCCGTCGAGTCCATGGTCATGAAGCTGACCTTGTCGGGGTTGGCCGTGCCGGCGTTCACGCGCAGTTCGGTGTTGATGTTGAAGTTGCGCAGCACTCCGCAGGGTGCCCAGACCAGCTGGGCCCAGTCGGTGGAGTCGGTGGCCTGCCAGTCGTCGTTGTAGGGGCCGTTGAAGGGGTGGGTCCTGGGCACGGTGCTCGGGGAGCCCTGGAAGTAGTACGACGCCCTCTGCGTGGCCGAGGCTCCCCGCTGGAGCGAGGCGAAGCCGCGGTAGTCGGCGCTGGCTATCGCGTAGGTGAAGCCCTGCGGGACGTGGACCACCAGGTTGAGCTGACAGTTCTTGCGGAAGTCCGTGGGGTCGGCGTTGCCGCCGGCCTTGGCCAGGTAGTCGCTGTAGGTGATGGTGAAGGCCGTGTTGTCCGGTGACACCGCCACGGCGGCCGTACCGGCGGGGCAGCCCGAACCGTTCACCGTCGCCACGTCAATGACGATCTTGTCCGGGGGCGGGTCGTCGAAGACGGAGGAGGGGCCTTGCGAGGGCAGCGCGGTGGTGAGGAGAGCGGCGACGGCGCCGCTCAGGAGGAGTCCACCAGCCATGGTTTCTCCCGGTTGTCGAGTGGGGGGTCGGTCTCCCTCCCCTGACCGTTCAAAGGTGAAGAAACTGTGTGTCGCCTGTGAAACGGGGATGGAGGCGTGGGCATCGTAGGAAGCCCCGCTCGGGCCCGGGAGGGCGAACTCCGGCCATTCACACCGGGGTTTTCACGGGTGTGCGCTGCGTGCCGCGGGCCGCCACGCCGGAGCGCCCGGCGGGCCGGACGCACCGCACGCCGGCCGCGCGGCCATGCCTTTCAGGCGCCCTGGACGCCCGCGGGCAGGAGCGTCTTCAGGGAGGCGGCCGGGTGCCCCACCTCCACCGATCCGAGGAGAGCCGTCAGGAGCGGCGCTCCCGGGACGCCGGCGGACGGGACGGGGTTCGGCGCCGCCTCGGCGGCGGGGGCGGAGGCCAGCAGAGCGGCGGCCAGGACACTGACGCAGGCAATCTTCTTGATCATGCACGACCCAACGAGTGGCGCCCGGCCGGGGAAACCGCCGTTGCGCCGACCGGGTCCCCGACGGCCCGTCCAAGGCTTCCCGCGGCAGGGCCGGCCGGGCCCGTGGCCCGCTCTAGGGGTTCTCCCAGGCCGTCGGTTCCGCCGCCAGCGCGCGGACCGGCTCGGGCAGCGCGTCCGCCGCGAGGTCGGCGAGGGTGACGCCCTCCAGGATCCGGCGGACGTTGGCGCGCAGGGCGATCCACAGGGGCAGCAGGGGCTGGGCGGTGCCGGTGTAGGCGAGGCCCGTCGGGCGCTCGCCGCGCACCGACACGATGGGGCCGTCGACCGCCCGGATGACGTCCGCCACGGTGATCGAGGCGGCCTCCCGCGCCAGCCGGTAGCCGCCGCCCCCGCCACGCCGGCTGTCGACGATCCCGCCCCGCCGCAGATCACCCAGAATTCCCTCGAGGAACTTGTGCGGAATGTCCTGGACGGCGGCGATCTCCTCCGCCTTCACCGGACCGTCACCCTGCCGTACGGCAAGTTCCAGTACCGCCCGTACCGCGTAATCCGCCCGTGCCGAGATCCTCATGCGTCCATTGTGGGCCGTGTGTCCATGGAGAATGGCCGGGCCCGCCCCCGCAAGATCGCCCGGAGGATCCACCTTGGCGCTCAGCAGACGTAACTTCAGTGCCCTGGCCGGTTCGGCCGCCCTGGGGCTCGCCCTGGGCGGCAGCGGCGGCCCCGGGGCACCTTCGGCGTTTGCGGGCAGCAGCGCGCCGACCGGCCCGGCGCCGGCCCCCCCGAGTGCCGACGGCGAGCGTCACACCATCGGGTACGACCGGTACTCGCTGCTCGTGGACGGGCGCCGGCTGGTGGTGTGGTCCGGCGAGCTGCACCCCTTCCGGCTGCCGAGCCCGTCCCTGTGGCGGGACGTGCTGCAGAAGATGCGGGCGCACGGCTACAACGCCGTCAGCATCTACGTGGCCTGGAACTACCACTCCCCCGCGCCCGGCGCCTACGACTTCACCGGCGTGCGGGACCTCGGCCTCTTCCTCCGCATGGCCGCCGAGACCGGCCTGTACGTCATCCTGCGGCCGGGCCCGTACATCAACGCCGAGGTCGACGGCGGCGGCTTCCCCGGCTGGCTGACCGCGACGAAGGGCAGGGCCCGGACCGACGACCCGGAGTATCTGCGTCACGTCGACGAGTGGCTGACCCAGGTGAACCGGATCGCCCGCAGGCACCTGTTCACGCAGGGCGGCGGCACGGTCCTGCTCTACCAGATCGAGAACGAGTACGACGCCCATGTGAGTGAGGCCGCCGGCCGGAACTACATGTCCCACCTGTACCGGAAGGTGCGGGCCGACGGCATCGACGTTCCGCTGTTCCACAACGACAAGGGGCGCAACGGGTACTGGATCCCCGGGTCGTTCGACACGGGCGGGGAGAAGGGCGGCTGGCTGTACGGGTTCGACGGGTATCCGTCACCGTCCCAGACCCCGCCGGACTGGGGGCACTACGGGCCCGGCGGGCCGAAGGGCGGGGCCACGGCCTCGCCGTCGACGCCCGGGTTCGTGCCCGAGTTCGGGGGCGGCTGGTTCGACCCGTGGGGCGGGGCCTGGTTCGACGGCAAAGGGTACGCCGAGTCGCGGCGCACCCGGGACGCGGCCTACGAGCGCCGCTTCTACCTGACCAACCTCGCCAACGGGCTCACCCTGCACAACGTGTACATGACATTCGGCGGGACCTCCTGGGGCTGGCTGCCCGCGCCCGTCGTCTACACGTCCTACGACTACGGCGCCGCGATCGACGAGGGCCGCAACGTCACCGACAAGATCGCCCCGATGCACCAGCTGGGACACCTGCTGCAGCGCGTCCCGGACTTCGCCAAGCTGGACCGGGCGGCGGACGTGAAGGCCGAGGGGCTGAAGGTCTACCACCTCACCAACCAGGACACCGGCACGCACGTGTACGTGGCCCGCAACGACGGCACGGACGACGTGACCACCGACCTGCCGACCGAGGCCGGGGACCTGCGGATCACCGTGCCCGGCAAGGACGCCAGGCTGCTGACCACCGGGCTCCCGCTGGGCCGGCGGACCCTGAAGTACGCGACCGCCCAGCCCATGATGTGCCTGACGGCGGGCCGGCAGGACATCGCCGTGTTCACCGGCCGGCGCGACGACATGGCCGAGCTGGTGCTGAAGTGCCCCGTCGAGCCGTACGTGCAGCGGCTGGACCCGGAGGGCGCCTGGGTCTACGACCGGGGCGAGCTTCTCGTGAACGCGCCGCTCGGCCAGGGCGGCCTGACCCGGGTGCTGGTGCAGAAGGGCGAGACCGAGACCCCGCTGCTGCTGCTCTTCGCCGACGACGCCACCGCCGTCCGCCTGTTCCCGTACGACACCCCGTCCGGGACCCTGCTCGTCTACGGCCCGGCACTGCTGCGGAACGTCGAACTGCGCGGCTCGGAGGTGCACCTGACCGGTGACGTCACCGAGGAGACGTACGTGGAGGTGTGGGGCCCGCGCGGTATCGACACCCTGGTGTGGAACGGGCGCAGGCTGCCCGCCCGGATCACTCTGTCCGGCAGCGTGATGACGACCGGTGTGCTGCAGGCCGTCCCCGAGGTGCGGCTGCCCGAGCTGGGCGGCTGGCGGATGCGCACGGAGAACCCCGAGGCGGGTCCGGGCTTCGACGACTCGTCGTGGAAGCGGGCCGACAAGACCTCCTCGTACAGCACCACCGCCGTGCCGAAGGGCGGTCCGGTGCTGTTCGCCGACGACTACGGCTTCCACTACGGAGACGTCTGGTACCGGGGCTCCTTCAGCGGCACCAGCGGCATCGAAGAGGTCTCGCTCGCCTACAGCACCGGCACCCAGGGGCTGCTGATGGCCTGGCTGGACGGCGAGCCGCTGGGCACACACCGGATGCCCGTGCCGGACAAGGAGGTCACGGTCCGCAAGGGCAGCTGGGCGGACACGGCGGTCTTCCCGGTGCGTGAGCAGCTGCGCTCGCCCGGCCGGCATGTGCTGTCGGTGCTCGTCCGGCGCATGCAGCACGACCAGGACGGCAAGGCGCTCGACACGCACAAGGTGGCCCGGGGCCTGACGGCGGTCACCTTCAAGGGGGCGTCCCCCGAGGTGAGCTGGCGCATCCAGGGCGCGGGCGTCGCCGACCCGGTGCGCGGGCCGATGAACAACGGCGGGCTGTACGGCGAGCGGGAGGGCTGGCATCTGCCCGGCTTCCGGGACCGGGACTGGGACAAGGTGACCTTCCCGCGCGCCGAGCGGCGGCAGGGGGTGACCTGGTACCGGACCGCGTTCCGGCTGGCGGTGCCGGCCGACATCGACGCGTCGATCGGCCTGACCCTGGACGACGACCCGTACCGGGCCTACCGCGCGCAGATCTTCCTCAACGGCTGGAACCTGGGCCAGTACATCAACAACGTCGGCCCGCAGCACACCTTCGTGCTGCCGAACGGCATCCTGCGCACCCGGGGCGACAACACCCTGGCGCTGGCGGTCCTTTCGGAGTTCACCACGCTCTCGGGCCCCGGTTCGGCACGCCTCACCCTGCTCGGCCGGGCGACCGGCGGACTGCCGGTCAGCCCCGTCTGATCCCCGGCGCCGGGCAGGGCCCGCTCACCGTTCTCCGTTGAACGACTGTGGCCGGGAACGCATGACGTGGGCACATCCAGGCGCGTACCCTCGGAACAGCCGTGACCGGGAGGGCGAAAGGGGACCGATGAGCATCGCGGGCGCGCGACGGCGAGTTGCACGGCTCGCCTCGCGGCTGCGTCGCCCCCGCTCCGGATCGGCGATGCGCTCCCTGGCCGGCGACCTCGCCGCCGCCGTCCGGACCCGGCCCGAGCGGCCCGGCGGCGTACGGGAGCTGGGGCTGGCGCTGTGCGAGGAGATGAGCGCGCTGCGCGGCGGACGGCCCGTGGAGCTGCGGTTCGAACGGTTCCCGGACGAGATCGAAGTCACCGGACTGTGGGTGGAGTTCGCCGACTTCGACCTGGTCATCGTGGAGGAGCGGGCCGAGGCCGTGCAGCAACTGGTCATCCTCGGCCACGAGCTGTGGCATCTGCACGCCGGGCACCGGCACCACCACCTGGCCGAGGCCACCGCCGCCCGTGCCCTCGCCGACGCGCCCGACTGGCGGGAGGCGGCCCTCACGGTGGCCGCCCGCAACGGCTCCCGGGAGGCCGACGAAGCCGAGGCCGACGACTTCGGCCACCGCCTGGCCACCCGGTTCAGGTCCCACCTCTCGGGGGCCCGCGACACGCCCCTGGACCCGCTCCAGCGTTCCCTGGGCTATCGAGGAGGCGAGCGGGCGGACCGAGCGCCGAGAAGAAGGGAAGCCGGGCGGTGACCGTGCTGGCGCTGGACCCCTCCGGATTCCTCAGCGAGTTCTACATCTCCTTCTGGATCCCCACCGCCGTCCTCACCGCGGCCCTGGTCATCAAGCTGCCCACGATCATCCGGCTGTGGCGCGACCCGCTGCTGCGCGCGGTCGGCGGACTGCTGCTGCTCGCCTGCGCGGTGTTCGTCTTCTGCACACCGTCCACGATCGCCCGGGTCAACCGGCTCACCGGCGTGCCCAACATCTCGGCGCCCTGGTGCTATTCGCTGCTCACCGCGTTCTGCGGCTCCTGCCTGCTGCTCATCATCACCTGGCGCAACGGTCTGTCCGACCGCTCGGCCGCCACCCGGCGCGCGATGCGCTGGGTGATCTCGATGTACGCGGGGGTGATCGTCGCCCTGTGGGTGCTGTTCCTGCTCGCCGACTGCCCCGAGGAGCGGCTGCGGGACCTGGACACCTACTACGCGACCACGCCGTTCATGCGCGAGGAGATCCTGCTCTACCTCGTCGCGCACGCCGTGGCCTGCCTCATCACCTCCCGGCTCATCTGGAACTGGGTACGCACCGAGGGCCTGGACGCCTGGCTGCGCTGGGGCCTGAAACTGCTCGGCGCGGGGTACGTCCTGAACCTGAACTTCGACGCGATCAAGCTGACCGCCGTCACCGCCCGCTGGTGCGGCCAGGACCTGGACTGGCTCAGCACCGACCTCGCCCCGCCCGTGGCCGCGCTGTCCGCCATCCTCATCGCCGTCGGCTTCATCCTCCCGCACGCCGGCCAGTACCTGCACGACCGCTGGCAGGTCCGGCTCGCCCACCGTGAACTGCGGCCCCTGTACCAGCTGATGCGCACCACGAGCGGCGAGGGCGTGCCGTTCCTGCTGCGTGCCACGCCCGAACTCCGGCTCACCCGGCGCGAGACGTTCATCCGCGACGTGCTGCTGCCGCTGGCCCGGCACATCGACACCGGCCTGGGGGGACGCGCGTACGAGGCCGCTCTCGGGCTCGGCCACCCGGCCGAGCGGGCCCGCGCGCTGGCCGCCGCGGTGAGCATCCTCGACGCCGTCGAGACCAGGGCCCGTACCCCGGAGCCGTCCGAGCCGGCCGCCGGGCCCGACACCACGAGCCTGCTCCAGGAGATCGGGGCCGTCTCCCGAGCCCTCCGCCGTCCCGACGACATCGAGGCGGTCCGCACGCTGGCGGCCGTCCCAGCAGAGAGCGTTGCCGTACATGAGTGATCACAGACCCACCGCCGTCGTGCTCGGCGGTTCCCTGGCCGGCCTGCTCGCGGCCCGTGCCCTGTCCACCGGCGGAGCCCGGGTGACCGTGGTGGAGCGGGACACGCTGCCCGCCGGGCCCGAGCCGCGCAAGGGGCTGCCGCAGGCCCGGCATGTGCACCAGCTGTGGTCGGGCGGGGCGCGCGCACTGGAGGAGTTGCTGCCCGGGGCGATCGGGCGGCTGCGCGCGGCCGGGGTGAGCAGGGTGCCGATGACCACGGACATGGTGGCGCTGTCCCCGTACGGCTGGTACCGGCGCTGGGCCGAGTCCGCGTTCATGCTGCCCGCCAGCCGGGATCTGATGGACTGGGTGGTACGGCAGCTCGTGCTCGCCGACGGGCGGATCGAACTCGCCGAGCGGGCCGAGGCGACGGGGCTCGCCGGCACGGAACGTGCGGTGACCGGCGTCCGCATCCGCGCCCACGACCACACCGAGCGCACGCTGACGGCCGACCTGGTGGTGGACGCCACGGGCCGCGGCTCCCGGGCGGCGCAGTGGCTGGCCTGCCTGGGGCTGCCCGCCGTCGAGCGGCGCGAGGTCGACTCCGGGCTGGTGTACGCCAGCCGGCTGTTCCGGGCGCCCAAGCAGGCGCGGCACGGCTTCCCGATCGTCAACGTCGAGCCGGATCCGAAGGGTACGGGGACCGGGCGCGGGGGCGTGCTGATGCCGGTCGAGGACGGCAAGTGGATCGTCACGCTGTTCGGCGGCCGCGGGGACGAACCCCCGTCCACCGGCGAGGAGTTCGCCCGGTACGCCGGTGAGGAGCTGCGGCACCCGCTGATCGGGGAGCTGCTGGGCGGGGGCGCGGAGCCACTGGGTGAGGTCGCGGTCACGCGTACGACGGCGAACCGGCGGCACTACTTCGAGCGGATGCCGGCGTGGCCGGAGAACTTCGTGGTCCTCGGCGACGCGGTGTGCGCGCTGAACCCTCTCTACGGCCATGGGATGGCGGTCGCGGCCCGGTCCGCACGGGTGCTCCGCGAGGTGGTGCGGAGTCAGGGGCTCGGGAGCCGTGGGCTCGCCCGGGGCGTGCAGAAAGAGGTCGGGCGGACGGTCCGGGCCGCGTGGGATCTCGCCGTCGGGGCGGACGCGTTCTACCCCGGCGCGACCGAGAAGGGGCCGACCCTGCGGGACCGGGTCATGGCCGCGTACGTCGGCCGGCTGCTGTACACCGCGACGGGCAACGGCCGGGTCGCCCGCCGGGTGACCGCCGTGACGGCGTTGGAACGGGGCGCGGAGACGCTGCTGGCCCCGAGCGTTGCCCTCGCGGCAGCGGTCGGGCCCCTCAAACGCCCGCTCGCGGCTCCGCCGTTGACGGTGGAGGAGCGTCGGGCTGCGGGGGTTCTGTAGCAGGGTGGGGTGCAGCGGTGGAGCTGGGGCCGGTGGGGTGGGGACCGGCTGGGGCGGGCCGCCGGCTGCGGGTGCGTTGTGGCCGGTCGCGCAGTTCCCCGCGCCCCTGGGAAGTTGCAGCACCGTCCGCCGTCCACCACCGTCGCCACGAGGGGGTGGGGACCGGCTGGGGCGGGCCGCCGGCTGCGGGTGCGTTGTGGCCGGTCGCGCAGTTCCCCGCGCCCCTGGGGAGTTGCAACACCGTCCGCCGTCCACCACCGTCGCCACGAGGGAGTGGGGACCGGCTGGGGCGGGCCGCCGGCTGCGGGTGCGTTGTGGCCGGTCGCGCAGTTCCCCGCGCCCCTGGGAAGTTGCAACACCGTCCGCTGTCCACCACTGCGCGGGGGAGCGAGGCGCGTGTCCCGTTCAGCCTGTGAATGCCGATTGGGGTAGGCCTTTTCCGGCTCCCGGTACCACCAGCAGGGAGCCCGAGAGGGGGTGGGGGGCGGAGAGGCCCGTGCGGGCTGTCGTGATGTACAGGTCGGTCAGGTCCGCGCCGCCGAACGCGCACGCCGTGGTCCGCGGGGTCGGCAAGCCGATCACCCGGTCCAGCTCGCCGTCGGGCGTGTAGCGGCGTACCGCTCCCCCGTCCCACAGCGCCACCCACACACAGCCCTCCGCGTCGACCGTGAGGCCGTCCGGGAAGCCCGCGCCCTCCTCGATCTCCACCAGCGGGCGCCGGTCGTGGATGCCCTCGGCGTCGTGATCGAAGACGTCCACGCGGCGCGTCGGGGTGTCGGTGTAGTACATCAGGCCGCCGTCCGGGCTCCAGCCCGTGCCGTTGCTGACCGTGACGTCGGCGAGGACCGTCCGTACCGTTCCGTCGCCGGTCAGCCGGGTCAGCGTGCCACCCCCCGGCGCCTCGTCGTACCGCATCGTGCCCGCCCAGAGGGAACCGTCGGGGGCAACGGCGGCATCGTTGCCCCGGCGGCCCGCCACCGGCTCGTGGTGGAGCCAGCGGAACGTGTCGTCGGGGTCCAGCAGGCCGACGCCGTCCCGCAGGTTCAGGACCAGGCCGCCGCCCGCGCGGGGCCTGGCCGCGCCGGCGTGCTGCGGTGTCGCACGGACTGTGCGGCGGCCGGTCGCCGGGTCGTACGTGTACACCCGCATGCCCAGGATGTCGAGCCAGACGAGCCGGCCCGTCGCCGGGTCCCAGGTGGGACCCTCGCCCAGCGTCGCCTCGGCCTGCACCGCGACCTCGTACGCGGTCATGCCCCGCTCCGGTGGCCCAGCCGCTCCGACAGTTCCTCCGAGCCCTTCGCGGCGAGCTGCTCCAGTTCGGCCCGGCGCTCGTCGCTCCAGCGGATCATCGGGACGGAGACGGACAGCGCGGCGACGACCTGGCCGGTGCGGTCGCGGACCGGCGCGGCCACGCAGGACACGTCCGGATTGGACTCGCGGCTCTCCACGGCGATCCCGTGCCGCCTGATGTCCGCGAGGGCCTCGCGCAGGGTGGCCGGGTCGGTGATGCTGTTCGGGGTCATCGCGGTCAGTTCCGCACCGTCCGGGATCCGTGCGGCCAGCTCCTGCTCCGGCAGCGAGGCGAGCAGCATCTTGCCGACCGCGGTGCAGTGGGCCGGCAGCCGGCGGCCCGCGGCGGAGACCATGCGGACCGCGTGCGTGGAGTCGACCTTGGCGATGTAGATGACGTCGGTGTCTTCGAGGATGGCCACGTGGACCGTCTCGTCGCAGGTCTCGGCGACCGAGCGGGCCACCTGCTGCCCCTCGGCGGCGAGGTCGAGCTGCTCGGCGTAGCGGCTGCCGAGCTGGTAGGGCCGTACGCCGAGGCGGTACCGTCCGGGCTGTCCGGGCACCGGCACGATGTAGGACCGTGCGGCGAGCGTGGTGACCAGCTCGTGCACGGTGGTGCGCGGCAGCTGCAGTCTGCGCACGATGTCGGGGGCGGAGAGCGTCCCGTCTCCGTCGAGGAACAGCTCCAGAATGTCGAGAGCCCGGGTCACGGCAGGCACGAGGCGTCCCACGTCCGGCCCCCTCCCTTGGGTCTAAGCGTCTGTGTGGGATACCCCGCGATGAATGTTCGAGATATCAACAGGCGATCGGCATGACGAACACAGGCTAGTCATGCGGAGTTGCCCGGGCAATGGGTCGGGAGCGGGCCGGGCACCATGGATGTCATGCGTCTCGACTTCCAGCTGGTGCTGCTGCGCCGCATGGCCGACCACAACCCGGGCCTCGTCGAGGACGCCCGGCGGGAACTGGGCGCCTCGCTCGCGGACATGCGGGAGACGAACAAGCGCTGGCAGGCGATGGTCCGCTCGCCGCGGGCCCGGGGCGCGGCCGCCCGCTACCGCTCGGTGCTCGGCGAACCCGACGCCGTCCTGCCCCGCCGCCTCGGTGACGTCGACTGCGAGGCCCGGCAGTGGGACCTGCCGCTCTGGCCCGGCCTGCGCTTCGAGGTGCTCGTCGGGCCCGACGGCGGGGTGTGGAACGAGTGGCTGGTGCGGGCCCCGGACGCACCGGCCCCGCAGCTGCGCACCCTGGAGGACCTCACTCCGTGGTCCTGCACGGTGGACGAGGCCGCCCGCGCCTTCGCCCCGGCCCGCCCGCTGGAGGGCACGGCCCCCACCCGGTGGGGGCTCGCGTTCACCGCGCCGGACAGGGACGGTGTACGGCACGAGGTGGTCGCCGAGTTCACCTGGGGGCTGCTCCAGCGGACGGCGGTCCTGCCCTGAAGGGGCCACGGCGTCCCGGCCGGAAGAGCTGAGCCGCTGGCGGCCCGAAGGGACGCGCTAGGCCGGGGTCCCGGCCGCGGTCAGGATCGCCTCCGTCACGCGCGGCAGCGAGCCGGGGTGCAGCCACAGGAACAGGTTCGGCTCGACCAGCTCCAGTTCCATCAGGCGCGGTTCGCCGTCGTCCCCGTCGACCAGGTCCACCCGCGCGTACAGCAGCCCGTCCCTGCCGGGTACGGCCGCCAACGCCTTCTCGGCGACGGCGAGTTCGGCCTCCCTGGGCTGCCAGGGCTGCAGATCGGGGTGGGCGACCTTGTCGGCGTCGTACGGGGTGCCGGGTGTGAGGACGGCCCCCTTCCGGCTGGCGTGCAGCAGCCGGCCGCCGAAGAACTGCAGCGCCCGCTCCCCGCCCACGTCTATGCCCGGCATGTACGGCTGCACCATCGCGGTGAAGCCCTCCGCGTGCATCCGCGCGAGCTGCCGTACCGCCGTGTCGTGCTCGGCGGGCGTGTACCGGGCGGCGAACCGGGCGCCGGCGCCCGAGGTCGGCTTGATCACGAACTCGTGGCCGGCGGGCAGGTCGGCCGGCTCGCCCGGCGCGATGTAGCGGGTGGGGACGGTGGGCACGCCGGCCGCCGCCAGCTCGCCGAGGTAGCGCTTGTCGGTGTTCCAGCGCACGACGGGGGCCGGGTTGGCCAGCCGGGTGAGCGCGCCGGCCCGCTCCACCCAGGCGGCGAACTCCGCGGCCCGCCAGCTGTAGTCCCAGGTCGAGCGGATGACCACCAAGTCGTAGCCGCCCCAGTCCGCCTCCGGGTCGTCCCAGTGCCGGGCCTCCGCCTCGGCGCCGGCGTCCTTGAGCGCCTGCACCAGCACCGGCAGGTCGGTGTCGAAGCTCGGCTCGGCTCCGGGGTCGTAGGTGGCGAGGGCGATGCGGGGCACGGCGGGCTCCCTGTCGTACGGCGGTTGGCTGGGCGGATGCGCTGTGAGGCTAACAACGCCGCAGAACCGGAGCAGCTCATTTGGCCTTCGCCTCCGGGCAAGCCCCGGCATCGGTGGCGGACGACGAGGGGCACGAGGTGCGCAGGGAACTGCTGACGATCGGGGCGTTCGCGAGCAACACAGCCGCCGCTGCCGCCCCCGACGCCGCGGTGCGCGCGCTGGTGGACGCGGCGAACGCGGGCGGCGTCCCGGACGACGTCAGCTGTGTGGTCGCCGATGTCGTGACGGCGGCCTGACCCCGGGCCTGCGCCGTCCGGCAGGATCAGGGAGGGAGGTCCAAAAGAGAGGTACCGAATACCGGGGCCGACCCCGCCGTCGCACGGTGCCCATCCACGGAACGCTCCGCTCCTGGTGTAGGAAAGTGCTGTCGTCCCCGGTGGCCGGCACCGTCGGCGGTGCCGGCAGTAAGGAGTACGCCGCGTGTCCTCTCTCTTCCCCGCCCTGGCGGACGGTCCGGGCGAGCGGGTCGCCCTGCGGTTCGGGCCCAGGACCCTGACGTACGGAGAACTCGCGGGCGCCGCGGGTGCCGTCGCCGCCCGGGTCCGGGATGCAGGCCGGGTCGCCGTGTGGGCCACCCCGGAGCTGGAGACCGCGGTCGCGGTGACCGGCGCGCTGCTCGCCGGAGTGGCCGCGGTGCCGCTCAACCCGAAGTCGGGCGAGAAGGAGCTGGCGCACATTCTGGCCGACAGTGCGCCGGCGCTCGTTCTCGCCGCGCCCGGCGCCGGGCTCCCGCCGGTGTTCGGCGACGTGCCGAGGATCGACGTGGACGCGTCCGCCACCGGCACCGCGCCCGGGGAGCGGGCGGCGGACGGCGACCCGGCGCTGATCGTCTACACCTCCGGCACCACCGGCCCGCCCAAGGGCGCGGTGCTCCCCCGCCGGGCCGTCGCCACCACCCTGGACGCGCTCGCCGACGCCTGGCAGTGGACCGGGGACGACGTACTGGTGCACGGGCTGCCGCTGTTCCATGTGCACGGGCTGGTCCTCGGCGTCCTCGGGCCGCTGCGCCGCGGCGGATCGGTTCGGCACCTGGGCCGCTTCAGCACCGAGGGGGTGGCCCGCGAGCTGAACGAGGGCGCGACCATGGTGTTCGGGGTGCCGACGATGTACCACCGCATCGCCGAGGCCCTGCCGGACGACCCGGAGCTGGCCAAGGCCCTCGGGCGGGCCCGGCTGCTGGTGTCGGGGTCGGCCGCGCTGCCCGTGCACGACCACGAGCGGATCGCGGCGGCGACCGGCCGGCGGGTGATCGAGCGGTACGGCATGACGGAGACGCTGATGAACACCAGCGTGCGGGCCGACGGGGAGGCGAGGGCCGGCACGGTCGGGGTGCCGCTGCCGGGCGTGGAGCTGCGCCTGGTGGAGGAGGACGGTACGGAGATCACCGCGTACGACGGGGAGAGCGTCGGCGAGATCCAGGTGCGCGGTCCGAACCTGTTCACCGAGTACCTGAACCGGCCCGATGCCACGGCCGCCGCGTTCACCGCCGACGGCTGGTTCCGCACCGGCGACATGGCTGTGCGGGAGTCCGACGGGTATGTCCGGATCGTGGGCCGCAAGGCCACCGACCTCATCAAGAGCGGCGGCTACAAGATCGGGGCCGGTGAGATCGAGAACGCCCTGCTGGAGCATCCGGGGGTGCGGGAGGCGGCGGTCACCGGGGAACCGGACGCCGACCTGGGCGAGCGGATCGTGGCCTGGATCGTCCCGGCCGACCCGCAGTCCCCGCCCGCCGCCGGGGAGTTGGCGGACCATGTGGCCGGGCGGCTGGCCCCGCACAAACGCCCCCGCGTGGTCCGCTACCTGGAGGCTCTCCCCCGCAACGACATGGGCAAGATCATGAAGCGGGCGCTGGCCGATGCCTGAGCGGCTCACGGCACGGGAGATCCTGGCGCTGGTCGCGGACGAGTCGGCCTTCCGGGAACTGCCCGGTGTCATAAGGCAGCCGCAGCCGGACGGCCCGCTCGGCTGGCAGGGCTACGACGCCTCGCGCGCCCGTGCCGCCGACCGCACCGGTGAACAGGAGTCGGTGGTCTGCGGCACCGCGACCGTCGGGGGCACCCGGGCCGTGCTGATCGCCTTCGAGTTCGGCTTCCTGGGCGGCTCGCTGGGGCAGCGCACCGGCGACCGCATAGAGGCGGCCTACCACCACGCCCGCGCGCACCGGCTCCCGGTCGTGCCGCTGATCGCCACCGGCGGCAGCCGGATGCAGGAGGGCATGCTCGCCCTGGCCCAGCTCCAGAGGGTGGCCCGTGAGTCGGCGCTCACCCGGGAGGCGGGCCTGCCGCAGATCGCGGTCCTGCGGGACCCGACGACCGGCGGCGGCTGGGCCACCCTCGGCGCCGGAGCCGACGTGGTCCTGGCCCTCCCGGGCGCCCAGGTGGGCTTCGCCGGCTCCCGGGTCCGGCCGGCGGACGCAGATCCGGCCGCCTACACGGCGGAGGCGCAGGTCGCGGCCGGATCGGCGGACGCGGTGGTCCGTCCCGAGGAGTTGCGGGAAACGCTCGGGGTGTGGCTGCGGCTGCTCACCCATCCGGCGCAGGAGGCCCCGGTCCCGCACGCCCTCGGCGCCTGCGGCCTCCCCGGCACCGGCTGGGCGGCCGTCCGCCGGGCCCGTTCGGCCGAACGCCCCCGCGCCCACGCCTATCTGGACGCGTACTTCACCCGCCGGGTGCCGGTCAGCGGCGACCGCTGCGGCGGCACGGACCCCGACGGCATGCTGTGCGGGTTCGGTGAGCGTGACGGCCGTACCGTGGCGTACGCGGCACAGACCGGGGCGGCGACCCGGCCCGCCGGGTACCGGACCGCGGCCCGGCTGATCCGGCTCGCGGACCGGCTGGACATCCCGGTGCTGACGCTGGTGGACACCCCGGGCGCGGCCAATGGGGCGGAGGCGGAGCGGCAGGGCGCCGGGGCGGCGATCGCCGAGGTGTTCGGGGCGGTGGCCGCCGCGCGGGTGCCGGTCACCACGCTGGTCGTCGGCGAGGGCGGCTCCGGCGGAGCGCTCGCGCTGGCCGCGCCCGGCAACACCTGGGTCACGCCGGACAGTTACTTCTCGGTGATCGCCCCCGAGCTCGCGGCGGCGATCCTCAAGCGGACGCCGGAGGAGGTGGAGGCGACCGCGGACCAGCTGCGCATCCGGCCGCAGGATCTGGTGGAGCTGGGGGTGGTCCGCGGCATCGTCGACGGCGCAGCCACCGCGGACCGGCCCCCGGACTGAACCAGCACACGGCCACCAAGAACCGGCACACGGACCTGGCCAACACACTGCCACCGCGAACCAGCACACGGCCCGTGAACCGGCCCACCACACGGCCCCCGCGAGCCAGCACACGGCCACCGTGAACCGGCCCACCACGCGGCCACCGCGAACCGGCCCACGGGCCGAGCTACCGCACCGCCACCGCCCGGATGATCTCCTGGGTCACCGAGCCGTCCTTGTCGTCGTGGGCCGAGGCCCGCAGGGAGACATGGGCGGCGTCGCGGGGCACGGTCGGCGTGCCGCGCCAGGAGGCGCCCCGGCCGGCGGTCAGGGGGACCGTCCGCCAGGTGGTGCCGTCGTCGTACGACACCTCCAGACGGCCGCCGTCGAGGGTGCCGGTGCCGGCCGCACCCGTGACGTACTCGGCGCCGATCGCGATCGGCAGCCGCTGTTCGCCCCGCACCCGGCCCGCGAGGTCGGTGTCGACGTCGAAGGCGAGGTTGATGAGCGGCAGGCAGGTCCAGTGGTCCTCCGGGGTGGCCGCGGAGCGGAAGGCCCACTCGGTGTGGCCCCGCGTCGCGGGCTGCCAGTGGGCGGGGTCCAGGGCGGTGTCGGTGACCACCTTGTACGTGTGCTCGTCGGCGGGCGCGTCCAGGACGTCGACGCCGGAGCCGGTGCGCCGGTCGACCAGTGTGCCGTCCAGGTGGACGGCGGTGGTCTGGCTCATCCCGCTGCCCTCGCTCCACACGTCGCCGAAGCCGGTGTGGTCGGGCCCGGAGTCGCCCCAGCCAGGGGTGTTCAACTGGATCCGGTTTCCGGCGCGTTGCCCGCACCAGCCGAGTCCGGTGCCCAGCCACGGGTGCCACACGGGCCGGAACCAGTTCAGCTCCGGCCTGCTGCCGCCGTCGTAGCGGACGAGCCCGCCGCGCTCCTCCAGGGCGCCGTCGGCGGCCGTGACGGACTCGTGCCAGAGCTGGCCGGGGCCGGTGGAGACGTAGTCGGTGCGCTCGGCGGGCAGGGCGACGCGCTCCTGGAAGCCGAGGCCGACGGGGAAGGATCCGGTGAGGGAGTACCGGAACTCGCCGCCGTTTCGCGGCCGGTCGGAGTGGAACCGGACGTGGACGGCGGCGAGTTCACCGCGGCCGGGTGCGTAGGTGAGGTCCCGGTCCGGGATCGCGCCCCGGTGGCCCTCGGAGAGGTCGTAGACGTACGGCGGGTCGGCGGTGCCGGTCATGTCGACGCGGCCGGCCGCCCTGAGGCGTGCCGCGTCCGCTTGGTTCACGGTGGCGATCTGCAGCGGCCGGTCGGCGTTGTCGTCGGTGCCCCACCAGGCCATCAGCCGGCCGGGCGCGTCGTCGGTCACGAACAGGGCCGCGGCACCCGCGTCCTGCGCGGCCCGGGCGAGCGCGGCCGGGTCGGCGCCGTCGGCGAGGCGGGCGAGCACCGCCTTGCCGGACACCCCGGTGACGGGCCCGTCACCGACGTCCACCAGCGGCAGTCTGCTGTGGCCGGTGAGGAGTGTGCCGCCCGGCTGGACGGTGGCCTCGCCGATGCCCTTGACCGTCAGCAGGGGCTTGGCCAGCCGCCACACGGTCCGGTACTCGAAGGTGCCCTCTGCGACGTCCGGGGTGGGCGCGGCGAGGACGCTGTCGTAGGTGAGGGGTACCTGGACGGCGCCGAAGAGGTCGGCGCCGTTCGCCTGCCGGTCGTACTCCATGACGAGCTGGTGGGTCTCCGTGCGCCGGTCGACCCGGGCCGCGACCTCGCGCAGCCTCCGTGCGTCGAGGGTGACTTCGCGGTCCCGGTCGAGGCCGATCCCGGGGGCCGCGAGGAAGCCGAGGCCGAGGGAGTCGGCGCCGTGGCTGCCGGGCACGTCGAGGAAGGAGGTGAGAGAGTAGGTGCCGGGCGTCAGGCGCAGCCTGAGCGTGCCGGAGTCGCCGACGCGGGCGGGCTGGGCGTCCGCGCCCCCGGCGAGCCGCTGCACGGTGAGGTCGGCAGCGGCGGGCGCACCCGCGCGGTCCTTGACGTGGACGGTGAGCGTGTACCGCTCGTCCTCCTTGACCAGCCCGAAGGCGGTGTGCGCGACGGTCTTCCCGGTCTGGTCCACGGCCACGATCCGCCCGCTGGTCTCCCCGGCCGGCGCCTTCGAGCCGTCGCCGGTGACGGTGGTCGTCGCGGTGTCGTGGGCCGGGACGGTGAGGGTGTTCCGGGCGAGGGTGGCGACCCCGTCCGGGGCGCCCCGTACCGACAGCTTCAACTCGGCCGGTGCGTCCGAGGAGTTGGTGTAGGTGAGGGTCCGGGTGACGGGCTCGTTCGCCTCGTACGGCCAGCTGACGAAGCCGAGGTCGGCGCTGCCGGTGGCGGTGACCGTGGTGTGCACCGCGTCCGGCACGCTCACCCGGCCCGCACCCAGCAGGTAGGCGGAGGCGTCGAGCTGCGCGGAGCTGGACATCAGCGCGTCCTTCAGCCGGCCGCCGCTCCAGTCGGGGTGCTGTCCGGCGAGCAGCGCGGCGGCCCCCGCCACCTGCGGGGTGGCCATCGACGTACCGCTCATGGAGGTGTAGTAACCGTCACCGGACAGCAGTTGGGAGCGGGCGGCGAGGATGCCGACGCCGGGCGCGGAGATGTCCGGCTTGAGCGCGTTGTCGCCGTACCGGGGGCCCGCGGAGGTGAAGTCGGCCGCATGGTCGCCGGAGTCGACGGCGCCGACGGTCAGGGCGGCGTCGGCGGCGCCGGGCGAGCTGATGGAGGAGGGTGCGCCGGTGTTGCCGGCCGAGACGACGAACAGTGCGCCGGTCTCCCGGGAGAGCGTGTTCACCGCCTGCGCCATGGGGTCGGTGCCGTCGCCGGCCTCCGTAGACCCCAGGCTCATGGAGACGATCCTGGCGTGCACGTCCCGTGCCGCCCACTCCATGCCGGCGATGATCTGCGACTCGCTGCCCGAGCCCTGGTCGCCGAGCACCTTGCCGACGGCGAGGGTCGCGCCGGGCGCCACCCCCTGCTCCGTGCCGCCGGAGGCGGCGCCGCTGCCGCCGACGGTGGAGGTGACATGGGTGCCGTGCCCGTTGCGGTCGGCGACGTCCTGCCCTTCGACGAAGCTCCTGGACGCGCTCACCCGGCCCGCCAGGTCGGGGTGGCCGAGGTCGGCGCCGGTGTCCAGGACGGCGACCGTGACACCCTTGCCGGTCAGCCCGGCGTCCCAGGCGGCCCGTGTGCCGATCTGGGCGTTGCTCTCGGCCAGGCCGGCCGTGACCCGCCCGTCCAGCCACACCTTGCGGATGCCGGACGCCCGTGTGAACGACAGCCAGAAGGTGCGCCCCTTGTCCGCCTCGACCGCCGCCCCGCGCACACTCGGCAGCGCCCGGGTCCGCTCGGCACCGGCCGGTACGACGGCCCGCGCGCCCCTGTCGTAGGTCACGATCAGCGGCAGCGCGCCGGTCCTGGCGTCGGTGAGCCCCTGCCGGATCAGCCCGCTCACGTCGAACAGCCGCCGGTCCAGCGTCCCGGCGCGCAGATACGGCAGCGCCTCGTCCGGTACGACGGTGAGGTGACCGTTGCTCCGCTGCGTCCGTACGGCGCCCGTGGCCCCGCGGGGCCGTCGCACGGTGACGGTCTTCCTGCCGTGCCCCAGGCCGGTGACGGTCACCTCGTCGCCGGTGACGAGGGTGACGGTCGTGCCGGCGGCGGGGGCCGGGGCGTGCGCGGCGGTCCCCCGCGCGACCGCCGGGCCGGCCGGGAGCAGGGCGCCGACCAGCACCGTCACCGCCAGTGCCGCCCCCCGTCTGACTGGTCCTGTACTCATCCACGCCTCTTCTCGTTCGGTGTCGAGCGGGTCGCGTGCTGAGACGAGTGTGATGTCCCGTCGCCCGCACGGAAATTGACCGAAGCCGACGGAAAGGCGCCCTGGCGGGATCCCCCCGACCTCCGCTCCCGCCACGCACACCCGTTCGAAGATGTGACACCCGAAGCACCGTCCGTAACATGGGAGTTGTCACGAGACCGGGAACGACGGGGAGTCAGCGACGCCATGGACGGATTGGTCGAGTTCAGGACCGAGGACGGCGCGCTCGTGGTGGTGGAGGACGTACCCACCAGATCCGGTGCCCGGCTCGTCTCGCGCGGCGACGGACCGGCACAGGCCACGCGCACCTTCGAGGGAGCGCTGGACGGCGTACGGGCTGCGGCGGAGGCCGCACTGCGGGTCTTCCGGGACGGCAGCCTGCGCCCCGACGCGGTGGAGATCGAGTTCGGCGTGCGGATGTCCGCGGAGGCCGGTGCGATCATCGCGAAGGGGTCGGCCGAGGGCCACCTGGTCGTCAAGCTCAGCTGGTCCCCCGGACAGCCGGAGCAGGCCGCGCCCGGCCGGAGCGTGCCGGTGCGGACCGTTCCGGGCCAGAGCGCACCCGGCCCGGATTCCGCCGACCGGTGATGAGCAGCGCTGCCTGGCATGCCCGGATCGTCTGCGGCCACGAGGTGGGGGCCGGGTTCCTGGTGGCCGGCCGCCGGGTGCTCACCTGCGCGCACGTCGTCAGGTGGAGCGACCGGTCCGCGGTGACCGTCTCCTTCCCGCACGCCAGGCAGTTGGGCGAGCTGTCCGCGTCGGTCGTCGCCCACGGCGGCTGGTCGGGTGCGGCCACCGACCCCGGCGATGTGGCCGTGCTGGAACTGGACCGCGACGTCCCGCTCGCCCCGGCCGGCTTCGCACCGCCCGACGCCGCGTACACCGAGCCGTACCCCAAGCTGATCGCGTACGGCTTCCCCGAGGGCTACGACGAGGGCACGCTCGCCGAGTACCAGGCCGTCTCGGGCCAGTTGATCGCCGACCAGTGGCTGGAACTGGTGGCCTGGAACGGGCACGGGCAGCCGCTCGTGGCCGGGTTCAGCGGGGCGGCGGCGACCCTTCCGGACGGCAGGGTCGCCGGCATGGTCACCGCGGCCTCGGACTCGCCGGACGTACGCAAGGGCCGGATGCTGCCGTTGGACGTGATGGCCCGGTACTGGCCCGAGCTGGGCGAGCTGGTGCCCACCCCCGGTCACCGGGACGACGCCCGCCGACGGCTGTACGCCCTGCTGCGCCGGGCCACGGACGGCGCCGGCCGGCCCTGCGATCCGAACCGGCTGTACGTGGACGCGGTGGAGGCCTTCGGGCCGCCCCTGCCCCCGGGCGGTTTCCCCACCCTGTGGGCGGCCGCCGCGTATGTGCAGTGGGAGGTCCCGGACCCGGAGGCGGTGGGCCGGTTCGCCGACCGGCTGCGGGAACTGCTCGACGGAGGACAGGCGTTACAGACCCCGGCGGCCGCGGCGGCCGAGGCCCCGCCGGCCTGGTCCCCGGTCGTCGTCGAGATCGACCACAGCGGCGCCGGCCCCGACCAGGTGACGGTGGAGGTGTCCGCGTACCGCGACGGACAGCGCCGGCCGGTGGGCGCACGCCGGCTGTCCCGGTCAGGGGTACGGGCCTACGTCCAGGGCCGCATCGACGAAGCCGTCTCGCATCTCGCCCCGGACGCCGACGAGCTGGTGACGTTCGTGCTGCCGCGCGAGTGGCTCAACGAAGCGGTGGCGCAGTGGGAGTGCGGCGCGGACGACAGCACGCCCCTCGGCTGCGCCTATCCCCTCGTGGTGACCGACCGGGCCCGCCACCACAGTGGCCGGCTCCGCCACCAGCTGCGCAAGAAGTGGCAGAAGCTGGACACCGGAGGCGGGGTCGAGGTGCACCGTGTCGAGTGCGGCAGCCGGGAGCGCCCGCCGAGCCTGCGCAAACGGCTGTGGGACGGCGACGCCGGACTGGCGGGCTTCGCCTTCCCGCCCACCACGGCACGGGAGCACTTCGAGGTCGGCCTCACCGTGCCCGTGCCGGTCCTGCTGTGGTCCCGGACCGGCTGCTCCTGCGCCGGCCACGGGGACGCGCCCTGCACCTGCGCCCCGGAAGGGAATCCGTTCGGCACCGGCGCCCCGGAGGGCGGTCCGCTCCGCACCGGCGCCCCCGAGAACGATCCGCCCCGCACCGGCGCCCCGGAGAACTGCCGGCTCCGCACCGGCGCCCGGGAGGGCGATCCGCCCTGCCCCGGCACCGCGTTCCTCGACCAGCTCACCGCCTCGGTCGCCGACGTACCGCCCGCCGAACTGCCCCGGCACGTCCTGTCACTGCGGCTGACCGCGGGCGCCGCCGATGAGCCGGACCTGCACTGGGCAAGAGACCTGCAGCTGCTCTGGGACGACCCGCGCTGCTTCCCCGAACCGGCCGCGTCCCTCCACTCACCCGTCGCCTGACCGCCCGCACGACCGACCGCCCCCACGGAGAAGAAGAGCCCATGCCCCTGTGGCCCGTCTACACCGGTACGAACGAGCCGCACGACGGCATCGCGCAGCTGCCCCCGCCGCCGCCCTGGCGGGCCTTCGACGGCGGTCCGGTGCTCACGGCGCCGGACGAGGGGGCCGGCGCCTCCGCCGTCTCCCCGGACCGTACGCACCGCGCCGAGACCTACCAGGCCACGGAACAGACGGTCCAACTGGTCAACGCGGCCCTGTATCTGCGCCGCCCGCTGCTGGTCACCGGGCCGCCGGGCACCGGCAAGTCCTCGCTCGTGTACGCCGTCGCCCGCGAGCTGCGGCTCGGTCCGGTGCTGCGCTGGAACATCACCAGCCGCAGCACGCTCCACGACGGCCTCTACCAGTACGACCCGCTGTCACGGCTGTACGCGGCCCGGCAGGACCGGCCGCAGGACACGGACGACCGCTCGGGCATCGAGCACCATCTGCGCCTGGGGCCGCTCGGCACCGCCCTCCTGCCCTACGACCGGCCCCGCGCACTGCTCATCGACGAGATCGACAAGAGCGACCTGGACCTGCCCAACGACCTGCTGAACGTGCTGGAGGAGGGCCAGTACGAGATCCCCGAGCTGGTGCGCGCCGCGCGGCTCGCGCCGGACGGTGTCGCCGAGGTGCCGGCCGACGGCACCGACGAGCGGGTCCCGGTGGCACACGGCCGGGTCCGCTGCCGCTCCTTCCCCTTCGTCGTCCTCACCAGCAACGGCGAGCGCGAGTTCCCGCCCGCCTTCCTGCGCCGCTGTGTCACGCTGCATCTGCGGCAGCCGGACGACCGGCACCTCGCCGAGATCGTCCGCGCCCACCTGGGCGAACCGGACGCCTACGCACGGACGTTGATCGACCGCTTCCTGTCCCGTTCGGGCGTCGGCGACCTGGCCACCGACCAGCTCCTCAACGCCATCTACCTGGCCCGCTCCGCCGACCTGGACACCGACTCCCTGGACCGGCTGGCCGAAAAGCTGATGCCGTACCTGGGACAGGCCGCGCAGAACGATGTCTTCTGAGCACCCCGCCTCCCCTCCTGACGTCCCGGACTCCACTTCCGGCCTTCCCAGCTCCCCTGCCGGCCGCCCCAGCTCCCCTGCCGGCCGCCCCAGCTCCACTTCCGGCAGCCCCGACTCCCCCACCGCGCGCCCCGGCTCCCCGGACCCGGTGGTCCGCCTGGCCGACGTCCTGGCCGAGGCGGCCCACGGGGTGCGTCCGAGCCCGCTCGAACTGGCCGAACTGCTCTGGCTGGCGGGCCACATGACACCCGGCGCAGACAGTGCCGGCCCCGCCCTCGGCTCCGGCCCGGGCGGACCGGAGGTCTCTGTTCCGGCACCGGTGCCGGAACAGCCCGCACCCCCGCCCCCGGACCAGCCGCCCCGGCCCTACCCTCCAGCGGCACGGGAGCCGGAGCCCGCCCGGGCGCCCGAGGCCGCCCCGGCCTCCCGGCAGCCGGCCCGCGTCCCCCTCCACCTCCCCTCCCACCGCCCGGACCCCACCGCGGACCGGCCCCACGCCGGCCTCCTGGCCCCGGCGCCCCCGATGCTGCGTCATCCGCTGGCGCTCCAGCGTTCGCTGCGCCCGCTGCGGCGCCGTGTCGACGCGCCCGTGGGCCACGAGCTGGACGAGCCGGCTACCGCCGACCGCATCGCCCGCCTCGGTGCCGGCCCCGAGTGGTGGCTGCCGGTGCTGCGCCCGGCACGGGAACGCTGGCTGCGGCTGAACCTGGTGTACGACGCCGGGCCCACCATGCCGGTCTGGCGGCCCCTGATCCGCGAGCTGCACACGGCGCTCGGCCAGTCGGGGACCTTCCGCACGGTCGCCGTGTACCGCGCCGCCGCCGACGGCACCGTCCGCGGCCCCGACGCGCACGCCCCCACCGACGGCCGCACCGTCACCCTTCTGATCAGCGACTGCATGGGACCGCAGTGGCGGGAGGGCCCGGCCGGCACCCTCTGGTACGCCACCCTGCACCGCTGGGCCCGCCGGATGCCCCTGGCCGTCGTACAGCCGCTGCCGGAACACCTGTGGCGGGACACGGCGCTGCCCGCCACCCCGGGCCGGCTCGCGGCCCCGCACCCCGCGGCCCCCACGACGGCGCTCGCGTTCACCCCGTACGAGCAGGACGAGTCCACCGGGGCCGGCGGCACGGTCCCGCTGCCCGTGCTGGAGCCGGAGCCGCGGTGGCTGGCGCACTGGGCCGCGCTGCTCGCCACGCCGGGAGGGGCGGAATTCCCCGGTGCGGTCGCCCGGCTGGGCCGTCCGCTGCCGGCGGACGCCGAGGACCGCACGGACATCGGTCTGCTGACCGCCGAGGAGCTGGTCCTGCGGTTCCGGGCGACCGCATCGCCCGAGGCGGTCCGGCTGGCCGGGCATCTCGCGGTGGGGCGTCCCGACCTGCCGGTCATGCGCCTGGTGCAGGCCGCGGTGGAGCCGGATCCGCGCCCCCGTCACCTGGCCGAGGTCGTTCTCAGCGGCATGCTCACCGCGGTCCCGGACGGCCCGCCCGGCTCCTACGCCTTCCGGGACGGCGTCCGCGAACTGCTCCTGCTCGGCCTGCCGCGTACCGCCCGCCACCGCACCACCGAACTTCTCGCCCGGATCGGCGAGTTCATCGACCGCAGGGCGGGACGGGCACCGGGCGAGTTCCGGGCGTCGGTGCCTTCCGCGCGGGGCGCGGGGGCGGCCGGGGAGGGCGATCCGTTCGCGACGGTCAGCGAGGACAGCGTGCGACGGCTGTCGGCCACGGCGGACGGGGAACCGCCGACGACGGCGGACGTAGAGCTGTCGGCGACGGCGGACGGAGAACCGCCGGCAACCGCGAACGGTCAGCGGCCGACGACCGCCGACGGAGAACCGCCGGCAACCGCCGACGGAGAACCGCCGACAACGGCGGACGGAGCGCTGTCGGCAACCGCAAACGGAGAGCTGCCGACGACGGCGGACGGAGAGCTGCCGGCGACCGCCGACGGGGAGCAGTCCGCCGGGCCGGACGCCTCCGTGGGACGGTCCGGGATCCGCTTCGTGGCCGACGAACTCACCGGCCGCCCCGAGGCCCGCATCACCCTGGAGGCCGCCGTGCACGAGATCCTCGCGCGCGGCTCCCTCACTCCCCGCCAGTACGAGGTGGACGTCCGCCCGGACGGCTACCTGGTGCGCACCGAGCCCGGCGCCTATCTCCTGCCCGTCCTGGTCGCCGTCCTGCGGGAACTCCCTCATGCGCTCGCCCGGCTGACCGATCCGCCGCGGCTGCGGGTGACGTTCGGGGAGCCGTTCGGCCGGCCGCCGGAGACCGCCGCGGACGCCGTGGTCGTCGTACCGCCCGCGCTGTACGACGACTTCGCCGCCAGCTCCGCCGCCCAGCGCTCCCGGCCATTCCGGCCGCTCTTTTGTGACAGCGCCCCGGACAGCCCGCCGGCCGCCTGGTACTGCCTGCTCGGGCCGCGGACCCCGGAGCCCGGCGAACGCGAGCTGGTGCAGGGCCCGTTCATCACGCAGGACCTGCACGAGCTGGGCGTCCCCGTTCCGGGCCGCACGGCCGTGGTGCACACCCGCGCCGACGGCCCGCTCACGCTGCTCGACCCGATCCAGCCGTACGGCACCCGGCCGCCGCGTCCCGAGACGTACTACTCGGTCGATCTGACCCCGCACGAGGCCCGGCACATCGTGTCCCTGCCGAGTTCCGGCAAGGGCGCCTTCAAGGCCGCGGTGATGCTGTCCTGGCGTGTGGACGATCCGGTCGCCTTCGTCCGCGGCGAGACCACCGGTGTGTCCGGACTGCTGCTGAAGCACCTGTGCGCGGCGGCGGCCCCGGTCACGCGCCGCCATCCGCTGCGCCGCGCGGGCGCGGCTCAGCGGGCGGTGAACGCAGGGGTGGACGACTGGCCGGTGCCCGGGCTCGCGGTGTCGTACACCGTGCAGCTGGTCCCGGAGTGGGCGCCCGCGCCGGCGGCGGAACCGCCGGTCCCGTCGCGTCGGCGGCTGGCGTCCCTCCTCGCCGGCAGCGACACGGTACTGATCGGCTTCGACGGGCCACTCGCCCGGCTGTTCCCGGCCCAGACCGCCCGGGAGGCCCTGCTCGACCTGCTGGCGCTCATGGCCGACCACCGCGATCCGCAGGACGCGCTGACGGGCCGCCCGCTGCCGGTGGTGAGCGCGGCCGGCCGGGAGGCGTTCGCGCATCCACTGGACCTGCTGCGGGCCTTCGCCCACGACCGGCTCGGCCCGCTGCTGCGGGCGCGCCTGGACGAACTCGAACTGGCTGCCGTACCCGACGCGCCCACCACGCACCGGTCCCTCGCGCTCGTCCGCGCCCTGCACCGGGCAGGCCGCCGGGTCAGCGTGGTGACGGACGTGGGCACCCCGGCCGTCCACCGCTGTCTGGAGCCCTACCGTCTTCCTTTCGCGGGCCTCCACGGCCGCCGCGACGACCTGGGTCTGCTGATGCCCCACCCCGACTGCCTGCTGCGCGCCCTGGACGCGCTCGGCGCCGCCGCCCGCACCGGCGTCCTGATCAGCTCGTCGGTCGCCGAACTCACCGCGGCCCAGCAACTCGGCCTGCGCGTCATCGGGTACTCCCCCTCCGCCGCCGGACGCCGGAGCCTGCGCGAGGACGGCAGCGAGGTCACCGTGTCGTCCCTGGAGCCGCTGCTGGAGGCCGTCCGGTCGCTCTGAGCCCGCCGACACTCCGGGACGGCCGCGAAATACGCCCGTTCAGCCGCGCCCCGCCCGGTCGCCCAGGAAAGGCGCCCGCTTCCGCCCCCGCGCAGGATGCCAGTGAGCCCGCCGAACAGGTGGGGACCGTCAAGCCCCGCGCACTCGGGAGGATCCGCCGTGACCGTCAGCCTGGAGCAGTTGCGCCGCTGTCACTTCGCCGTCGACCTGGGTGCGGCCCGTACCCGCGTGTACGTGAAGGGCACCGGCCTCGTCGTCGACCAGCCCTCGGTCGCGGCCGTGAACACCCACACGGGCGCGCTCATCGCCGTCGGCGAGTTCGCGGAGAAGATGACGGGGCGGACCCCGGACTACATCAGGGTCGTCCGGCCCATCTCCGGTGGCACGGTGGTGGACATCGAGATGGCCCAGCGCATGCTGCGGCATCTGCTCGGTGACAAGATGCGCCGGGCGCTGCGCCGCAAGCCCCGGCTGCGTGCGGCGGCCTGCACCCCGCACGACGCCGATCCGCTGGCCACGCGGGCGACGATCGAGACGCTGGTCGGGCTGGGCGCCAGGAAGGTCGAGCTGGTGGACACGATGATCGCCGCGGCCGTCGGCTGCGGGCTGCCGGTGGAGCGGCCCGAGGCCACCATGATCATGGTGTGCGGGGCGGCGGCCACTCAGGTCGCGGTGCTCTCGCTGGGCTCCATCGTGACCGCGCAGCGGATCCCGGTGGGCGGCGAGGCCGTGGACCACGCGGTCGTGCAGCATCTGCGGCACCAGCACAAGCTGTTGCTGCCCAGCCAGTCGGTACGACCGCTGCAGCTCGCCCTGTCGGGCAACGGGCTCACCCCGCACGGCCCGGCGTCGACCGAGATCCACGGCCGGGACGTGGCGACCGGGCTCGCCCGCAGCGTGCGCGTGGACACCGCCGCCGTCCGGGACGCGATTCAGACCCCGCTGACCGCCGTGCTCGACGGCATCGGCAAGGTGCTGCGCGCCTGCCCGCCCGACCTGGTGGCCGACCTCGCCGACCGCGGCATCATGATGGTCGGCGGGTCCGCGCTGCTGCCCGGGTTCGACCAGATGCTGCGGCAGGCCACCGGGATGCCGGTGCACATCGCCGAGCGGCCCGACGTGTGCGCGGCCCAGGGCCTGGGTGCCATGCTGGAGGGCCGGATCGAGCCGCTGGCGCTGGACGCACCGGCCGCCTGAGCCGGCCCGGATCCGCGGTACGACCGGCGATCCGGTCCGGTGTCTTCCACCGCTGATGCCGCCGTTGCAGGCGAGCGGGCAGCTCACCGGCATGCGGGACCTCGCCGCGGCACGACTCGGCGGGGCCCCACAGTAGGACGGCCCAACTCCTGCGCAGGACGGCTCAGCAGAGTGCCTCCGCGGGACGGCTCAGCGGAATCCCTCCGCAGAAACCCGCCGCAGGACAGTCCGGCAGAACCCCGCCGCAGGACGGCCCAACCCCTCTGTAGGGAGGTTCAGCAGGACGCTCCGCGGGGCGACTCGGCGAACCCCTCCGTGGAACGGCTCAGCGAGCCAGGTGGGAGCGGACGGTCGTGCCCTCCGGGCCGGTGTGGATGCGCACCAGGTCGGCCACCAGGTTCACCAGCAGCAACCCGCGTCCGCCGCGCTGGTCGCGGGCGGCGGGCCGGCGGCCGGCCAGCGGGTCGGTGATGCGGCCCCGGTCGCGGACCTCGCACAGCACGTACCCGTCCTCGGGCCACACCGTGAGCACACCCGTGCCGCCGCCGTGCACGACGCTGTTGGTGGTCAGCTCGGCGGTGATCAGCGCCAGGTTCTCCAGGGCCAACCCGGTCAGGCCGAGCCGGGCGCCGTGGCCGGTGGCCAGATGGCGGACCGCGGAGAGCGCGTTCTCGTCGAAGCCGACGGAGAGCACCTCGGGACCGGTGTCGGGGGCGGGCGGCAGCGGCTCGTTGTACCGGGCGACCACACCCTCGGGGTCGTAGGCCGTGCTGCTCCGCTCGGTGGCGGAGCCTGCCGGGATGACGACGGGGTGGGTGGCGTGCGCGTCCTCGAGCGCCCGCGCATCCAGGCGGGCGGTGTCGTACGGGCACAGGATGGTGACCTCGCGGCCCTGGAACGCCGCGTTGATCAGTGCCTCGTGCTGGGCACAGGCGGGGTACTCGGCCGGGCTCCGGCCCGCCCAGACCGGCTCGCCGATGATCCGTACCCGCCGGCCGGCGGGCTGGGCGTCGGCGAAGGCGCGCAGCACGCCGGGGATGATCCGGCCGGGGTTGCGGCCGGCCTCCCGCATGTCCAGGAACCGCACGGCGGCGCCGTCGGCGCCCAGTTCGCCCTGGATCAGCCGCAGGTTCTCGCCCGGGACGGCGACCGCGACCGGCTCGTCCGCCGCCAGCGCCGCGCGCACGAACGGGACGGTGCCGGCCAGGTACTGCTGAGCATCGGCGTAGAACAGCGCGGGATGCGCGAACGTGTCCACGGGTTCGGCCGCCATGGTCATGACGTCGACACCTCGACCTTCGGGAGGCCGGGCCAGAGCAGGTCCAGCACGCGCGGCAGGGAGGCCGGCGGCCGGGCCAGCACCAGCCGCCGCCCGCCGAAGCGCCGGGCTGCGTCCGCCAGTGCGCCGGCGCCCGCGACGTCGACGAAGGTCAGCGCGGATAGCTCCAAGTAGTACACGTCCTCGCCCTCGCGAACGGCCCGCTCCAGTGCGCGTTCCCAGATGCCACGCGTGGGCAGGCTGACCTCGCCCGCCGCCCGGAGCCCGGTCCGCCCGGTCAGCGGGTACACGTCGAGCCGCGGCACCGCGGGCATCGGCACGGCGCCGGCCCGCACGGGCCGCGCCGGCTCAGGTCCACTCATGCCTTCTCCCGGACGCACGGATACACGGCTGCCCAGTATGCCTGGGCGCGCACCCGGGTTCGAAGGAGCATGTCCCTGCGCAGGGGGCGGACGAGGGAACAAACCATGCAACAGGGGTATTTACCCGGACACGGCGGCGACGGCGGTCCTGGGCAGGCTGCCTGGGGCACGCTGCCTGGGCACACCGGGCGACCGCCGCCGGCGGCCCGGCACCGCCGGAGCCACGGCGCACGGCACACGGCGCCGGCCGCCGTGGGGTCCCGCCTGTCAGTACGGCAGGACACGCCCCGACGGGGTCCTGCGATCGATCTCCTGCCCGCGCGGCGCGGCGGGCCGCCGGCTGACACGTACCCGGATCCGACGGTCCATGAGGCCCTCCTCCTGCCGACACCGCCCGGCTGGACGCCGGTAGGGGGTGCGTGCCCACGACATGACCGGTTCAAGCCTGGACGGGCTCAAGTCGTGCCCACGTCATGCCGGTTGTGCCGGTCGTGCCTACCGGGTCAGGTACCGGACGAGAACCGGGTCGAGCTGGGCCAGCCAGGCGTTCAGCCGGGCCCTGCGGCGGGCGTTCAGCTCGCAGGAGTACACGGTGCCGTCCCACAGCCGCACGGTGATGGTGAGACGGTTGCCGCGCCAGTGCCGTTCGACGTGCGCGATCTCGTCCCAGCCGAAGTCCGCGGTGGTGCCCGCGAGTTCGAGGAGCACGCCGGAGGCGCTGACGACCACGCCGGCCTGCGCGTCGGCGAGCACGGCTTCCGGACTGCCGTACGGCACCGGCGGCGGCCCGAAGCCGTAGGGGACCGGGGTGGCGGCGGGCTGTGCCGGCAGGTGCGGGGGCGTGGTGAGCTGCGCGGGGAGGTGCGGGGGCGTCGCGGGCGCGTGCGGGGGCGCGGCCGGCTGCGCAAGGGGGTGCGGGTGCGGCGTGGTCTGTACGGGCTGCTGGTACGGGGGCGTTGCGGGCGGCGGGGGTGGAGTGAACGCCGGCGCGGAGGCCGGGGTCACGGGCGCGGGGGCGGAGGACGCCGGCGCAGGAGCGGCGGACGCCGGCGCCGGGTCGGGGGTCGCCGGCGGGGGCTCGACGGCCGTCGGTGGATACGGCGGTGTGTCCTGGCCGGCCGGTGCCGCTGCGGGGTCCGTCAGCCGGTCCAGCAGCGCGGTGGGCGTCGGCCGGTCCGCGGGCTCCTTGGCCAGGCAGGCCGCAACGATCTCCACCAGCCCGGCCGGTACGGCGTCCAGGTCCGGCGGCTCGTGCACGGACCGGTACATCAGCCCCATCGGCGTGCCCTCGCCCCAGGCGCTGCCGCCCGCCGCCGCGACCAGCACGGCACCGAGGGCGAACACGTCGGCGGCGCCGGTCACATCGTGGCCGAGGGCCTGTTCGGGCGCGAGGAAGCCCGGTGTGCCGAAGGCGGTGCCGGTGGCGGTGAGGCGGTTGGACTCGACGGCCCGGGAGATGCCGAAGTCCAGGACGCGCGGCCCGTCGACGGCCATGATGATGTTGCCCGGCTTCAGATCGCGGTGCACCAGGCCGCAGGAGTGGATGGACTCCAGCGCCTCGGCGAGCGCGGCGCCCAGGGACCGCAACTGCGGCTCGTCCATGGCGCCCTCGGCGGCGAGCCGCTCGGCGAGGGTCGGTCCGGGGATGTAGGCGGTGGCCAGCCACAGCGTCTCGCCGTCGACGTCGGCGTCGACCACCGGCGCGGTGTGGAAGCCGCCCACCGCACGGGCCGCCTCGACCTCGCTGCGGAACCGCTCCCGGAAGACCGGGTCGGCCGCCAGCTCGGCCTTGGCGACCTTCAGCGCGACGGCCCGCCCGCCGCGCGTGCGCGCGAGATAGACGATGCCCATGCCGCCCTCGCCGAGCCGACGCTCGACGAGGTACCCCCCGATGTGTTCCATGCGGACAAGTATGGCCACCGGGACCGACCCGTCCACGCCGAGGCCCTGCCCGGCGGTCACGAGGCAGCGCGGGCTGCACGGGTCCGCAGCGGTCGTGGTGGGTCGGGGCCGCAGGTGCGCGGCGGGCGCCGGGTGAGCCGATGCGGCGCCGGGACGGTCGCCGGTCCTCCGGTGGGCCGGACGCTTCAGCGCATGGATCCCATGCGATCCGGCTGGACCTGCTGCTGGTGCGGCAAGTCCCTGCTCGACTGCGGCGGCACAAGCGCGGGCATCGCCCTCGGCAGGCTCGGCACCCACGTCCTCGACGTCGAGGTCTACGCCTGCCCGGACTGCGCCGCCCCCACAATCGCCCGCACGCCTTACGGCCTCAGCACCGAGGAGACGCGCCGGGCCACGCCCTCGACGCCGAGGGCGCCCATCCACAACAGGAGGTAGACGTGACCGTCACGTCAGAGCGTCCCGTGAGCACCACCGACGCACTCACCCTGGTCACCCCCGAGGTGACCGCCCGGCTCACCCGGCGCATCACCGCGGATCACCCGGAGATCGACGCGCCGACCGCGCGCCGCATCGTCGGCCAGGCCGCAGCGTTCATCGCCGCGTCCGGCCACCAGCCCGGGCAGTCCCTCGCGCCCAGCGAGCTGGTCGACCACGGCTGGCACGCATTCATCCTCCACACCGTCGACTACGCCAACTGCAACCAGTGCCACGCCGGATGCCACGACAGCCCCAAGAACGGCTGACACACCGGCATCACCTGTACGACACTCCAGCCGTCCGGCGTCACAGCCGGGCGGCTGGCCCTATGAGCGGAGCACCACGTGACAGACACGGCGATCGCCTGGGACGCCTACTCACAGCAGCGGCCCGAGCGCCGGCCGACGAACGCCCGCGGCGAGACGACCTGGTTCAACTGGACGCGGTACCCCGACCACGGGCCGGGCGCCGAACTCCTCGAGCCCCCAGACGGCGGCCGGATCGTGGATCTCGGCTGCGGTAAGGGCGGCAACGCCGCGCACTTGGCCGCGCTCGGCATGCGGGTCGTCGGCATTGACGTCCCGCCCCGGCAGCTGGCCGCGGCGCGCGAGCGGTGGGGACAGTCGCCGGGGCTGGAGCTTCAGCGCGCAGAGGCCGCCCGCTTCCTGCAGGAGGACCAGGAAGGCTTCGACGCTGTGTACTCGGTGTACGGCGCTGTCCGGTTCACCGACCCGGCGGTGCTGCTGCCCGCCATCCGTGAGCGGCTGCGCCCGGGGGCCGGCTCGTCTTCTCCCAGCGGCCCCCGGTCGAGGGCTGCTACGGCTGCCAGGCTACTTCCAGAGCGTGCCTGGCTTCCTCCCGCCGCCACCGGTTGGGATCGGCGAGCAGAGTGGCTGCGATGCCGATGACGGCACCGGTCAGTGTGGAGAGCAGGGGCGTCCAGTCCATGTGTCGCAGCTTGTCGAAACCGGTGCGCTGGCACCAGTGCTTTCGCTACGCATGGCTGTGACCAGCACTTTCGAAACACGCCCTAGTACTCCACCGGGATTCCACCATTGCCGCTCGGCCTTGCCCGCCGACTCACAGCGGACCAACCCACAAGCGGACAGCAGGGGTTCCCCGGTTCCTGCCGCGGTTGCCGTCAGCTCACGAGTGCTGCCCCCTTGGTTCGTTCGATCAGTACGCGGCTGCTCAGTGCGGTCTGTAGCTGTTCGTCAAGGAGTGTGACGGCCGGGTCGACTGGCCGTCAGTCGTCACAAGTCACGCTGGCCGCCACGCCGCTCATCCGGTGATCCCGTCGGACCAATTCCGCGGTGGCCTGCCGGGTGGCGCACGCGAACCGGGCTCCACCCAGGGGCTCGCTGGTCAATGCCTGAAGGCGTCCTTGACCTTGTCTCCGGCCTGCTTCAGGCTCCCGGAGACCCGGTCGGCCCTGCCTTCGCGCTGCAGTCGCCGATCGCGGGTGGTACGGCCGATGCGTGCGGTGATCCGGCCCTTGAATTCCTGTGTTTTGTGCTTGATCGTCTGTCCGACGCTCATGGCGGTCCTCTGCATGTCGACAGGAAGGGCTCCCGCGTGATCGCCGTACAGGCCGTCGTTCCCGCGGGGTGAGATCGGGCGTGGTGCGGATTACCTGCGACCTCGGCTGTAGCGGCGGCGGCCACCGCTGCGCCCGCGCTTGGCGAAGCCGACGATCCAGACGACCAGCAGAACGGCCGCGACCCACCACAGGATCTGCATCGTGAAGCCGAACCCGAAGACCACCAGGATCAGCAGAAGGAGAAGAATCCAGATCATTGCCGGGCCTCCAGATCGCGGGGATTTCCTGGTTCCGCGGGGTCCGGGCGAAGCGGGAAGGTGGAATGCTGCGCCCGAATGGTCCGGAGTGGCATAGCCCTACGCCGTGTTGCCAGTCAACGCCCGGCATCCTCCCTTGTCAACGCAGCGTCGACACTGACGGGTTCTGGGAGCTGCACTGGGGCCACCGGGGTGAACGGAGCCTCGGCAAGGGCTTCGACCGGCCCGCGCGGTGGTGTCGGCAGGATGTGGTCCTCCCACCAGGACAGGCCCAGCACGGTGGCGAGCAGGACGAAGGGGGTCGAAGCGGGAATGATCAGCGCATACATGTGTACCGCCTGGTGTGGGACGTGCGACGCGGCAGGCAGCAGATCGACGGCCGCTCGGGGTGCGTCGGGGTGCGTCGGGATCGTGATGATGGGCGCGCGCGGGAACGGCCTCGCTCGTGACGCGGCAGGTTCCGGCACCGATGCGCAGTGCGCCCCCTGGGGAGCGCGCTGGCGGTGCGATGCTGCCGGGGGCAGGGGCGGCATGGCGCACGCTAGCCCTCGCAGCAGTTCCCCGACAGGTGTCAAGCAGCCATCCATGCCGGGCAGGCAGGACGCGCTGACGTCGCACGGTATCCGCAAACTCTGGGCAGGACTACGCTGTGGGGTGAGGCCCCAGTCCCCGGTATCGAAGCTGTGTCCCGCTCCCGGGGAGGCCCGCCGTGTTCGTCCTGTTCCTCATCCTCATCGCGGTCTTGTTCGGCTTCGGCTTCCTCCAGCCCATCTGGTGGGTGGCCGCGGCGGTATTGGTCTACGGCGCCACCCGCTACGGCCGTGATCGTGGCGGAGGCCGGAGCCGTAGCGGCGCTTCCGACCTCGGGGACTACCGGGACTACCGCGAGCGCCGGGACCGTCGCGAACGCTGGGACCGTCGCTACAGCCGCGAGAACCGGGCGCGCTGGCGGCGCGAGGACCGTCGAGACCACGAACACCACAGGTGACCGTGAAGTGGACCGGCAGCCATGGCTTCCGGGACGGCTCACGCCAGGCCGGACACGCCGCGATCGCCAAGGCGTTCATGCCATGCAACGCACGACCGTGATCCAACAGGAGTGGTGGGTACTGCGGGCCGAGGCCCCGTGGGGGAACGCACCCGTGGGAGAGGACGTCGTCGCACTGCGCGCCGAGAACGATCAGCTGCGGCGGGCGCTGGCCGGGCGCGCGGTCATCGACCAGGACCGCGGCATGCTGATGGTCCTGACCCTCTGCCGCCGCGGGGCGGGCCAGGATGCTTCTGGTGGATGTCTCACGGCAGTGCGACGCCGGACTTCCGGAGGTGGCCGCGGCCCTGGTCGCTGCCTGGGAAGGCAAGCCGCTCCCGGAGCACATGCAGCGGGCAATGTGACGTACGCTGCGGCGATTTCACGCAGAAAACCAGGGGTGCGACTCGCGCCTCAGGCCAGTCGCCCAGGTAGGGAGAGGCCATGATTCACGCAGCCGATGTCCGAGAATGGCGCAACCGCGATGTGCTCGACACCGAGTCGCACAAGATCGGCGTCCTGGAGGCCGTCTATGTGGACACCACCACCGACGAGCCGGCCATGGCCACGGTACGGACCGGCCTGCCCACCCGGCACCGCCTGGTCTTCGTCCCCCTCGAGGACGCGATCGCCGGACCCGACTATCTCAAGGTCGGCTATGTCAGAACGCTGGTGAAGCAGGCCCCTTCGATCGGTACCGACGACGTCCTGCCCGCCGAACAGGAGGAAGCGATCTTCAAACACTACGGACTGCCCTACCAGCCCGGTGCTGCCGGCGAACGGCAACTGGCGCGCCGCTGACCACCTACGGACAGGATGGCTGCCCTGTGAGGTACGCACCATGCACCAGGTGACCACGCCCCGTGAAGAACAGCGACCGTTGAGAACTGTGCGTCCAGCGGGGGACGCGGCTTTGCTGGCAGGGGTCCTCGAACTACGCGCCACGAACGAGTAGTTGGGGCGGGCAGCGGCCAGCCGTGCGGTGATCGACCGGGCGCGCGGCATGGTGATGGCCCTGGCACCCTGTCCCAGCGACCGGGCCTGGGACCTGCTCGTGGACGTGTCGCAGCACTGCAACATCAAGCTCCGTGACGTGGCTGAGGCTCTGCTCGCCACGACGAAGGAACGGACGCTCCCGGAACCGATACAGCGGGAGCTGTGCCGAGCACTGAGGCGCCCTCCACACGGCGGACCGGAGATGACGGCGCACGCGCCCAGCGGACGGCACCGGAAGCTGTGCGCTCAACTCTCCGACGACTTCGTCCCGGACGGCCGTCGGATGCCCTCGTCGTGCAGCCCACGTAGTGGAACTCAAACGCAGGCCTGGCTCCACCACTCGCCGGCCACGGACGACTGATCCCGATCCTGTGGATCGTCCTCCACCTGCTCGACGCCAACACCGCCAACGCCGCCAACAGCACGGTGTCCTGGGTCCACGACACGGCGAACCGGCTCTCGGGCTGTCGCACCATCTGTTCACCGTCCACTCGGACGAGGGTGGATCGGGCCGCGCATGGCTCGTCACACTCTTCCGTCTCACTCGCGCCACCGTTCCGGGACTGCGCGAGGTCTTCTGGGCGCCTGTCACAGTCCCGGAGTGCAGTTGCCCCTCGACCTGTCGGGCGTCACCTCCTGCGACACCCAGCGCCTGGGGCTGCTCGTCACCGCGGCACGCAGGTCCACCTCTCCAGCGGCTGCCTGTGCCTTGCCGCGCGAGCGCCCGTGTGATGCGGCGCGGCCTGGTGTCCAGGACGTCCATGGTGCCCAGGCGGTGACCGTCGCTGGTGGTGATCGGGGCGGCGGCGTAGAAGCGCACCCGGGCCGGACCGGTCACCGGGGAGTGGGCGCGGGCGACCGGGTCGTCGAGTGTGTCGGGGACGACCAGAGCGCCGCCGGTGAGGATCGTCGAGGTGCACCGCCCCGGGTCCCGGCCGATCTGCGTGACCCCCGCCAGACCGTACGCGGCCTTGAACCAGACCCGGTCGGTGTCCACGATCGTCACCGTGGCGGCCGGAGCGTCGGACAGGCGGGCGGCCAGCGCGGCGATCCGGTCGAAGGCACCATCGGGCGGAGTGTCCAGGATGTCGTAACGACGCACCGCGGCGATCCGCCGCGCCTCCTGCTCAGGAGACAGATCCACCCGCTCCTCCACGCCTCGGTACGCGCCGTGTCCGGCCGCTGCGGGCTGCTATTCGGGCCGTTGGGTCCGGTCGTTGTGGGCGAGGCCGTCCGGATGGTCCTCCGTGCGCTCGCCAAGAGGAAGAACCAGTACGCTCAAAGCCGTTGGGCCAGGTGGGCGGTCCCCGGATCAGCTCCGCGCCGGCGCCCGTTGGGGACACGGGGCCACCGGTGCGCAGGCAATCGGACGGTGAATGTGCCTACCGGGTGTCGCCGCTCGCGTCGCCTTCCCCGTACGCCCGCACGACCAGGTGATGGCCGACCCCCGTGTTCCGAGGAGGACCGCCTGACGACGTCCCGGGTGCACGGGCGGCGCCTGCGAACGGTCCTGTTCCGCTTCGCCTGTATCTGCTCTAGGCTCCACGCAGGGAAGACGGGCTGCGGCCGTGTCAGTTACCAGCAGGTCTCCCCATCCAGGCTCCCAGCCCCCGAGTCGGACCAGGCCCGGCCGGAGCCGCATCGCCGCAGTGCGCGGCTCCAGCCTCCGTCCTCCAGGCATTTCCAGACGGGGTGTTCCCAACAAGTCCCGCCGCCACGGAGGACAGCGCGCGAGGACACGGTGGAGGGGGCCTCCCATCCTCGCGCCACGTACGGCCGCCGCCGCAGTGCGGCGGCGGCCGTACGGACCGCGAACCCGGGTGCAGGGGCCGCGTGCGGCGCGGAGTGGGTCAGGATCCCAGACCGGGGAGGGGTTCGGAGTCGTCGATGACGGCGCGGGCCAGGTCGGACAGGCGCCGGTTGTGCGCGCGGGCGTAACCACGCAGCGCGGTGAACGCCTGCTCCATGTCGATGCCCTGGCGTTCGGCGAGTTTGCCCTTGGCCTGTTCGATCAGCACGCGGCTGTTCAGCGCGGTCTGCAACTGCTCGTTGAGGACGCTGCTGCGCTGAGCGGTGCGTTGTTGCAGGAGGCTGATGGTGGCGACGTCGGCCAGGGCCTGGGCGATGTGCGTGGCGAGCGGGTCGAAGGGGCCGGGGGCGGCACGGAAGAGGTTCAGGGCGCCCACGGTCTCCTCCCGCAGGCGCATGGGCAGCGCCTGGACCGCCCCGAAGCCGCTGCGGTGGGCCGCCGTGACGAAGCGCGGCCAGCGGTCGATCTCCCGGGTCAGGTCGGGGACGACCACGGGGGTGTCGGTGCGGAAGCACTCCAGGCAGGGGCCCTCGTCGTTCTGGAGCTGGAAGAGTTCCAGCAGCCGTACCTGTTCGTCGGAGGCGGCCATCACGCGGAGTTCGCCGTCGCGGTCCGCGAGCAGCACCCCGGCGGCACTCGCGCCGAGCAGCCCTACGCAGCGGTCAGTGAGCAGGCGCAGGAAATCGATGAGGTCGAAGTCGGCGACCAGGTTGTCCGCCAGCTCGACGAAGGTCTTGGCCAGGAGCTGCTGATTCATCGTGTCACCCTCGATGGAGACTATTCCCGCCGGGAATGGGTGGGAAGTGCGGCACGTTCGTCGGATGGCGCCCGTACATCAGGGCTCCTCGTCGGTCCGTCTGGGTTCCGTGTCCGGGGAGAAGCGGAGCCGGCGGGCCACCACGTCGGCGGCCACGTCGGCGAGCCGGCGTCCCTGGAGGAAGGCGTAGGCGCGCAGCCGGACGAAGGCCTCGTCGATGCCGACGCCGAGCTGGACGGTGACCATGCCGGTTGCCTGGTCGGTCTCCGCCCGGTATGCGCCCAGGTCCTCGAAGCCGCGGTCCGGCGACGGTCCGCCGGCCGGCGCGCCTGTCTCGTCGATCCGCGCATCGAGCACAAGCAGCGTCGCGAGATCGGCGAAGGCCAGCGCGTCGGCCAGTTCCTCGGCGTCCAGCACGGTCGGCACGTCGGCGTACAGGTCCAGGACTCCCGTGCTGATCGCCCCCATCTGCAGAGGGAGCGCGAACACCGCGCGTGCCCCGGCCTCCAGGGCCGCATCCGCGAACACCATCCAACGGTCCTGCAGGTCACGAATGAGCAGATCGGGTGTCAGGACAGCCGAGCCGTGCAGGAAGGCGTCCACACAGGGCCCCTCACCCAGTGTGAGCTGGAGCTCTTCCAGTTGTTCGCTGATGTCGTCGGTGCTGCACAGCGGATGGCTCGGCGCGGCCTTGGACATCGCCGACAGCCCGGCCCCGCCGACCGGCAGCGCGGCCACGGCCGCGGTGCACACGTCCACCACACCGACCCGAACACCGCGCCGGGCCGCCTGCTCGGCCACCAGCACCTGAATGCGGGCCGAGCGGCTGTCGGACCTCATCCGGGCCACCGTGTCCAGGCATCGTGCGCAAGTCCCGCCAGCCGCGCCGCGGTTCGCTCCCCGACCGGAAGGACCAGCACCCGGAGCAGCGTGGCGCTGATCGGCCTCCAGATCTCTCCCACGTCCAGCCATCCCCAGGAACGGAGCGCAGCGAGGACGAGGTGATCGGCCCGGTGCACCAAGGTGGCGCCGAGTGACGCCTGGTGGTCGGTCAGCAGCCGCTCCTGCAACCGGCGGGCCACGTCATGCTCCTGGTTTCGCGGGTGCGGGCGGACCAAGATGTCGAAAACCCCGCCCGGCTCGGTGGGTTGCTCGATGCCGCACGGCAGTGCTCCTTCGAAGCCGAGCCACCAGAAGGCGTCGCCGCGCACCGGAAATCCGAAAGCGCATCCCACCAGGCCGTCCGTCTCCGCGATCACCATGGCGAACCTCGGCCGACGGATCTCGGTGGTGAGACGGTTCAGAAAGTCCTGGCGGCCGGGAGGGCGGTACGGCTCACGGGGAGACGTCTCGCGGGGGTCCACGTACAGATCCGCGAGCTCCCCGCTCACGGCCTGCGCCTGCCAGCGGTTCACCCGACGCAACAGGACCGCGTCCATGGTGGCCGACTCACTGCCACGGGGCTCTCGTTGCTGCCCCCGCTCCGACCGGGCCGTCACCGCGCATCACCCGAGAGGACGGAGTCCAGCGGAACGAGCCGATGTGGCGGGGCTTGGGTGGTCGGGGCTGCGACATCCCCGAGAGGAGGTGCCAGATGCCCGGGCGGAGGGCCGAGGAGCAGGAACCCGGAGCCGGTGAGGTCGAGTATCCGGCCCAGGGTCGGTGGCGGGTGGTGCAGTCGCAGGGTCCCACCGGCCTCGGCGGCCTTCTGCGCGGCGTACAGGAAGGCGTTGAGGCCGCTGCAGTCGCAGAAGGTGACGGGGGTGAGGTCGACATCGACGGTGCGAATGCCGTCGCTCAGGCACCGCGCCAGTGCCGTGCGGACCAGCGGGGCCGATTCCAGGTCGATCTCACCGGCCAGGGTGATCAGCGCCCCGTTCCGTCGATCACGGCGGTAGATGGTGAGCTGTGGGAAGGGCATGACGCCTCGGTTCAGAAGACCATCCGGCAGCGCACGCGGTGACGCCGGCATTCCCGGGCCTCCAGGCGCGCTCCTGACAGGGGCGTACGTTCGACGGAGACGGAGCAACGGCCGGCCCGGCAGCCTGTGCGACAGGACAGCGGACCCACCCAGTTCCCTCCAGGGATGCGCCGGGTGACGGACGAAAGCTCCGCTCCCCGCAGCCATCTGTATCGAGCAACGACAAGCCGCCGGGGTCTGGGACGTCCGTACAGCAGCATAGCCCTCAACATGGTCCGGCGGACGGCCGGAAGCCGCCCGTTCCTCGTACCCGAGAGCGACGCCTCGACCCTCCGCTGCGTGAGGGATGAAGTGAAAACGGCTCCGCCTCTTCGCCCGAGGAGCGGATCGCCGCCGGTCTCGTCGCGATCTGCGACCTCACGGAACTCGAAGTCCTCTACTCCGCCCGCTCGGCCGGAGACCGCGAACGCTTGAAGGCGGCGCTCGACGCCCATTACGTGTGGTGTCCGATGCCGGACGGCTCGAGTTGTGACTCAGAGCCGCCGAAGACGCGTTTCCGCAGGTCAGGGCGCACTACTAGTGGGGGCGGGTGCGACTCGAACCCACGGCCGACGGCTTGCCGAGACTGCTACCGCTCACGGGGCTCATGAATGACCAGCAGCGCCGATTCATCTCACTGCGTTCAGCCGTTGCAAGACACACCGACACCGCCGGTGCATGTCGATCACCACATGCCGAAGGAGGAAGGGACGGGCCTGCGGCCTGAGAGCAGAGTGCCGACCGGCACCGGTTACCCGGCGCCGGGATCCTGCGTCGGCGTACCTGCACGGTGCCCTGGCCGGGCAAGGGCCGCCAGGGCACCGGATGCGCAGAGGACGCACCGTCATTCGATGAGGGCCGCCTCGAAGGAACCCCCGAGGTACCGGTCCCGGCTGTCGCGCCGTTGCAGCTTGCCGGTCGTCGTGAGCGGCAGCGTCCCCGGCTTGAGGAGGACGACATCGTGTACCTGGATGCGGTGTCCGGCATGGACCGCGCGCCTGATCTCCTGCTTGATCTCCTGGGCGGTCACTTGATCACCGGTCTCGCTTCCGGCTGCCATCGTCGTCTCGGCGAGCACGATGAGCCGTTCGTGTGCGCCGTCGTCGACCGACACCGCGCAGGTGCCGAACTCGCGGACTGCCGGGTGGCTGGCCTCAACGGTGGCCTCGATGTCCTGCGGGTAGTGGTTGGCACCGGCGATGATGATGACATCCTTTGCCCGGCCGGTGATGAACAGCTCCCCGTTCTGCACGAATCCGAGGTCACCAGTACGGAGAAACCGCTCCCCCGGCTGGTCGGGAATGGACCCCATGAAGGTCTCGGCAGTCTCCTTGGGAGCGTTCAGATACCCCGTTGCGACGCTCGGGCCGGATACGAAGATCTCACCCACCTCGTCCTCCCCGCAGGGCTTGCCTGTCTCCAGGTCTACGCTTATAGCCGTGCTCAACGGATGGATCGGGCCGCAGCCGACCAACTCCCGGCTGTCCTGTGCCGACGCGGCTGGGCGCACCTTTCCGGCGGCGAGCGACTCGGAGTCCAGCCGCAGGACTTCCGGGGCCTGGCCGACCGGTACGGCCGTGACCATCACTGTCGCCTCGGCGAGGCCGTACGCGGGGGACAGCGCCTCGCGCCGGAAGCCGGCCTCCGCGAATGCCGCGCTGAAGCGGTCGAGCGTATCGGAGCGGACGGGCTCGCCTCCGACCAGCGCCATCTCCCAGCGGCTGAGGTCGAGTTCCCGGCGCTGTGCGTCCGTCACCCGGCGGACGCACAGGTCGTAGGCGAAGTTCGGTGCGCAGCTGTCCGCGCGTCCGAGCCGGGAGATGGCCCGCAGCCACGTGAGCGGACGCTGCACGAAGGTCATCGTCGGCAGCAGGGTGGCATCCCGGCCGGAGAAGAGGGGGTCGAGGACATTGCAGATGAGGCCCATGTTGTGGTGCGGCGGCAGCCACGACACCGCCGACGGTCGGGGTAGCCCGGCGTCGTCGGCAGACCGGCGCGTATTGTCGTATATCAACGACAGATTGTTCAGCACATTGCCGTGACTGATCGCGACGCCTTTCGGCACACCGGTCGATCCCGAGGAGTACTGGAGATAGGCGACCATCTCAGCGGTGGCCACCGGTGGGGTCCACTCCCGGGCCAGGTCCAGGGGTACCTCGTCGGTCGCCACCCGGTTGAGTTGGGCGAGCCCGTCGGTGTCGGTGAGGACGTGCTCCGCGGCGGCAAGCATGGGACCGGTCGACAGGAACAGCGAGGGCTCGGAACTCGCGGCGATCGACTCCACCCGGGTCCATTTGGCATTGCTCCGCGTCCCGTCGAGCGGAGCCACCGGCACCGGGATCAGACCGGCATAGATGCAGCCCAGGAAGGCGACGTGGAAGTCCAGTCCCGGCGGGTAACTCAGCAGCACGCGTGCGCGCGCGGCAGGAACCTGGTGTCGCAGCGTCACGGCGACCGCTCGCGCCCGGCGGTCGAGTTCGGCCAGGGTCAGTGATTCTGATTCCTCGACACCGTCGCCCAGGAACACAAAGTTCTTCCGGTCGGGCTCGGCTGCCGCACGAGTGCGGCACAGGTCGATCAGCGTCGGCAGTGCGCCGTGCTCGCCGGCCACCGCCTCGGGCAGTCGAACACCGTGCTCGGGATTGGTTCGCATATGACCACTCCAAACGGAGGAAGAGGAAGAAGGCGGCGGACAGTTCGCGCGCCCCTGCATGGAGCGAGGTTCAGACTGTCGCGAATGCCCGCGCCCGGTACCTGGACCGGCACTGTGCGCGCTGCAACTTGCCGCTGGTGGTGAACGGCAGCGCACCGGCCTTGACCAGGAGGACGTCGTCGGCCCGGAGGCCGTGCCCGGCGAAGACGGCCTCCCGGACGGCTTCTTCGACCTCATCCGCCGCGTGGGTCGCGCGGGCACCTGGCGGAGTGTCCGGGACGGGGCCGGTCATGACGCGGTACCGGCTGTTGATCTCAGCCAGGACGACGAGGCGTGTGCGTCCGCCGTCCTCGGCGGTGAAGGCGCAGCAGCAGCCCTCCCGTATGGCGGGATGGCTTGCTGCCGCGGTCGCCTCGATGTCGTACGGGTAGTGCTGCATGCCCTCCACGACGATGAGGTCGTCCACACGGCAGGTGACGAAGAGCTGACCGCCGTCCAGGAAGCCCAGGCTGCCGGTGCGCAGGAACCGGCGGCCCTCGTGGCCGCGCACGGTGGCGTTGAACGTACGCGCTGTCTCCTTCGGGGCGTTCCAGTACGCGGCACCGATACTCGGTCCGGACGCCAGGATCTCCCCTGTCTCGTCCGGGGCGCACGGATCGCCGGTGACCGGATCCACCACCGCGATGGTCATGGACGGGTGCACCTGGCCCAGGCCGACCAGCCGGCGCACCTCGTCCTCGCGACCGGCTCGCTGCACCTTGCCTTTCGCCAGCGCCACCGCGTCGAACCGGCGGATCACCGGTTCGGGCTCCACCGGCCCGCCGCTGAGCATGACAGTGGACTCGGCGATGCCGTAACTCGGGAAGAACGCCTCGCGGCGGAAGCCGAACGGGGCGAGCATGGCACTGAACTGGTCAATCATCTCTGCACGCACAGGCTCGTCGCCGACCACCGCGATCCGCCAGGCGCTGAGATCGAGGGGACGCAACTGCTCCTCGGAGACGCGCCGCAGGCACAACTCGTACCCGAAACCGGGTGCTGAACTGATGCCCGCCCCGCGGTCCGACATCGCGCGGAGCCAGTTGACCGGATGCTGGCTGAACGCCGAGGGCGGCATCAGTACGGCGTCGTACCCGACGTAGATCGGCTGCAGGACCCCGGTGATCAGTCCCATGTCGTGGAACACGGGCAGCCAGGACACAACAGGCGGCAGCCGGTCGAAGTCGTCCGTGGCGCGGGTACCGTTGGCCAAGATCAACGAGAGGTTGTGCAGAACGTTGCCATGGGTGAGCTCGACACCCCGGGGCGGACCGGTCGTACCGGAGGTGTACTGCAGGTACGCGATCGTGTCCTCGCCGATGTCGGGGGCATTCCAGCCGTACGCGTCCGTCTCACTGATCTCGTCGGTCGCCACAGAGGTCGGCCGGCGTGGTGTGGAGATGTCCTTCAGCAACGCGTCGACACGGTTCAGCCTTGACCCGTTCGACAGCAGCACATCCGGCTGGCAGCTGTTGACGATTGCCCGGAAGCGCGTATACCGGTCGTCGACACCGACGCGCAGCACCGGAGGAGCCGGCACCGCGATCAGGCCGGCATACAGGCAGCCGAAGAAGGCGGACACGAAGTCCAGGCCAGGCGGGTAACTCAGCACGGCGCGGGCGCCCTGCGGGGCTTGCCTGCTCAGACGCGCCGCGATTGCCCTGGCCCGGGTGTCCAGTTGGGCGAGGGTGAGCGAGTCGGACTCTTCGAGGCCGTTCTCCAGGAAGGCGAACATCCGTCGATCCGGCTCCCTGGACGCGCGATACCTGCAGAGTTCGACCAAGGTCGTCGGCTCCGGTCGGGATTGTGTGACGGCATCCTCTGACATCGTGGTCCTCCTGTTCGACTCGGCCATTGGCATTGCCCCTGCCATTTCCCCGCTGACCCGTCGGGAATTGATCACGTATCCAGCCATTGCTGTACGTGTGCGTCTTGGTGGTTCCACTCGAAGAGATGCTAAGTCGGCAGAGAAATATCGGGTATCCGCCGCGGGATGGGTCCATCGTCCTACCGGAGGCGAGCTTCGAGTAGGCCGGAAGACGGATGAAAGCCATCCTCCGGTCGCCGTCACAGTTCGGTCCGTCGGCCGTTACGGAAAGTGCCTCGTACTGGATACCGTCATGACGACGGCCAGTGGACGACGAATGGCCCGTATCCAAGGGAGAACATTTCCCCAGAAGGCTTCAGAAAGGGAACCTAGATGTCCTACGACGCATCTGACGACTACTTCTTGGGTTATCCGAAGCTCCCCGAACTCCCCGATCTCCCCGGTCGCCCGGACGGGGAGGTCCTGGGTACGACCGGCGTGGTGGTCACCGGTTTGGGAATGACCACGCCGCTGGGCGGCAACGTCCACTCCACCTGGAAGGCGCTGCTCGCCGGCGAATCCCCGATCACCGTGCTCGACGAACCGTGGTCTCGCGATCTGCCCGTACGACTGGCAGGCCGGCTGAGTCAGGAACCGACCGAGGTACTGGACCGGGTCGAGGCCCGACGGATGGACCGCTGCCAGCAGATCGCGATGGTGGCCGCCCGGCAGGCATGGGCCGACGCCGGCGCGCCCGAGGTGGCGCCGGAGCGGCTGGCCGTGGTGATCGGCACCGGTCTCGGCGGCGGAGGGACACTGGTCGACCAGCACGACCTGTCGTTGGCCAAGGGGCCGGGCCGCGTGTCGCCGTTCGCGGTGACGATGCTGATGCCCAACGGTTCGGCCGCCGCAGTCAGTCTGGCTCTCGGCGCCCGGGCCGGCGCCCACGCGCCGACCAGCGCCTGCGCCTCCGGAGCGGAGGCAATAGCCATGGGGCTCGCCTTACTGCGTGACGGGCGGGCCGATGTCGTTGTCGCCGGCGGCACCGAGGCATGCATCGGCCGGCTGTCCATGGCGGCTTTCGCCCGCATGGGAGCCTTGTCCGGCCGTCATGAGGACCCTCAGAACGCATCGCGGCCGTTCGACAGTGCCCGTGACGGCTTCGTCATGTCCGAGGGCGGCGGCGCCGTCGTGCTGGAGCGGACCCAGTTCGCGAAAGCTCGTGGCGCACGGATGTATGCCACGCTCGCCGGTACGGGGATGAGCTCCGACGCGCACACCATGACATCTCCGTCAGCGGACGGTCAGATCAGTGCGATCCGCGAGGCCTTGCGCTCCGGCGGTCTCGGCCCGCAGGACATTGTTCACGTCAACGCCCACGCTCCCGGTACGCCCGTCGGTGACCGTATCGAGGCGGCGGCATTGCTGGAATCGCTCGGTCCGCATGCTCTTGTGACGGCGACCAAGTCGATCACCGGCCATCTCATAGGCGGGGCCGGCGCGATCGAGGCCATCTTCACGGTCCTGAGCGTCTTCACCGACGTGATTCCCGCGACCAGGAACCTCGACGACAAGGATCCCGAGGTGAAGGTGGAAATCGTCACGGGAACCCAGCAGCGCATCAGGGTCACCGCGGCCATCTCGAACTCCTTCGGTTTCGGCGGTCACAACGTGGTCCTCGCGTTCACCAAGCCCGCCTGACCACGGGCTTGGGACGGGCGGCAGGAGGACAGGGGGCCTACCGCGGCCTGTTTGGCCCGCGGTGGCGGGGGCGGGTGCACGAGACCGCTCCGCTGGGCCATCAGCGCCGCGTGCATCCGGTTCGGCAACTCGAGCTTGGCGAGGATGCGCGAGACGTGGGACTTCACGGTGGCGAGCGTGACATGCAGCTCGTGGGCGATCTCCTGGTTCGACCTGCCCATGGCTATACCGCAGAGAACTTGGGTCTCGCGGCCGCTCAGGCTCGCCAGGGCGACCGCGTGAGACCGCTCATGTGGCGGCGGCAGAATCTCGAACCGATCGATCAGCCGTCGGGTCATCGTGGGGCACAAGAAGGCCGCGCCGTCAGCAACCGCACGGACAGCTGAGATCAGCTCGTCCTGGCTGGCACTTTTGAGCAGAAAACCACGTGCGCCCGCCTTCAGCGACCCGAGCAGATGGCTGTCAAGGGCGTTGCTGGTCAGGACAATTATCCCCGGCGCGACTCCGGGTACTGCCGTCCCCAAGGGCCGGGCGAGTTTCCGGACAAATTCGCATTCGGCATCCACGAGGACGACCTGCGGTCGCCGCAGCTCGGCCATGCGTAATGCTTCCTCACCGACCCTCGTATCGGCGACCACCGTAATATCCGGCTCCTCCCCGAGGGCCTGCCGAAATCCGCGGCGCACGAGATCCTCATTGTCGATCAGCATTACTTCCAACGTGCTGAAGTCGTCCATCATTCGTTCCTCCCGTGCAATTCGGAAGTGCCCCCGTTGCCTCCGGTAACCAGCAACCGGAACTGTGCGTTTCACTGGCTGTGCTCGAGAATGTTTTCCGGTGCAGCGGTCGCGCACGTGAGGACCGCGGGCCGCGCCGAGCGCTCCAGACAGCGGTGGCTGATAACGCGTGCGCCCCCCTGGCCCGCACGCACATCCCGACTAGGCTGAATGGGAGCCTACGGCGGGATCCGCCGCATCGATCCCTTCCGATGCTAGGGGGATTGGCAGTGCTGGTTCCAGGCAATGGCGGCCATGATGTTGGCCGTTCCGGCCACAGGGTGGCGGCCGACGAAGTCTCCACAGCTCCACGGCTGTTCAACCGAGGCATCGCAGGTGTGCGCGCGATGGTGGACGTGGGCGTCGAGCGTGGAGTGCCCGTACCGGCATGCCTCGACGGCAGTGGTGTGGACGAGAACGCTCTTGCCGACGATGCCGCACATGTCCGGGCCTGGCAGGAGCTCACTGTGGCGCAGAACCTGGTCCGCGCCACGGGCGACGCTCCTGGCCTGGGGCTCGAGGTCGGCAGCCGGATTCCGCTGCGTACGTACAGCGTGTTGGGCTTCGCACTGCTCGCCAGCCCGACGCTGCGCGAGGCCGCGGCTGTGGGACTGCGCTACCTGGAACTCACCTTCGCCATGGTCGGGATCCACCTTCAGGAGGACGGAAACGAGGTCCGTCTCGTCCTTGACGACGGGCTGGTGCCCCCGCCCGTCCGGCACTTCTTCATCGAGCGGGAAATAGCCAATATCCGGGCCATCCTCGACACTATTGTGGGCCGGCCCTTCACCCCCCTCCGGCTGGATCTGCGCTTTCCACGGCCTGAAACGTCCGCGCCGTACGAGACGTTTGACGACGTGCCCATCGCCTTCGGGGCGCCGCGCAACGCGATCGTCACCCTCGCGGCGGTGCTGGAGCAGTCGCTGCCGCAGGCGGACCAGCACACCATGCAGGTGTGCGAACGCGAGTGCAGGCTCCTGCTGGCCCGGCGCACCGACACCGGATTCGCAGCGCGGGTACGGGAACTGCTCATGCAGTGGCCGGACGGCATCCCCGACATGGGCGTTGCCGCAGCCGCGCTGCACGTCTCCACCCGCACTCTGCGCCGGCGTCTGGCAGTGGAGGGCACGTCCTACCGGCGTCTGGTCGACGCAGCGCGGCACACTCGTGCTGTCGAGATGCTGTGCACCCTCGGACTCGGGGTCGACCAGATCGCCGTACGTCTCGGGTACGCCGACGCAGCGGCATTCATCCGCGCTTTCCGCCGGTGGACCGGTGCGACCCCCGGTGCCTACCGAACGCGATCAGTACGCAACCTGTCGAGGGCCCACGAGTGAAGGACGGCCTGCTGCCTCTGTGGGGTGGCGCGTCATGCCGGCCATGTACGCCGTGGTGATCGCCGCCGCCTCCTCGCCGAAGCCCTGCACGCGCACGTCACGACCGTCATGACTGGCGCCGGTGAACCGCCGGTGGCCGGTCGGAGCACCGTCGAGGACAACCTCCGTGACTACATCACCCGCGGGCTCGAGGTGCTCACCCGTATTCTCCCGGTCTTCGCCGGACTCATCTCCCAGCACAAGATCTTCGCTCGTTTCGCACCCATGCATGCTCCCGGCATGGGAGCAGGGCGCGACGGTCTGCGAGCCGCCCTGTCCCACTACCTCCGGGACGAGCAGCAACTGGGCCGACTGGCTCCGCAAGCCCGGTCGACGCCGCGGCCACCATGATCCCTCTCGCCCTTCGGAACCGTTCCCCCTCCGGCTTCTCCAGCTGCCACACGGCGGCGACTTCGCGGGGAAGAACCAGTGCGGCCCGTCCGCGAATCTCTGACGACGGCACCTACGGCACCCGCCGGATGCGCCATGCTTGGAGGCCGTACGGCACAGCGCGTCTCGCCCGGCCTGCCGGCGCGAAGCGTGGCGTTTCCCTCGACGAGGTGCACTGATCAGTGAAGTCCGGTAAGTCGGCCCTCGCAGCATGGCTCCACCGCCTCGACGCCGAACACTTGGAGCAGGTACTCGCGGCACGGCCGGACGCCGTGTCCCCGCCGGAACCCCGCTCGGTGAGCGAACTGGCCGAACGCCTGCAACGCCCGGGCTCGGTCGCGCTCGCGCTGCCCCGGCTCGCACTGCCCGCCCTGCAGGCAGCCGAGGCCCTGGCGGCGCTGAGTGCGCCGGCCTCTCGGGACGTCCTGGCGGACCTGCTGGACGCGATGGAGGACGAGACCGCACACGGCCTGGAAGCGGCGCTCCAGACGCTGTCCGCATATGCGCTGGTCTGGCCGGACAGCGAGGGAACACTGCGCATGGCCGCGCCCCTGCGGCAGGCGTGGGACACGCCGCTCGGACTGGACCAGCCGCTGGCGACGCTGTTGAAGGACACGACCTCCGAGGAGTTGCGCCGCATGCTCACGGCTCTGGGCGTGCGGCCTCCCGGCACCAAACCGCAGCGTCTCGCGACGCTCGTGGAACACCACAGCGACCCGGCACGTGTCGCCGCGGTGGTCGCGCGGGCACCGGCCGACGCCCGGAAACTGCTGGAACGCAGGGCGGACCCCGCGTACCGGCCGCAGGCATTCGTCCTCATCGGGGGCCAGTCCGCCCCTGAACCGGGTGCGCGCTGGGCGCTGGAGCGGGGGCTGCTGGTCCAGGGGCGGTACAGCTACGGCACCGTACGGATGCCCGCCGAGGTGGGGCTCGCGCTGCGCGGGCCGGGCTGGCATGCTCCGTTCGCCCCCGCGCCGCCCGTCACGCTGCTCGTACCCGTCAGCCCGGCGGAGGTCGACAGTGAGGCGTCCGCCGCGGCCACGGCGTTCGCCGCCCACGCCGCCTCGGTCCTGTCGGTGTGTGCGACGGCTCCGCCCGCCCGGTTGAAGTCCGGCGGCGTCGGAGCCCGCGAACTGGCCAGGATCGGCAGGGCGGCACGCTGCGAGGAGAGCGTCGTGCGCCTCACCCTCGAGATGGCGTACGAGGCCGGTCTCATGGCCCGTGACGGTGACCGGGTCGCGACGACGGACGCCTACGACACCTGGGCCGAGTCGGAGCCCGCAGAGCGGCTCCCGGTATTGCTGCACGCCTGGTGGACACTTGGGCTCACCCCCTCGCAGGCCCGCGACGACGACAACAAAGCGCTGCCCGCCCTGGCCGGGGCCCCGCCCTGTGCCGGCTGCCTCCAGGCCCGGAAGGGGCTGCTCACCGCCGCTTCCCGTCTCCCGGCCGGGCAGGGCGCGAAGAACTCGGCCGAACTGGGTCCTCTCACCCACTGGTCACGGCCGCTCGCCGAGGTGCTGCCACAGGATGCGACGCCGTTCGCCACCGTGATCCGGGAGGCGGAATGCCTCGGCGTGCTCGCCCGCGGCGCGCTGTCCCCGATCGGCGCCGCTCTGCTGGCCGACAGCACCGAAGGACTGGCCACCGCCTGCCACCGCCTGCTTCCCGCCGCCACCGCGACGGCCCGCTTCGGCGGCGACCTGACCGCCGTCGTCACCGGCACACCCGCCGCACGGCTGGTCGTGCTGCTGGACTCGGTCGCCGATCGGGAGACCAGCGGCAACGCCTCAGTGTGGCGGTTCAGCCCGGCGAGCGTCCGCCGCGCCCTGGACGCCGGCCGTAGCCCGGACTCCATCGAGGCCGAGTTGGCCGCCGTCGCCGCCAACCCTCTGCCCCAGCCCCTGTCCTACCTGATCATGGACACGACACACAGCCACGGCCGGATCCGCATCGCCTCGGCCGCCTGCGTCGTCCACGGCGAGGAACCCGCCCTCCTCACCGAGATCGCCGCCCACCGCAAACTCTCCAAACTGGGCCTGCGGCACCTCGCCCCGACCGTCCTCGTCAGCCGCACCCCGCTGGAGGAAACCCTCGCCGCACTGCGGACCGAGGGATACGCGCCGGTCGCGGAGACGGCCGACGGAACCGTGCGCGTCGAACGACCCGGCAGCCCCCGGGCGACCGCGCCGGTACCGCCCCCGCGCAGAGCGGTCAGCAGGCCCAGCACCCCATCCCGGATGACCGCCGCCCCGAAGCAGGCCGAGCTGAGCGCGCTGGCCGCCCGACTCGCGGGCGCCCCACTCGCCCATCCCGCCCCCGACCCGTACAACGGCGTCCCCTTCGCCACCGATACCGAGGAAATCATCGCCGGATCGGCGACCCAGATCTCCCACACCGATGTCCGTCAACTCGCCCACGCCGTCGACGACGGTAGGGCGATCACCATCGAGTACGTCGCCACCACGGGCAGCCGCACGATCCGCACCATCAGCGGCCTCGACCTCGACCCTCCGTATCTGTATGCCTGGTGTCATCTGCGCGATGCGGAGCGGGTGTTCACCCTGTCGCGGATCCACGGGGTGATGCCCCCGGCGTAACGCCCGGGCGGCGGGCCAGGGCGTGCGAGGCGGCCGTACCCATCCCGGAGGGTCGACACCAGGAGCCTGACGTCGCGTGGTTGGTGGCCTCCTCCACCGCACCGCCGGTCAAGTGATCCGTGCTCGGCGCATCGGCATGACACCGCCTCGACGGACGGAGCTCTTCCGCAGCGGTCGCCGTCGTCAGGCACCTGCGTCCCGCTGCTGCACTTCCTTCACGGCCGCCGCCACAGCAGTGAAGCCGTTGTCCACATGGAGCAATGAACGTCGCCCTGGCCGCCGCCTACCGCACCGACGCCCTGCTCACCATCGACCATCACTTCCGCATGGTCCGTCCCCTGACCGGCCATCCCGCCTTCCGGCTCCTACCCGACGACCTGCAGGCCGCACCGCTCGGGCTGCGCCGGGCGGCGTGGCGGCTCAGGGACGGGTACCAGTACCAGCCGCGTGCTCCGTTTCCTGCTCGAACCAGCCATGCCGCTCTGCACTCAGCTCCAGGCCCTCGCGTACACTATGCGTCCACTGGATCTTGGAGCACGGAGACCGCGAGGTGGTTTCCAGCGCACCCGATCGCTCGCATCACTCCAGGTCAGAGCCATGTCTGAATCAGTCAGGTCACTCTCTGCGGCTTCCGACAGTACCCCTGAGCAGCGGATTCTCTCCGTTGAGTCAGAGTCCCTGATCTTCCTGCCAGGAAGAGACGTTTCCGCAGTTCAGAGACCTGCGCTGGTGGGACGGGTAGGACTCGAACCCACGGCCGACGGATTATGAGTCCTTCTCTGATCTTCCGATCCGTCCCCGCCCCCGCGTGCCCGGGTCGCCGCGCTTTCACCCTGGCGTTCTTCCTGACAGCCTCACTCATGGACGCCACACCGGAGACCTCGGGCCGGTTCTGCTGTCGGCTCGCGGTCATAGCCGGTCGCCCCTTTTAAGAAAGAGGAGACCGCCGCCCGCCTTTCCACCTCAGGTCCGTTTGGCTGGGACTGCTCCAGGGATACGGCAGACGTGGGACCGCCCCACCGAACAGGTGGCACGAGCAGCCGCAACAGAGTGGCTCCGGCAGTCTGGGCACAGCACGGCAGCGAAAGAACGCGGTAAGAGAAGGGGTGAGAGCCGATGACGGATGACGGATGGCCCCAGGCCGTACGGCAGCAACTCGGCCTGGGCCGACTACTACCGCTCGGCGGGCCCGAGGACGGGTCCTGGATCACCGAACAAGCCGCCAGCGGAACACTGAGCCGCGCAGCCTCCGGAGTATCCGGGATTCGGCCCGGCGCGCTTCGGATCCGCCTGGCCGACCCGGAAACCGCGCCGGAGCCAAGTGTCCCGGTGCCCTGGACCGCATTGCCGCCGGGACCGCTGCGGATCGAGGCGGAGTTCTCGGCGCCGGCGCGGCAGCCCCTGCCCCAGGTCGCGGAGCATCTGCGGCAGACGCTGTTCACAGCGGCTGTCGAACGTCTCGGGCTGGTGGTGGCCGAGGTCGCTCTGCATGTGACGGACCTGCTGGAGGTTCCGGCGTCGGCGCAGCGGCCGACCGCGGCCGAGGCCTGCGACAGGGCAGCGGGAGAAACCAGTGCCTCGCATGTCGCGGCCACCAAGCCCGGGCACCTGTCGCCCGGGCCGGTGCCTGTGCGGGACCCCGCGGCGGAGCTGGCCACCGTTGCCATGGCTGTCCCCGGCGTGACCCGCCTCGCCCCCGTTCCAGGACCGCCCGAGCCCGTGGCCGGGGGAGGACTTGCTCGCCCCGTCCGGATCGAGGACAGCGACGAGCCCCCAGGCAGACACGTCCAGATCCATCTGGCGGTCGCCGAGACTCATCGCGCCCTTGATGTCTCCGTGGCCGTCCGTGGGACGGTGGCCGCAGCAGCGGAAGGGGACGCCCCTGGTCCGGTGACCGTCGCCGTCCTCGTGACAGCGGTGGAGCCGGGTCAGGTCCTGCCGACATGATCTACAGGACAGACACGGGAATCGCGGCATCGCACTCGGCTCACGGGTGTCGGGGTGATCCGCATCGGGGCTTCCCCGCACGATCTTGATCTCACAGGTGAGCACGCAGCGATCCGTGCCGCACACGGTCGTCGCTACACCGCCGGCCGTCGGCTCTACACGCGCGGGACTTCATCGCCGTGCGGGCGTCGGGGCCCTCTACCAGTAGTGCCGTCTCCCGCGGACCCCATGCCCGAGAGCACCCAGGAGCAACAAGATCAGTCCGATGACGAGCAGAATGATCCCGATCGTCCACAATATGGCGATCTTGGCCAGGAACCCGATGACGAGCAGAATGACTCCCAGGGCGATCACGGTATCCTCCGATCTCGCACAATGCTCTCCCTCCCACTGTGGCGCTCACATACCCCCCCCCACGGCAACCGCTTCCGAATCCGCTGCCTCCTGATGTTTCAGGCCGTCCGGGCGAGATGTCTTCGCTGCGGCGGTCGCCGGCCTCCGGGTGTGGAACCGTTTTCCCGGCCGGAGGCCGGGAGTGCAAGCTGATCACGGGGATCGATGATCATTCTCGTTTTGTCGTGATCGCCAAGGTCGCGGCGGAGCCGTTTGGGCCGGGCGGCCCCCGGCGGCGTTCGCCGAGGCCATGTGGCATTTCGGAATGCCATCCGAGGAGGTGCTGACTGGCAGCAGGGAGTAGTTCGCTGGCCGGTTCACCAGGGCCGCCCCGGCTGGGGTGCTCTTCGAGCGGCAATACGGCGCGACTCACCAAGCACTCGCTCGACCAACGGCCACCGAGAAGATCGAGTGGTGTCGCGGTCGTTGGTCTCCACCGAGTGAGCCGCCGGCCCCGGGGAATCCTGCCGCGGTGGCTTCGTGGACGGTGCGGTTCTACCGTGGGGGAAGCAGGTAGATCCTTGGAGCGGGTCATGATCGCCGTCCTCGGACTCATCGTCTTGATCGCCGCGGTAGTCGTCGGCGTGGCCGGTGTTCTCACCAACCGCGGCAGCGGGCATGAACTCAAGGGCGGGTTCTCGGTATTGGGCCACGGCATGACCGGCTCCACCGGCATGCTGTTCCTGTACGGCATCATCATCGGGGCTGCGGGCCTGTTCGGGCTGAGCCTGCTCTTGACCGGTGCACGCCGCCGCTCTTCTCGCCGAGGCAGCGCATCGCGCCCGCGGAGTCAAGCAGTCGCGCCGCGAGACGACCTCTGCCGGGACGGGCCGCGACGACCGGGGCGACCAACGCGAGCCCGCCCGCGCGGAGAACACGAACGCGCGGGGGGACTCACCCCACGGCGATCGCGCTCCCGCCCCGGACGGCGGTCGTCGGAGCAGACTGCACTTGTGCGGGCACCGATCCGCCCCCCGGTAGACCGCCCCCACGCGCAGATCGGTGGCCGGCCAGCGCCACGGATCTTCCTGCCACCGAGCCCCAGCAGACTACTCACCCCGGGTGGTAACCCATGAGTATTTCGAAGAAGATCGCGCACAAAGCCGAAGCGATGAAAGGCGGCGCCAAGAAGACGGCCGGCCGCGCCACCGGCAGTCGGCGCCTGCAGGCCGAAGGCCGCGGAGACCAAGTCAAGGGCAACATCAAGCAGGCCGGAGCGAAGATCAAGGACGTCTTCAAGCACTGACCACTCCACCCCGGCCCGGGCGAAGTACGGGTCGATGGTTCCAGTTGGGCCGTTCCGCCAGGGGTGGAAGCCCTGCAGAGTGGGGACTTTTGCTGTCTGCGGGGAGTTTTGGTGTCCGCCCGTGGGTGGGTGATCGTTTCCACCACCAGGGAGATCAAGGTTTCCGTCGACAACCCGGGCGCTCCAGCGGGTTCGCCGTGCAAGCAAGTCGGTCAGCGCGACTGCCCTGTCCCTGAACTGGCGGCCAAACAGTCTCAGCACGGAATAGCGGGTTTCGCCGCCACATGCCTCTTCTCCCGCCGTCGGTACGCTGAGAGTAGGTGTTCACCATGGACTGGCTGACAAGGCTTCCTGGCATCGCACGGCTGATGCGTACGCACGTGTGGCGGGCGTACGAGCGGCTGGCCAAGACCCACTGGGCCCGGCTCGCCGCTGCCATCACCTACATCAGTTTCGTCGCGCTCTTTCCGCTGATCACTGCGGGCGCGGCGATCGGCGCCAAGCTGCTGAGCAAGGACCAGCTCAGCAAGCTTGAGGACAAGATTGCCGGCCAGGCGCCGGGCCTTTCCAACCTGCTGAACCTGAAGGGCCTCGTCGCGCACGCCGGAACCGTCGGGCTCATTGCGGGCGCGCTGCTGCTCGTGATCGGCATCAACTGGGTCGGCGCCCTTCGCGGGAGCCTGCGTGCGGTCTGGGAGAAGGAGCAGGACCCGGGAAATCCGATCCTGCTAAGGATCAAGGACACCGGGGTACTGGTCGGTCTCGGCGTGGTCGGGCTGGTCGCGATGGGCAGTTCGGTGTTCGCGAACAGCGCGGTCGGCCGGGCAGCCGACAAGGTCGGGATCGAGGGCGGGGCGGGACGGGTGCTGCTGTTCTTCGCGGGCTTGGCCATTGCCCTGCTTGTCGACTTCCTGCTCCTGGTCTACCTGCTCACCCGGCTGCCGCGGGTGCATCCCGGCCGACGTGCGGTCGTGGTCGCCGGTCTGATCGGTGCGGTCGGCTTCGAACTGCTCAAGCTGCTGCTGACCGGCTATTTCCAGGGCGTCGCGGGAAAGAGCATGTACGGCGCCTTCGCCGTCCCGGTCGCCGTCGTGCTGTGGATCAACCTCATGGCCAGGCTGCTGCTGTACTGCACCGCCTGGACGGCGACGGAGGCAGCAGCGGAGCCCAGCGAAGCAGACGCAGGTCCCGGGACCGGACCCGCAGTGACCGACGAACCCCAGCGGGCAGCGGAAAGCGGCGGTCTACCAACAACACCGCGCAGGCCCTGATACCGAGCGGTCACCGACCCGCCCCTGCAACGACCGGTGCCGGGGTCATACCGTGCGCGCCAGACCGGTCCTCGATGACACGCTGGCCGAACGCTACTGCTCGCCGGGTATGGCCGTCGTCCACGCGAGGATGGGGTCTGATGCACGCTGATCAGGCGCACGCCCCCGGCGTCGTTCGGGCGTGAGCAGCTCCGGGCTCCGAGGTTCCCGTCTCATCCTCGCCGTTTCAGTGCACGTGCCACGCGTGGGAGCTCCTCGTGCAGCAGCCGGCCGACCAGGGCACCGCCGAATACGACGACGCCCACACCGACCAGCCAGGACTGGATGACCAGGACGGTTCCGACGGGGCCGTAGGTGACGGCGTTGGACACGATCAGCGGCGAGTAGACGAGCCGGGAGAAGACCCTGAGACCGAGCAGACCGACCATGGTAGCCACCGCGCCGGGCACCAGGGCGCGCCAGCGAACCCGCCCGCCCAGCAGTATGCGCTGCGACCACCAGAAGAACAGGACGGCGCTCAGCGATGCGACGAACGCGCCGGCCAGGGATTCAGGTCGCAGCGTGGTGGTGGCGGAAGCGAAGAGGTAGCCGATGAGTACGCCGAGCCACACCACATGGCGCCACCTGGCCCACCAGCGGGCCGGGGGCAAATCCCAGACCTTCTCATAGCCGGACTGCACCGCTACCCCGAAGGCCAGGCCGAAAGCGGCGAGGACGGCGACTCCGAACGCGGTCGTGGTCCGCAGAGCCTGACCGGGACGAATAAACAACTGCTCCACATGTTCCCTGGAGGTCGTCGACACGCCGAGTCCTTCCCCCAGCCACTGCGCGAATCCCCGCCCATGCTTTGGATCGGCCGAGGAGACGATGATCAGCAGCGGCACCAGTGTGAGGAACCCCAGCGCCGCTAAACCCAGCGAACGCTGCCCCAACCCCAGGTCGCTGCTCCGCCGCCATCCGCGTGCGACTAATGAATGGCTGATCACGCGGCCCAGCCGTTCGAACAGAGAGGAACGGCCTGCGGCACCCGGGGTCTGCATCGGCATGCCTGTCGACTGCCACGGTCGACACCGGCGGCCCGCGAGGGCGCGACGCAGCTTCCCGAACGGCTCAGGACGAGGCCATGATCCAGGAAGCCGATAACGTGAGTGGCGTAACCACCACGTCGTGGATCCTCGGGGCCACAGCATCGCCAAACGGCCCGGGATGATCCTGCTCCGCGATCATCGCCCTGCTTGCCGCGATCATCATCTACCTGGTCCGGATGTGGATCTCCGACATCGCCATCCTGCTCGGCCTCGAATCCAACGCCGAACTCGAACGCGCCCGGGCCATCGACAGCGGCCACCCGCCCGGGGAAAACCCCTACGTCGAGCCCCGCGACGCCCGCAAACTCTGACAAGCACCCCGGCTGGTGTGCCGGCCGCAGGGATGTGGGTACCCGACTGCCGCCTCGCATCCGGCACACGGACGGACGCGGCCCATCGGCCGGGAAGGACACACCGACAGCATGACCACGCATACCCCGCCCCGTCGCCCGCCTCCCCCCGCAGGCGGCAGTGATTTCGCCCGCCTGTCCAAGAAGATCGCCGAGGCCGGCCTGATGAACAGGCGCCCCGGCTACTACACCGTCCGCTCCATCGCCGTGGCCGTCGCCTACGCCAGTGGCTGGTGCGCGTTCGTCCTCATCGGCGCCGGCTGGTGGACTTTGGCGGTCGCCGCGTTCCTCGCCGTGATGTTCGGGCAGGTCGCTCTGCTCGCCCACGACGTCGCCCACCGCCAGGTCTTCCGCCGGCGCCGGCCCAGCGAGACGTCCGGCCGCATCGCCGGGGCCGCGATCGGGATGGGCTATGGATGGTGGCAGGACAAACACACCCGCCACCACGCCAACCCCAACCACGAGGACCTCGACCCCGACATCGCCCCCGACCTGCTGGTGTGGTCCCAGGACCAGGCCCGCGCCGCGACCGGACTGCCGAGGGTCATCGGCCACTGGCAGGCGTTCCTCTTCTTCCCCCTGCTCGCTCTGGAAGGAGTCAACCTGCACGTCTCGAGCGCGCGGGCACTGGGCAACCGCGCCCTGAAGAACCGCGCCCTGGACGGCACGCTGCTCTACGGGCACATCGCCTCCTACCTGACCGCAGTGTTCCTCGTCCTCCCGCCCGGCATGGCGATCGTGTTCCTGGCCGTCAACCAGGGCCTGTTCGGCCTCTACCTCGGCTGCCTCTTCGCCCCCAACCACAAAGGCATGCCCATCCTGACCGGCAACGACCGCCCCGACTTCCTGCGCCGCCAGGTCCTCACCGCACGCAACGTACGCGGCAGCTGGTTCACCGACCTCGCCCTGGGCGGACTGAACCACCAGATCGAACACCACCTGTTCCCCAGCATGCCCAGCCCCCACCTGCGCAAGGCCCGGTCCATCGTCCGCCACTACTGCCAGGACCTGGGCGTGGACTACCTGGAAACCGGACTGATCACCTCCTACCGGCAAGCACTCGCCAGCCTCCACCGAGCAGGAGCGCCACTGCGGCGAGCCCGTATCAGCACCGCCCACGTGTGACGCGCATCTGCCCCAGGAAGCTGTGACCAAAGGGCACCTCACACGGGAACTCGCGGTCAGCGCCCTGCAGATCCTGGACGGCGGCCTCGCTGCCGCTGAGGACCGCGTCAGCTACCACGCCCACCGAAACCATGATCTGGAACAACACGACTCACGTGGCGAAACCAGACCTCGAGACCAGGACACGAGGAGCCACACTCCAGGCGGTAACCCTGTCCTCGGAGCGTTGTATGTGGGGCAACCGGCAGAGGCGGGCGGATGCCTCGGCGGCCTGGGTGAGGCGGCGGCGCAGACCGGCCATGCCTCCGGCGCCTAGCGGGTCGCGGGGGAGGAACCGGAGCCTGGGATCAGACCCACAGGCGGCGACGCGTCGCAGCGGGCGGCGGCCAACGGACGCGCATGTGCAACACCACGCCGCCGGTGACCGCGTTCAGATACCCCAGCCCTCGCTCGAAGGACCGAGTCCCGGCCAGCGCCCTCAGATCGTCCTCGCCGAAACCCACCACTTTCCGTGCCACATCGGCATTCAACCGCGGAAGGCGGGTTGGGGAGCCCGAAGATCTCGGTCGTCCCCCTATGAGGGGCCGCAAGCGATGCCCTCGGCTCCCCATTCCGAGCTGACGTGCCTCGGGCTCGACAGGGGCTGCTTTGTGGACTCGCTCAAGACTCGTACTATATCTTGTACAAGTCGAGAAGGGAGGCGGCAAGCATGTCCATCACCGCCAGCGAGGCGCGCCAGAACCTGTTCCCGCTGATCGAACAGGTCAACGAGGATCACGCACCGGTTCACATCACCTCCCGCAAGGGGAACGCCGTCCTGATGTCCGAAGAGGACTTCAGCTCCTGGACCGAGACAGTGCACCTCCTGCGCTCCCCCAAGAACGCCCGCCGCCTGCTCGACTCGATCGCCGAGGCCGAGGCCGGCGAGGCCCGGCATCGTGAGCTGATCGACCCCGACGCGGAGCGTGCGTGAAGATCTCGTTCACGTCGCACGCCTGGGAGGACTACACCTACTGGGCCGAGAACGACCGCAAGATGGTCAAGCGCATCAACAAGCTGATCGACGACACCACGCGCGACCCCTTCAAGGGCATCGGCAAGCCGGAGCCCTTGAAAGGGGACCTGTCGGGCTACTGGTCACGGAGAATCGACGACACCCACCGGCTCGTGTACAGGCCGACCGACGATGAGTTGATCATCGTCCAGGCTCGATACCACTACTGACACAGCCCGAAGAGCCTTCGCCGGTCCCGAAGCGCGCATAACGCTGAGGCGACGCCCCCAGAACTGCGGCAGCCCAGCGCGCGAGAACACACACGCTGCGGTTCGAGATCCGCCCCGTCGAGGTGAGCCCGGCCCACGAAGCGAGCCTGCGCGCCGAGGCGGACCGAACGATGCTCTCCGCCTCTGCCAGCGACCTGACGCGCCCCCTGCCGCCTGACTGTAGGCCCCGCCCGCTTCGACGGCTTGTTCCGTCACGACAGATCCGATGGAAGCCGACCGGTCACAAGAAGAGGCCTACCGCCGGGCACTGCACGACGAACCGAGCTGAAGTTCCCGAAGCCTCGTGTCCCCTGAGTGTCCCCTGGCCTCGGCTCCATGCGATCCCACTGCCTCTCCAGTCACTTCATCACCGCAGGTCACAGCACAGATGCGCCCCCAGCCCCATGCGTTCATCGAAGTAACGGCCAACGGAGTGGAATCCGTTGCCCCAGAGCGCCGAATCCGGCCACCCGAAGAGACGTTTCCGCAGGTCAGAACGTTTCTCTGACCTGCGCTTGGTGGGGCGGGTGGGACTCGAACCCACGGCCGACGGATTATGAGTCCGCTGCTCTAACCGGCTGAGCTACCGCCCCATAGCGGCGTGTCGCGTACATGTGTGCGCGCCGTCTGCCGCAGCATAGCCGCTCATACGATCTCCTGCTTCGGATGGTCGGCTTCTGCGCTGCTCATGACCTTGAGGACATCACCGCAGGCGCGACGGTTCCCCGGACATGAAAAAGGACCCCTGAGGGGTCCTCGTTCAGCGCTCCCCCGACTGGACTCGAACCAGTAACCTGCCGGTTAACAGCCGGCTGCTCTGCCAATTGAGCTACGGAGGACCGAAGCTCCCCCGACTGGACTCGAACCAGTAACCTGCCGGTTAACAGCCGGCTGCTCTGCCAATTGAGCTACGGAGGATCGCCTCGTTGCATCGAACGTACCTACCTGGGTATTCGCCAGGGGGCGGGCGCTCGCTGCGACACATACATTAGCGCAAGCAGGGGGGTGCTCCGCCAATCGGTATCCCTCGACGCCAGCGCCGCACCAGATACCTACGCACGGGAAGGGTGGCAGCCATGCGCTACCGGCTCACGTTCCTCGCCGGAGTGGCCCTCGGTTACGTCCTCGGCACACGGGCCGGACGCGAGCGCTACGAGCAGCTGAAGAAATCGGCCCGCCAGATCGCGCAGAACCCCGCGGTCCGCAACACCGCCGAGTCGGCCGCCCAGCAGGGCCGCGTCTACGCCGGCAAGGCCTTCCACACGGTCAGTGACAAGGTCGGCGACCGCGTCCCGGAGTCCGTGGCCCAGCGTGTGCGCTCACTTCGGGAACGGAACCTGAACGGCACACCCGAGGACGACTGGGGCACGAGCAACACGTAAGCGGACTTTCCGGTGCCGGGCGGCCTGTCCGGCACCGGGACGCGGGACCGTGCCGAGGTGCGGCTCCGCCGCCGGGGGCGCGAGCGACCCGCCGCCCGCCCCCATCCGCACCCGCCGCACCGCAGGCCCCCGCGTCGACTGAGCACCGTCGGCCGAACCCACCGCAGCGATGCGGCAAAATTCTCCGCATGGGGATAGTCGCCGGCTTGGACAGCTCGTCCGATTTCACTCGCATCGTGGTCTGCGACGCAGACACCGGTGCCGTACTGCGGCAGGGATACGCACCGCACCCGGTCGAGACGCCGGACGGCGTACGCCCGAGCGATGTCGACCCGCAGGCCTGGCTGCTGTCCCTGGGCGAGGCCGCGGGGGGCGGTCTGCTGGAGGGCGTGCAGGCCATCGGCGTGTCCGCGCAGCAGAACGCGGTGATCCCGCTGGACGCCCAGGGCAACACCGTCCGCCCGGCCATGGTCGGCGCCGACAAGCGCGCCCAGGTCGCGGCGGCCGATCTCGTGGATGCGCTCGGCGGCCGGGAGGCCTGGGCACAGGCGGTCGGCTGTGCGCCGCAGGCGGCCCAGCCCGTCACGAAGCTGCGCTGGCTCGCGAAGAGCGAGCCGGAGAACGCGCGGCGCACGGCCGTCCTGCTCCAGGCTCACGACTGGCTCGTCTGGCAGCTGCTCGGGCGGCCGGTGCGCCGGACCACCGACCGGGGCGGCGCCTCCGGCACCGGCTACTGGTCGGCGGCCACCGGCGCCTACCGCCCCGACCTGGTCGAGCTGGCCCTCGGGCACCAGGCGATGCTGCCCGAGGTGATCGGCCCGTCGGACGCGGCCGGCACCACCCCGGAAGGACTGCTGATCTCCGCCGGGACCGGGGAGACCATGGCCGCCGCGTTCGGACTCGGCATCGGGCTGGGGGACGCCGTCGTCTCGCTCGGTGCCTCCGGGTCCGTGATGGCCGTGCATCCGGAGGCGCTCGCCGACCAGTCCGGAATGATCACCTCGCTCGCCGACGCCACCGGCATGCACCTGCCGGTCGTCACCACCCTGAACGCCGTACGCACCCTGCGCGGCACCGCCGAACTCCTCGGCCTGGCGGATCTGGAGAGCCTGTCCGACCTGGCGATGAAGTCCACGCCGGGCTCCCACGGGCTGGTCCTGCTCCCCTATCTGGAGGGCGAGCGGACACCGAACCTGCCGCACACCGCGGGGACGCTCGCGGGTCTGCGGCGCGAGTCGATGAAGCCGGAGCATCTGGCGCGGGCCGCGTTCGAGGGCATGCTGTGCGGGCTCGCGGACGCACTGGACGTGCTGCGCGGGCGGGGCGTGGACGTCCGGCGGATCTTCCTGCTCGGCCCGGCCGCCGAGCTGCCCGCCGTGCAGGCCGCGGCGCCCTCGCTGTTCGGCGCGCAGGTCGTCGTACCGCAGCCCGCGGACTACGCGGCGATCGGCGCGGCACGGCAGGCGGCCTGGGCGCTCGGCGTGTCGCAGGGCACCCTCGATCCGCGGACCCCGCCGGCCTGGCAGGGTGCGGCGGCGCAGGTGCTGGAGCCGGGCGAGGAGCTGGCCGTGGGCCAGGCGGTGCGGCAGCAGTTCACGGCGGTGCGGGAGCAGACCCACCCGGGTGCGTTCAGGTCGTAGGTGACTCGTTCGGAGCAACACCGCATACCGAAACGGCTCCTGGAAGCGGCGCCGTCGGGTTATTCGGTTGAGGTAACGCGGGTGGAGTGTTCGACGATGGGGGCCAAGGGCAACCGACCGGCCCCTGCCGACCACCCGAGAGACGTAGCGTGCTCATACGAATCCTGCGGACCTATCTCCGTGCCTACAAAAAACCCATAGCCATCCTGGTGGTGCTGCAGTTCCTGCAGACCTGCGCCACCCTCTACCTGCCCACCCTGAACGCGCACATCATCGACAACGGTGTCGTGAAGGGTGACACGGGTTACATCATGTCCTTCGGCGGCCTGATGATCGGCATCTCGCTGGCGCAGGTCGTGTGCAACATCGGCGCCGTCTACTACGGCGCCCGGACCGCCTCCGCGTTCGGCCGGGACGTGCGCGGCGCCGTCTTCGACCGGGTCCAGTCCTTCTCCGCGCGTGAAGTGGGTCACTTCGGGGCGCCCTCGCTCATCACCCGTACGACCAACGACGTGCAGCAGATCCAGATGCTGGCCCTGATGACGTTCACGCTGATGGTGTCGGCGCCCATCATGTGCGTGGGCGGCATCGTGCTGGCGCTCGGCCTGGACGTGCCGCTGTCCACGGTGCTGGTCGCGGTCGTGCCGGTGCTCGGCGTCTCCGTGACGCTCATCGTGCGCCGGCTGCGCCCGCTGTTCCGGGCGATGCAGGTCCGGCTGGACACGGTGAACCGGGTGCTGCGCGAGCAGATCACCGGCAACCGGGTGATCCGCGCGTTCGTCCGGGACGAGTACGAGCAGGGCAGGTTCGGGAAGGCGAACGCCGAGCTGACCGAGATGCAGATGGCCACGGGCCGGATGCTCGCCCTGATGTTCCCGATCGTCATGACGGTGGTGAACCTGTCGTCCATCGCGGTGGTGTGGTTCGGCGCCCACCGGATCGACAGCAACGGGATGGCGATCGGCGACCTGACCGCGTTCCTCGCCTACCTCATGCAGATCGTCATGTCCGTGATGATGGCCACCTTCATGTTCATGATGGTGCCGCGCGCGGAGGTCTGCGCCGAGCGCATCCGGGAGGTCCTGGACACCGACTCGAGCGTCGTGCCGCCGCTCGCGCCGGTCTCCGAACTGCGGTCGCACGGCCGTCTGGAGATCCGGGGCGCCGGCTTCCGCTATCCGGGTGCCGAGGAGCCGGTGCTGAAGTCCGTCGAGCTGGTGGCCCGGCCGGGTGAGACGACCGCCGTGATCGGCTCCACCGGCAGCGGCAAGTCCACGCTGCTCGGACTCGTCCCCAGGCTGTTCGACGCCACCGAGGGTGAGGTCCTGGTGAACGGCGTGAACGTGCAGGAGGTCGATCCGCAGCTGCTCGCGCGGACGGTCGGGCTCGTGCCGCAGAAGCCGTACCTGTTCGCCGGTACGGTCGCCACCAACCTGCGCTACGGCAATCCCGACGCCACCGACGAGGAGCTGTGGCACGCGCTGGAGGTGGCGCAGGCCAAGGACTTCGTGCAGAAGCTGGAGGGCGGCCTGAACGCACCGATCGCACAGGGCGGCACCAACGTCTCCGGCGGTCAGCGGCAGCGGCTCGCCATCGCCCGCACGCTGGTGCAGCGCCCGGAGATCTATCTCTTCGACGACTCCTTCTCGGCCCTCGACTACGCCACCGACGCGGCCCTGCGCGGCGCACTCGCCCGGGAGACCGCCGAGGCGACCGTCGTCATCGTCGCCCAGCGGGTGGCGACCATCCGGGACGCCGACCGGATCGTCGTGCTGGACGAGGGCCTGGTGGTCGGCTCCGGCCGGCACGCCGAGCTGATGGCGACCAACGAGACCTACCGGGAGATCGTGCTCTCCCAGCTGACGGAAGCGGAGGCAGCCTGATGGCCGGGCCCATGGGACGCATGATGGCCGGGGGGCCCGACCAGCGCTCGATGGACTTCAAGGGGTCGGGCAAACGGCTCGTCGCCCAGTTCAAACCGGAACGGCTCACCATCTACGCCCTGCTCATGTGCGTGGTGGTCAGCGTGGGCCTGAGCGTGATCGGCCCGAAGATCCTCGGCAAGGCCACCGACCTGGTGTTCGCCGGCATCATCGGCCGGCAGATGCCGGAGGGGGCCACCAAGGAACAGGTCCTCGCCTCCATGCGCGAACGCGGCCAGGGCCGGATCGCCGACATGCTGGGGAGCACCGACTTCACCCCCGGCAAGGGCATCGACTTCGACGCCGTCGGTGACGTCCTGCTGCTCGCGCTCGGCACCTTCCTGGTCGCCGGCCTGCTGATGGCCATCGCGACCCGGCTGGTCAACCGGGCCGTGAACCGCACGATGTACCGGCTGCGGGAGGACGTGCAGACGAAGCTGTCCCGGCTGCCGCTGTCGTACTTCGACAAGCGCCAGCGCGGTGAGGTGCTGTCCCGGGCGACCAACGACATCGACAACATCGGGCAGACGCTGCAGCAGTCGATGGGCCAGCTGATCAACTCGGTGCTGACCATCATCGGCGTCCTCGTGATGATGTTCTGGGTCTCCTGGCTGCTGGCGCTGGTCGCGCTCGTCACCGTGCCGCTGTCGTTCGTGGTCGCCACCCGGGTCGGCAAGCGGTCGCAGCCGCACTTCGTGCAGCAGTGGCGCTCCACCGGCAAGCTGAACGCGCACGTGGAGGAGATGTACACCGGGCACACGCTGGTGAGGGTGTTCGGCCGGCAGGAGGAGTCGGCGAAGCAGTTCGCCGAGCAGAACGAGGCGCTGTACGAGGCCGCGTTCAAGGCGCAGTTCAACAGCGGCATCATGCAGCCGCTGATGATGTTCGTGTCGAACCTCAACTACGTGCTGGTGGCGGTCGTTGGCGGTCTGCGGGTCGCGTCCGGTGCCCTGTCCATCGGCGACGTCCAGGCCTTCATCCAGTACTCGCGGCAGTTCTCGATGCCGCTGACCCAGGTCGCCTCGATGGCCAACCTGGTGCAGTCCGGTGTCGCCTCGGCCGAGCGCGTCTTCGAACTCCTCGACGCGGAGGAGCAGGAGGCCGATCCGGTGCCGGGCCGGCGTCCGGAGGAGCTGAGCGGCCGGGTGCGGCTCGAGCACGTGTCGTTCCGTTACGACCCCGAGAAGCCGCTGATCGAGGACCTGTCGCTCACGGTCGAACCCGGGCACACGGTGGCGATCGTCGGCCCGACCGGCGCGGGCAAGACCACGCTCGTCAACCTGCTGATGCGGTTCTACGACGTCTCCGGCGGCCGGATCACCCTCGACGGGGTGGACATCCGCAGCATGACCAGGGACGAACTCCGGTCGGGGATCGGCATGGTGCTGCAGGACACCTGGCTGTTCGGCGGCACCATCGCGGAGAACATCGCGTACGGCGCGTCCAGGGAGGTCACCCGCGGGGAGATCGAGGAGGCCGCGCGGGCCGCGCACGCCGACCGGTTCGTGCGTACGCTCCCCGACGGCTACGACACCGTGCTCGACGACGAGGGCACGGGGGTCAGCGCGGGCGAGAAGCAGCTCATCACCATCGCGCGGGCGTTCCTGTCCGACCCGGTGATCCTGGTGCTGGACGAGGCGACCAGCTCCGTCGACACCCGCACCGAGGTGCTGATCCAGAAGGCGATGGCCAAGCTCGCGGCCGGCCGGACGTCGTTCGTGATCGCGCACCGGCTGTCGACGATCCGGGACGCGGACACGATCCTGGTGATGGAGAACGGGTCCATCGTCGAACAGGGCGCGCATGCGGAGCTGTTGGCGGCGGACGGGGCGTATGCGCGGCTGTACAACGCGCAGTTCGCGCAGGCGGTGGCCGAGGTCGACTGAGTCCGCTGCCCGAGGCCGGGGACCGGCCGGGGCGGGCAGCGCCCCGTAAGGCGCGCGGGGCCGTATCGACGTACGGCTCCGCGCGCGGGTGCGACCGGGTCCCACGCACCCGCGGCCGGCATCAGTCCAGATAGCCCCTCAGCTGGTCCGCGAACGCGTGATCCCGGAGCTTGTTCAGCGTCTTGGACTCGATCTGCCGTATCCGTTCCCGGGTGACCCCGAAGATGCGGCCGATCTCCTCCAGCGTGCGCGGGCGGCCGTCGGCCAGGCCGTAGCGGAGTTGGACGACCTTGCGTTCCCGTTCACCGAGTGTGGACAGGACCGCCTCCAGGTGCTCCCTGAGCAGGAGGAACGCGGCGGACTCGACGGGGCTCGCCGCGTCGCCGTCCTCGATGAGGTCGCCGAGGGCGACGTCGTCCTCCTCGCCCACCGGGGCGTGCAGGGACACCGGTTCCTGGGCCAGCCGCAGCACCTCGCCGACCCGCTCCGGCGGCAGGTCGAGGTGCGCGGCGACCTCCTCCGGCGTCGGCTCGTACCCGCGTTCCTGGAGCATCCGCCGCTGCACGCGGACGACCCGGTTGATCAGTTCCACGACATGGACCGGGACACGGATGGTGCGGGCCTGGTCGGCCAGGGCCCGGGACATGGCCTGGCGGATCCACCAGGTGGCGTACGTGGAGAACTTGTAGCCGCGTGCGTAGTCGAACTTCTCCACGGCCCGGATGAGCCCGAGGTTGCCCTCCTGGACGAGGTCGAGCATGGTCAGGCCGCGGCCGACGTACCGCTTGGCGACGGACACCACCAGCCGCAGGTTCGCCTCGATGAGCCGCCGCTTGGCCATCCGGCCCATGACCACGAGCCGGTCCAGGTCGAGCGCCAGCTGGCTGTCCACGTCGGGGGTGCTGCTCAGTTTCTCCTCCGCGAACAGGCCGGCCTCGACCCGGCGGGCCAGCTCGACCTCCTCGGCGGCGGTGAGCAGCGGGATGCGGCCGATCTCGCGCAGGTACTGCCGGAACAGGTCGGCGGAGGGTCCCCCGGAGTCGGCCCGGGCGGCGACCGGCGCCTCGACGGGCTCGGCGGCCTCCTCGGGTTCCGCCTCGAGCGCCTCGGCGGGCGGTTCCGTCGGCTCCACGGTCACCGCCTCCGGCTGCAGGACGGCTCGGCTCTGCGGCGGCACGGCCTCCAGGACACTCGTCTCCGCGTCCGGCTCGTCCGCGCTGGTGCTGGTGGCGCTGGTGCTGCTGTCGGTCTGGGCGAGGGTCTGGGTCTGCACGAGGGCGACCTCCAGGATGATCGCTGCCGAAGGTGTGGCGGCAGCGGTACTTCGGGAGTGGAGAGTCGACGGCCTGCGCTCCGAGGACTCGGGCACCGCCCCCAGTGTGGGGTACGACACAACTCCGCCACGAGGGGCGTGCGGTGACTTTTTGCGTCCGGTCCGTGACGGGGCGGTTACCCGGCTCGCTGGACCGTGCGATCGGCAACTGCGGGCCATGAGGTCGCCGCAGAATAGGGGGGACGGGATGGAACGGCCGGGGTCGCTCGCCCCACAGGCCGGAGCCATCACCGGCCACCTCGGCAGCACGCCCCCCGAGCAGCCCGGCGAAGAGGGCCGGCCCGGTCAGAGTGCCTCCGCGCCCCGCTCCCGCAGTGCCTGGTCGTACTGCTGGAGCACCCACAGCTCGTTCTGCACGGCGGCCAGTCGGGCCGGGTCGCCGCCGGCGGCGAGGCGGGTCAGCTGGGACTGGATGTCACGGATGCGGCGCTCCACGGCCCGGCGGCGGATCTGCACCAGGACCGTGCCGGCATACACCTCGTCGACCGTGCGGCGCAGGATCGGCTCGACGGCCAGCTCGGTGACCATCGCGCGGACGGTGTCGTCGGGCGCGGCCTCGCGCACCCGGACCAGGTACTCCTGCGGGTCCGGGACGCCGTACTCGGCACCGCCCGCCTCCGCGACGGCCTGGCGTACGGCGGCGTAGGGCGGGGCCGTGAACTCGTCCATGCCGTATGCGTCGAAGGCCGGGGAGACCAGTTCGGGCCGCTGCAGGGCGAGTTTGAGGAGTTCGCGTTCGGCGGCGTGGACGGGGTTGCGCAGGGTGAGGGCCGGGCCGGAGTTCGCGGGGCGCGGGGTGGTGGCCCACTGCTGGTCGGCGCCGCGCGGCCGGTCCTGCTGGGGTGCCTTTCCGCCGCGGTCGCGGGCCCAGCGGGCCAGTTGGGCCACCCGCCGGACCACGAACTGGGTGTCGAGGATGCCGAGCATGCCGGCCAGTTCGACGGCGACCTCGTGCTGGGCGCCGCTGTTCTTGATGCGGGCGACGATCGGGGCGGCCTCGTCCAAAGCCGCCGCGCGGCCCGCCGGGGTGTCCAGGTCGTACCGGTCGACGATCTGGCGGAGCGCGAACTCGAAGAGCGGGGTGCGGGGTTCGGCCAGGTCGGCGACCGCCTCGTCGCCCTTGGCCAGGCGCAGGTCGCAGGGGTCCATGCCGTCGGGCGCGATCGCGATGTACGTCTCGGCGGCGAACTTCTGGTCGTCCTCGAAGGCGCGCAGGGCAGCCTTCTGCCCGGCCGCGTCTCCGTCGAAGGTGAAGATCACACGGGCCGAGCCGTTGTCCATCAGCAGCCGGCGCAGGATCTTGATGTGCTCGCCGCCGAAGGCCGTACCGCAGGTCGCGATGGCCGTCGTCACACCGGCCAGATGGCAGGCCATGACGTCGGTGTAGCCCTCGACGACGACGGCCCGGCTGGCCTTGGCGATGTCCTTCTTCGCCAGGTCGATGCCGTACAGCACCTGGCTCTTCTTGTAGATCGCCGTCTCGGGCGTGTTCAGGTACTTCGGACCGTTGTCCGCCTCGTACAGCTTGCGGGCGCCGAAACCGACGACCTCGCCGCCGATGTCGCGGATGGGCCACATCAGGCGGCCCCGGAACCGGTCGATGGGGCCGCGGCGGCCCTCCTGGGACAGTCCGGAGAGGATCAGCTCCTTGTCGGTGAAGCCCTTGCCGCGCAGGAAACGCGTGAGGTGGTCCCAGCCCTGGGGGCTGTAGCCGACGCCGAAGTGGACGGCGGCGGCCTGGTCGAAGCCGCGCTCGGCGAGGAAGATCCGGCCGGTGTCGGCCTCGGGGCTGGTGGCGAGCTGCTCGGCGTACCACTGCGCGGCGATCTTGTGCGCCTCGACCAAGCGGATGCGCTCGCCGCGCTGGTGGGCCGGGTTGTACCCGCCCTCCTCGTACCGCAGCGTGATCCCGGCCTGGGCGGCCAGCCGCTCCACCGCCTCCGAGAAGGAGAGGTGGTCCACCTTCATCACGAAGGTGATGGTGTCGCCGCCCTCCTGGCAGCCGAAGCAGTGGAAGAGCCCCTTGCCGGGGCTGACCTGGAAGGACGGCGACTTCTCGTCATGGAACGGGCACAGGCCCTTGAGGTTGCCGCCGCCCGCGTTGCGCAGCTGGAGGTACTCGGAGACCACGGCGTCGATCGGGACCGCGTCCCGTACCGCCTTCACGTCCTCGTCGTTGATCCGTCCTGCCACGAGTGAATTCTACGGGGGCCGACCGACACTCATGGGGCACGTGCGGCGCCCCGGAAGGGGCGCGGGGAGCTGCGCGAGCGGCCACGAGCGTCCCGCGGCCGCGGGACGGCACGATCCGGCCGGCGCCTAGGCGAGCGAATCCAGAGGGACATGCGGATCGGCAAGGGCTTCGAGATCCACCGGCGCCGCGGCCCGCACCAGCTTCTGGATCTGCTCTGTGACATCCCACACGTTCACGTTCATCCCGGCCAGCACGCGTCCCTCCTTCACCCAGAACGCGATGAACTCACGCTTGCCCGCGTCCCCCCTGATCACGACCTCGTCGTACGACCCGGGCGGCGCCCACCCGCTGTACTCCATGCCCAGGTCGTACTGGTCGGTGAAGAAGTACGGCACGCGGTCGTAGACGGCGTCCTGGCCGAGCATCGAGCGGGCCGCGGCCGGGCCGCCGTTCAGCGCGTTGGCCCAGTGCTCGACGCGGACCCGGGTGCCGAACCGGGCGAGCGGGAAGGACGCCACGTCACCGGCCGCGTAGATGTCCGGGTCGGAGGTCCGCAGCCGTTCGTCCACCACGACCCCGCCGCCGTGCGCCCGGTCGGCGATCTCCAGCCCCGCCGCCTCGGCGAGAGCGGCGCGCGGCGCCGCGCCGATGGCGGCGAGGACGTCGTGCGCCGGATGTTCCTCGCCGTCGTTCGTGCGGGCCGCGAGGACCATGCCGTCCTGGCCGATGATCTCGGTGAGCTGGACGCCGAAGTGGAAGCGGACGCCGTGCTCGCGGTGCAGCTGGGCGAAGACGTTGCCCAGCTCGGGGCCGAGGACGCCGTGCAGCGGGGTCGGCGCCGGTTCGATCACCGTGACCTCCGCGCCGTACTCGCGGGCCGCCGCCGCGACCTCCAGGCCGATCCAGCCGGCGCCGGCGATCACGATGTGCCCGTTGTCCCGGCCGAGTGCCGTGAGCACGCCCTTGAGCCGTTCGGCGTGGGCGAGCCGGCGCAGATGGTGCACGCCGGCCAGGTCGGTGCCCGGGATGTCGAGGCGGCGCGGTTCGGAGCCGGTGGCCAGGAGCAGTTTGTCGTAGCGGACGAGGGTGCCGTCGTCGCCGAAGCGGACCGTCTTCGCCGTACGGTCGATGCGGTCGACGGTCTGGCCGAGATGCAGCTCGATGTCGTTCTGCGCGTACCAGGCGGGCTCGTGCGCGAAGACGCTGTCGCGTTCTTCCTTGCCGAGCAGGTAACCCTTGGACAGCGGCGGGCGCTCGTACGGGTGGTCGCGTTCGTCGCAGATCAGTATCACGCGGCCGCTGAAGCCCTCCGCACGGAGCGTCTCGGCCGCCTTCGCACCGGCGAGACCGCCTCCGACGATGACGAATGTCTGATCCGCGTCGACCACTTGATGCCTCCTCGTAAGGGTGCCGCCACATGCGAGCGTCCCGCACCCGGCGTGCTGCGGGAAGAGGGTGTGACCCGATCAGGCCAGCCGGGGGCATATTCCTCGCACGAGTCATCCCGGAGTATGCCCCGCTCCCGGCCCGTTTCCGGGGCACCGTCCGGCGTGCGCTGCTCCCGGAGGCCGTCCGGGCCGGCGATCCCCTCCGGTCAGGGAGCGGAGCGGTCGAATTCCGTCAGTCTCGCGTGCAGGGACAGGGCGGAGGCGTCGGTGAGGGAGGCGATCTGGTCGACGATCACCCGCTTGCGGTCATGGTCGCCGGCCGCCTCGTCGAACAGCGCCCGGAACTGCGGGTCGAGCCCGTCCGGCGCGCGGGCGGTGAGCGCCTGCGCCAGCTCCACGACGATCACCCGCTGGTCGGCGCGCAGCTGCTCCTGCTCGGCGCGCTGCATCACGTACCGGTCGGCGACCGCCTTGAGGACCGCGCACTCCATGCGGGTCTCGCGGGGTACGACGAGTTCGGCGCCGTACCGGGTGAGCCGGCCAGTGCCCCACGCGGCGCGTGTGGCGCCCTCGGCGGCCAGGCAGAACCGGCCGATGAGCTGGCTGGTGGCGTCCTTCAGGCGGGACTGGGCGACCGCCGTGCCGTCGTAGCCGTGCGGCCACCACTCCTGGTGCTGGAGCCGGTCCAGGGCCGCGGCGAGTTCGGCCGGGTCGGTGTCCGCGGGCACGTACCGCCCGATGGCGACCGCGAACACCGCTTGCCGTTCGGGCGCGGCGTGCAGGCAGTCGGGGTCGATGTGGCCGGCGTGCAGGCCGTCCTCGACGTCGTGCACCGAGTAGGCCACGTCGTCGGACCAGTCCATGACCTGTGCCTCGAAGCAGGTGCGGGTGCCGGGGGCGTGGGCCCGGACCCAGTCGAACACCGGGCGGTCGTCCTCGTACACGCCGAACTTCCGGGACGCCGGGTCCGTGGGGTGGGCGCCGCGCGGCCAGGGGTACTTGGTGGCGGCGTCGAGGGTGGCGCGGGTGAGGTTGAGGCCGACGGAGCCCTCCGGCGTGAACCGCTTGGGCTCGATGCGGGTGAGGAGTCTGAGGGACTGGGCGTTGCCCTCGAAGCCGCCGCAGTCGTCGGCGAACTCGTTCAGCGCGGTTTCGCCGTTGTGGCCGAAGGGGGGGTGGCCGAGGTCGTGTGCGAGGCAGGCCGCCTCCACCAGGTCCGGGTCGCAGCCGAGGGCCGCGCCCAGTTCCCGGCCCACCTGGGCGCATTCCAGGGAGTGGGTGAGCCGGGTGCGGGGGCTGGCGTCCCAGACGCGACTGCGGGTGCCGGGGGTGACGACCTGGGTCTTGCCGGCGAGGCGGCGCAGGGCCGCGGAGTGCAGGATGCGAGCGCGGTCGCGTTGGAAGGCGGTGCGGCCTGGGCGTTTGTCGGGTTCGGGGGCCCATCGTTCGAGGGCAGCCGGGTCGTAGCTGTCGAGGAGTGCGGTGCCTTCCATGATTCGACAGTACGGGTCGGCAGTGACAATCGGGTGGCGGCGGTGCGCCCGGTCGTCCGCCGGGTTCTGCTTCCGGGCGAGTGCGCGGGGCACGTGGCCGGTCGCGCCCGCCCGGCGGAGCCGCACGGCGGCACAGGCCCGCGCCGCTGCGGTGCCGCCGTCACCCCTGGGCTCACGCCGAGGCCAGCGCCGCTTCCGTCTGCGCCTGGTCGTAGCGATGCAGCACCAGGCGGGCCATCGCCTCGTGGGCTCCCAGCGGGGCCGAGGCGATCCAGGGGGCCTGTGCCGCGCACTGCGTGGCGAAACGCCCCGGCGCGGTGAAGTACGACGCGATCGCCACCCGGTGCCTGCCGCGTGCCATGAGGGCGCGCACTGCCGTGGGGACGGTGGGCGTCGCCGCCGAGGCGTACGCGGGGACGACCGGGACGCCCAGGCGGTCGGACAGGAGGCGGGCGGTGCGGCGGGTGTCGGTGGCCGAGTCGGGGTCGCGGGAGCCGGCCGCGGCGAGGACGACCGCGCCGGTGCGGCGGACGGCGGTGTCCGTGGCCGGGGGCCATCCGGCCTCCAGCAGCCGGTCGTACAGGGTCTCCACGAGGAGCGGGTGCGGGCCGAGCGGGGCGGCCACGCGCGCGCGTGCCGGTGCGGCTGCGGCCATCGCGGGGATGTCCTGTCTGACGTGGTAGCCGCGGCCGAGGAGGAGGGGGACGAGCACGGCGGGGCTGTCGCCGAGGGCGGCGAGGGTGCCGGGGAGCAGGGGCTCGTTCAGCTCGATGTGACCCAGCTGGACGGGGAGGGCGGGGCGCAGCTCCCGTACCCGTGCCATGAGGGCCCGTACGGTGGTGAGCGCCCGGGGGTCGCGGCTGCCGTGGGCGACCAGGACGAGGGCGGGCCGGGCCGGGCGGCGGCCGGGCGGGGTGACCAGCCGGAGCTGCCCGGCGAGGCGGCTGCTGATGCCGTGCATGAGCTGCGCCGTGCTGCCGAGGTGGATGCGGGGCTCGTCGCCGCTGGGGTGGGACGCCGTCATGGAAGGATCCTGGCGGCCGGATATTGCGCCGCCGTTGCCGGGCCGTCACGGGTGTTTTCCACGCCTTCACCGCGGGCGGGTGGGGGTGGTGAGCGAACCGGACCGGTGCCGGCGGCGTCCTCCTTGGTCGGAACCGACCACTGGGGGACCGTATGAAGATCCGTCGACCGCGGCTGCCGCGCACGCGTGCCGGGCAGCGGCGGCTGGTGCAGGCCGTGATGGCCGGCTGCGTGCTGGCGCTGCTGCCGTCGACCTGGCTGTACGTGTCCACGGCGGACCGGCTGCGCACGACGGCGGACGTCCCGCGGACGCAGGTCGCCATGGTGTTCGGGGCCGGGCTGTGGAACGGGGAGCCGTCGCCGTATCTCGCGCACCGGCTGGACGCGGCGGCGAAGCTGTACCGGACGGGGCGGATCGAGGTGGTCCTGGTCACCGGTGACAACAGCCGTGAGGAGTACGACGAGCCCGACGCCATGCGCGCCTATCTCACGAAGCACGGGGTGCCGGACGCGCGGATCGTCAGCGACTACGCCGGGTTCGACACCTGGGACTCCTGTGTGCGGGCCAAGAAGATCTTCGGGGTGGACCGGGCGGTGCTGATCAGCCAGGGCTTCCACATCCGGCGGGCGGTGGCGCTGTGCGAGGCGGCGGGGGTGGACTCGTACGGGGTCGGGGTCGACGCCAAGCACGATGCGACCTGGTACTACGGCGGGACGCGCGAGGTGTTCGCGGCGGGCAAGGCGGCGCTGGACGCGGTGCTCAGGCCGGATCCGCGGTTCCTCGGCCCGAAGGAGCCGGGGGTGGCGCGGGCGCTGGCCGCCGGGCGGTGACGCGCCGCCTCACCACGGGCGGGGCGGCGCGGAGGCCGCCGGCCGGGCGGTGCGACACCGCCTCACGGCGCCCGCGGGGGCGCGGGGAGGTCGCCGTGCCGGGCGTGTAACCGGAGGCTGCCCGGTGCCGTAACACGCCCGGCGCACGCTGGACGGTATGGAGACGACCTCGACGCCCACCCACTGCCCGTACTGCGCCTTGCAGTGCGGGATGAACATCACGCCCCTGCCCCAGGGGGGCGTCGAGGTCACCGAGCGCCCGGACTTCCCCGTCAACCGGGGCGCGCTGTGCGGAAAGGGCCGGACGGCGGCCCAGGTGCTGTCGCCGGGGGTGCGGCTGACCGCGCCGCTGGTGCGGGAGGACGGCCGGCTGGTGGAGGCGAGCTGGGCCGAGGCGCTGGACCGGATAGCCGGGCGGCTCGGGGCGACGCGGGAGCGGTACGGCCCGGATGCGGTCGGGGTGTTCGGCGGGGGCGGGCTGACCAACGAGAAGGCGTACGCGCTCGGGAAGTTCGCGCGGGTGGTGCTGGGTACCTCGCAGATCGACTACAACGGCCGGTTCTGCATGTCGTCGGCCGCGGCGGCGGGCACGAAGGCGTTCGGGCTGGACAGGGGGCTGCCGTTCCCGCTGGAGGACGTCCCGAGGACCGGCTGTGTGATCCTCGTCGGCTCCAACCTGGCCGAGACCATGCCTCCGTCGCTGCGTTTCTTCACGGAACTGCGGGAGAACGGCGGCACTTTGATCGTCGTGGACCCGCGCCGGACCCGCACCGCCGAGCAGGCCGATCTGCATCTGGCACCGCGGCCGGGCACCGATCTCGCCCTCGCGCTGGGCCTGTTGCACCTGGTGGTGGCCGAGGGGCGGACGGACGAGGAGTTCATCCGGGCGCGGACCACGGGGTGGTCCGAGGCCCGGGCCGCGGCGATGGCGCACTGGCCGGAGTACGTGGAGCGGATCACGGGGGTGTCCGTTCCGGACCTGCGGGAAGCGGTACGGATGTTCTGCGAGCCGGAGGCTGCGATGGTGCTCACCGCGCGCGGGCCGGAGCAGCAGTCCAAGGGCACCGACACGGTGGGCGCGTGGATCAACCTGTGCCTGGCCACCGGCCGGGCGGGCCGTCCGCTGTCCGGGTACGGCTGTCTGACCGGGCAGGGCAACGGGCAGGGCGGGCGCGAGCACGGCCAGAAGGCCGACCAGCTGCCGGGCTACCGCAAGCTGGACGACCCGGAGGCGCGGCGGCACGTGGCGGGGGTGTGGGGCGTGGACCCGGACAGCCTGCCGGGGCCCGGCCGCAGTGCGTACGAGCTCCTCGACTCGCTCGGCACGGACGTGCGGGCGCTGCTGCTGATGGGCTCCAACCCGGTGGTGTCCGCTCCGCGGGCGGCCCATGTCGAGGAACGGCTGCGGTCGCTGGACTTCCTGGCCGTGGCCGATGTCGTCCTCTCCGAGACGGCGGAACTGGCGGACGTCGTGCTGCCGGTCACCCAGTGGGCGGAGGAGACGGGCACGACGACCAGCCTGGAGGGCAGGGTGCTGCTGCGCCGCCGGGCGGTCGCTCCCCCGCCGGGCGTCCGCAGCGACCTGTACGTCCTGCACGAGCTGGCCGGCCGGCTCGGGGTGGAAAAGGGTTTCCCGACCGACCCGGAGGAGGTCTTCGGGGAGCTGCGCCGGGCGAGCGCGGGCGGGCCCGCCGACTACTCGGGCCTCACCTATCGCCGGCTGGCGGAGGAGAACGGCGTCTTCTGGCCGTGCCCGGAGGACCCGGAGGCGCCGGCCGGGACGGCCGTCCACCCCGGCACGCCGCGGCTCTTCCTGGACCGTTTCGCGACCGCCGACGGCCGGGCCCGGTTCGTGGCCGTGGCCCACCGGGAGTCGGCGGAGGAGCCGGACGCGGAGTACCCGCTGCTGCTGACCACCGGCCGGGTGGTGGCCCAGTACCAGTCGGGCGCGCAGACCCGGCGGGTGCCGGAGCTGAACGCGGCGGCGCCCGGTCCGTTCGTGGAGCTGCATCCGCGGCTGGCGGCCCGCCTCGGGGCGGCCGACGGCGACCCGGTGGCGGTGGTGTCCCGGCGGGGCCGGGCCGTGGCGCCCGCGCGGATCACCGGCGCGATCCGCCCGGACACCGTCTTCATGCCGTTCCACTGGCCGGGCGAGGGCCGCGCCAACACCCTCACCAACCCGGCCCTCGATCCGACCTCACGGATGCCGGAGTTCAAGTCGTGCGCGGTACGGGTGGAGGTCCTGGGACCGGCGCGGTAGTGCGGTTCGGTCCCCGGTGCGCAGCCGGGGCGGCGGGGCCGGCGGACGAGAGGGAGGCGCGCCGGCGGGTGACGGAGGAGTCCGGGACCGAGGTGCCCGAGGGGCTGGCGCTGCCGGGCCGGCTCAGCGGCGGGCGAGCCAGTCGCCGCCCTCGATCCGGGTGCCGGCCGTGCGCAGCCGGGCGGTGACGTCCGGCGCTGCCAGGTACACCCAGGCCCGGACGGCGCTGCCGTCGGCGCGTACGACGTCCCGGGCGACGCGTACGTACAGGTTGCGGGGGTCGTCCGGCACGTACTCCTCCAGCCGGTCGAGTTCCGCGAGCAGTCCGGCGTATCCCTCGGGCCGGGCGGTCACCAGCTCGCCGCGCACCTCTCCTCCGGGCCGCTCGACGGCGTACGGATAGCCGGGCCCGTCGTACAGCTCGGCGTCCGGGAGGCGGCCCGGTTCCTCGGCGAGGGTGCGGCCGCGCAGGAAGAGGTCGTGGTTCACCTCGCCGGGGCGGAGCGTGCCGTAGACGAAGAAGGGCAGGGGTCGGGGGTCCTCGGCGATCACGGAAACGATTCTGTACCCCCTCCGCCTCCCCACACATCTCCATGAACAAGCTATGGACATGACATGTCATGGCCCCTTAAATCTTCGGCATCAGCGCGCCACCCCCACGCCTAGCCTGGCGCCTCCCCGAGGAGACAGATGAGCCGGATACGGCAGCACGTCCGAGGAACCCGCCGCACAGCCACAGCCGGGGTCGCCGTCACCACCGCGACCCTGCTGGCCGTCAGCCTCTCCCCCGCCGCCCACGCCGACGGCAGACCGACCCGGGCCACCGCGATCGAGAACGCGGCGTCGGCACTTCTCGCCCACGCCACCGGCCTGGGCCTCACCTCCGTCCAGGAGGCCGGCGTCCGGGACGTGATCGTCGACAAGGACGGCACCCAGCACGTCCGCTACGACCGCACCTATCACCGACTTCCGGTCCTGGGCGGCGACTTCGTCGTCCACCTGGCCAAGGACGGCAGCTACCGCAGCGCCGACCGGGCCACCCGGCAGGCGATCTCCGTTCCCTCCGTCACCCCGGAGGTCTCCGCCCCCAAGGCCGCCGGCCTCGCCCTGAACGCGCTCCGCGCGGCCAACCTCGGCACGAAGCTGAAGCAGGTCAAGGCCCGGCCGGAGCTGGTGGTCGACGCCCTGCACGGCAGCCCGAAGCTGGCCTGGCGCACCAACGCCGTCGGCCTGGACTCGCTCGGCAACCCGGTCGCCCGCACCGTGCTGACCGACGCCCGCACCGGCGTCCAGATCGACGCCTGGGACAGCATCGAGACGGCCACCGGCGACGGAAAGTCGCTCTACAGCGGGACGGTACCGCTGGAGGCCACCCAGTCGGGGGCGTCGTACCAGCTCAAGGACCCGACGCGCGGCAACACCTACACCGGCGACGCCGAGAACAAGACCGACCTGTGCATCTTCGGCATCTGCTTCAGCCGGGCCCCCGCGACCCTGTTCACGGACGCCGACAACCACTGGGGGTCGGGCACCACCGCGGACCGCGCCTCGGCCGCCGTCGACGCCCAGTACGGCACCGACGAGACCTGGGACTACTACAAGAACGTCCACGGCCGCAGCGGCATCGCCGGCGACGGCAAGGGCTCGTACAACCGCGTCCACTACGGCAACAAGTACAACAACGCCTTCTGGGACGACAGTTGCTTCTGCATGACGTACGGCGACGGTGACGGCACCACGTTCGGACCCCTGGTCGCCCTCGACGTCGCCGGGCACGAGATGTCCCACGGCGTGACGTCCAAGACGGCGGCGCTGACCTACTCGGGCGAGTCCGGCGGGCTGAACGAGGCCACGTCCGACATCCTCGGCACGATGGTCGAGTGGTACGCGGACAACTCCTCCGACACCGGTGACTACCTCATCGGCGAGAAGATCGTGAAACCCGGCTTCGGCAAGGCGGCCCTGCGCTTCATGGACAAGCCGTCCAAGGACGGCAGCTCCGCGGACTACTGGAGCAGCTCGGTCGGCAACCTGGACGTCCACTACTCCTCGGGTGTCGCCAACCACTTCGCGTACCTCCTCGCCGAGGGCAGCGGCCCGAAGACCATCAACGGGGTCGGCTACGACTCGCCGACGTCCAACGGCTCCACGGTCACCGGGATCGGCCGGGACAAGGTCGGCAAGATCTGGTACCGGGCGCTGACCGTCTACATGACGTCCTCGACGAACTACAAGGGGGCGCGGACGGCCACCCTGAACGCGGCGAAGGACCTCTACGGCGCGGGCAGCACGGAGTACAACGCGGTGGCCGCGGCCTGGAGCGCGGTCAACGTCAACTGACCTTGCGGTGAAAGCGGAAGGCCGGTGCCCCGGGCGGGCACCGGCCTTCTCCGTTCCCGGACCGGGCGGCCGGCGGCCCGGTGACGTGCCGTCACCCGTTCACCGGCGGCCACCGCTCCATTCGTGTTCTCTTCGTACGACTATCCGCCTGCACCCCTGCACGCGTCCGTGACCTGCCGGAACCCGGCAGCCGCTAGCCCGTGTGGGGGGCGCGGCCGACACCCGTTCTCCGCAATTCTGACGGTCGGTCAGGAAGCGGGCGTGCCCCGGAGCCACTTACCTCGGTAGAGCACGAGTTCGGACAAGCTCTGGGGAGCACCATGCGACGCACCGCCCGTCTGCTGACCGGCACGGCGCTCGCCGTGGCAGCCGCGGCACCCGCCCACGCGGTCGCCGCCGCGGCCACGGCCGGCCGCCTGGACGTGTACCCCTCCACCGTGGCGCCCGGCGGCCAGGTCACGGTGAACACGGCCGCCTGCGGGGAGAAGGGCTCCGCGACCGGGGACGCGGGCGCGGTTGGTGCCGGCACCTTCACGCTGGCGCCCAGCGCACACGCCGGCGAGGCGATCGGCCAGTTCCGGGTGCCGCCGAGCGCGCAGCCGGGGACGTACGAGATCGTCGCCCGGTGCGCCGAGGGCGACAAGCAGGTGACGGGCGATCTCGTGGTGGCGTTGACCGCGGTGCACGACCAGGTGCAGCCGCGGGGCAGCGTGAAGACGGGGGTCGGCGGCGGACTCGGCCCCGACCCCGTGCAGACCGCGGCGGGCGTGACGGCACTGGCCGTCGCCGCCGCGGGCGGTACCTGGCTCCTGCATCGCCGGGCGAGAGGCGACGGGATCTGACGGACACCCTCCGCTGTCCGTCCGCCGGTACCGCACGTCCCGCCCCCTCCGGGTCCGATGCCCCTCGCGGCCCGGAGGGGGAGGGGGCCGGCCCCAGAAGGCCGGCCCGCTCGAAGCGTCCCGTTCGGGGGTGCGCCCCCGGGAGAGGGGTTCGTATGCGCAGGAGCGCCAGGCGCAGCAGGCTCGGCGACACCGCCATAGCCGCAGTCACCGTCGTGGCCCTCGGTGCGGGGGTGTGGCTGCTCGGCAGCGGTGCCGGGAAGCACACGCCACCGCAGCCGTCGGTCGCCGAGAGCCGTTTCGAGCCGGGCGGTGGACGGCTCGCGGCCGCCGCCCTCGCGCCGTCCCCGCCGGTCCGCATCCGCATCCCCGTGATCCACGTGAACGCCCCCCTGATGGGCCTGGCCCTCACCCCCTCCGGCAGCCTGGACGTGCCGCCCGCCAAGGAGAAGAACCTGGCCGGCTGGTACCAGGCCGGCACCCTGCCCGGCGAGACCGGCACCGCCGTCGTCGCCGGACATGTCGACAACACCGAGGGCCCCGCCGTCTTCTACGACCTCGGTGCGCTGAAGCGGGGCGCCACCATCGAGGTGGACCGCCGGGACGGCACGGTGGCCGTGTTCACCGTGGACGCGGTGGAGGTGTACGCGGCCCGGGACTTCCCCGACGACAAGGTCTACGGCGCCGCCCCCCGCCCCGAACTCCGGGTCATCACCTGCGGCGGCGGCTATTCGAAGACGACCGGCTACCAGGGCAACGTGGTGGTGTTCGCCCATCTGACCGGGAGCCGCTGAAGCTCAGTGCGCTGCCGGGACCCCACCCAGGACGTGCCGTTCCCCCCAGACCCCGAGCGGCGCCAGGGCCTCGTTCAGCTGGGTGCCGATCTCGGTCAGCGAGTACTCGACGCGGGGCGGCACCTCGTCGTACTCCTCGCGGTGCACGATGCCGTCGGCCTCCAGTTCGCGCAGCTGCGCGGCGAGCACCTTCTCGGTGACGCCCGGCAGCTCGCGCCGCAGCGCGCCGAAGCGGCACGTGCGCCGGCCCAGCGCCCACAGGATCGACACCTTCCACTTGCCGTCGATGATGTCCATGGCCGCATCGGTCCCGCAGACGTACGCCCCCGGCCGTCGTCCCACCGGCATGGTGTTCCCCCTTCCGACCTGCACTCTTACCCGCCGGAAGCCACCCACTCGGAAGTACGTACTTCTGCCCGGCGGTTCCACGGGCGAGCCTAGTCGCCATGACCGACAACTCCCTTCCCCGTGACTCCCGTACGCCCCTGACCCTGCTCGGCACCGGTGCCATGGGCACCGCGCTCGGGCGGGCCTGGCTCGCCGCCGGGCACCCGCTGACCGTCTGGAACCGCACGCCGGAGCGCACGGCCGCGCTGACCGCCGAAGGGGCGGTGGCCGCCGAGAGCGCGGCCGACGCGGTGGCCGCGAACCGGCTCGTCGTGGCCTGCCTGCTGGACGACGACTCGGTGGGCACGGCCCTGGAGGGCGCCGACCTGGCCGGCCGGGACCTGGTGAACCTCACCACGGGCACCCCGGACGACGCCCGGGCCCGCGCCACCTGGGCCGAGAAGCGGGGCGCCCGTTTCCTCGACGGCGGGATCATGGCCGTACCGCCGATGATCGGCACACCCGGCGCCCTCGTCCTCTACAGCGGTCACCCGGAAATGTTCGAGGAACACGGGGAGACGCTCGCCGTTCCGGCCGCCACCCGGTACGTCGGCTCCGACGCCGGCCTCGCCGCGCTGCACGACGTGGCGCTGCTGAGCGGGATGTACGGCATGTTCGCGGGCATCACGCACGCCTTCGCGCTGGTGCGCGGGGCGGACGTGGCCCTCGACGAGTTCGCCGCGCTGCTCGTGCCGTGGCTCGACGCGATGGCCGGCGCGGCGCATTCCACGGCCGAACGGCTGGTGTCCGGCGACCACACGACCGGGGTGGTGTCCAACCTGGCGATGCAGGTCGCGGGCGCCGGCACCCTGCTGCGCACGGCCGCGGAGCAGGGTGTGAGCACCGAGCTGCTCGCCCCGTTCCTGGACCTCATGCAGCGCCGCCTGGCCGACGGCCACGGCGAGGAGGACACCAGCGGCCTGGTGGACCTGCTGCGCGCCGGGTGACCACAGGCCCGGCTGAGGCGGGCACGGCCTGCGGCGGGCACGGCCGCTGCCTGCGGCGCACAGGACTGCCGCCGGCCGGTGACAACCCCTCACACCTCCGCCTCCCGCCCGCTGAGGGCAGCGTTCCTCATGGGAAACAGAGGTGATGCTGCCGGGTAACCTCCTGGCCGCACGCTCAAGGGCATGACCTCGAATACGCGTGTGGTGGTGATCGGCGCCGGCCTCGCGGGCGTGCGGCTCGCCCGGCGGCTCGGCGAGCTGGGCACGCCCGCGCTGCTCGTCGGCGAGGAGGAGCACGCGCCGTACAACCGGGTCCTGCTCGCCGAGGTACTGGCCGGCCGGTACGCCCCGGAGGTGATCGCCCTCCCGCCACCGCCCGGCCTGCTGCGCACCCGGGTCACCGGCATCGACCGGGCCGCCCGGACCGTCACCTGCGCCGACGGCACCTCGATCGCCTACGGCACGCTGGTGCTGGCCACCGGCTCCAACCCGGTGCTGCCCCCGCTGCGCGGCTTGTTCCCGGACGCCTACCCCGCATCCGCACGCCGGGCGGCCGGGCCCCGCTCGTCCGGCCGGGGGTCCGGGGGTCACCCCAAGGGGAGGTACGGCACCCCGGACCACCGCCTCCCCGAGGGCGTCCACGCGTTCCGCACCATGGACGACTGCCTGGGCCTTGCCGAGGCGGTCCGGCCGGGGGTGCGCGTGGTCGTCATCGGCGGCGGGCTGCTCGGCGTCTCCGCCGCCCGTGCGCTCGCCGTACGCGGCGCACAGGTGGTCCTCGCCCAGCAGGCCGAGCGGCTCATGGAGCGTCAGCTCGACCCGGACGCGTCCCGGCTGGTCCTGCGGCACCTGACCGATCTGGGCGTCGAGGTGCACACCGAGTGCCGGGTGCGGGACGTGCGCTGTGTCGCGGGCGCGGTCCGCTCGGTGGAGCTGGCCGACGGCTACGCCCTGGACGCCGACCTCGTGGTGGTCGCCTGCGGGGTGCGCCCCCGGACCGGCCTCGCCGAGCAGGCCGGGCTCGCCGTCCGCAAGGGCGTCCTGGTCGACGACGCGCTGCGCACCTCCGACCCGCACATCCACGCCGTCGGCGACTGCGCCCAGCACGACGGCACGGTCTACGGCCTGGCCGCCCCCGCACTGGAACAGGCCGACGCCCTCGCCGAGCTGCTCGCGGGCGACTCGGGCGCCCGCTACTCGGGCACCCGTTCCCTGACCCGGCTGACCCTCACGGGCCCGGGCTCCCCCTTCGACCTCGCCGCGTTCGGCGAGACCGAGGCGCGCCCCGGCGACGACGTGGTGCGGCTCGCCGACGCCACCCGGGGCACCTACCGCAAGGTCGTCGTCCGCGACGACCGCCTGGTCGGCGGGGTCCTCGTCGGCGAACTCGGCACCGTCGGCGCGCTCGCCCGTGCCTGGGAGGGAGCAGAGCCGCTCCCCGACGACGGCCCCCTGCTCCACCTGCTCACCAACGATGGAGGCTCCTGAATGACCGCCACCCCGGGGGCCACCCCCACGATCGTGCTCGTCGGCCACGGCATGGTCGGCCAGCGCTTCCTGGAGGCGCTCGCCGAACGCGGCCTGACCGCCACGCACCGCGTGGTCGTGCTGTGCGAGGAGCCGCGTCCGGCATACGACCGCGTGCAGCTGACCTCGTACTTCTCCGGCAGGACCGCGGAGGACCTCTCCCTCACGGACCTGGAGTTCATCAAGGACCACGGCATCGAGCTGCACCTCGGCGACCCGGCCGAGACGGTCGACCGCGAGGCGAGGAAGGTGACCGCCCGCTCCGGACTCGTCGTCGGCTACGACATCCTCGTCCTGGCCACCGGCTCCTACCCGTTCGTGCCGCCGGTCCCGAACAAGGACGCCACCGGCTGCTTCGTCTACCGCACGATCGAGGACCTGCTCGCGATCGAGGAGTACGCACGGACGAGGGCCACCACGGGTGCCGTCGTCGGCGGCGGTCTGCTCGGGCTGGAGGCCGCGGGCGCGCTGAAGGGGCTCGGACTCGACACCCACATCGTGGAGTTCGCGCCGCGGCTGATGCCGGTGCAGGTCGACGAGGGCGGCGGCGCGGCCCTGCTGCGCACCATCGAGAACATGGGCCTGAGCGTCCACACCGGGGTGGGCACGCAGGAGATCATCACCGGCGACGACGGTGCCGTCACCGGCATGAAGCTGTCCGACGGCTCCGCGCTCGCCACCGACATGGTGGTGTTCAGCGCCGGAGTCCGCCCGCGCGACCAGCTGGCCCGGGACTGCGGGCTGACGGTCGGCGAGCGCGGCGGCATCACCGTGGACGAGCAGTGCCGTACGGTCGGCGACCCGCACGTGTTCGCGATCGGCGAGTGCGCGCTGGCGGCGGACGGCCGGGTGTACGGCCTGGTGGCGCCCGGCTACGAGCAGGCCGAGACCGCGGCCGCGGCCATCGCCGCGGACGAGACCGATCAGCCGACGTTCACCGGTGCCGACCTCTCCACCAAGCTGAAGCTGCTCGGCGTGGACGTCGCGTCCTTCGGTGACGCCCACGGCACCACCGAGAACTGCCTGGACGTCGTCTACGCGGACTCGCGCGCCGGTCTGTACAAGAAGCTGGTCATCGGCCCGGACGGCACGCTCCTCGGCGGTGTCCTGGTCGGTGACGCGGAGGCGTACGGCACTCTGCGTGCGCTCACCGGTTCGGTGCCCCCCGTCTCCCCCGAGTCGCTCGTCCTGCCCGTCGGAGCGGGCTCGGGGGCCCAGCTCGGCCCGTCCGCCCTGCCGGACGAGGCGATCATCTGCTCCTGCCACAACGTCAGCAAGGGCACGATCCGCGGCGCGGTCACCGAGCACAGTTGCGTGACCGTGCCCGAGGTGAAGAAGTGCACCAAGGCCGGTACCGGCTGCGGCAGTTGCGTCAAGGTGCTGGGCCAGCTGGTCACCGCCGAACTGGAGGCGTCCGGCGTCGAGGTCGACAAGGGCCTGTGCGGATGCTTCGAGCAGACCCGCGAGGAGCTGTACGAGATCGTCCTGGCCCTGCGCATCACGTCGTACCGTGAGCTGCTCGACCGCCACGGCCGTGAGGGCGCCCGCGGGGGTGACGGCTGTGAGGTGTGCAAGCCGGCCGTCGGCTCCATCATCGCCTCGCTCGCCCCGTCGATCGGCGCGAGCGGCTATGTCCTGGACGGCGAGCAGGCGGCCCTGCAGGACACCAACGACCACTTCCTCGCCAACCTGCAGAAGAACGGCTCGTACTCGGTGGTCCCGCGGATCCCCGGCGGCGAGATCGCGCCCGAGAAGCTCATCGTGATCGGCGAGATCGCCCGTGACTTCGGCCTCTACACGAAGATCACCGGAGGCCAGCGGATCGACATGTTCGGCGCCCGCGTCGAGCAGCTTCCGCTGATCTGGGCGCGGCTGGTGGACGCCGGCTTCGAGTCGGGGCACGCGTACGGCAAGTCGCTGCGCACGGTGAAGTCCTGTGTCGGCTCCACCTGGTGCCGCTACGGCGTGCAGGACTCGGTCCGGATGGCGATCGACCTGGAACTGCGCTACCGGGGCCTGAGGTCGCCGCACAAGCTGAAGTCGGCGGTCTCCGGCTGCCAGCGCGAGTGCGCGGAGGCGCAGTCGAAGGACTTCGGGGTGATCGCCACCGCGAACGGCTGGAACCTGTATGTCGGCGGCAACGGCGGCGCGACCCCGCGCCACGCCGACCTGCTGGCCCAGGACCTGTCCGACGCCGAACTGGTCCGGCTGATCGACCGGTTCCTGATGTTCTACATCCGTACGGCCGACCGGCTGGAGCGCACCAGCACCTGGCTGGAGAGGATCCCGGGCGGCCTGGAGCACGTACGGGACGTGGTGGTGCACGACTCGCTCGGCATCTGCGACGAGCTGGAGTCGCTGATGGCGGCCCATGTCGCGCACTACCGCGACGAGTGGGCGGAGACCGTGAACGACCCCGCGAAGCTGGCCCGGTTCGTGTCCTTCGTGAACGCCCCGGACACCCCGGACCCGGTCGTCTCCTTCGTCCCCGAGCGCGACCAGATCAAGCCCGACCTGCCGCTGCTGAACATCGGTCTGCGGCCCGCCGACGACGTCCTGGAAGGGAGCGCCCAGCGATGACCCTGGCACTCGAGACCACCGACCTGAAGGTCCAGCTCCAGCTGGCGGACGGCTGGTTCACGGTCTGCGACCTGAGCGCGCTGGTGCCGGGTCGCGGGGTGGCCGCCCTGCTGCCGGACGGCCGGCAGGTGGCCGTCTTCCGCGACCGCTCCGACCGTCTGTTCGCCGTCGACAACCGCGACCCCTTCACCGGCGCGGCCGTCCTGTCCCGCGGTCTGACCGGCACCGACCGGGGCCGCCCGTTCGTGGCGTCCCCGCTGCTGAAGCAGCGCTTCGACCTGGCCGGCGGGCAGTGCCTGGACGACGAGTCGGTGCGGATCGCCGCGTACGAGATCCGTACGGCCTGACACGCGCACCATTGCTTGACTGATCGTTCCAGAAAAACCTAGGCTGCCTCACATGGCCAGGACCAAGGCGTTCGACCCCGACGCGGCACTGCAGTCAGCCCTGGAGCTGTTCTGGCGGCGCGGCTACGAGGCGACGTCGATGGCCGACCTGGTCGAGCACCTGGGCATCGGCAAGGCAAGCCTGTACGCCACCTTCGGCAGCAAGCACGAGCTGTACCTGAGGGCGCTGGACCGGTACGGACGGACGCGGGACCCGCGGCTGACGCGGGAGCTGTCCGCGCCCGGTCCGGTGCTCCCGGCCGTGCGTGCACTGGTCCGCCGGTTCGCCGCCGAGGCCGCCGCCGAGACGACCCGGGAGCAGGGCTGCCTGGTCACCAACACGGCGGTCGAACTGGCCCCGCACGACCGGGACGCCGCCCGCCGGGTGGAGCGCAGCTGGGACACCCTGGAGACCCTGCTGCACTCCGCCCTCGTGCGCGCCCGGGCCCAGGGTGAGCTGCCCGCGGACCGCGACCCACTGGCCCTCGCGCGACTGCTGCTGGTCCTGCTCCAGGGCCTGCGGGTGGTCGGCAAGGCGTCCGCCGACCCGGCCCGGGTCCGGGGCGCGGCGGAAGCGGCCCTGGCCCTGCTGGACTGAGAACGCGCCTCTGCGGAGGCGCGTTTTCGCGGCCCTCATACTGAACCGATCGGTCAAGAAAAAAGGGACTTCACCATGACGCACCGCTTCTGCGGCCGTACCGCTCTCGTCACCGGCGCCGGCTCCGGCATCGGCCGCGGGGTGGCCCTCGCCCTGGCCCGGGAGGGCGCCCGGGTCGTCGTCGCCGGCCGCCGCGGTGCTGTACCTGGCCTCGGACGACGCGGCCTCGGTGATCGGCGCGGACCTGGTGATCGACGGCGGCTCCACGGCCTGAACCGGTCCGGCCGCCGCGTCAGTCGATCCCGGACCGCTCCACCCCGGCCACGATCCACCGCTGGAAGCACAGGAACACCAGCAGCAGCGGCAGGATCGACACGGCCGCCGCGACGAACAGCTCGTGCAGCCGGACGACCTGGGAGGTGGTGAAGGACGACAGCGCCACCTGCACCGTCCAGGCGTTCCGGTCCTGCCCGATCACCAGCGGCCACAGGAAGGAGTTCCAGGCGCCCAGGAACACGATCGTCCCGACGGCCGCGAACACCGGGCGGGCACCCGGCACGACGACATACCAGTACGTCCGCCAGTACCCGAGCCCGTCCACCTGCGCCGCGTCCTCCAGCTCCCGCGGGAAGCCCAGGAAGTACTGACGGAAGACGAAGCAGGCGAACGCCGGGAACAGCGTCGGGACGATCAGTCCCCGGAGCGTGGAGATCCACCCCAGCGACGAGACCAGCACGAAGCTCGGCACGAAGGTGACGGCCGCCGGGACCAGCAGGGTGGCGAGGATGCCGTAGAAGACCTTGTTCGCGTGCCGGTAGGGGATGCGGGCGAGGCCGTACCCGGCCAGGGACGCCAGGAACAGGGTGCCCAGCGTCGTCGCGACCGCGATCAGCGCGGAGTTGAGCAGGGACCGGGCGAACGGCACGGACGGGTCGTCGAACAGCTCCCGGACGTTCCCCCACCGCAACTCGGCCGGGAAGAAGGTCCATTCGGGCGAGGTGATGTCCTGCTCGCTCGCCAGTCCGTTGCGCACGAGCAGGTAGAAGGGGATCAGGAAGAACAGGGCGAGCACGATCAGCAGCACCAGCCGCAGCGCCCTCCCGGCCCGCACCAGGGCGTCATCCATCGCCGTCCGTCCTCCCGAGCTTCAGCCAGCGCGCCTGCCCGGCCGTGACCACGGCGATGACCAGCGCGAGGATCACCGCTCCCGCGCTGCCGAGCCCCAGGTTCTGCCCCTGCCCGAGTGCGGTGTAGTAGAGGTAGACAAGAGGCGGCCGGGCGTACGGCGGATAGCCCCTGGCGTCGGAGAGCAGGTTGTAGAACTCGTCGAAGGCCTGGAAGGCGTTGACGACGAGCAGCAGCACCACCGCGACCGAGGTGGCCCGCAGCTGCGGCAGGGTGATGTGCCGCAGCACCGTCCAGCCGGGCCGGGCCCCGTCCACGGCCGCCGCCTCGTACAGCACCGGGTCGATCCGCTGGAGCCCCGCAAGGAAGAGGATCATGTAGAACCCGGCTTGCAGCCACAGCCGTACGGTCACGATGACCAGCCAGTACCAGGGCGGGTCCGGGGTGGCCAGCCAGGCGACGGGATCCGCGCCGAACCATCCCAGCACCGTGTTGGCCAGCCCGAACCGCACCCCGCTGAAGATGGACATCTTCCAGATCAGCGCGGCCACGACATAGCTGCACGCGGCCGGGAGGAAGAACACCGACCGGAAGAAGGCCCGGGCCCGCCGCACCCGGTTGACCATCAGGGCGAGGGCGAGGGAGAACACGTAGGTGACGGGCACGATGAAGGCGGTGAAGACGAGGAAGGTCCGCAGGCTGTCGGTGAACGCGTCGTCCCGCAGCATCGCCGTGTAGTTGTCGAGTCCGGCGAAGTCCGTGGGCGTGACGGTGTTGTGCGCGTCGAAGAAGCTGAGCGCCAGGCTCCACAGCAGCGGGACGTAGGTGAACAGGGCCAGCCCGAGCGCGAACGGCCCGACGAACACCCAGAACCACAGGGTTCGGCGGCGCCTCACGAGGTCCTCTTCGCGTTCTTCACACGGTCGAGTTCGGCCGACACCTTCCGTACGACGGACCGCAGTTCCCTCTCCGGACTCGCCCCGCTCCTGATGATCCGGCTGAGCGCGTCCTGGTAGGCCGTCTGGCCGGCCGGGGTCCACAGCAACGGCTGCGCGTACCCGTGTTCGGTGCTGAACCGCACCGCGTCCGCGGCCGGGCCTTCACGCAGCTCGGCCGCCTGCTCGGCGAGGGAGATCCGGGCGGGGACGTGGAAGCCGTAGGACAGCGCGAAGTCCCGCTGGTAGTCCTTGCGTTCGACCCACAGCCAGCGGACGTACTCCTTGGCGGCCTCCTTGTTCCGGCTGCGCGCGCTGACGGCGGCCCCGTACGCGCCGACGAGTACGGCGGGCCGGCCGCCGCCGCCGTCCCCGGGGAACGGCAACACCCCGAAATCGTCGCCGAGTTCCTTCCTCACCTGCGGCAGCGCCCACAGCCCGGACCACTGCATCGCGGTCAGCCCCTGGACGAAGGCGGCCGGGTCGGACCAGTCGGTGGGGGCGCCGAGCAGCAGGGAGCCGTCGGCGTACAGCCGGTGCAGCTTGCCGAGGGTGCGGGCGGCCGCGGGATCGTCGAAACCGACCTTGCCGTCGTCGGTCACGAGCTGAAGTCCGGCCGCGTACAGCGGCGTTCCGCCGAGTACGCCCGCTCCCCCGTCGTTGCCCAGGAAGAGCCCCTTGACCTTGTCGTCGGTGAGCCTCTTCGCGGCATCGACCAGGGCGTCCAGGGTGGTGGGCGGCTCGGCTCCCGCGTCCTTCAGGAGACTCCTGCGGTAGTAGAGCAGCTGCATGTCGATGACCTGCGGGATGCCCCACACCCTCCCGTCGTACGTCTTCGGGCCGAGCACCGCCGCGGAGAAGTCGTCCTTCACCCCGGCCACCAGGTCGGTGAGGTCGAGCACCTGGCCGCCCTGGATCTGATCGAGGGTGGGCCCGTTGACCTCGAAGACGTCGGGCCCGGAGTCGGTGAGGAGTGCGGCGGCGGTCTGCTGGTCGTAGTTGCCCGGCCGCCACTCGATCCTGACCTGGGCCTTCTTGTAGGCGGCGGCGTACCGTTGCACGGCCTGCTCGGTGCCGGCCTCGCCGTACTGGTGGTACCAGTGGGACAGCTGCGGCCCCGAACCGCCGCCCCCGCGGCCCGTGTTCGACCCGCAGGCGGTGAGGAACGCGGCACCCGCGCCCGCGGCCAGCAGCGTCCTGCGCCGGAAACTCCCCATCATGTGCCCCCTGACGTTCGTCATCGATGCACAGCCCAACGATCAACCCTGCACGGTGATTACGAAAGGGGCATTGCAGCCGTGTGTCAGGCAGCGGCGTGCGGCCGTACGCGATTTTCCTGGCGGCGATGCACAACTTTTCCCGGGCGGGACGCATCCAATCCAGTGACCTTCATCCACCCATTCGCCCGATGGAGGGGGATGCGCCATGTTCCCGTATCCGAATCCGAAATCCCCGAGGTTCCTCCGGACACTCCGCAGGCGTGGCCCGGCGGCCGTGCTGGGCGCCGCCCTCGTGGGCGTCACGGCCGCCGGAGCCGCGTGGAGCGCGACGCCGGCGGCGGCCCGGACCACGGCCGCCGTACGGACCTGCGCGGTGAGCGACCTGTATCTGTCCATGGGCACCAAGGAGGGCGCGGCAGGCTCGCTGTACTGGCCGATCCGGTTCACCAACACCAGTACGACCAGCTGTGCCCTGCGCGGCTACCCGGGCGTCAGCGTCCTGGACAGCGCGCACCACCGGATCGGCCCGGCCGCCACCCACAGCGGCCGGACCTACGGCACCGTCACACTGAACCCCGCCCGCTCGGCCTCGGCGGTCGTCCGCACCACCAACGGCCCGGTGGGCGGCCCCTGCCTGCGCACCGGCGCCTATCTCCAGGTCTACCCCCCGGCGTCCCGCACCGCGGTCCTGGTCCCGGCCCCCTGGACGATCTGCTCCAGCACCTTCCAGGTCGGCCCGGTGAACGTCCAGGGCGCCTTCTGAGCGGAGGAGACCGAGGCTCCGGGTACGGCACCGCGGCCGGTGCCGTACCCGAGCCGCCCTCAGCGCGGCTCGGCGCGCCGCTCCTGGCGGGTGCCGCGGCGGCGGGTGACCGACATGAGGTCGCTGGGGCCGTCCAGTTCCAGCCGGTGTGCGCGGCCGCGCGGCACGATCACCGCAGTACCGGCCGGCAGCCGCACCATCTCCTCCGTGCCGCCCTCGACGGCGGGCCGGAGGTACAGGCGCACACCACCGGACAGACAGCACACGGCCTCCTCTCCGTCGGGGTGCGTCTCCCAGTGGTCGGCGTGCACGTCGGCGTCGGTCTCCACGTGGAAGGTGGCGATCTGCCAGACACCGGGGTCGCCGTCGGCCATCCGCCGCGCAGCGGCCCGGACGTCACCGTCGGGCAGGAACTGCAGCGCCGAGCCGAACAGATCGACGGGGGCGATGGTCATGACGGGGTTCCTTCCAGCCGGGGTTGTTCGGTAGGTGTGGGTGCCGTGGCTCCGGCGGCCCGGCGGCGGGGCAGGACACCGATCGCGACCGCCGCCGCGAGCACGAAGAGAGCCGTGGCGACGGCGAGGCCCAGTGCGTAGCCGTCGGTGAGCGCGGCGGAGCCGGTGGGGTCGGCGGCCGTGCTGGTGCGGTGCGCGGCGACCGTGGCCAGGCCGGCCAGGCCGATGCAGCCGCCGAGTTGCCGGGCGCTGTTGAACACGCCCGAGGCCATGCCGGCCTCGCCGGGCCGGACGCCTGTCGTCGCGGCGGTGGCCGCCGGAGCGAAGATCAGCCCGATGCCGAGGCTGGTGAGGACGGACGGGCCGAGCACGTCGGTGAGGAAGCTGCCGTGCGGGCTGATACCGGCGAACCAGGCCATGCCCGCGGCGGCGAACAGCGCGCCGGGCACCAGCGCGGCGCGCGGCGACCGTCTCGCGGTGATGCGGGTCGCGACGACGGTGGCCGCCACCGAGCCCGCGCAGAACGGCAGGAAGGCGGCGCCGGTCGCGGCTGCACCGAGGCCCAGCACCTGCTGGAGGTACAGCGAGACGAAGTAGAACGCGGTGAACTGCCCGGCCGCCGCCAGGAACACCAGCAGACCAGCACCGGCGACCCAGCGGCTGCGCAGCAGGCCGAGCCGCAGCAGCGGGGCCGGGGCCCTCGCTTCGACGGCGGCGAAGGCACCGAGCAGGAGACCCGCGAGAGCGAGCGTTCCCCATGTGGCGGCGGACGCCCACCCCCTGGCATCGGTGCGTACGACCCCGAGGACCAGCAGCCCGATGCCGCCGGTGGCGAGGAGGGCGCCGAGCACGTCCGGCCGCCCCCGCCGGGCCGGTGGCACATCGGCGGGTACGGCCGCGTACGCGAGCGTGAGCGCCACCGCCACGATGGGCAGGCTGACCAGCATCACCCAGCGCCAGCCGGCGTACTCGGTCAGCACGCCGCCGGCCAGTACCCCCAGCGCACCGCCCGCGGCGTTCATCCCGCTCCACACCCCGAGGGCACGCACGCGCCCGGGGCCCTCGGTGAACGTTCTGGTCAGCAAGGTGAGTGCGGCCGGCGCGGTCGCGGCCGCCCCGGCCCCCTGTCCCGCACGGGCGGCCACCAACTGCCAGGGCTCCTGGGCCAGTCCGCCCGCGAGCGAGCAGAGCCCGAAGACGGCCAGACCCGCCACGAACAGCCGCCGCCGGCCGTACAGGTCACAGGCCCTGCCGCCGAGCAGCAGAAACCCGCCGAAGGTGAGCGCGTAGACGTGGACGACCCAGGACAGGTCGAGCGGGGCGAATCCGAGTGCGGAGCGGACCGCGGGGAGCGCGACATTGACGATGGCCATGTCGAGGGCGACGACGAACTGGGCGACGGCAGCCGCGGCCAGCACCGCCCCAGGACGGCCTCGTAAGTTTTTATACATGTAAGAAAACTAGCGGGCGCCGGTGGCCGATGTCGACACCCGCCGCCCGAACTCCTCGCCGGCTGAGGGATGATGACCCCATGCCACAGCCGCCCGCCCCCCGCAGAACCACCGGCCGACCTGCCCGTATCTCCCGCGAGGAGATCATCCGGACGGCGCGCGGGATCGTGGCGCAGGAGGGGGTGGGCCGGCTGACGATGCGCAGGCTCGCCACGGAGATCGGCAGCACGCCGATGGCCCTGTACCACCACGTCCGTGACAAGGAGGAGTTGCTGATCCTCCTGCTGGACGACTACGCGGCCCAGTCCCTGCACCGCCCGGAAGCTGCGCCCACGGACCCGAGCGAACGGATCCTCACAGCGGCTCTGGCCATCCACGACGTACTCGCCGCGTGCCCCTGGATCGTGGAGGTCCTGACGGCGGACGACCTCATGTCCGCCTCCGCCCTCTGGTTCGTTGAGCAGATCGTCGCCGGCCTGACGGACTGCGGGCTCACCCTCGAACAGGCCGTGCACGGCTACCGGGCGATCTGGTACTACACGGCCGGGGAGATCCTGGTCCGCGCGACCTCGGCCCGCCGCCGCACGACCGACGACCGCCCCACCTACCGCGACCAGGTCTTCGCCGGCCTCGACCCGGCCGAACTCCCCCACCTGTCCCGGGCCGCCGCCCGCTGGGCACCCCTCACGGCGGAGGACACCTACGAACGGGGACTGCGGGCGCTGCTGAACGGGCTTCTGTATCCCGCGTCGGGATAGCGGCCCCGAACTCCGGGATCTGCTGGACCGGGGGAGCACGCGATACGCGGCCCTCCACCCGAGGAGGGACGACTGATCCGCCGGCTCGACCGCGCCGGACTACGCGAAGGGGCGGCACCCCCGCACAGGCTGCAAGACCAACGCCCCGCACAGGGAACTCGGGGTCTGCCGCCCCTCAGAAGGCACTCTTGGGGCACATCGCTCAGCGCGGCATCCATCATGGCGGCGGTCCGGTCTTCCTCTGCCTCGCACAGGTACGACAGCCTCACGATCCGGTTGTCGTAATTCTTGAAACAAGCCCGCTTACGCCCTCTGACGCCCCATAAGATCCCGAAGTCAGCAACTTGCGGCAGGGGGAGGGGACATGGGGGTCTCGCGTACGTGGCTGGACGTGAGCTACCAGGAGAAGGACGAGGCCAAGGCGGCCGGCGCCCGATGGGACGCCACTGCACGGCGCTGGTACGCCCCGCCGGGTCGCGAAACCACCCTGGAGCGCTGGCTCGCCGGCCCCGCCGTACCGGAACTTCTCCCAGGTGAGGACCGGACACTGGGACAGGGCCTGTTCGTCGACCTGGTGCCGTCTTCCTGCTGGTTCACCAACGTCCGCTCCTGCGTCTCGCCAAGGGACTGGGAACGTCTCCGCCGAATGATCACTGGTAGGGCAGGCCAGCGGTGCGAGGTGTGCGGCGCCACGCAGGACCGTGATGTGAAGCGCTGGTTGGAAGCGCACGAGCGGTGGGTGTACGACGAGGACCGGCTCGTACAGAGGCTGGGCCGGCTGATCTGCCTGTGTACTGACTGTCACACAGTCACCCACTTCGGGCTGGCCCAGCTTCGTGGGCTGGCTCCAGATGCGCTGCTGCATCTGATGGACGTCACTGGCATGACGGAAGAGCAGGCCCGCGCGCACGTTGCCGAGGCCTTCACAGTCTGGAGGGCCCGTTCCGAGCGCAGCTACGAGCTGGACCTGTCCATCCTGACGGATGCCGGCATCAGTCTGGCGCCTCCACCGGCAGCGGACTCCCGGCCGTCGATTGCTGCTGATGCGCTGCGCCGCGGGAGTATCCCGCCTCAACAGTCCGGGGGCGCGTAGCCGGGAACGATCTGTCTGGTCCTGCGTCCGTTCCTCAGACCCGGCGGCCGGCTCGGTCCCCGCTCACCGACTCTCACAACTGCGGGCAGTCCACAGCGTGCCACTCGCCTGGTCAGCGACGTACCGTGACAGTCTCCGCAGATGATGCCCGAAGGGGCGGCACCCCCGCACAGGGTGCCGCCCCTTCTCTTTCGTGCGCCGGAGCCGCCGCCGATCGGTGAGGGTCGGGGACCAACGGCGGCTCCGGGGTTCCGGGTGGGTCAGCGGTGGTCGCTGCCCTCCGACTGGGTCGCCGCACGGCCGGCCTCCAGGCGGGCGACCGGGATGCGGAACGGGGAGCAGGAGACGTAGTCCAGACCCACCTGGTGGAAGAAGTGGACCGACTCCGGGTCACCGCCGTGCTCGCCGCAGACGCCGAGCTTGAGGTCGGGGCGGGTACGCCGGCCCGCTTCCGCCGCGGCCTTCACCAGGGAGCCGACGCCGTCCTTGTCGATCGTCTCGAAGGGCGACACACCGAAGATGCCCTTCTCCAGGTACGCCGTGAAGAACGAGGCCTCGACGTCGTCGCGGGAGAAGCCCCACACCGTCTGGGTCAGGTCGTTGGTGCCGAAGGAGAAGAACTCCGCCGCCTCGGCGATCTGGCCCGCCGTCAGCGCGGCGCGTGGCAGCTCGATCATCGTGCCGATCGCGAGCTTGAGCTGCGTACCGGTCGCCGCCTCGACCTCGGCGATGACCTGGTCCGCCTCCTCGCGGACGATCTCCAGCTCCTGGACCGTGCCGACGAGCGGGATCATGATCTCCGCGCGCGGGTCGCCCTTGGCCGACTTGCGCTCGGCCGCGGCCTCCGCGATGGCGCGGACCTGCATGGTGAACAGGCCGGGGATGACCAGGCCGAGGCGCACACCGCGCAGACCCAGCATCGGGTTCTGCTCGTGCAGGCGGTGCACCGCCTGGAGCAGGCGCAGGTCGTTCTCGTGCGGCTCCTGACGGGACTCCGCCAGGGCCACGCGGACCGACAGCTCCGTGATGTCGGGCAGGAACTCGTGCAGCGGCGGGTCGAGGAGACGGACGGTGACGGGCAGGCCGTCCATCGCCTCGAACAGCTCCACGAAGTCCGTCTTCTGCTTGGGCAGCAGCTCCCGCAGGGCGGCCTCGCGCTCCTCCTCGGTGTCGGCGAGGATCAGCTTCTCGACCATCTCGCGGCGCTCACCGAGGAACATGTGCTCGGTGCGGCACAGGCCGATGCCCTGGGCGCCGAAGCGACGGGCGCGCAGCGCGTCCTCGGCGTTGTCGGCGTTGGCGCGCACCCGCAGGCGGCGCTTGCGGTCGGCGAAGGCCATCATGCGGTGGACCGCCTCGACCAGCTCGTCCGCGTCGTCGGCACCCGGGTGCATCCGGCCCTCGAAGTACTCCACGACGGGGGACGGGACGACCGGGACCTCGCCCAGGTAGACCTTGCCGGACGAGCCGTCGATGGAGATCAGGTCGCCCTCTTCGACGACGTGTCCGCCGGGGACCGTCATCCGGCGGCGCTTGGTGTCGACCTCCAGCTCCTCGGCGCCGCAGACACAGGTCTTGCCCATGCCGCGCGCGACGACGGCCGCGTGGGAGGTCTTGCCGCCGCGGGAGGTGAGGATGCCCTCGGCGGCGATCATGCCGTCCAGGTCGTCGGGGTTGGTCTCACGGCGGACGAGGATGACCTTCTCGCCGGAGCGGGACCACTTCACGGCGGTGTACGAGTCGAAGACCGCCTTGCCGACCGCCGCACCCGGCGAGGCCGCGATGCCCCGGCCGACCTGCTCGGTCCTGGCGCTGTCGTCGAAGCGCGGGAACATCAGCTGGGCCAGCTGGGCGCCGGTGACGCGCTGGAGCGCCTCCGTCTCGTCGATCAGGCCCTGGTCCACCAGCTGCGTGGCGATGCGGAAGGCCGCGCCGGCGGTGCGCTTGCCGACCCGGGTCTGGAGCATCCACAGCTGGCCGCGCTCGATCGTGAACTCGATGTCGCAGAGGTCCTTGTAGTGGTTCTCCAGCGTCTCCATGATCTGCATGAGCTGGTCGTACGACTTCTTGTCGATCTGCTCCAGCTCCGCGAGCGGAACCGTGTTGCGGATGCCCGCGACGACGTCCTCGCCCTGGGCGTTCTGCAGGTAGTCGCCGTAGACGCCCTGGTGACCGGAGGCGGGGTCGCGGGTGAAGGCGACGCCGGTGCCGGAGTCGGGACCGAGGTTGCCGAAGACCATCGAGCAGACGTTGACGGCCGTGCCCAGGTCGTGCGGGATGCGCTCCTGGCGGCGGTACAGCTTGGCGCGGTCGCCGTTCCAGGAGTCGAAGACCGCCTTGATGGCGAGGTCCATCTGCTCGCGCGGGTCCTGCGGGAAGTCCCGGCCGGCCTCGGTCTTGACGATCTTCTTGAACTTGGTGACCAGCTTCTTCAGGTCGGCCGCTTCGAGGTCCGTGTCGACGGTGACCTTCTTGGCCTCCTTGGCCGCATCGAGGGCCTCCTCGAACAGCTCGCCGTCGACACCGAGGACGGTCTTGCCGAACATCTGGATGAGGCGGCGGTAGGAGTCCCAGGCGAACCGGTCGTCGCCGGCCTGCTTGGCCAGGCCCTGCACCGACTTGTCGGAGAGGCCGATGTTGAGGACCGTGTCCATCATGCCCGGCATGGAGAACTTGGCGCCGGAGCGGACGGAGACCAGCAGCGGGTCGTCGGCCTGGCCGAGCTTCTTGCCCATCTTCTGCTCGAGGGCGTCCAGGTGCGCGCTCACCTCGTCACGCAGTGCCGCGGGCTCCGCACCGCTCTCCAGGTAGACCTTGCAGGCCTCCGTGGTGATGGTGAAGCCGGGAGGGACCGGCAGACCGAGGTTGGTCATCTCGGCGAGATTGGCACCCTTGCCGCCGAGAAGGTCCTTGAGGTCCTTGTTGCCCTCGGTGAAGTCGTAAACGAACTTCGCTACGTGGGGTTCTTTGTTTTCCGACACGGGTCTCGACTCCTTGAGGCCACGGTGGCTGCCCTGACGGCCAGGAACATACCCAGATCGAAGGTCTATGGGTATGTCCACTTGCCCGTCATGCGCCTGTAACCACTCGTCCGCCAGCGGATCGAAAGTCAAAGCTTGGCAAGCGAAGCGGCGTTTATGTTTTCACTTCTTGAAGACATGACCGCCCACCGGTGCGGTTTTTCGCTCAGATGAGCAGACCTCGGCACGTCTGATTTCGATCGATGAACGATCAAGGGGTGGCACCCAGTGCCACCCCTTGGAGAAGTGCAGTCGCCCAAGATCCGCTCATCTGAGCGCAACCCTTATCAAGGGTGGCGAGAATCACGCTGCCACAGACCGCCGTGTTCCACCATGCGGACCCTCTGCGGACCCTCTTCCGGGCACGCTCCGAGAGGGAAACGCGCCTGTCACACGCCCATGGCCGAGAGCCGCTCCTCGGCCCGTTCCGGCGCGTACAAGTGCTCCACCACGAGCGCTCCCGCGCCGGTCAGCCCGGCCCGCTCGCCGAGCCGGGAGGTGACGATGTCCAGGTGAGCCGTGGAGCGGGGCAGCGCCCGCTGGTAGAGCAGTTCGCGTACGCCGGTGAGGAAGGGCGTTCCCGCCAGGTCGCCCGCGATCATCAGCACGCCCGGGTTGAGCAACGTCACGACCGTCGCCAGCACGTCCCCGACCTGCCGGCCGGCCTCCCGGGCCAGCGCGGCGGCCTCCGGATGCCCGGCCGCCAGCAGGTCCCGTACGTCCGCTCCGGAGGCGGCCGGCACTCCGGACTCGGCCAGCCGCCGGGCCACGGCACCACCGCTCGCGACGGCGGCGAGGCAGCCGTACGAGCCGCACCGGCACAGCGCGTCGGCGCCGACCCGGATGTGCCCGATGTCGCCGGCCCCGCCGTCCACGCCCCGGTAGACAGAGCCGTCCACGACCACCCCGGCGCCGATGCCGGTGGACACCTTGACCAGGACGAAGGCCCTGCAGCCGGGGTGACCGGTGCGCTGTTCGCCGTAGGCCATGAGGTTGGCGTCGTTGTCGACCAGGACCGGTACCGCGGCGGCTCCGGTGTGCTCGGTGAAGGCACGGGACAGGCGCCCCCGGATGTCGTAGCCGTCCCAGCCCGGCATCATCGGCGGCTGGACCACCCGGCCGGTCTCGCTGTCCACCGGGCCCGGCACCGCGAGCCCGATCCCGCACACCTCACCGGCCCGGCGCCCGGCCTTGGTCAGCAGCTCGGCGAACCAGCGGCCCAGTTCGCCGAGGACGGTCTCCGGACCGTCCTCGACCACCAGGGTGCCGGAGTGCTCGGCGAGGATCTCGCCGGTCAGGGTGAGGACGGCCGCGCGGGCGTGCCGGGTGTCCAGGTCGGCTGCGAGGACCACCGCGTGGGAGTCGTCGAACTCCAGGGTGATGGAGGGGCGGCCGCCGAGCGGCGAACCGACCGGGCCGCCGGCGCCCTCGCGCAGCCAGCCGGCCCGGAACAGCCGGTCCAGGCGCTGGCCGACGGTGGCCCGGGACAGTCCGGTCGCCTGCTGGAGCGCACCGCGCGTCACCGCCCGGCCGCTGCGCACCAGTTCGAGCAGATCGCCGGCGCCGGCCTGGCTCCCGCTTCTGCCCGATCTTCCCGGACGCCCGCTCATGCGCACCCCCTTGTGTTCCTCAAGTCTGCATTACATAGTGAGTTTTGCGTGTTAAATAGACGTAACCCTACGGTGGTCGCCGGCGAAGCCGGTCGGCCGGACGTCTCCGGGGAGCCCCGAGTGGATCGCTCTGCCCAGCTCAGTGTCCGAGGTACGGAGTACGAGATCGCATACGATCCACCGGACACGACGACGTCCCTGCACGCCGGGGCGGCCCGGGTGCTGGACGCGAACTGGACGGGCAGCTCGACGGTCCCCTCCCGGAACCTGTATCCGCACCAGTGGTCCTGGGACTCCGCGTTCATCGCCATCGGTCTGCGGCACGTCTCGCCGCTGCGGGCCCAGACCGAGCTGGAGACGCTGCTGGCGGCCCAGTGGGCGGACGGGCGGATCCCGCACATCGTCTTCAACCCCTCCGTACCGCTCGACGCGTACTTCCCGAGCCCCGACTTCTGGCGCTCCGCCACGTCCGGCCGCACCGTGGGCGCTCCGCGCACCGTACAGACGTCCGGGATCGTGCAGCCACCGGTGCATGCGCTGGCGGCCTGGCTGGTGCACCGCGCCGACCCCGGGCTCTCCCGGGCCCGGGGGTTCCTGGCCCGGGTGTACCCGCGGCTGGCCGCCTGGCACCGGTATCTGCTGCACCGGCGGGACCTGGGCGGCGGCGGTCTGGCGTCCGTCGTCCACCCCTGGGAACAGGGTATGGACAACAGCCCCTGCTGGGACGCCCCGCTCGCCCGGATCACTCCCGCCCCGGCCCGCTCCTTCCGCCGCGCCGACCTCGACCACAGCGCACCGGAGGACCGGCCGACGGATCTGGACTACGGGCGGTACGTGCGACTGGCGGCCGACTACCGGGACCGCGGATACCGGGACGGGCCGAGCGAGCGGCACGGGGACGGGACAGGCGAGCGGCACGGGGACGAGCCGGGCGGGAGGCACGGGGACGGACCGGGCGGGAGGCCGGGGGACGGTGACGGGGGATTCGCCGTGGAGGACCCGGCGTTCAACGCCCTGCTCATCGCCTCCGAGCACGCCCTCGCACGGATCGTCGGGGAACTGGGCGCGGCCGGCACCGCCCGGCGGGCCCGCGCCGAGCAGCTCACGGCTGCCCTGGTGGCGCGGCTGTGGGACGCGGAGGCCGGGATGTTCCTGTGCCGGGACCTGCGGGGCGGGGGCCTGGTGCCCGAACGCAGCGTCTCCGGGCTGGTCCCGCTGCTCCTGCCCGGACTCCCGCGCGGCATCGCCGCCGCACTCCTGCGCACCCTGCGCGGTCCTCACTTCTCGCTCGGCGACCGCACCCGGCTGGTCCCGAGCTACGACCTGCTCGGCGAGGCCTTCGACCCGCACCGGTACTGGCGCGGCCCGGCCTGGTTCAACACGAACTGGCTGGTGGAGCGGGGGCTGCGGGTGCAGGGCGAGCCGGCGGCGGCCGACGCCCTGCGCGCGGCGGTGCTGCAGCTGGCCGAGGCGAGCGGTTTCGCCGAGTACGTCGACCCGTTCACCGGCGAGGCCTGTGGCGCGACCGGCTTCAGCTGGACGGCGGCGCTCGCGCTCGATCTGCTCCACCAGCGGCCCACGCCCCGCGATCGTCAAACGCTGGACAAGAGCCGCCAAAAGGGCGTGTCCCCCGCGGACACCGGCACGTTCGACAGGAGTGACAAAGGAGGGGACCGGGGATGACGGACCGGCATCATCTGCTCGTGTACGGCGCCACTTTCGCCGCCGTGGGCGACCGGGGCGACATCAGCGGGGTGCGGGGCAACAGCCTGCCGGACGGACTGTTCGTGCGGGACGCCCGGCACCTCAGCCGCTGGCAGCTCACAGTGGACGGCGCGGTGCCCGAGGTGCTCACCCCGGTCACGGACGGGGACGCGGCACGGTGTGTGCTGGTCCCGCGCGGCGGCCGGCAGGAGCCGCCGGCCCACACCCTCTTCCGGGAACAGGCCGTCGCGGACAGCTCGTTCACCGAGTCCCTGAAGGTGACCAGCAACCGCCCGGTGCCCACCACCGTCCGGCTCGCGCTCACCGTCGACGCCGACTTCACCGACCAGTTCGAACTCCGCTCCGACTACCGCACCTACGTCAAGGCCGGCGCCCTGCGCTCCCGCAACGTCCTCGACGACGGCATCGAGTTCACCTACCGGCGCGCCGAATGGCGGTCCTGTACGACGATCACGGCCGACCCGGCCCCCGACGCCGTGGAGGAGACCGGCACCGGAGCCCGCCGCCTGGTGTGGACCCTCGACCTCGCGCCGCATGCCACGACGGAGCTGCTGCTGCGGGTGATCGCCCGCCCGCACGGTGAGAAGCGCGCTGTGCGCGTGCCCCGCGACCCGGCCGCCGTGCAGCGGCAGCTCATCGCCCTGGAGGGCGAGTTCGTGGAGGGCGTGGCCTTCCCGACCGGCTGGCCGGAGCTGGCCGCCGCGTGCGCCCGCGGGCTCGCCGACCTGGCGGCGCTCCAGGTCGTGGCCACCGGACCGGACGGCGAGGAGCTGCGGGTACCGGCGGCCGGCGCCCCCTGGTTCCTCACCCTCATCGGCCGCGACGCCCTGCTCACCTCGCTCTTCGCCCTCCCCTACCGTCCCGGGCCGGCCGCCGCCACCCTCCTCGCCCTGGCCGCCACCCAGGCCACCGGCACCGGCGGGTCCCCGGTCGCCCAGCCCGGCAAGATCGTGCACGAGGTACGGCAGGGCGAGCTGGCCCACTTCGGCCAGGTGCCGTTCCGCCGCTACTACGGCTCGGTCGACGCCACCCCGCTGTTCCTGATCCTGCTGGGTGCGTACGTCGAGCAGACCGGCGACACGGCCCTGGCCCGCCGTCTGGAACCGCACGCCCGGGCCGCCGTCGGCTGGATGCTCGACCACGGCGGACTGACCTCGCGCGGCTACCTCGTCTACCGCGCCGACGAGGGCGGCCTCGCCAACCAGAACTGGAAGGACTCCCCCGGCGCGATCTGCTGCGCCGACGGCACCCGGCCCACGGGTGCGGTGATGGCGGCCGGTGCCCAGGGCTACGCGTACGACGCGCTGCGCCGCACGGCGGCCGTGGCGCGTGCGGTGTGGGCCGACGAGACGTACGCCGCCCTGCTCGAACAGGCGGCGGCCGACCTGCGGGACCGGTTCCAGCGGGACTTCTGGATGCCGGAGCGCTCCTTCCCGGCGCTGGCCCTGGACGGGCGGGGCCGGCAGATCGACGCGCTGGCCTCCGACGCCGGGCACCTGCTGTGGTCGGGACTGCTGGACAAGGAGTACGGCGAGGTGGTGGGCCGACGGCTGCTGGAGCCGGACTTCTTCTCCGGCTGGGGCGTCCGCACGGTGGCCTCCGGCCAGGCTGCCTACCATCCGCTCTCCTATCACCGTGGCTCCGTCTGGCCGCACGACAACGCGCTGATCACGCTGGGTCTTGCGCGGTACGGGCTGCACGACGAGGCCCGTACGGTCGCGCACGGGCTGGTCGACGCGGCGACGGCGGCGGGGCACCGGCTGCCGGAGGTGCTGGCCGGGTACGGGCGTGCTCCGCACGGGGAGCCGGTGCCGTATCCGCATGCGTGCGGGCGGGAGGCGCGGTCTGCCGCTGCGCCGCTCGCTCTGCTGACGGCGGTCGGGGGCGCGTAGCACTCCGTGGGGCGCCGTGCAGGTCCTGTCGTACCGGAAGCGCGGGCCGTACCGGAAGGCGGGCCGTACCGGAAGCGCGGGCCGTACCGGAAGCGCGGGCCGTACCGGAAGCGCGGGCCGTCTGTGGCTGGTCGCGCAGTTCCCCGCGCCCCTTCTCATCCTGCCCTCGGCTGTATTGACCAGGTGTTTGCCCAGCGGGCGTGAACGCTGCCCGCCGGTGAGCCGTACCGGAGCGCGGAACGGGTCTCGCAGGGAAGGACGCCGGGTTGTCTCAGGACACGAGCACGCGCCAGCCGGCAATGGTGGAAGTGGAGGAGGCCGAAGCGGAAGAGGCCGGAGCCGGGGCGGAAGAAGCCGAAAAGGCCGAAGCCGGAGCCGAAGAAGCCGGAGCTGGAGCGGAAGCGGCCGGGGCCGCAGAGGCCGAAGCCGGAGCTGGAGCGGAAGCGGCCGGGGCCGCAGAGGCCGAAGCCGGAGCTGGAGCGGAAGCGGCCGGGGCCGCAAAGGCCGGCGCCGGAGCCGGGGCTGGGGAAGCTGAGCCGGAGGAGGCTTCCGGCCCCGTGTCCGTCCCGCGTCGCTCTCGCCGGGCGCCGTGGACCGTCTGGTCGCAATGGCGGCGGGGATGGCAGGAGCGGCACCCGCAGGGCGCCCGGGTCCTGTCCGTCACCGTGACCCTGCTCGCCGCCGCGCTCGTCGTCGCCGCGCTGGTGATGCCCAACACGGTCGTCCGGCTCGGGCCCGAGAAGTTTCTGCGCATACCGGCGGAAGCCGTCGTGGGGGCCGCCGTGCTGCTCGCGCTGCCGCGCCGGCCCCGGGTGGCCGTGGCTGCGGTGTCGGGGGTCCTGCTCGGGGCGATGACCGTGCTGAACGCGTTGGACATGGGCTTCAACCAGTACCTCGGGCGTGGCTTCAACGTCGTGCTCGACTGGAGTCTGATCGGCGACGCGGAGTCGTACCTGGAGGACTCCCTCGGCCGTACGACCACGCTGGCCGCCGCTGCCGGGCTGGTCGCCCTCGTCCTGCTGCTCTTCACGCTGCTGGCGCTGTCCATGGTCCGGTTGAGCAACGTGCTCGCCCGGCACCCCGCCACGGCGACCCGCGGCACCCTGGTCGCCGGGGTCGTCTGGATCACCTGTTCCTCACTGGGCCTGCAGATGTTCGGTGTGCCGATCGCCGCCGACCGCACCGCGACCGCGCTGAAGGTCCAGGCCCGGCGGGTCTCGGACACACTCAAGGACGAGGCGGAGTTCCGGAAGGTGGCCCGGACCGACGCGTTCGGGGGCACTCCGGGCAGTCAGCTGGTGCCCGACCTGCGGGGCAAGGACATGATCTTCACGTTCATCGAGAGCTACGGCCGTAGCGCGATCGAGGACCCGATCATGGCCCCGGGCGTCGACGCGACCCTCGACGCGCGCACCGAGGCGCTGGCGAAGGCGGGCTTCCACGCGAAGAGCGGCTGGCTGACGTCGGCGACGTACGGCGGCAGCAGCTGGCTCGGTCACTCCACCACCATGTCGGGCCTGTGGATCAGCAACCAGCAGCGCTACCGCACGGTCATGGCCAGCGACCACATGAGCCTGACGGAGGCGTTCGAGAAGACCGGCGCGTTCGACACGGTCGGTGTCATGCCGGGTGTGCAGAAGGGCTGGCCGGAGCAGAAGTGGTACGGCCTCGACAAGGTGTACAACGCCTTCCAGCTCGGCTACCGGGGGCCGAAGTTCAGCTGGTCGACCATGCCGGACCAGTACGCGCTCCAGCAGTACCAGGAGCGGGTGCACAGCAAGCAGCCCGCCGGCGGCAAGTCGCGGATGTCGCTGCTCATCCTGACCTCGAGCCACCAGCCGTGGGCGCCCGTCCCCAAGATGGTGGGCTGGGACGAACTGGGTGACGGCTCGGTCTTCAAGCCCATCGAGGCGGCGGGCAACGACCCGGCCGACGTCATCGCCGACACCACCAAGTCCCGCGAGGAGTACGGCAAGTCGATCCAGTACTCGGTGACCGCGCTGACACAGTGGCTGGAGCGGTACGGCAGCAAGGACACCGTGCTGGTCTTCCTCGGCGACCACCAGCCGATCGCCCGGGTCAGCGGCAACCACGCCAGCCGTGACGTCCCGGTGTCGATCGTGGCCAAGGATCCCAAGGTGCTGGACAAGATCGCCGACTGGAACTGGACGGACGGCCTGCGCCCCGCGCACGACGCCCCGGTCTGGAAGATGAGTTCCTTCCGCGACCGCTTCCTGACGGCATACGGCTCCACACCCCACCCGAAGAAAAACTGAGCAACCCCCCGACACCCGAGCCGAAGCCCCCAAACCCCACGGGGCCCGAGGAGAAGCCCGCAAGCCCCACGGGGTCCGAGGAGAAGCCCGCAAACCCCACGGGGCCCGGGGCGGAGCCCCGCGGCGGCGACCTTCCAACCCACCGAGCCGGGCGGCGGGCGGGCAAGGCCGGGGTCCGGGGCGGAGCCCCGCGGCGGCGACCACCCAACCCACCGAGCCGGGCGGCGGGCGGGCGAGGAGGCGCGGCTCAGCCTCCGGACGTGTCCAGTTCCGCGTCCTCGCTCACGCCCGCACAGTCGTACGGATCCTTGAGCCAGCCGTCCGGCAGCACCACCCGGTTGTTGCCGGACGTCCGCCCACGCGGCCCGTCCGCACCGGCCGGCCACGGCTGGTCGAGGTCCAGCTCGTCCAGCCCTGCCCGCAGCTCCGCCAGCGACGACGTGATCGCGAGCCGCTTGCGCATCTCGGAGCCGACCGCGAAGCCCTTCAGGTACCAGGCGACGTGCTTGCGGAAGTCGACCACGCCCTTGGACTCGTCGCCGATCCACTCGCCGAGCAGACCGGCGTGCCGGACCATGACATCGGCGACCTCCCGGAGAGTCGGCCGGGCAAAGGACGCCCGCCCCTCGAACGCCGCCACGAGGTCCGCGAACAGCCACGGCCGGCCCAGACAGCCGCGGCCCACGACCACCCCGTCACAGCCGGTCTCCCGCACCATCCGCAGCGCGTCCTCGGCCGACCAGATGTCGCCGTTGCCGAGCACGGGGATCTCCGGCACGTGCTCCTTCAGCCGCGCGATGGCGTCCCAGTCGGCGGTGCCGCCGTAGTGCTGGGCGGCGGTACGGCCGTGCAGCGCGATCGCCGTGACGCCCTCCTCGACGGCGATGCGGCCGGCGTCGAGGTAGGTGATGTGATCGTCGTCGATGCCCTTGCGCATCTTCATCGTCACCGGCAGGTCACCGGCGCCGGACACGGCTTCCTGCAGGATCGCCCGCAGCAGGTTCCGCTTGTACGGCAGCGCGGATCCGCCGCCCTTGCGCGTCACCTTCGGCACCGGGCAGCCGAAGTTGAGGTCGATGTGGTCGGCCAGGCCCTCCTCCGCGATCATGCGGACGGCCTTGCCGACGGTCGCGGGGTCGACGCCGTACAGCTGGATCGAGCGGGGCTGCTCGGTCGCGTCGAACTTGATCAGCTGCATGGTCTTGTCGTTGCGTTCGACCAGCGCCCGGGTCGTGATCATCTCGCTGACGAACAGCCCCTTGCCGCCGCTGAACTCCCTGCACAGGGTGCGGAAGGGTGCGTTGGTGATCCCGGCCATGGGTGCGAGCACGACGGGCGGCTGCACGGTGTGCGGGCCGATCTGCAAAGAGGACTCGGGCATGGGCATTGCCCCATTGTCACCCATCGGCAAAGATCATGTATCACTCATTAGTTAGACGCACTATTGAAATCGGCGTACGATGAAACGCATGCCCGAGCCGAGTCACCGCAGACGCATGCTGGTGCTCGCGATCTGCTGCATGAGCCTGCTGATCGTGAGCCTCGACGTCACCGCGCTGAACGTGGCGCTGCCCTCCATGCAGCGCGATCTGCACGCCACCACCTCCGGCCTGCAGTGGACGATCGACGCCTACACGCTGGTCCTGGCCTCGCTGCTGATGCTCGCGGGCTCCACCGCCGACCGGATCGGCCGCAAGCGGGTCTTCATCGCCGGTCTGGTGGTGTTCTCCGCCGGCTCGCTGCTGTGCTCCCTCGCCCCCGATCTGAAACTGCTGATCGTGTTCCGCATGGTCCAGGCGGTCGGCGGTTCGATGCTCAACCCCGTCGCCATGTCGATCATCACCAACACCTTCACCGACGCCCGGGAGCGTGCCCGCGCGATCGGCGTCTGGGGCGCGGTGGTCGGCATCTCCATGGCGGCGGGCCCGCTGGTCGGCGGCCTGCTGGTGCAGTCGGTGAGCTGGCGCGCGATCTTCTGGGTCAACCTGCCGGTCGGCCTCGCCGCCCTGCTGCTCACCCTCCGCTTCGTCCCCGAGTCCCGCGCGCCCAGGGCCCGCCGCCCCGACCCGGTCGGCCAGCTGCTGGTCATCGCCCTGTTCGGATCGCTGACGTACGCGATCATCGAGGCGCCGGAGTCGGGCGCCGGCCCGGTGGTGCCGTTCGCCGTGATCGCCGCTGCCGCCCTGCTCGGCCTCCTCCGGTACGAGCCCCGGCGCGACGAGCCCCTGATCGAGCTGCGCTTCTTCCGCTCGGCGCCGTTCAGCGGGGCCACGGTGATCGCGGTCAGCGCGTTCGCGGCGCTGGGCGGCTTCCTGTTCCTTTCCACCCTGTACCTGCAGAACGTGCGGGGACTCGACGCCCTGCACGCGGGCCTGTGGATGCTGCCGATGGCCGTGCCGACGTTCCTGTGCGCGCCGCTGTCCGGCCGCCTGGTCGGCAGCCGCGGCCCGCGTCTTCCCCTGCTGGTGGCCGGCACCGCGATGACGGCGAGCGGCGTCCTGTTCGCGGCCTTCGAGGCGGAGACGTCGAATGCCACCCTCCTGCTCGGCTACGTCCTGTTCGGCATCGGCTTCGGCTTCGTGAACGCGCCGATCACCAACACGGCCGTGTCGGGCATGCCCCGGGCCCAGGCCGGTGTCGCCGCGGCCGTCGCCTCCACCAGCAGGCAGCTGGGCCAGACGCTCGGTGTCGCGGTGGTCGGCGCGGTCCTGGCATCCGGCGTCGGCTCGTCCTCGTACCGGCAGGTGTTCGTCCCGGCGGCACGCCCGGGCTGGTGGATCCTCACCGCGTGCGGTCTGGCCGTCCTGCTCCTCGGCCTGCTGACCAGCGGCCGCTGGGCGCGCCGCACCGCCGAGCGGACGGCCGGGCAGCTGGAGTCGTCGGAAGTACGCCAGACCGTGGGAGTGTCGGGGCGGGCCTAGAGCGCGCGGCGCAAGCGGCGCGTCAGCTGTGGAAGAGCAACTCGTCCTCGGCGGATCCCGGCCCGGCCGCGAAGCACTCCGTCCGGCGCGCGGATAGCCCGAACGCCCGGTCTCCGGCCGGGACACGGCGCGGCTGCCGCGTCCCGGGTGGGCCCGGCTCCAGCATGTGCGGCAGTGGACTCGCCGTACCCGTGGAGGTCTTCTTGCCGTGCTGGAGGCGTACCGGCCCGGCCGTTCTGGTCTGTGCCGTCTGCCTGGCCGGGTGCAGCACGCTCGGTGAGCGGGAGACGGCCGCGTCCCGGGCCGCCATGCGCTTCGAGGCCAGCGTCCGGCGGGACGACGGGCCGCACGCGTGCGCGGGGCTCGCGCCGCAGACGCGGCGTGAGGTCGAGGAGTCGGCCGGATCGGCCTGTGCCGAGGCCCTCCGCGAGGAGCACCTCCCGCACGGAGGTGCCGTGCGGCAGGTCCAGGTCTACGGGCGGCAGGCGCAGGTGGTGCTGGACGGCGACACCTTGTTCCTCTCGGCCTTCCCGGCCGGATGGCTGGTCACCGCGGCGGGCTGTGTGCCGCAGCCCCGGCAGCCGTACCAGTGCAAGGTCAAAGGGGGTTGAGCAGGCCGTGCGCACCCTGTTCACCGTGGTGCTGCTGACCGTCGGCGCCGGCCTCGGCTACTTCACCGCCGTGGGGCTGATGCACCGGTGACCCGCCCCGCCCGCTTCCTGCGGAACAACGGCCTGACCCTCGCCTTCTACACCGGTTTCCTGATCACGCTCGCCGGGCAGGCGGTGGCCGGCCACGCCGACTTCAACAACCAGCTCGTCACCGACGGCCTGCACCCGGTCGGCTTCCTGCCCTACCTCGCGACCTCCGACTTCGCCGTGGACGTCACCGAGAACTGGCAGTCCGAGTACCTGCAGTTCTCCTTGTACATCTTCGGCACCATCTGGCTGCTCCAGCGCGGTTCCCCCGAGTCGAAGGAGCTGCACAGGGCCGGTGTGGAGAGCGACCGGGAGCAGAAGGTCGGCGACCACGCCGAGCCGTCCTCGCCGCGCTGGGCCGCCGACAAGGGCTGGCGGCAGCGGCTCTACTCCCGTTCCCTGGGCCTCGTCATGGGCGTCGTCTTCGCCTGGTCCTGGCTGGCCCAGTCGATCAACGGCGTCGCCGCCTACAACGAGGAACACCTGCGTCAGCTCCAGGCGCCCATCTCCTGGGGGGCGTACCTGGGCTCCGCCGACTTCTGGAGCCGCACCCTGCAGAACTGGCAGTCCGAGCTGCTGGCCGTCGCCTCGATGGCCATCCTCTCGGTCTATCTGCGCCAGCGCGGCTCCCCGGAGTCCAAGCCGGTCGGCGCCCCGCACACCGCCACGGGAGTGGAGGGCTGAGGGTCAGCGCGCCGGTACGCCGGACGCGATCTCGTAGAGCCGGTCCAGCCGCTCCCGGGTCTCGTCGTTCACCGGGGTGTACGTCACCATGCGGGCGCCCGTCCCGGGGCCGAGCCACAGGTCCGTGTGTTCCAGGGTGAGATGGCCGACGTAGGGGTTGAGGAACTCCTTGATCTTGGTGCGGGTGCCGACCACCTCGTAGCGCCGCCAGTTCTCGCGGAACTCCGGGGATTCCGCCTCCAGGCGTTTGACCAGCATCTTCCAGGCCGGCTCGCCGAGATGGCCGGCGAGGCTCGCGCGCAGCCGGGCGGCCATCAGCCGTCGGGTCTCCTGGAGGTGGACGACCGCCGCCTGCCAGTCCTTGTCGGTGTGGATGAGGAGCATGCAGTTGCGGTCCTCGGGCGGGACCGCGTCCAGGTCGCCCAGGAGGCGGCCGTAGGTGCGGTTGTAGGCGAGGATGTCGTACCGGCTGTTCTGGATGCAGGCCGGGATCGGCCCCAGGCGGTGCAGCATCTCGCTCAGCGCGGGGGTGATGTCCGGGCACCTCGCGGCGGGGGTCGGATCGATCGCGCCGGCCAGCTGGAAGAGGTGGGCCCGTTCGCCGGCGTCCAGCCGCAGGGCGCGCGCGAGGGCGTCCAGGACCTGCACGGAGACCTGGATGTCGCGGGCCTGTTCGAGCCAGGTGTACCAGGTGACCCCGACCGCGGAGAGCTGGGCGACCTCCTCCCGGCGCAGGCCGGGGGTGCGGCGGCGGGCGCCGCGGGGCAGCCCGACCTGCTCCGGCGTGATCCGCTCCCGCCTGCTGCGCAAGAACGCGGCCAGCTCGTGCCGACGGATCTCCGCGTCCCGGGCCGGCTGCTGGGCGGTCTCCCGGGCGGTGGCCGTGGTCGTCATGGTTCCAGACTGCCCGCATCTTCATCCTGTTGCCAGGTAGTTCTTCTACCAGGATGAGGAGACTCTGGTACCAGCCTGAGGGTGGGTGCAGGCTCGACGGCATGAGTGAAACCGTCGCCACCCGCGTCGTTCCCACGACGGCCGCGCCGCCCGCACTCGGCGGGCTCGGGCTGTTCACCGTTCTCCTGGCCGCGGCACTGCCGCTGGTCGACTTCTTCATCGTCAACGTGGCCCTGCCGACCATCGGCACGGACCTCGCCGCGGGCGAGGCCGTGCTGGAGCTGGTCGTCGCCGGGTACGGCGTCGCCTACGCCGTCCTGCTCGTGCTCGGCGGACGGCTCGGTGACCTGTTCGGCCGGCGGCGGCTGTTCCTCGGGGGCATGGCCGCCTTCGGGCTCACCTCGCTGGCGTGCGGGCTCGCGCCCGGCGCCTGGAGCCTGGTCGCGGCCCGGGTGGCGCAGGGTGCCTCGGCCGCCGCGATGCTGCCGCAGGTGCTCGCCACCATCCAGGCCGCCACGAGCGGCGGCCGGCGGGCGAAGGCCATGAGCCTGTACGGCGCCACGGCCGGGCTGGCCATGGTGGCCGGGCAGATACTCGGCGGCGTGCTGGTCGCGGCCGATGTCGCCGGGACCGGGTGGCGGTCGATCTTCCTCGTCAACGTGCCGGTGGTCGTGCTGGGGCTCGTGCTCGCCGCGCGGTACGTGCCGGAGACGCGGTCGCACCACCCCGAGCCGGTCGACGGGCCGGGGACGGTGCTGCTCGCGGTGTCGCTGCTGACCCTGCTCGCGCCGCTGACCGAGGGGCGGGCCGCGGGCTGGCCGCTGTGGACGTGGCTGTCGCTGGCCGCGTTCCCGTTCGCTGCGGGCGCGTTCTGGACGGTGGAGCGGCGGGCGGACCGGGCGGGGCGGACCCCGCTGGTGCCCCCGAGTCTGTTCGCGGTGGCGTCGATGCGGCGCGGTCTGGTGCTGATGGTGCCGTTCTCCATCGGTTTCAGCGGGTTCATGTTCGTGATCGCGCTGGCGCTGCAGCAGGGGGCCGGGCTCGGTCCGGTGCCGGCCGGGCTCGCGCTCGCGCCGATGGCCGTGGCGTTCCTGTTCGTCTCGCTCGCCGGGCCCCGGCTGATCGCCCGGTACGGCACCCGGGTGATCACCGCCGGGTCCGTCGTCCAGGGCGCGGGCATCCTGCTGATCGTGCTGGCCGCGTGGCGGGACTGGCCGCACCTGGACCTCGCTTCGCTGCTGCCGGGTGCGGCCGTGGCCGGCGCGGGCCAGGCGCTCCAGCTGCCCAACATCATGCGGCTCGTGCTGTCCGAAGTGCCGCCCGCCCGGGCAGGTGTCGGCGGCGGTGTGATGGTGACCACCCAGCAGTCGGCGCTGGCCCTGGGAGTGGCCACCCTCGGCACGCTGTTCCTGACCCTCGTACCGCACTTGGGCATGCGGGACGCGCTGGTCACCACGCTGCTGGTGCAGCTGGCCGGGATCGTGCTGACCGGCCTGCTGAGCCTGCGGCTGCCCCGCACGGTCGGCTGAGCCGAGGGCACGGCTTGCCCAACTCGGCGTGAAATGTGCCCCGTGGGCGCCGGTCCTGCTGCACACTCCTTGCGGCCGGGTGGACCGGCGTGGGGAGGGAGGGCGCGATGCCGGGAGGTACGAGCAAGGTCAGCCGCTGGGACCAGCACGGCCGGGAACACGTGGTCCAGGTGCTGCGCAGGGGGGTCCAGCGGACGATCCGCTGCGACACCTGCGGCTGGCGGCAGGGCGCGCAGTTTCTGCCGTGGCTGAAGGCGGAGGAGCATCTGGTCTTGGCCCATCAGGCGACGGTCGATCCGGCGGGGCGGTGAGGTAGCGCCGTGGCGGGTCGGGCGCCGTGTTCATCCGCGGGTGCGCGGCGGCTCGCGCCCCTCGGGGGGGGGCCGCGCCATGCTCGACCGCGGGTGCACGGTGGTTGGTCACGCAGTTCCCCGCTCCCCTCGGGGGGTGCCGCGCCATGCTCGACCGCGGGTGCACGGTGGTTGGTCGCGCAGTTCCCCGCGCCCCTGGAGGGGTGCAGCGCCGTACCCGGCTCTCGGTGCGTGGGGGTTGGGCGCGTGGTTCGTCGCGCTCCTGGAGGGGGTGCAGCGCCGTGCGCGGGGGGGCGTGAGGGGTTCCGTGTGCCTGTCGGGGGCTACCGTGGCGTCGTGAGGCCGCGGACCAGCAGGTCCACCACCGCCGTGAACTCTTCCTCGATGCCGGGGGCGGTCCACTCGTGGGCGTGACCGGGGTCGTGGAAGCGGCCGGTGGCCTGGAAGACGGCGCGGGCCGCGGTGGCCGGGTCGGGTGCCGAGAAGGCGCCGGACCCGGTGCCCTCGGCGATGATCCGGGTCAGCTGCCCGGTCAGGTCGGCGACGTGCTCGTGGACCACGCCGCCGAGTTCGCCGGTCAGCACCGTGTAGGTGGCGAACAGCTCGGGGTCGTCGGCCGCCTTGTGCCGCTTGGCCTCGAACAGGGCCGCGAGCCAGGCCCGCAGCCGGGTCTCCGGGTCGCCGTCGCCGGTGACGATGCCGGCCAGTTTCTCCGCCGTGCGGTCCAGCCAGCGTTTGGTGACCGCCTCGCGCAGCGCCGCCTTGGTGCGGAAGTGGCGGTAGACGCTGCCGTGGCTGACGCCGAGCGCGCGGGCCACGTCGACCACGGTGGCCTTGGCCGGGCCGTGGCGGCGCAGCACCTCCTCGGTGGCTTCGAGGATGCGCTCGGCGGTCAGGGTCTCGGTGGTCGGTGCCATGCCATAGACCGTACCCGGGGGCGGGATCAGCGCTCGCTGTCGAGGTGTGCCATCTGCCCCGTCGGGTAGCGCTCGCCGGCCGCCGCGTCCGCCGGCACGGCCTCCTCGATCGCCGCCAGGTCGGCCGCGTCCAGGGTCACGTCCAGCGCGCCCAGCGACTCGTCGAGCCGCTCGCGGGTGCGGGCGCCGATCAGCGGCACGATGTCCTCGCCACGGGCGAGCACCCAGGCGATGGCGGTCTGCGCGACGGTCACGCCCTTCTGCTCGGCGATCTTGCGCAGCGCCTCGACCAGGTCCAGGTTGTGCCGGAGGTTCTCGCCCTGGAAGCGGGGCGAGTGGGCGCGGAAGTCGTTCGCGGCCAGCTGCCGGTCGCGGGAGAAGTGGCCGGAGATCAGACCGCGGGAGAGGACGCCGTACGCGGTGATGCCGATGCCCAGTTCGCGGGTGGCCGGCAGGATCTCGCGCTCGATGCCCCGGGAGATCAGCGAGTACTCGATCTGGAGGTCGGCGATCGGGGCGGTGGCGGCGGCCCGGCGGATGGTCTCGGCGCCGACCTCGCTGAGGCCGACGTGCCGTACGTACCCCTTCTCGATCAGTTCGGCGATCGCGCCGACGGTCTCCTCGATCGGGACGTCCGGGTCGAGGCGGGCGATCCGGTAGACGTCGATGTGGTCGACGCCGAGGCGTTGCAGGGAGTAGGAGGCGAAGTTCTTCACGGCGGCCGGGCGGCCGTCGTAGCCGCTCCAGTTGCCTTCCGGGTCGCGCAGGGCGCCGAACTTGACGCTGGTCAGCGCCTTCTCGCGCAGGGCCGGCGGCGCGGTGCGCAGGGCCTCGCCGATCAGCATCTCGTTGTGCCCCATGGCGTAGAAGTCGCCGGTGTCGAGCAGGGTCACGCCCGCGTCCAGGGCGGCGTGGACGGTCGCCACGGACTCCGCGCGGTCGGCGTCGCCGTACAGCGCGGACATGCCCATGCAGCCGAGGCCGAGGGCGGAGACCTGGGGGCCGGTGGTTCCGAGGGTTCGGGTTCGCATCGTCATGACTTCAAGACTGCCATGGTAGCTGACAGATTTCAATATCTGTCATTCCATATATGTCAGTGCGGCATACTGCCAGCGGAAACGTATTGGTCCAGACCTATTGACGAGAGGTCTGGACCAGAGCACCGTGTGGGGACGCGAACTGTCATGCCTACGACACCTCACCGCACCCCCACCGGGAGGCCCGCATGCTCCGCCGTACCCTGCGCCTGCTCACCGCAGCCCTCACCACGGCCGCCCTGGCCGCCCCGCTCGCGATCGCCACCGCCCCCACCGCCTCCGCCGCCGAGACCTGCGCCGTGAAGTCACGCCCCGCGGGCAAGGTGCTCCAGGGGTACTGGGAGAACTGGGACGGCTCCGCCAATGGCGTCCACCCGCCCTTCGGCTGGACCCCGATCACGGACTCCCGCATCGCCGCGCACGGCTACAACGTGATCAACGCGGCCTTCCCCGTGATCCGTTCGGACGGGACGGCCCTCTGGGAGGACGGCATGGACAGTGGAGTGAAGGTGGCCACGCCGTCGGAGATGTGCGCGGCCAAGGCCTCCGGCCAGACCATCCTGCTGTCGATCGGCGGCGCCGCGGCCGGCATCGACCTCAACTCCTCGGCCGTGGCGGACCGTTTCATCGCGACGATCGTCCCGATCCTGAAGAAGTACAACTTCGACGGCATCGACATCGACATCGAGACCGGCCTGGTCGGCAGCGGCAGCATCGGCCAACTGTCCACGTCCCAGGCCAACCTGATCCGCATCATCGACGGGATCCTCGCCCGGATGCCGTCCGGCTTCGGCCTGACGATGGCCCCCGAGACGGCGTACGTCACCGGCGGCAGCATCACCTACGGATCCATCTGGGGCGCCTACCTGCCGGTCATCAAGAAGTACGCGGACAACGGCCGGCTGTGGTGGCTGAACATGCAGTACTACAACGGCAGCATGTACGGCTGCTCCGGCGACTCCTACTCGGCCGGCACGGTCCAGGGTTTCACCGCACAGACCGACTGCCTCGCCAAGGGCCTGGTGGTGCAGGGTACGACGATCAAGGTGCCGTACGACAAGCAGGTACCGGGCCTGCCCGCCCAGTCCGGCGCCGGCGGCGGCTACATGTCCCCGTCCCTGGTCTCCCAGGCCTGGAGGCACTACGGCACGTCACTCAAGGGCCTGATGACCTGGTCGGTCAACTGGGACGGCGCCAAGAACTGGACCTTCGGTGACAACGTCAGGGCGCTGCAGGGCCGTTGACCGGGCCGCTCCGTTGGACACCGAGCGTGACCGCTCGGAGAATGGATGTGCCGGCGCGCAGTCTCCCAGGCGGCGCCTGCCGTCGGCCGCGCGGTGTTCCAGCGCCGCCCGAGGAGGCCGCGATGGCCGTCCGTATCGGCACCTTCAACACCGAGAACCTCTTCCGTCGTCCCTCCGTCTTCCGCCTCCCGGAACCGGCGACACGCAAGGGAGTCCTCAAGGACTTCAACGACTTGGTCACCCTCCTGGACAAGGAGACGTACACCCCCAGGGACAAGCAGCAGATCTCGGCGCTCGTCCTGAAGCACCGGGCATACAGCAGCGATCCCGAGAACCCGCCGCTGATCTACGTCAACCAGAACCGGCCCGGCAAGTCGAGCGGGCTCTTCCCCACGCCTCCGCCGGGGACGACGCCGACGGAGCTGCCGATCCTCGCCGAGGGCCGGAGGGCGTGGGCCGGCTGGGCCGAACTCGGGCAGGACGACCTGGACATGGCCGCCGTCCACAACACCGGACGGGTGGTCAGGGAAGTCAACGCCGACGTCCTGCTGGTGCCCGAGGTCGAGGACCGGCTGACCCTGGACCGCTTCAACCAGCAGGTCCTGAGCCTGGGCTGGCAGCCGTTCCCCTTCAATCTGCTGATCGACGGCAACGACCCGCGGGGCATCGACATCGGGATCCTCAGCCGCTTCGCGATCACCTCGGTCCGGACGCACATCTTCGACCCGCACCCGGCGGACCCGACGAAGCCACTGTTCAGCCGCGACTGCCCGGAGTACGAGATCCAGCTCGGCCGGGAGAGCCTGGTGGTCCTCGGCAACCACCTCAAGAGCAAGTCCGGCGACGACCCGGACCTGCGCCTGGCCCAGGCGGAGCGAGTCGCGGAGATCTACCGGACGGCACTGGAGCGCACCGAGAACGTCGTGGTCGCCGGCGACCTCAACGACTTCCCGGACAGCAAGCCGGTCGGCGTACTGCTGGACACCGGTCTTCGCGACGTGATGAGCCACCCCGCCTACCACGGTGACCCCGGCACCCACGGGGACTGCAAGGAGAAGCGGGACAAGCTCGACTACCTCATGCTGCCGCCCGCACTGTGGGACAAGGTGCGGAGGGTCGGCCTGGAGACACGGGGCATCTCCGCACACGCGAACCACTTCGCGAGCGTGCACGGAAAGACCGATGAGGCCTCGGACCACGCGGCGCTGTACGTGGACCTGGACATAGAGGCATGACAACCACGCCCACCCGACACCCGCCCGAGCCCCACCCACCAGCACACCCGCCCCGCCACCGGAGCCCCACACACCCGCCCCGAGGCCGGTCGAGCCCACCAGAACGCCCACCCACCAGCCGACCGAGTCGGGTGACGGGCAGGCGAGATGCAACCGGCCCAACCGACCGAGTCCGGTGACGGGCAGGCGAGATACGGCCGACCGAGCCCACCAGAACGCCCACCCACCAGCCGATCGAGTCGGGTGGTGGGTGGGCGGGGTTTTCGGGGGTCCAGGGGGCGGAGCCCCCTGGTACGGCTCCGGCAGCCGGCGTCAGCAGCCCAGCAGGCGCCCGGCCAGGTACCCCTCGATCTGGTCGAGAGACACCCGCTCCTGCTTCATCGAGTCCCGCTCGCGCACGGTCACCGCATTGTCCTCGAGCGTGTCGAAGTCGACGGTCACACAGTACGGCGTACCGATCTCGTCCTGCCGACGGTAGCGACGCCCGATCGCACCGGCGTCGTCGAACTCGATGTTCCAGTTCTGCCGCAGCGCCTGGGCGAGACCCTTGGCCTTCGGGGACAGCTCCGGGTTGCGGGACAGCGGGAGGACGGCCACCTTCACCGGGGCGAGGCGGTGGTCCAGCCGCAGCACGGTCCGCTTCTCCATCTTGCCCTTGGCGTTCGGCGCCTCGTCCTCGACGTAGGCGTCGAGCAGGAAGGCCAGCATGGTGCGGCCGACACCGGCCGCGGGCTCGATGACGTACGGGGTCCAGCGCTCGCCGGCCTCCTGGTCGAAGTAGGACAGGTCCTGGCCCGAAGCCTTCGAGTGCGCACCGAGGTCGTAGTCCGTCCGGTTCGCGACACCCTCCAGCTCGCCCCACTCGCTGCCGCCGAACCGGAAGCGGTACTCGATGTCGGCGGTGCGCTTGGAGTAGTGGGAGAGCTTCTCCTTCGGGTGCTCGTACCAGCGCATGTTCTCCTCACGGAGACCCAGGCCCCGGTACCAGTTCCAGCGCTGCTCCATCCAGTATTCCTGCCACTGCTCGTCCTCGCCCGGCTTGACGAAGAACTCCATCTCCATCTGCTCGAACTCGCGGGTGCGGAAGATGAAGTTGCCCGGCGTGATCTCGTTGCGGAACGACTTGCCCATCTGGGCGATGCCGAACGGCGGCTTGCGGCGCGAGGTGGTCTGGACCTGGGCGAAGTTGGTGAAGATGCCCTGGGCGGTCTCGGGACGCAGGTAGGCGACGGAGCCGGAGTCCTGGGTCGGGCCGAGGTGGGTGGAGAGGAGGCCGGAGAACTGCTTGGGCTCGGTGAACTGGCCCTTGTTGCCGCAGTTCGGGCAGTTGATGTCGGCCAGGCCGTTCGCCGGGGCGTGGCCCTTCTTCTCCTCGTACGCCTCTTCCAGATGGTCGGCGCGGAACCGCTTGTGACACGCGGTGCACTCGGTCAGCGGGTCCGTGAACGTGGCGACGTGGCCGGATGCGACCCAGACCTCGGAGGCCAGGATGACGGACGAGTCGATACCGACCACGTCCTCGCGCGACGTCACCATGTAGCGCCACCACTGACGCTTGATGTTCTCCTTGAGCTCGACACCCAGCGGTCCGTAGTCCCAGGCGGCACGCTGTCCGCCGTAGATCTCACTGCACGGGAAAACGAAGCCACGGCGCTTGCTCAGGCTGACGATGGTGTCGATCTTGTCGGCGGCCACGGTGCTCTCTTCATTACGACGACGGGCGTTGAAGCGAGATGCTTCCAGCGAATGATTCAGGTTACCGGCGCAGGCTCCCCCACAACCAAATCGGCCCCCGCTCAGACCACCTGATGAGCGTTGTTGACAACGGTTTCCATATTTGTTGAAAATGACTGTCATGAACGTACGACGACCCACCCGGCCCCGCGCGCGGCGCCTCATACCCGCCGCCGCGGTCGCCGCGGCCACCAGCCTCGGGATCGGCATGCTCTCCGCCTGCTCCGGCGACACGGCCGCCGCGGCCGGCACGAGCAAGTTCGACGTCGTCGCGTCGTTCTACCCGATGGCCTTCCTCGCCGAGCAGATCGGCGGGAAACACGTCCACGTCACCACCCTCACCTCCCCTGGCCAGGAGCCGCACGACCTGGAGATCAGCCCGCAGCAGATCGCCTCGATGGAGAAGTCCGAGGCGGTCCTGTACCTGAAGGGCCTGCAGCCCTCCGTCGACAACGCGGTGGCCCAGTCCCCGGTCAAGACCAAGATCGACGCGGCCTCGCTGACCACACTGGAGGACCACGGCACCGAGGTCGGCGGCCACGCGGCCGAGCACGACGGCCACGAGCACGGGGAGGAGGAGGGCGCGGACCCGCACATCTGGCTCGACCCGGTGAAGTACGGCCAGGTCGCCGCGGGCGTCGGCGAGGCCTTCGCGAAGGCCGACCCCGAGCACGCGGCCGACTACCGGAAGAACACCGCGGCGCTGGCCGGGAAGCTGGACGCGCTGAACTTCGCGTTCCAGCAGAGCCTCGCGCACACCCGGAACAAGGTCTTCATCACCACGCACGCCGCCTTCGGCTACCTCGCCGAGCGCTACGGCCTCACCGAGGAGGCGGTGAGCGGCCTCGACCCCGAGTCGGAGCCGAGCGCCGCCCGGGTCAGGGACCTGGAGAAGATGGCCGAGGCCGACGGCGTCAGCACCGTCTTCTACGAGACGCTCGTGAGCGACAAGACCGCGAAGACCATCGCGCACGACACGGGCCTGAAGACAGACGTCCTCGACCCGATCGAGGGCATCACCGACAGGTCCCGTGGCAGGGACTACTTCGCCGTCCAGGAGGCCAACCTCAAGGCACTCCAGCAGGCCCTGGGCGCCAAGTGACGGGAGACGAGATGACCCACGAGATCAGTGAGCCTGTCATATCCCTGCGCGGGGTGACCGCCGAACTCGGCGCCCGTCCCGTGCTGCGGGGCATCGATCTCACCGTCGGCCGCGGCGAGGTCGTCGCGCTGCTCGGCGCCAACGGCTCCGGCAAGTCCACGGCGATCCGCTCGATCATCGGCCAGGTGCCGGTGAGCGGGGGCACGATCGAGTTGTTCGGCACCCCGCGCCGGTCCTTCAGGGACTGGGCGCGCGTGGGCTACGTACCGCAGCGCACGACGGCCGCGGGCGGGGTCCCGGCGACGGTGACCGAGATCGTCTCCTCGGGCCGTCTGTCCCGCACCCGCTTCGGCGTCTTCCGCAAGGCGGACCGGGAGGCCGTGCACCGGGCCCTGCAGCTGGTCGGCATGGCCGACCGGGCCAAGGACTCGGTGGACGCGCTCTCCGGCGGCCAGCACCAGCGGGTGCTGATCGCCCGCGCGCTGGTCGCCGAGCCCGAGCTGCTGATCATGGACGAGCCGATGGCGGGCGTCGACCTGGGCAGCCAGGAGGTGCTCGCGCGGACCCTGCGGCAGCAGGTCGAGGCCGGTACGACGGTCCTGCTGGTGCTGCACGAACTGGGCCCGCTGGAGCCCCTGATCGACCGGGCGGTCGTCCTGCGCGACGGCTGCGTGCTGCACGACGGCCCACCCCCGCAGGCGGTCGGCCAGCACGCACTGCCCGGCCACGACCACGTACACCCGCACGCACCGGCGGGCGCCGAACCGATCCGCACGGGACTGCTGAGCTGATGGACATCCTCGACTACGAATTCATGCGGCGGGCGCTGCTCGCGGCCGTCCTGGTCGGCATCACCGCCCCCGCGGTCGGCATCTACCTGGTCCAGCGCCGCCAGGCCCTGCTGGGCGACGGCATCGGCCACGTGGCCATGACGGGCGTCGGCCTCGGCTTCCTGCTGTCCACGTCCCCGGTGTGGATGGCGACGGCCGTCTCCGTGCTCGGTGCGGTCCTGATGGAACTGATCCGCTGGTACGGCAGGACGCGCGGCGACATCGCGCTCGCCATGCTCTTCTACGGCGGCATGGCCGGCGGTGTGATGCTGATCAACCTCGCGCCGGGCGGCTCCAACGCCAACCTGACGTCGTACCTGTTCGGCTCGCTCTCGACGGTGTCCGAGTCCGACGTGACCGCGATCTGTGTCCTGGCCGCCTTCGTGCTGCTGGTCACGCTGGGCCTGCGCCGGCAGCTGTTCGCGGTCAGCCAGGACGAGGAGTTCGCGCGGGTCACGGGGCTGCCGGTGCGCGCCCTGAACCTGCTGACGGCGGTCACCGCGGCCGTGACGGTGACGGTCGCCATGCGGGTCGTGGGTCTGCTGCTGGTGTCCGCGCTGATGGTCGTGCCGGTGGCGGCGGCGCAGCAGCTCACCCGCAGTTTCGCCGTGACGTTCGTGATCGCGGTGGCGATCGGGGTGGCCGTGACCGTCAGCGGCACGATCACGTCCTACTACCAGGACGTCCCGCCCGGAGCCACGATCGTCCTGCTGACGATCGGCGCGTTCATCGCGCTGACGGCTCTGGCCGCTCCGCTGGCCCGGCGACGCGCCCGCGCGGCGGTCGCGGCACAGCCTGCCGGGGATCCGGCGGAGTGCTCGATTCCGGCCTCGCGCGGGGCCGGGGACGAGGTCGGCGTCTGACCGCTCACAGTCCGGGCTGGCACAATGGCCCGGGCAGTAGCGAGACGTGAGGAGGCAACCGGTGACGACCGCTGGACCGCCCGTGAAGGGCCGCGCGACCCGCCAGCGTGCAGCCGTGGCGGCGGCCCTGGACGAGGTCGAGGAGTTCCGCAGCGCGCAGGAACTGCACGACATGCTCAAGCACAAGGGCGACTCGGTCGGGCTCACCACGGTCTACCGCACGCTCCAGTCCCTCGCCGAGGCCGGTGAGGTCGACGTCCTGCGCACGTCCGACGGGGAGTCCGTCTACCGCCGCTGCTCCACCGGCGACCATCACCACCACCTGGTCTGCCGCGCCTGCGGCAAGGCGGTGGAGGTGGAGGGCCCGGCCGTCGAGACGTGGGCGGAGGCCATCGCCGCGGAGCACGGCTACGTCAACGTGGCCCACACGGTGGAGATCTTCGGCACGTGTTCCGACTGCGCGGAGAGCCCGGCCGGTTAGCGCCGTACGGCTGCGGGCCGGCTGCGGGTGCGCCGTGGCCCGTCGCGCAGTTCCCCGCGCCCCTTCACGGCGCCGGCCGCCGTCGCCCGGTGCGGGTCCGTCGTGGCCGGTCGCGCAGTTCCCCGCGCCCCTGGGGAACTGCAGCGCCGTCCGCTTCGAGGCACCGCCGCCGCTGCGGGCAGTCGTGCCGCTGGGGCGGCACGGGTGGGCGCAGCGGCACCCCGCCGGCGCGGGCAAGCCCCCGGCCCCACCCCTGCAGCCCCGATCCCCAGCTCCGGCTCCGCTCCAGGTCAGGCCCGGCCGAAGCAGCGCTCCAGTTCGTCCAGGTCGTAGAAGGCGCTGCCCTTGGTGAGGGGGCGGCAGCCTGCCTTGAAGGCCGTCTCCTTCTCGTTGTAGAGCATGCGGACCAGGTAGCGGTTGCCCTTCTTGAAGACGTCCCACTGGATGTTCGCGCCGAGGGGTGCCACCGAGGACCCTCGCCAGGTGTTGTCGGCGTAGGTGTACGGCTCACCCGGCGTCGCCGGCCGCGTGCTGCCCGGCAGGCCCATCAGCGCGGCCAGCGGGATGATCTCCTCGGCGTGGGTGAAGCGGAGTTCGGCGCCGAGGCCGCTGGTGCCGGCCCGCTTGGCCTCGACCTGCTGGAAGAGGTCGTCGAGCAGAACGCCCGCCATCTTGTAGGTGATGTCGCTGTCCGCGAAGCCGGGGCCCTTCTCGTAGAAGTCCTCGGCGTCGGACAGGTAGCCGAACCAGGCCGCGTCCTTGCGGGAGATGAAGCGTTCCATCCCCCAGCCCGCGCCCTCGGGGCTCTCCTCGGTCATCGCGGGGGCGATGGCGTACAGGTTGTAGACGGCCTGGGCGGCGCCGGCCTGGTCGGGGATCTGTGCGACGAAGGACTCCGTGAAGATCCGGCGCAGCACGCTGTGCGCGGCCCGCTGCGTCCGGGGCTGATCGGTGATGCCCTTCAGGGTGTCCTTGAGGCGCTGGTCGTTCTCGATGTAGTCGCGGTACGCGGCACCGCCCGCCGCCTTGTGGAAGTACAGCAGGTCCTTGTCGGTGCGGGTCGGCCCGATCAGCGGCTCCAGCTCGGGCTCGGCCTCGGCGAGGGCGCCCGCGAACACGTTGCCGCTGTCCACGGCCCGCCCCTGCCCGGAGCTGACGACGTCGATCTTCTGCCCGTCGTCGGCGATCTTCTCGAACAGCGACGGCAGCCGCCGCTCCATGCGTACGGCCGTGTCCGCCATCTCCTGCTTGCCGCGCCCGCTGAGGTTGCCGTAGCCGACCTTCGCCATGGCGGCCTGCAGGGCGCGGACCTTCGGCCCGAACTCCTCGCCACGCCGGGTGAGTTCGCCGTCCGCCACGGCCTTGTCCCACAGCGCGAGGATCAGGTCCCCGTCCTCGCTGTCGGTGGCCGAGCGCGACCCGTGCCGGGAGACGTTCTCGGTGAAGACGGGAACGAAGCCCGCCGGGACCTTCTGGTAGCCGTGCGGGTGCTGCTGGGGCGCGTACGGCGCCTTGGTGCCGTAGCTCTCGCGGTGCGCGGGGCCGTCGGCCGCGTGCGCGGGCAGCGCGGTGAGCAGCAGGGCGCCGAGGGCGAGGACAGGGGTCAGACGTCTCATGAGTCCCGCATACTCGGCGCCCCGCGTGAACCCGCGATGGCTACGAGGTGGACTTGCCCTTCATCGCGGCCTCCATCGCGAGCAGTTCCTCGTTCGGGACCGCCCCGCCGAACCGCCGGTCCCGGGAGGCGAACTCCATGCAGGCCCGCCACAGGTCACGGCGGTCGAAGTCGGGCCACAGCACGTCCTGGAAGACCATCTCGGCGTACGCGCTCTGCCAGAGCAGGTAGTTGGAGGTGCGCTGCTCCCCGCTGGGGCGCAGGAACAGGTCCACGTCCGGCATGTCCGGGTAGTACAGGTACTTCTGGATGGTCTTCTCGGAGACCTTGGACGGGTCGAGCCGGCCCGCCTTCACGTCCTCGGCGATGGCCTGTGCCGCGTCGGCGAGCTCGGCACGGCCGCCGTAGTTCATGCAGAAGTACAGGGTGAGCAGGTCGTTGCCCTTGGTCTGCTCCTGGGCGATCTGCAGCTCCTTGGCGACCGACTTCCACAGCTTGGGCATGCGGCCCACCCAGCGCACCCGGATGCCGAGTTCGTCGAGCTGGTCGCGGGTCTTGCGGATGAAGTCGCGGTTGAAGTTCATCAGGAAGCGGACCTCGTCGGGCGACCGCTTCCAGTTCTCGGTGGAGAAGGCGTACAGCGAGATGTTGCGCACACCCATCTCGATCGAGCCCTGGAGGACGTCCAGCACCCGCTCGGCACCGACCTTGTGGCCCTCGGTACGGGGCAGGCCGCGCTCCTTCGCCCACCGCCCGTTGCCGTCCATGACGATCGCGACGTGGTTCGGCACCAGCTCGCCCGGGAGCTTGGGTGCGCGGGCACCGGACGGATGCGGCTCCGGCGCCTTGTACTCGCGCCGCTGGCGCCCCAGGATCCCGCGTACGACCATGTCCTTCTCGTCTCCTCGACCGTGCCGTGCTTACTTCTCTACGTACCGCAGGGAGCGCAGCCCGCGCTCCAGATGCCAGTGCAGGTAGGCGGACACCAGCCCGCTGCCCTCGCGGACGTACCGCGCCTCGCACGCGTCCGCCGTCTCCCAGTCTCCCGTAAGCAGCGCGCCCAGCAGTACCAGGGTCTGCGGGGACGGTACGACGCTGCCGGGCACCCGGCAGTCGACGCAGACGGAGCCGCCGGAGGCGACCGAGAAGAACCGGTTCGGACCGGGCATCCCGCACTTCGCGCAGTCGCCGAAGCTGGGCGCGTACCCGTTCACGGCGAGGGAGCGCAGCAGGAAGGCGTCGAGGACGAGGTGGGGTGCGTGCTCCCCGCGGGCGAGCGTGCGCAGGGCCCCGACCAGCAGCAGGTACTGCTGGACGGCCGGCTCGCCCTCGTGGTCCGTGAACCGCTCGGCCGTCTCCAGCATGGCGGTCCCGGCGGTGTACCGCGCGTAGTCGGTGACGATCCCGCCACCGTACGGAGCGATGGTCTCGCTCTGTGTGCACAGCGGCAGTCCGCGCCCGACCAGCTCGCTCCCGCGCGCGAAGAACTGCACGTCGACGTGGGAGAAGGGCTCCAGCCGGGCCCCGAACTTCGACTTGGTGCGCCGCACCCCGCGCGCCACGGCCCGTACCCGCCCGTGACCGCGCGTGAGCAGGGTGATGATCCGGTCCGCCTCACCCAGCTTCTGGGTGCGCAGCACGATGCCGTCGTCGCGGAACAGACTCATGGCACCATTCTCGCCCATGCCGAAGGGGCGCTCGGGCCGCCTAACGGAACCACTCGGGGTGGCGCCTGCGCAGATCGGCCATCGCCGGCCGGAAGGCGCACAGTGCCGCCTGTACCGGCTCCGGGCGTCCCCCTGTGAACCTCAGGGTGCGGTGTCCGAAGGTGACCTGGGTGACGCCGACCCAGGTCTTGTCCAGGATCACGGCCTGATCATTGACGACACCGGTGTCGACCTCCTTGTACGAGGTGTCCACGACCATGCTGTCCAGCGCGGAGTAGGGGATCCTCAGCAGGTCGGAGGAGTACAGACACAGGTGGGTGTCCGTGAAGGCGATCGTCCCCGACTTGGCGAAGCGGGACGGGTGATGCCCGATCAGCGGCTCCGTTCCGAGGACACCGCATTTCTCCCTCACCCGGCTGCTGCCTTCGGCGCCGGGTACGACGGTGATGCCCTGACGCGCCAGCAGCAGGCGAAGGGCATCGGCCGGCTCCGTGGGCTCGGCGCGCTGCCGCTCGATGTGGGCGTCGACCTGCCGCGTGTCGTACCCCCAGAACCACCTGCCGGACACGGTGCGGAAATGGGGTGACTGGGCCTGCCATCCGCGGCGGGGATCCCTCACCTTCGCGAGGACGTCGTCCAGCTGCTCCTTGACCGCCCTGATCCGGTATCCGCCGCCCTGGACGGTGTCGAACGGGAAGCCCGCGGCGGGGGCGGCCACAGGGGACGCCGGGGCCGTTTCGGCGCGGACGACGGGCCGGGGCGGCACGGCGTCCCGCCCTGCCTCGTGGGCGCGGTTGCGGACCCAGGGTTCGTCCTCCGCGATGTTGAGCCCGTTCAGCTGGGGCGTGGCTCTGGCTCGCTGCTCCCGGACGCGCAGCCAGACGCGGGGGACGCTCAGCGTGGGGCCCGCCCCGGCGATGCCCTTCTCGAGGACCTCGATCAGCGCACCGGTGAACTCCGGGTAGCCACCGGGCAGGGTGAACGAGCGCTGGGTGCCCGACGCCGACGTCAGCACATAGCCGCCGAAGTCCTCGCCGTCGTCCGGGCCGCGGGCGTCCCCCGCCCTCGGCTCGACCAGCAGCCGGACCTGGTCCGGGCGTGCCAGGACGGCCGCGGAGCCGCCCATGGGGATGGCCAGGCCGCTGTAGCAGGAGTCGATGAGCGTGATGTGACGGCGTGCGTACCGCCCCTCCCGCCTGACCATGCGGCGCAGTTCGCGTTCCGGCAGCGCCCCGATCGTCACGTCGTACCTGTCGGCGTCGGCCAGCGCCAGGTACAGCTGCTCGCTTCTGGGTTCCCGCTGTCCGTGCCCCGCGAAGTAGACGAGAAGCGTGTCGGTCGCCGCGCGCCCGGCGCCGCGCACCGCCCTGAGGACGTCGTCGGCGGAGGCGTCACCGGGGAGAACGGTGACATTGCCATGGGGCAGGCCCCAGACCGTCGGGTCGCGCAGCAGCTCGGCCAGTCTGCTGACGCCTGCTTCCACACCCGGGAGGGGAGCCAGGTGACGGTAGTCGTGCACGCCGATGAGGACGGCGTGGCTTCGTGACGGGTCAGGAAGCGGCACGGCCGGGCGCCTCCCCGTCGTCCCCCGGCAGCAGGCCCAGCTCCCGTGCCGCGCGGGCGGCATCCTCCGCCGTCTCCCCGTGCACGGTGACGCGCGTGCCCCCGCGTTCCACCACCAGTCCCGCGGACTGCTGTTCCCGGCGGGGCAGCGAGGCGCGGAAGTCACCGAACAGGCCGATCAGGTCGGTGAGCAGCGAGGCGGAGGCGACGGCGAGGCTGATCCACGCCACCGGGTCCGGTGACATCCCGCCGTCGCCGGGCGAGACCCGCTCCTGCCGCTCGCGGACGGACCGGCCCAGCCTGCGGTCCTCGGTCATCCACTCGGCGAACGACTCCGTCCACCCCTCGGTGTCTGCCCGCTCGCCGGTCGAGCCGTCACCGGACGGCCGGATCCGCGCAACTCTGATTCGTAACTCCATGTGAGGACCCCCCTCTTGGCCGCGAACGTCCGCGACCGGCCCAGGGTAGGGCGCACTCGGCGCCCATGTCTTGAAATCTGGCACCATGGAGCGACTGCGGGCACAGAAGGGTCAGAGCGCCTCTCCGCGGCTGCGGGCGTTGGCGTGCGCGGTCGCCGCGCTCAGCCGCTCGGCGTCGGTGGCACTGCGCAGCGCGCCCGGCTCGGCGTCCCACTCCCGCCCTCCGCCGTACGGTCTCAGCTGCACGTACGGCCCCTCGTGCCCCATGACGATGCCGACCCTGCCGGTGTCGGTGTCCATCACATGGCTGCCGACGGCAGGCTTCACCGCGCCACCCCCGCGAGCACCACAGCGAGCCGGCGCGCGGTCGCCACGGAACAGCGCCCCAATTCCACGAGCGGGCAGGGCGCCTCCCTCGCGAGGCTCACCGGATCGAGCCCCAGCGACGGGAGAACGACTCCGGCTTTTCCGAGCGCCGACCGCAATTCCTTCAAGGTCTCCTCCGCCTCTTCGACACACAGCGCCGCGTGGGTGCTACGTCGCGCCTTCACCCTGCTCCCCTTCCTTTCCGAGTTTCACTCTTCGTGCACCAAGAGTGACGCTCCGCCTCTACACTCGGCAGCTGTCTGCGCCCTACAAGTGCATGGCTGGTAAAGGGGGTTGGCTATGGCCAGCGGTTCACGGCAGGCGGTCTGGGAGTTCTTCGGCACGGAGCTGAAGAGGCGCCGGGAAGATGCGGGAATCACGCAGGTGGAGCTGGGGGCGCGGGTGTTCGTCTCCGGTGCCTACATCGGACAGTTCGAGCAGGCAATTCGAAAACCTCAGCTGGATATCGCCCAGCGGATCGACGAAGTCCTGCAAACCGACGGTATTTTCGAGCGCCTGTGCAGGAAGTTGATTGACGACCGACGGTATGCGGAGTACTTCGCGGAGGTCGTGGAGCTGGAGCGGGTCGCCACGAAGATCTGCGAGTTCGCGCCCACCGCGGTGCCGGGTCTGTTGCAGACCAAGGCGTACGCGGAGGCGGTGACCATTGCGGCCAACCCGTTCGTGACGGACGAGTACGTAGAGGAGATCGTCACGGCCAGGATGGAGCGAGGGCGGATCCTCAAGGACGCTACAAGGCCGAGTACTGGGTGATCCTGCACGAGAACGCACTGCGCGTCCCGGTGGGCGGCCCGCAGGCCATGGCCGCCCAACTGGACCAGATCGCCGGGCTGATGCGCGAGCGGACGGTGTGGGTGACGGTGATGCCGTACGCGGCCGGAGCATACGGAACGGTGAACGGGCTGCTCCAGCTGATGGACTTCGAGGACGCGCCGCCGGTCGCCTATACAGAGACGTCGTTTTCGGGAATGTTGATGGATGATCCGGCTGTGGTGAAGCGGGCAGCGCGCGCATACGATCTGCTCAGGGGCGCCGCGCTGTCGCCGGAGGCGTCCCTCTCCCTGGTCGAGTCGGCGGCTGAGGATCACAGACGATGCACCAGTACGACCTGAGCAACGCCAGCTGGTTCAAGAGCACTTACAGCAACGGCGAGGGCGGCAGCTGCGTCGAGGTCGGCCACGACTTCCCCGGCGCCGCCTGGCGCAGGAGCACCTACAGCGGCGGCAGCGGCGGGGAGGACTGCGTCGAGGTCGCCGACGGAGTCCCCGGTGTCGTGCCCGTCCGGGACAGCAAGGTGGCCGACGGTGCCGTGCTCGTGATCGGGGCCGCCGCCTGGACGGAGTTCGTCCGCGCCGTGGGGCGCTAGTACCGCTGGGCCTTCGCGAGGACCGGCGTCAGCCTCGGCTCCGGTGGCTGGTGGCTGAACGCGATGGGCTGTTCCTTGCGCCCCGGCTTCAGGTGCTCCGCGCCGACGTACCGCGTCTCCACCACCTTGCCGGAGGCGTCCTTGAAGTCGATCTGCACGGCGTAGGACGCTTCCTCACGGGTCTTGTTGGTGATCGTGACCAGGACGGCGAGCACTCCGCCGGTCTGGGCTCTGGGCATCCCGGTCATGCCGACCTCGGAGAGCGCGTTGCCCCGGCCCTCGACGTTCTTCAGTTCCTTCTCCGCCGTCGCGCTTCTGCGGTGCGTCTCGGCATCCACCGAGGCCGCGAACTCGGAGGCGCGGGCCGAGGCGGACTGCGCCGCCGCGGAGGCTGCGGCCTGGGCGGAGCTGATCGCCGCGGACGCCGCGGACTCCAGCGCCGACGGCGGCTGCCCCGAGAAGGACGAGGCGTTCGGCGTACCGGGACCGCTGGCCGAGGCCGAGGTACGTCCATCCTGGCTGCTTCCGTCGGCGCAGCCGGCGAGGAGGAGGCCGCCGAGAGCGCCGACCAGGGCGATCCGGCGTCCGGCTCTTCGGGAACCGTCGATTCGGGTCACGGACATGGGGCCGTCCAAAGGGTCGATGATCCTGTTGCTCATCATCGTCAGGGCCAGGTCCGGCGCTCGCATGTCGGCGTCATTGGTGCGACCTGTGGCGGCTCGGCCATTCGTGTGTGCCGTCTTGACCGCCCCCGGGGGCCCTCCTATGGTCGCGCTACCGACCGGACGTAGGACGTAGGACGTCGTATCTCCCACCCCCTCCCCCCACCGACTTGCTGGAGGACCCGTGCGCGACGACGTGACCCCCGACGTACCGGCACCGCGCCGCCGGTCGTTCCTGAAGTACACCGGTGTGCTGGGCGCGGCCACCGCCCTCCCGGCCGCGCTGGCGGGCTGTTCCGCAGGCCCGGAGTCCACGAACGACACCGGGGACGGCGGCACCGGCAAGGACCGGACACTGACCGCCGTGATCGGCTACGGCAACGACGGCAGCTGGGACCCGACCCAGACCGCGTCGGCGTTCGCGATGGCCGCCAACAACCACGTCTACGAGGGCCTGCTGGACACCGACCCGATCACCCGGGCGGCGTATCCGGCGCTGGGCACCGAGGTGCCGAAGGACCCGAACGCCACCACCTGGCGGTTCACGCTCCGCTCCGGGGCCACCTTCCACGACGGCAAGCCCGTCACCGCCGACGACGTCGTGTTCGTCTTCGACAGGATCCTGGACCCGAAGACGCAGACCCTCGTCAAGGGCTTCTTCGTCTCCTGGCTCGAGTCCGTGCGGAAGGTCGACGCGCGGACCGTCGAGCTGAAGCTCAAGTTCCCGTTCCCGGAGGGGCTCTCCCGGCTCACCCTCGCCAAGATCATGCCGAAGCACGTGTTCTCGAAGCCCGGTGCCTGGGACGATGCGATCAAGGGGCTGGCCGTGGGCTCGGGGCCGTACCGCCAGGCCGCGCACCACCCGAAGTCGAACACCACCTTCGAGGCGTTCGCCGCCTACAACGGCCCGCGCAAGCCCGCCTTCCGCAGGATGAACTGGCTGACCATCGTGGACGCGGCGCCGCGCGTCGCGAAGATCTCCGGAACCGGTGCCGGCGCGCAGATCGCCGACAACATCCCCTACGCCAACATCCCCCGGCTGGAGCAGGGCGGCCTGGAGGTCGCCGGCGGCGCCGGGATGAACAACCTGTTCCTGATGTTCAACACCCGGCACAAGCCCTTCGACGACGTACGCGTGCGGCAGGCGCTGCACTACGCCATCGACAGCGAGAAGATGGTGCAGGTCGCACTCAAGGGCCACGGCAAGCCCGCGTCCTCGTTCCTCAACGAGGACAATCCGGGCTACCGCCGGGCCAGGACCGTGTACGACCACGACCCGGCGAAGGCGAAGGCACTGCTGAAGGCCGCCGGGGTGAAGAACCTGAAGGTCGAGATCCTCGCGGTCAACGTCAGCTGGATCGTCGACTGTCTGCCGACCGTCAAGGCCTCGTGGGACGCGATCGGCGTGCAGACCACCCTGGCGCCGCAGGAGACCACGGCCGTCTTCACCAAGATGGACCAGAAGCAGGACTACCAGGTGGTGGCGGCGGCCTCCAACCCCAACCAGTTCGGGCTCGACGCCGACCTGATCATGCACTACAACTACGGCCCGCAGAACCTGTGGATGCAGTACACCCGGTGGGCCGCAGACCCCGTCGCCAGGCAGCTCTTCAAGGACATGGACCGGGCGACCCGGGAACCGGATCCCGCGAAGAAGAAGGCGATGATCCAGGACTACATCGACGTCGTCGCGGAGCAGGCCGTGCTCTACCCGGTCGTCCACAACGAGCTGATGACCGCCTGGGACGCACGCAAGCTCAGCGGGATAAGGGCACAGCCGTACCCCGGTGTCAATCTCCTCCAGGCCAAGTGGATCTGACGGCATGACCGCCGTCGTACGGATCCTGCTCCGCCGCATCGCCCTGCTCGTGCCGCTGCTCCTCGGCATCGTGCTGTTCGTGTTCCTGGTGATGCGGTTCTCGGACGTCGACCCCGCCTCCGCGTTCTTCCAGGGCGCCAACCCGACCCCGCAGCAGCTGCACGACTTCCGGGAGCGCAACGGGCTGCTGGACCCCCTGCCGGTGCGCTACGTCCACTTCGTCGGCGACGTGCTCCACGGCGACCTCGGCACCAGCGCCCTGACCCGCGCGCCGGTGGTCGACCAGGTCACCACCGCCCTGCCGCTCACCCTCCAGCTGACCTTCCTCGGCCTCACCATCGCGGTCGTGCTGGCTCTGGCAGGCGGGGTCACGGCGGCCGTGTACCGGGACCGGCTGCCGGACCAGGCCATCCGGGTCGTCTCGCTGGTCGGGGTCGCCGCGCCCGGGTTCTGGCTGGCGCTGCTGATGATCCAGTACCTGGCCGTGGACCAGGGCTGGTTCCCGACCGGCGGCTACATCAACCCCGCCGACTCGGTCACCGGCTGGCTGAAGACCATGGCCCTGCCCGCCTTCGCCCTGTCCCTGCCGGTCGCCGCCCAGCTGACCCGGATCGTGCGGACCTCGGTGGTGGAGGAGCTGGACAAGGACTACGTCCGGACGGCGATCGGGAGCGGGCTGCCGCCGCGGGTGGTGGTCGGCCGGAACGTCCTGCGCAACGCCCTGGTCAATCCGCTGACCGTGCTGGGCCTGCGGGTCGGCTACCTGCTCGGCGGTGCGGTCGTCATCGAGACGATCTTCTCGCTGCCCGGCATGGGGAAGCTGATGATCGATGCCGTGCAGAACGGCGACCCGGCGGTCGTGCAGGGCGTCGTCCTCACCACCGCCACCGGGTTCGTCGTCGTCAACCTCGTCATCGACATCCTGTATCTGCTGGTCAACCCACGACTGAGGGCTGCCTGATGGTCACGCGCGCGAGCCTCACCGAGCGGCTCTCCCGGCCCGGCGTCCGGCTGCGCGGCCGGCGCCGGCTGCCGCTGCTGTCCAAGGTCGCCGTCTGCTTCCTGGCCCTGGTCGTCCTGGTCGCCGTACTCGCCCCCGTGCTGGCCCCGGACGATCCGCTCGACCAGCAGGACCCGGCCGGCGGCACGGGGGCGCCGTCCGCCGCGCACTGGATGGGGCAGGACAGCCTGGGCCGGGACATCCTCAGCCGGCTGATGTACGGCGCCCGGTGGTCGCTCGCGATCGGACTGGGCGCGACCGCGCTGGCGCTCGTCGTCGGGGCCGTCGTCGGGGCGCTCGCCGCCACCTCCCGCAAGGCCGTCGACGAGACCCTGATGCGCTGCCTGGACGTGGTGATGGCGTTCCCGGGCATCGCGCTCGCCGCCGTGCTGGTCGCCGTGTTCGGCGGCGGGATCGGCGTGCTGATCTGTGCGATCGCCTTCCTGTTCACGCCGCCGGTGGCCCGGGTCGTGCGGGCCAATGTGCTGGACCAGTACGGCGAGGACTACGTCACCGCGGAGCGGGTCATCGGCGCCCGCACCCCGCACATCGTGCTGCGGCACGTGGCCGTCAACTGTGCCGCCCCGGTGCTGGTGTTCTGCACGGTCCAGGTCGCCGAGGCCATCGTCTTCGAGGCCTCGCTGTCCTTCATCGGCGCGGGCGTCCGGCCTCCGGACCCCTCCTGGGGCAGTGTCATCGCCGACGGCAAGAACATGGTGCTGACCGGCGGCTGGTGGGCGACCGTCTTCCCCGGGCTGCTGATCCTGCTCACCGTGCTGTCGCTGAACATCCTCTCCGAGGGCGTCTCGGACGCGTGGGCCGCGCCCGCCCCGCGGGAGGTGCGGGCGCCGGCTGACCGGCTGGAGACCCCGGAGCCCGGCACCGGCAAGGTGCTGCCGCTGCCCGGTCTCGCCGAGGCCGCCCGGCGGCTGCGCTCCCGGGCCCGGCCGCTGCCCGACCGCGGCGGGCAGCCGGTGCTCGCCGTGGAGAACCTCGCCATCGGCTTCCCGGACCGGCACCGGGGCGTGGACATCGTGGACGGGGTCAGCTTCGAGGTGTATCCCGGCGAAGTCCTCGGTCTGGTGGGCGAGTCGGGCTGCGGCAAGTCACTGACCGCGCTCACCGTCATGGGCCTGCAGCCGAAGGACGCCCGGGTCCGCGGCCAGGTGCGGTTCCACCAGCGGGACCTGCTCGCCGAGCCCATGCGGGTGCGGCGCCGGCTGCTCGGCCACGAGATGGCCATGGTCTACCAGGACGCCCTGTCCTCCCTGAACCCGGCCATGACCATCCGCGCCCAGCTTAAGCAGCTCGTCCGGCGCGGTGGCCGCCGCAGCCCGCGGGAACTGCTGTCGCTGGTCGGGCTCGACCCGGAACGCACCCTGCGCAGCTATCCGCACGAACTGTCCGGCGGGCAGCGCCAGCGCGTGCTCATCGCCATGGCCCTGTCCCGCGACCCCAAGCTGATCGTCGCCGACGAACCGACCACCGCCCTGGACGTCACCGTGCAGGCCCAGGTCATGGAGCTGCTCCTCAGGCTGCGCGCGGAACTGGGCTTCGCGCTGGTCCTGGTCTCGCACGACCTGGCGCTGGTCGCCGACGTCACCGACCGGGTGGTGGTGATGTACGGCGGGCAGATCGTGGAGACCGGGGTGACCGCCGACCTGGTCGCGGCACCGGCCCACCACTACACGCGCGGGCTGCTCGGCAGCGTGCTCTCGCTGGAGTCGGCCGAGGAGCGGATGACGCAGATCAAGGGGGTCGTACCGTCCCCCGCCGACTTCCCGGCGGGCTGCCGGTTCGCGGACCGCTGCCCGCTCGCCACCGAGGTGTGCCACGCGACCGCGCCGGTCCTCACCGGCACCCCCGTGCACACGGCCGCCTGCCACCACCCGGCGGTGGAGCTGACGTCCGCGGAGAACTGGGAGGCCCTGCAGTGACCGCTGTCGTGGAGGTGCGCGGCGCCCACGTAGTCCACAAGGCGCGCAGCGGCGGCCTGTTCCGGCGCGACCGGGTGTACGCCCTGACCGGCGCCGACCTCTGCGTCGCGGCCGGCGAGACGGTCGGCGTGGTCGGCGAGTCGGGGTGCGGGAAGTCCACGCTGGCGAAGGTGCTGGTGGGCATCCAGCGGCCGGTCGCCGGGACGGTGGCGTTCGGGGGCCGGGACCTGTGGGCGATGCCGCCCGCCGAACGCCGGTCCGCGGTCGGCGCGGGCACCGGCATGATCTTCCAGGACCCGTCGACCGCCCTGAACCGCCGGCTGACCGTCCGCCGCATCCTGCGCGACCCCCTGGACGTCCACCAGCGCGGCAGCAGGCCGGAACGGGAGGAGCGGGTACGGGAGTTGATGGGCCTCGTCGGTCTCCCCCGGGCGCTGGCCGACGCCCTGCCCGGGCAGCTCTCCGGTGGCCAGCGGCAGCGCGTCGCCATCGCCCGCGCGCTCGCCCTGGACCCGGCGCTGGTCGTCGCCGACGAGCCGACCAGCGCCCTGGACGTATCGGTCCGCGCACAGATCCTCAACCTGCTGCTCGACCTGAAGGAACGCCTCGGCCTGGCCCTGGTGTTCGTCTCGCACGACATCCAGACCGTGCGGCGGATGAGCGACCGGGTGATCACCATGTACCTGGGCCGGATCGTGGAGGAGACCCCGGCCGGCCGGGTCACCGACGCCGCCCGGCACCCGTACACCCGTGCCCTGTTCTCGGCCACGCCCGGGCTGCTGGACCCCATCGACCCCATCCCGCTGAGCGGCCCGGTGCCCTCGGCGACCCGCCCGCCGAGCGGCTGCCCGTTCCGCACCCGCTGCTGGAAGGCCGACGAGACGTGCGCCCAGGTGATGCCGGGCTTCTCGGCCGCGTCGCAGCCGGGACACCGCTACCGGTGTCACCATCCTGTGGGGGAGGACCAGTCGACGCGAGACCTAGCCCGCCCGGAGCCCTAGATGACCTTCCCCGCCCCCCTCACCGGTGTCGTCCCGCCCGTGTGCACCCCCCTGACACCGGAGCGGGAGGTGGACGTGCCGTCACTGCTGCGCCTGGTGGACCATCTGGTCGAGGCGGGGGTGCACGGGCTGTTCCTGCTCGGCTCGACCTCGGAGGCCGCCTTCCTGACGGACGCGCAGCGCACCCAGGTGGTGCGGGCCGTGGCCGCGCACGTCGGCGGTCAGCTGCCCGTCCTCGCGGGCGCCATCGACATGACCACCCCTCGGGTCCTGGACCACGTCGCGGCGGTCACCGCGGCCGGCGCCGGGGCCGTCGTCGTCACCGCACCCTTCTACGCCCGCACCCACCCCTCGGAGATCGTCCACCACTACCGCCGGATCGCCGCCGCCAGCCCGGTCCCGGTGATCGCCTACGACATCCCGGTCGCCGTGCACACCAAACTCCCCGCCGAGCTGGTGCTGGGGCTCGCCGGGGACGGGGTGCTGGCCGGGATCAAGGACTCCAGCGGGGACCTGGCGGCCTTCCGGAGCCTCGTCACCGGCGCCCGTGCGCACCCCGGGTTCAGCGTGCTGACCGGCTCCGAGCTGATCACCGACGCGGCGCTGGCGCTGGGCGCCGACGGGGCCGTGCCCGGCCTGGCCAACGTCGACCCGCACGGCTACGTCCGCCTCTACCGGCAGTGCCGGGCCGGCGACCTGGAAGGCGCGCGGACCGAACAGGAGCGGCTGTGCACCCTGTTCGGGCTGACCGGTGTCGGGGACCCCGCGCGGATGGGCGGCAGCTCGGCGGCGCTGGGCGCGTTCAAGGCGGCGCTGCATCTGCGCGGGATCATCGACTGCCCGGTGACGGCCGAGCCGCAGGTACCGCTGTCCGGCGAGGAGGTCGAGAGGGTCGGCAAGTTCCTGGCCGGGGCCGGGCTGCTCGGACCCTGCGAGCAGCGGCGCTGAAGACGTCGCTTCGAGACGGGTCACCGCGTGTTCCCGCGTGCTCGTTCCGAGACGGGTCACCGCGTGTTCCCGCGTGCTCGTTCCGAGACGGCTCACCGTGTGTTCCCGCGTGACTCCCGCAGTTCCCGGTGGACCGCCCAGGCGTCGGCCACCGGGCCCATGTGACCGAGCTTGTCGGGGTTGACCACCATGCGGATCGCCTGGACCTGACCGTCGAGCACGTCGAGCGCCAGGGTGTGGAGCACCTTGCCGTCCCGGTCTCGGAAGACCGCGCCCGGCTGGCCGTTGACCTCGTGCCGCTCGAACGTCACCTCGGCCAGGGCCAGTCGCGGAAGGACGGCGGCGAGCAACCGGGCCACGTTCGCGGAGCCCATGACGGCCCGGGCCAGCTGCGGTGCCTTGCCGCCGCCGTCACCGACCATCGACACATCGGCGGCGAGCAGGTCCTGCAGCCCGGTGACATCACCTTCGCGGAGGGCGTCGAAGAACCGCGACGCCAGTTCCTCCCGCGCGGAGCGGTCCGCCTCGAAGCGGGGCCGGCCCGTGGTCATGTGCTGTCGTGCCCGGGCCGCCAGCTGGCGGCAGGCCGGCTCCGAGCGCCCCACCGCCGAGGCGATCTCGGGATAGCCGAAGTCGAACACCTCCCGCAGCACGAACACCGCCCGCTCCAGCGGGCTGAGCCGTTCGAGCAGCAGCAGGGCCGCCATCGACACCGAGTCGGCCAGCTCCGCGGCGCGCGCCGGATCCTCGTAGGGGTCGGCGAGCAGCGGCTCGGGGAACCAGGGCCCGACGTACTCCTCCCTGCGGACCCGGGCCGAGCGCAGCACGTCGATCGAGAGCCGGGTCACCGTGGCGGAGAGGAAGGCCTTGACGGATCTGGGTTCGGCCGGGGAGGCGTCGAAGCGCAGCCAGGTCTCCTGGACGGCGTCCTCGGCCTCGCTGACACTCCCCAGGATCCGGTAGGCGATCGAGAACAGCAGGGGCCTCAGCTCCTGGAACTCCTCGGTCCTGTTCATACGAGGTTCCCCCATGCGATGAATGCCGCAACGGCGAGATAGACCAGGTTCAGCAGCACGAACGCGGACTCGCCGCGCCGGCCGTGGGTGATCATCGCACCGATCATGAGCAGCACCCAGCACCCGGCGGTCACCGGCACCAGGACCGGCGCGATGCCGAGCGCGGCGGGCAGTACCAGGCCTGCCGCGGCCAGCAGTTCGAGGACACCGAGTGTCCTGACGAAGCCCGCTCCGGCGTCCCCCGTCCATGCCCCGCCGTGCGCGGCGGCCAGTCTCTCGATCGGCACGAACGTCTTGGCGATGCCGCCGAGCAGGGCCACTGCGGCCAGCAGTCCGGCGGCGATCCACAGTACGAGGGCCATCATCCGCTCCTTGATCGGGGTTCGTCTGCACCCCGTACGACGAGACGGCGGCCCCGCCTGTGACATCTAGGGCAGCGGCAGCCTGCGGAACTCCAGCGACTCGTAGGGACCCCGGGTGCCCGTCTCGTGGAGGACGCCGACCGTGTCGGGGCCGAGCTGGACCAGGTCGGAGTAGGCGGCCGGGCGGTCCCCGAGGGTGAGCACTCTGGTGAAGGTGCGGCCGGCGTCCGTGCTGGACCACAGGGCCAGGGCACGGCGGGAGGTGGGCACCGAGGGCCCGGAGAACAGCAACGGGGCGTCGGGGCCCCGGAGCTGGAGGACGCTGCCCTGGACCACCGGGACGTCGTTCAGGGCCGGCTGCACGGTGTAGGGGCGGTCGAGGGTGCGTCCGCCGTCGGAGGAGTAGGTGTCGAGGCGGTTGCCGGGGGCGGTGCCGTTCTGGTCGCGGGCGCTGAAGTAGACGCGGCCGTGGGGGAGTTGGGCGGCGCTTGTCTCGTTGGCGTTGGTCCTGCCGTCGTAGGTGGTGTCCACGAAGCCGAGGTGCCAGGTGCGGCCGATGTCGTCGCTGTACAGGACGTGGCCGCCGTAGTACCTGGCCTCCTGGCCGGTGTCGCGGGAGCCGGGGGGCGGGGCGGCGGAGTGGTTGGCGGGGATCAGCAGGCGGCCGGGGGTCCCCGCTGCGGGGGAGTGCGGGCCCTGTGTGAGGGCGACGGCGTGGCCCGGTCCGGTGGCGTACCACCGCCAGCCCGGCAGGCGCACCTCGGCCGTGATCTCCCGCGGCGGCGAGAAGTGCCGCCCGTCGTCCCAGCTGCGCTGCACGAACACCCGGCGGCCCTGCTCCGGGGTGACCTCGCCGCGCATGATCTGCCCCTCCGTCACGGCCCCGCTGTTGCCGCACGTCACGAGGACGACGGTGCCGGTGAGCGGTTCGATCACGGGTGCCGGGTTGCCCCGGGTGTTCCCCTGCCCGGCGGCCACCACGGTCATCCGGCCCCAGGTGCAGCCGCCGTCGGCGGAGCGGCGCAGGACGACGTCGATGTCACCGGTGTCGCCGGCGCCGTCGTGCCGGCCCTCGGCGAAGGCGAGGACCGTGCCGTGCCGGGTGCCGACCACGGCCGGGATCCGGTAGGTGGCGTAGCCGCCGCGGCCCGACTCGTACGGCACGGAGGAGGTACAGGCGCCGGTCGCCGCGTGCGCGGGCATCCGGACGGTGAGCGAGGTCAGGAGCGCCAGGCTGGTGAGGAGCGAGCGGCTGCGCGGGGTCACGCCCTGATACTCCCCGCTCCGGCCGGGGCGCTCTTACTCCGTCCGGGCGATCTCCCTCCCGGGCCGCCGAACACCCGTCCGTCCGCCCGCCTGTACGTCCACGCCCGCCCGCCACGTCCGTCCGCCCGCGTTCGTCCAGCCATCCGCGTTCGTCCAGCGATCCGCGTTCGTCCGCCGTCCACGTCCGCCCGCGTTCGTCCGCCGTCCACGTTCGTCCGCCGTCCGCGTTCGTCCGCCGTCCGCGTTCGTCCGCCGTCCGCGTTCGTCCAGCTGTCAGACCGTCCCCGGTGTCACCAGCCCCGACTCGTACGCCACGATGACCAGTTGCGCCCGGTCCCGTGCCCCCAGCTTCCCCATGATGCGGCTGACGTGGGTCTTCGCGGTCAGCGGGCTGAGGCCGAGCGCCTCGCCGACCTCGGTGTTGTTGAGGCCGCGGGCGACCAGTGCGAGCACCTCGCGCTCACGCTCCGACAGGCACTCGGGTCCGCCCGCCGCCGGCACCGACGGGGCCCGCAGGAAGCGCTCGATCAGCCGTGCCGTCGGCCCGGGCGACAGCAGGGACTCACCGGCCGCGACCGTGCGGATGGCGTCCAGGAGGTCGGCCGGCCGGGTGTCCTTGACCAGGAACCCGGAGGCGCCGGCGCGCAACGCCTCCACGATGTGCTCGTCGGTGTCGTAGGTGGTGAGGACGAGGACCCGCACCCCGGCGAGCGCTTCGTCGGCCGCGATGAGCCGGGTCGCCTCGATGCCGTCCAGCTCGGGCATGCGGATGTCCATCACCACCAGGTCGGGCCGTTCGGCGCGGGCCAGCTCCACGGCCTCGCGGCCGGTGCCCGCCTGCCCGACGACCTCCATGTCGCGCGCCGACTCGACGAGCATCGCGAACGCGGCCCGTACCAGCGTCTGGTCGTCGGCGAGCAGCACGCGGATGGTCATCGGGTCCCTTCCCGGGTCGTCAGCGGCAGTGCGGCACGCACCGCGAAGCCGCCCTCCGTGCGCGGCCCGGCGTCGAGTGTGCCACCCACGCTGCGGACCCTCTCCCGCATCCCCACCAGCCCGAATCCGGGGGTGCCGCCCGGGGTGGGCCCGGTGCCGTCGTCGGTCACCGACACATGCAGGGCGCCGTCGGCCTCGTACAGGTCGAGGCGCACGCCCGGTTCCGGTCCGGCGTGCCGTACCGCGTTGGTCAGCGCCTCCTGGACGATGCGGTAGGCGGCGGCGCCCACGGCGGGCGGGGCCTGCCCGACGCGCACGGTCTGCTCGACGCGGGCGCCCGCGAGGCGCGCGGCCTCCACGAGGTCGGGCAGGCCGTCGAGGCCGGGGAGGGGGCCGCGGGCGTCCCCGTGTTCGTCGGCACGCAGCACCTCCAGCGTCGTGCGCAGTTCCCCGCGCGCGGCGCGGCAGGTCTCGGCGATGTCGTCGAGCGCCTTGGCGACCGTCTCGCGGTCGAGCCGCTCGGGGTCGGCGGCCAGGACGTGCGCGGCGACCGAGGTCTGCACGCCGATGAGGGTGATGCTGTGGGCGAGCAGGTCGTGCAGGTCGCGGGCGACGCGCAGACGTTCCTCGGCGACCCGGCGGCGGGCCTCCTCCTCGCGGGTGCGCTCGGCGTGTTCGGCGCGTTCGACGATCCCGGCGACATAGCGCCGGTAGTAGCGGACGTCGACGCCGCCGCAGAGCACCGCGATCACCCAGCCGGAGATGCGCAGCAGTTCCACGGCCTGGCGGGTGTCGACCAGCAGCATCACGGAGATGGCCGCCGTGAGGACGGTGACGCCGGTCAGGATCGTGCGCAGGGGGCGGCCGGTGACGGCGACCGTGTAGAGGGCGGTGACGGCGACCGGGGCCGCTGCATGGTGGTTGTTGTCGAGGGCGTGGTACGGCAGCACGAGGGCCACGACCGCGGCGAGCACAAGCAGCGGACGGCGCCGCCGCCACCCGATCGGCACGTGGGCGGCGAGCAGCAGTGCCCAGCCGAGCGCGTCGGGGCGGCGGCCGGGGTCGGTCAGCAGCGCGAGGGCCACGGCCGCCGTCGCGAGGACGGCGGCCAGGATCGCGTCGTTACGGGTGCCGTGCGGGGCGGTCCGCGGGTCGCGGTTGATCGCGGCCATGATCCGCTCGGGTCTCCTGGTGTGCTGCACGGGGTTCATCCTCCAGCAGGCGCCCGGCGCTTCACACCGGCTCCGGCTGCCGCTCGGGCCGTACCGGCTGCGGCGTCCGCGACAGCCGCCCCGGCCACCACACCCTGCGCCCCAGCAGCACGCTCGCCGTCGTGACCAGATACGTCCGCACGAGGAAGGTGTCGAGGAGCACGCCGACCGCGATGACGAACCCGAGCTGGACGAGCCCGGCCAGCGGCAGTGTGGCGAGCACCGCGAACGTGGCCGCGAGGACGACCCCCGCCGACGCGATCACCCCGCCGGTGGTGCGCAGGGCGGTGAGCGCGGCCGTCGTCGGTTCGGCGCCGGCGAGGGATTCCTCGCGCATGCGGTGCATCAGGAAGATGCCGTAGTCGACGCCCAGCGCCACCAGGAACACGAAGGACAGCAGTCCGAGCCCCGAGTCGGTGCCGTCGAAGCCGAGCACGGGCCCGAAGACCAGCCCTCCGATGCCGAGCGCTGCGCCCCAGACGGCGACCACGGCGGCGAGCAGCAGCAACGGCGCGACGAGACTGCGCAGCAGCCCCACCAGGATCACGAACACCGCGGCGAGCACGAGCGGGACGACGATCTCCTGGTCCCGGGCCTGGCTGTCGGTCAGGTCGAGCTGCTGGGCACTGGGGCCGCCGACGTAGGCGCCGTGGCTGCCGTCGAGTCCGTCGCGCAGGGCCTCGATGGTGCGGGTCTCGCCCGCCGTCTCGGGGGCGGCGGTGGCGTAGACGGAGATCTCGGTCCAGCCGGACCCGCTGCGGCCGGCCTTCACCTGTGCCATGCCGGCAGTCGCCCGGGCCTCGGCGAGGACGGCGTCGGTCTGTGCGGTGGGGGCGATGACGGTGATGGGCTGGCTGCTGCGCTCGGGGTAGGCGCGGCCCAGGGTCTGGGTGGCGGTGATCGACTCGGGCTTGTCGGTGAAGGAGTCCTCCTGCCGGAGCGTGCCGGGCAGGGCGAGCGCGCCCAGGGCGAGCGCGCCGAGGAGCACGGCGCCGCCGGCCAGAACGGCGGCGGGCCGCCGGGTGGCGGAGCTGCCCATCGCGGCGAACAGCGACCGCCGGGCCTTGGGCTCGCTGCCCCAGGCCGGAACCAGCGGCCAGAACACCCGGCGCCCGAGCAGGACGAGCAGCGCCGGCAGCAGCGTGGTCATCGCGACGAGCGCCGCGAGCACGCCCACCGTGCCGACCGGGCCCATGCCGCTGCTGCTGTTGAGGTCGGCGGCGAGCAGGCAGAGCAGCCCGGCCGCCACGGTGCCGGAGGAGGCGAGGATCGCCGGCCCGCACCCGCGCAGCGCGGCCCGCATGGCGTCGTACGGCCGCTCGTGGCGCCGTAGCTCCTCCCGGTAGCGGGAGATGAGCAGCAGGGCGTAGTCGGTGCCCGCGCCGAGCACGAGGACCGTCATCACACCGCCGCTCTGGCCGGTGACGGTGACACCGAAGGCCTCGTGGAGGCCGTAGGCGGCGGCCATCGCCAGGCCCGCGGCGACCCCGGCGACGGCGAGCGGTACGAGCCACAGGAAGGGGCTGCGGTAGATCAGCACGAGCAGGACGGTGACCACGCCGAGGGTGGTGTACAGCAGGGTGCCGTCGATGGTGCCGAACACCTTGCCCATGTCGGCGCTGAGCGCCCCGGACCCGCCGACCTGGACGCTCAGCCCCGCCCCGCCGTCCGCGATGTCCCGGACCCCGTCGACGAAGGCGTCCCGCTTGTCGTCGTCCTGGCCGGGCAGGGTGCTGGAGACGGGGTACATGAGCGTGCTGCCGTCCCGGGACGGCACGGCGGCGGGGCTGCCCGTCAGCCGGTACGTCCGCCGGATCTCGGCGACCTGCCCGGCGGCCTTCGCGCGGTCGGCGGCGGTCAGCCCGCCGTCGCGGTGGTACACGAGGACCAGGTCGGTGGCCTGCCCGCCCGGCAACTCGTCCTGGATGCGGGCGACTCGGGTGGAGTCGGCGCTGTCGGGCAGGTAGTCCACCGACCGGTTCTGCTGGACGTCGCCGAACTTCCCGGCGAACGGCCCGACGAGCACGAGCGCGGCCACCCACAGCCCGAACACCACCCAGGGCACGGCCCGCCTGCGCCGTGCGTCTGTCCTCGCGGCCCCCATGAACGTGTCTCCCTACGGTCGGTCGTCCGGTTCGGTTCCAGACTTCCGTGGCGCGGGGGCCGGTTCGTCGGGCTCGGGGGCGAGCCGGGGGCTACTGCCGGGGGTGACTCGCCCGCGGTGTTACTCCCGCGGGAGTATCAGGACGGAGTACGTGCCGCCGCCAGCAGGCGGGTCACGTCGTCGGAGCAGATCGTGAGGGCCGCGCCCACCGTCCGCAGGGCGTCGCGTTCGGCGGGGGTGTAGGGGCCGTCGGCGAGGGCGATGCGGGCGGCCTGCAGGAGCAGGGACTCTCGGCCGGCCGGGGCGAGGTGCGGGGCGAGCGGGTCCAGGGCCTCGTGCAGCTCTATGGTCAGGCTCGCGCCGCCCGGCTGCTCGAAGAACCGGCCGGTGTCCGCTGCGAGCGCCTCGACCAGGGCGGCCAGCTGGTCCTCCGTGCAGTCGGCGAAGCCGGCCGCGCGGACCGCGGTGGCGGCGGTCTCCAGGGCCGTACGGGAGCCGGTGCCGCCCGCGGCGAGCACGGCGAGGGCGACGGTGTGCACCGCGTCGCGGAGGATCGCGGAGAAGCGGCGGGTGGTGGGGTGGTCGAGGATTTCGGTGCCGTAGTGGCGGCGGCAGGCGGCGCACTCCACGACCGGTCCGGTGGCGCCGCGCGACAGCAGGGGCACGCCGAGCAGGGTGAGCCGGCGGCGGCCGGTGAGCCGCTGGTAGTTGCGGTCTCCGCCGCAGCCGGGGCAGAAGAACTCGCCGTCCCCGACGGGTGTCCATGCGGTGCGGATGCCCAGGATGCGCGCAGCCCTGGCGGCACGGTCGTCTCGTCCCCGTACTGGCAGCACGTCGCACCTCCGTAACCGCACGGCAACATCGCCGCGCTGGCGTGATGTTAGCCACATCCCGGAGGCTGAGTCAGTACCTCGTAAGAGACCTTTCCGTGACCTGAGGGGCACGATGGCCGATAAGCGACGGTGCCCTGACCGCCGGGTACAGCGGTCAGGGCACCGAAAGGGCCGGTCAGGCAGGGTCAGCGGGCGGCGCGGTTCACCGCGGAGACGACCGCCTTCAGCGATGCACGCGTCGTGTTCGCATCGATGCCGATACCCCACAGAACCTTGTCGTCGATCGCGCATTCGATGTAGGACGCGGCCTGTGCGGAGGCGCCCTCGCTCATCGTGTGCTCCTGGTAGTCCAGCAGGCGTACGTCGATGCCGATGGACTGCAGGGCGTCGAAGAAGGCCGAGATCGGACCGTTGCCGGAGCCGGTCAGGACGGTGTCCTCGCCGTCGACGGTGGCCTCGACGGTCAGGGTGTCGATGCCGTCGGTGTCCGTGGTCGACTGGCCGGTCCTGACCTGGATGCGGCCCCACGGGTTCCGGGGGTTCGGCAGGTACTCGTCCTGGAAGACCGCCCAGATGTCCTTCGGCGTGATCTCGCCGCCCTCGGCGTCGGTCTTCGCCTGGATGATCTTCGAGAACTCGATCTGCATCCGGCGCGGCAGGTCCAGCTTGTGGTCGTTCTTCAGGACGTAGGAGACACCGCCCTTGCCGGACTGCGAGTTGACGCGGATGACGGCCTCGTAGGAGCGGCCGACGTCCTTCGGGTCGATCGGCAGGTACGGCACCGCCCACTCGATGTCGTCGACCGTGACGCCCTTGGCCTTCGCGTCGGCCTCCATGGCGTCGAAGCCCTTCTTGATGGCGTCCTGGTGGGAGCCGGAGAAGGACGTGTAGACCAGGTCGCCCACGTACGGGTGGCGCGGGTGGACCTCCATCTGGTTGCAGTACTCCCAGGTACGACGGATCTCGTCGATGTCGGAGAAGTCGATCTGCGGGTCGACGCCCTGCGAGAACAGGTTCATGCCCAGGGTGACCAGGTCGACGTTGCCGGTGCGCTCGCCCTGCCCGAACAGGCAGCCCTCGATGCGGTCGGCGCCGGCCATCAGGGCCAGCTCGGCGGCTGCGACGGCCGTGCCGCGGTCGTTGTGCGGGTGGACGGACAGGCAGACGTGCTCACGGCGGGAGAGGTTGCGGTGCATCCACTCGAAGCGGTCGGCGTGCGTCGACGGCGTCGAACGCTCCACGGTGGCCGGCAGGTTGAGGATGATCTCGCGGCCCGGGCCGGGCTGCCAGACGTCCATGACCGCCTCGCAGACCTCCAGCGCGAAGTCCAGCTCGGTGTCGGTGAAGATCTCGGGGCTGTACTGGTAGCCGAACTCCGTCTCGGGGCCCAGCAGCTTCTCGGCGTACTCCATCACCAGGCGGGTGCCGTCGACGGCGATCTGCTTGATGTCGTCCTTGGAGCCGCGGAAGACGACCCGGCGGAAGACCGGGGCGGTGGCGTTGTAGAGGTGGACGTTGGCCCGCTTGGCGCCCTTCAGGGACTCCACGGTCCGCTCGATCAGGTCCTCACGGGCCTGGGTCAGCACGGAGATCGTGACGTCGTCCGGGATCGCGCCCTCTTCCTCGATGATCGAGCGCACGAAGTCGAAGTCGGTCTGGCCGGAGGCGGGGAAGCCGACCTCGATCTCCTTGTAGCCCAGGGCGACCAGCTGGTCGAACATCCGGCGCTTGCGCTCGGGCGACATCGGGTCGATCAGGGCCTGGTTGCCGTCGCGCAGGTCGGTGGAGAGCCAGCGGGGGGCGACGGTGATGCGCTGGTCGGGCCAGGTGCGGTCGGGGATGTCGACCTGCTCGTAACGGCCGTACTTGTGGATCGGCATGGGGCTGGGCTGCTGGCGGTTGGCCATGACGCGTAAGGCTCCTCAGGATGTCCGGAAGGACGGCCGACGACGCAACGCCGAGCTCCGCGGGGAGGGAGTCGGCCTCGTCTACAGGCCCTCGCCGCGGCAGCTAAGAAGAAGCAGCCAGAAACGCATGATGTTCCGCAGCCTAGCCGAGCCGTTCCGGGTGCGCGGGCCTGTCCCAGTATGCGGGACCAGGGGATGAATAGGGACAAAAAGTGCGCCGCACCACATCCCTCTAGCACAGAGTCACGGAGCGTCGCGTTCCGTGTCCCGGTATTTCACCAATCATGGTGGCAGCTAGTGACACGTGCGTCACACAGTGCGAAGGTGCCGGGCATGACGACCAACGGGGGCTCCCAGCCCGTCTTCTGCATGATCGTGCCGCCGCACGTCCTCGACAAGCTCGCCCGCGACGAGGACCCCGCGCTCTCCGGTCCGGCCCGCCGGTCCCTGGAGCACGACGCCTACCAGCGCACCAAGCGCCGCCTGACCACGGTGATCGGTGCGCCCGCCGTCGCCCCGCCGGCCGGCGCCGCCGCCGACCGGCCGCACCGCACCATCTACGACGCCGGGCACACCCAGGACCTGCCCGGCACCAAGGTCCGCGAGGAGGGCTCCGAGGCCGGCTCAGACGCCACCGTCAACCGCGCCTACGCCGGTCTCGGCGCCACCTTCGAGCTGTACCTGAAGGCGTACGGCCGGCACTCCATCGACGACGGCGGGCTGCCGCTGGACGCCACCGTGCACTTCGGCGAGGGCTACGACAACGCCTTCTGGAACGGCGAGCAGATGGTGTTCGGGGACGGCGACAACGAGATCTTCCTGGACTTCACCATCCCGGTCGACGTCATCGGCCACGAACTCACCCACGGCGTCACCCAGCACACCGCCAACCTGACCTACTTCGGCCAGCCCGGCGCGCTCAACGAGTCCCTCTCCGACGTCTTCGGCTCGCTGATCAAGCAGTACACGCTGGGCCAGACCGCCGCCGAGGCCGACTGGCTGATCGGCGCCGGCCTCCTCGCCCCGCGCGTCACCGGCACCGCCCTGCGCTCGATGAAGGCCCCGGGCACGGCGTACGACGACGACGTCCTCGGCAAGGACCCGCAGCCGGCGACCATGGACGACTACGTCCGCACCGGCCGCGACAACGGCGGCGTGCACATCAACTCCGGCATCCCCAACCACGCCTTCTACCTGGCCGCGACCGCCCTCGGCGGCTACGCCTGGGAGAAGGCCGGCCAGATCTGGTACGACGTGCTGACCGGCGGCGACCTGAAGGAGAAGGCTCTGTTCGCCGACTTCGCCACACTGACGGTGAAGGCGGCCCGTGAGCGGTACGGCGCCGGGGACGAACTCCAGGCCGTGCAGAAGGCGTGGGAACAGGTCGGGGTGCGGACGCTGTAGTTCCGTACTACACAGAGACCCATGCGTATTCGAGTACGGCGCACGGGCGGTTTCGCGGGCATCGAGCGCCGGGCCGAGGTGGACACCTCGGGCCGGCCCGACGCCCACGAGTGGCAGACCCTGGCCGAACGCGCCCTCGCGTCCGGCCGGGACACGCCTCCGGCGGGGGTCCCGGACGGCTTCTCCTACGAGATCACGGTGGACGGCCGCACGGTGTACGCGGCGGACCCCCGACTGAGCGCGGAACAACGCGAGTTGGTGTCGCGGGTACTGAAGGAGGGCGCCTAGCGGACGGCCGGACCGGCGCCCTGGCTACCGCCCGGCAGAAGCGGCCTGGCGGGTGCCGGAACGCGGCCCGGCGGGCGGCCGGATGCGCGGCCCGACGGGTGGCCGGACGCGGGGCCCGGCGGGTGGCGGATCAGGGTGCCTGGCGAGGGGCGGCAGTCGCCCACTCCTCGCGCAGCAGGCCGAACTCCACGGAGTCGTACCACTCATCCCCCACCCGCACGGCGGCCCGCCGGCGCCCCTCCTCCACGAAGCCGAGACGGCGGAACGCCCGCACGGCGCGCTCGTTCCCGCTCCAGGTGTCCAGGTCGACCCGGTGCAGCCGGCAGGCGCCGAAGAGGTGGTCCACCAGCAGACCAAGGGCCTCGGAGCCGTAGCCGCCGCCCCAGTGGTCGCGTTCGCCGATGGTGATGCCGGCGGTCGCCCGGCCGGCGAAGGGGTCGAGATCACGGTAGTCGGCCACACCGATCGGGCGCCCGCCCTCCCGCTCCTCGACGGTGAACGTGCCGCCCTGGCGCGGGTCCTCCCGCAGCCGCGCCTCGTGGAAGAGCTCCAGCGCCTCCCGGGTGACCGGACCGAAGCCGGGATGGGCCCCGGTGGCCCAGCGCACCACCTCGGGGTCGTTGCGCCAGCGCAGATGGGACTCCAGGTCGTCGGCGCGCAGCGCGCGGAGTCGTACCAGCTTGCCTTCGATCACCCGGTGATCATAGACCGGCGCCGCAACCGGCGGTTCCCGCACGGGCGTTGACTTCCGTTACCGGCGGTACGGATGATCCGGCCATGGCGACTGACGCAGTCAATCCGATCCCTCGGTTCCCGGCCGGTTTCCTGTGGGGTGTGTCGACCTCGGCCCATCAGATCGAAGGGGCGGCCGACGTGCGCGAGCCGTCCGTGTGGGACGCGTTCACGGCCGAGCCCGGGCGGGTGAAGGACGGCTCGACCGCGGCGGTGGCCTGCGACCACTACCACCGCTACCCCGAGGACGTGGCCCTCCTCGCGGGCCTCGGCGTGGACGCGTACCGGTTCTCGATCTCCTGGCCCCGCGTGAACTCCCCCGGCGGCCTCGACTTCTACGACCGCCTGGTGGACGAGCTGTGCGCGGCGGGCGTACGGCCGGTGCCGACCCTCTTCCACTGGGACCTGCCCGCCTCCCTGGACTGGCTGCAACGCGACACCGCGGCCCGGTTCGCCGAGTACGTGTCCGTGGTGGCCGAGCGGCTCGGTGACCGGGTCAAGAAGTGGATCACCCTCAACGAACCCGCGGAGCACACACTGCTGGGACACGCCCTGGGCGCCCACGCCCCCGGCCGGCAGCTGCTCTTCGACGCGCTCCCGGTCGCCCACCACCAGCTGCTGGCCCACGGCCTGGCCGTACGGGCGCTGCGCGCGGCCGGCGCCGGTGACATCGGCATCGCCAACTCCCACGGCCCGGTCTGGGCCGCCTCGCAGGAGCAGGCGGACCTGGACGCGGCCGGTTTCTACGACGTCCTGCTCAACCGGCTGTTCGCCGAGCCGGTCGTCCTGGGTGAATACCCCGACGGCATGGGTGACTTGATGCCGGGCGACGTGCAGGACGACCTCAAGGTCATCTCCGAACCGGTCGACTGGTACGGCATCAATTACTACGCCCCGACCCGCGTGGCCGCTCCCGGCGGCGGTGACGCCGAGTACGGGGGACTGACGCTCCCCGCCGAACTTCCCTTCTCACTTCGGGAGATCGAGGACAGGCCGAAGACCGACTTCGGCTGGCCGGTCGTGCCCGAGGGGCTGACCGAGCTGCTCACCGGGTTCCGGGAACGGTACGGCGAACGGCTCCCGCCGGTCGTCATCACCGAGAACGGCTGCTCCTACGAGGGCATCGACGACCAGGAGCGGATCGCCTACCTCGACGGCCACATCCGGGCCCTGCACCGGGCGATCGAGGCCGGGGCCGACGTACGCGGCTACTTCGTGTGGTCCCTGCTGGACAATTTCGAGTGGGCGGAAGGGTACGCCCGCCGGTTCGGCCTGGTGCACGTCGACCACGCGACGCTGGAGCGCACCCCGAAGGCCTCCTACCACTGGTTCCGGGATCTGCTGCGGGACCGCAGATGACCACCGCCCGCGCCTCGGCCGCCGCCCTGGCAGAACCCGTCGAACCCGTCGGCCGGGGCTGGACGGCGGCTCTGTCGCTGGCCAACGGGGCGATCTGGGCGGGCTGGTTCGGCCCGCTGCAGATCCTGCTCGCCGCCCAGGCGAAGGACTTCGCGCCCGGCACCGGGATGCCCAAGGAGACGCTGCTGGCGTGGGTGACCGGCACCGGCGCGGTGGTCTCCCTGCTCGCGAACCCGCTCTTCGGCGCCCTCTCGGACCGGACCACCGCCCGCCGGGGCCGCCGTACACCGTGGATCGTGGCCGGGACGGCGGGCGGTGCGCTGTCACTGCTGCTGCTCGCAGACGCGGGCGGGCCGTGGACGATGACGCTGGGCTGGTGCCTGGTGCAGCTGACGCTGAACGCGGCCTTCGCGGCGGTCACCGCGGCCGTGCCGGACCGGGTGCCACGGCTCCAGCGGGGGACGGTGGGCGGCTGGCTGGGCGCGGCACAGATGCTGGGCGTGGTCGGCGGCACCGGTCTGGCCACGGTCGCCGGCGGGACCGGGGCCGGGTACGCGGCGTGCGCGGTGTTCACGGTGGTGGGCGTGCTGCCCTACGTGCTGCGGTACGCGGATCTGCCGCTGGCCCGAGCGGACCGGCCGCCCTGGTCCTGGCGGGGGTTCCTCGCCGGGTTCCGGCTCAGCCCGCGCCGCCACCCCGACCTGGCCTGGGCCTGGCTGACCCGGTTCCTCATCAACCTCGGCAACGCGCTGGTCCTGCTGTACCTCCTCTACTATCTGCGCGACCGCCTGCACCACTCGGACCCCGAGAGGGGCGTGCTGATCCTCACCGCGGTCAACGGCCTGACGCTGACGGCGACGGTGGTGGTGGGCGGGATCTGGTCGGACCGGGTGGGCCGGCGCAAGCCGTTCGTGGTCTGGTCGGGCGTGCTGATGGCGGTGGCGACGGCGGCCCTGGCCGGCTGGCAGACCTGGCCGGGGGCGATCGTGGCGGCGGCCCTGCTCGGTGTCGGCTTCGGTGTCTTCACGTCCGTCGACTTCGCGCTGATGACGGACGTCCTGCCGACGGCGGCGGACCGGGGCAAGGACCTCGGCGTGATCAACATCGCCAACGCCCTCCCCCAGGTCGCGGCCCCCGCCCTGGCCGCGCCGATCGTCACCCATCTCGGCGGCTACCGCGTGCTCTACCTGGTGGCGGCGGTGATCGGGCTCGGCGGGTCGGTGCTGGTGGGCCGGATCAGGGGGGTCGACTAAGGGGCGCCGTACGGATCAGCCCGGGCCCGCGACGCCCGGCACGGCACCTCGCCGCGCAGTCGGGTCACCCGAGTCCGCCCAGCGCGAGATCCTCCGCCCTGCGGTGCACCGCACCGGACGCCACGGCCTGATCCGGCTTCATCCGAACGGCATCCCCTGGTTCAGAGCGCCCCGGCATCGCGGGCGGACCAGAGGGTCGGGTACAGCGGCCGGTAGCCCAGTTCGCGGCGGATGCGGTCGGTGGAGGCGATGCCGTACCAGGGGTCGGTGTCGGGACCGTCCGCCGGCGGCTCCACGCCGAGGAGCTGGTGGATCTCCAGCACCGTGACCGGGGCGTCGTCGGCGATGTTGTAGATCCGGCCGTCGGCGCCGGGGGCGTACAGCAGGCGCAGCAGGCCCTGGGCGGCATCGGCGACATGCACCAGGTGGTGCCGCTTGGTGGCCGGCTGCCGGACGGTCCAGCGGGTGATGCCCGGCAGGTGCGGATCGCCCTCGCCGTAGACGAAGCCGAGGCGGCCCACCCGCACGTCCAGACCGTCCAGCGCCAGCAGCCCGCGCTCGGCCTCCTCCTTGGACTCCGGGTACGTCATCCACAGCGGTCCGCCCGGCACGGTCGGATCGTCCTCGACGTGCGGCCGGCCGCGCCCGACGCCGTACACCAGGACCGTGCTGGCCTGCACGAACCGTCGTACCCCGGAGGCGACGGCGGCGCGGCCCAGCTCCAGCGCGGCGTCCCGGTTGACGGCCCGCATCTCCTCGTCGGGCACGCCCCGGAAGGAGGCCGCGATGTTGACGACGGCGTCCACTCCGGTCAGCGCCTTGCCGAGGACGTCGGTGTCGCGCAGATCACCCACGACGACCTCGGCGCCGCGCTCGGCGAGGGCGGCGGCGCGGGACTCGTCGCGGACGACCACCCGGACACGCTCGTCCGGTCGGCCCTGGGCGAGCAGCCGGGGGACGAAGCCGCGTCCCACCTGTCCGGTGGCACCGGTGACCAGGGTCAGCATGATGCTGTTCCTCTCGATCGAACTCGTTTCGGTGCACCCAGCCTCGGCCTCCGGCGGGCAGGGCGGGAGAGACCTCCTGATCGGGGGATCGACAGTCCCTGGATAAGCGGGCCGCGCTGCCGCAGCCTGGAGAGGTGGACCGAGCCGAACTTGCCGACTTCCTGCGCCGTGGCCGCGCCCGCCTGGAACCGTCCGACGTGGGCCTGGCACCGGGCGCCCGCCGTCGCACGCCCGGACTGCGCCGGGAGGAGGTGGCCGCGCTCGCCGGAATGTCGGTCGACTACTACACGCGCCTGGAACAGTCCCGCGGCCCGCGCCCGTCCCGCCAGATGCTCACGGCACTGGCCCGCGCGCTGCGCCTGACCGACGACGAACGGGACCATCTCTTCCACCTGGTGGGCGAGGAGCCGCCGCGCCGGGACATGGCCTCGGCCCACGTCAGGCCCGGCCTGCTGCTGGTCCTGGACCGGCTGTACGACTCACCGGCACAGGTGGTCACGGACTACGGCGAGGTGCTGGCGCAGAACGCCTTGGCCAAGGCACTGGTCGGCGACGCGTCGGCCCGCCCGCCGCACGAGCGGAACCTGACCCGCCGCTTCTTCCTGGACCCCACGGCCCGTGCCCTCTTCCCATCCGAGGATCTCCCGGGCCATGCCCGCGATCACGTGGCCTCACTCCGCGCGGTGGCCGCGGCCCGCCCGGCCGACCCGGTGCCGGCCGCGCTGGCGTCGGAACTGCGCGCGGCCAGCGAGGAGTTCGCCCGCCTCTGGGACGCACACGAGGTGTCCCTGCGCCGCCCCGCCACGAAACGCTTCCTGCACCCCGTGGTGGGCCTGCTGGAACTGGACTGCGAGGTCCTCCTCAGCCACGAGGCCCACCACCACCTCATCATCCACACGGCCCGCCCGGGCACGGACTCCCACGAGAGACTCCGGCTGCTACGGGTGGTGGGCATGCAGGACATGACTCCCCGAGCGGCTAAGAACTCCTAACGAAATGATCTTCGAGGTGGCTGGATCCCTCCTGGACTGGTGATTCGGGGGTGTGGGGTGACTCGGTCGAAGCCGTGGGAAGTCGACGCCGAGCTGTGGTCGGTGATCGAACCGCTGCTACCGAAGGTGGAGCGTCGCACTCGGCATCCCGGGCGCAAGCGGCATCCGGACCGGCTGGTGTTCCAGGGCATCCTGTTCGTCCTGCACACCGGGATCGCCTGGGAACATCTTCCGCAGGAGCTCGGCTTCGGCTCCGGCATGACCTGCTGGCGCCGCCTGGCCGGGTGGACCGAGGCTGGAGTCTGGCCCCGGCTGCACGAGGCCCTCCCGGCCAAGCTCCGCACCGCGAACGTCTTGGACTTCTCCCGTGCGGCGGTCGACTGCTCACACATCCGGGCGTTAAAGGGGGCTCGAAGACGGGACGAAGTCCCGTTGACCGGGGCAGGACGGGCCGCAAGCATCACCTGATCACCGACGCCACCGGCATTCCGCTCGCCGTCACCCTGACGGGCGGCAACCGCAACGACGTCACTCAGCTGATCCCGCTCCTCCAGGCAGTGCCACCGGTGCGGGGCAGGCGAGGCCGGCCCCGGAGCCGCCCCGACGTGGTGCTGGGAGACCGAGGCTACGACCACGACAAGTACCGCCGACTGGTCTGGGACCTCGGCGTGAAGCCGCTCATCGCCCGCCGGGGCACCGGGCACGGCCCCGGCTTGGGCACCCAGCGCTGGGGCGTGGAACGCGCCTTCGCTCACCTGCACTGGTTCCGCCGCCTGCGCATCCGATGGGAGATTCGCGACGACATCCACGAAGCCTTCCTGAGCCTCGGATGCTCGCTGATCTGCTGGCGTCGACTGGCGGCAGTTCAGACGACGCCCAGGCAGCCAGGCGCGAGTCAGCATTCAAGGGGGCGTGGATGGCGCTGAGCAGGCCAGCCGACCAAGAAGCCTTGACCGGCTCACCCAGCCGCGTACGCGGCGAGAAACGGACGCACCACCGGCAGGGCGAGGTCGAGACGCAAGAATGTGTCGAAGTGCCCGCAACCGGGCAGTTCGACGCAGGTCGCGCCCGAGATCCGAGTAGCGGTGTCCTGGATCGACCGTAGCCGGGGATCACGGTCGCCAGCGAGCAGAAGCACCGGTACAGGAGTGTGCACGAGCCTTTCCATGACGCCGTCGCGGGCATCAAGGGCGGCGGTCAGCGCTGCCAGCGCATGCGGGTCGGCTGCCTGCATCGCCGCGCGCATCCACGCCGGGAGTGGTCCTTGACGTTCCAGCATCTCGATGAAGGGAGACGTTCCCCGAGAGCGGAGCAGTCCGACCTCCTGCTGAACCTCCGCCGGAGAAGCCGCGACACGGCCACCATGTGCCCCGCCGACAACCAGTGCGGTAAGCCGTTCCGGGTGCCCCGCCAGCAGGTTGAGGCCGATGATGCCGCCCATCGACGCACCCCAGAAGGCCACCCGGGGGATGTCGAGTGCGTCGAGTACAGCCACGACATCACCCACCTGACGGTCGATCCGGTAGCTGTCCACATCGTGGGGTGCATCGCTCCCACCGTGGCCACGGGCATCGATAAGAACCAGGCGATGGCCCCCGGCAAGTGCGTCGACATAGCCAGCCGACCGCCACGTCGTGCGGTCCCCGAAGAAACCGTGCAGCAGCACCAACGGCGGCCCGCTGCCCACAACCTCGAAGGCGATCCGGACTCCGTCGCCGCTGGTGACCCGCACCGTCAGTCGCCCTGGGACGGGACGGGCGTGGCCTGGTGGTAGTACATGCGCCAACCCGCCTCCTCGCCCAACCTCCGCCACAGCGAGCTCCGGCGCGCCCGCCGTCCCTCGATCGTGGTCTCATACGTCAGGTGCACCACACCAGGAGCCAAGACGACACCTGTCATACCTGAAGGCACGTACCGAGGACCCTCCTCCGAGTTGCCGGGCATCTCCGGCAACTGGGCCAGCATCTCCTCGTACGACCACCGCCGGCCCGAGGCGCCGACCTCTACGAACTCCGGGTCCAACAGCTGCCTGGCCTCCGCCCGCGACGTTCGCACGGTGGGATCCATGAGCCGCAGTTCCCCCCTGATTACCTCTTCGACCTCATTCGCTTCAGCACGCACCGCTGCATCATCGCCCCACCCACCGGGCTCACCGCAACCACATAACCCAATGCTCAGTGCCCGAGCGGCGATCTGGCCAACTTCCTTGCGGCAGGTGCCGTCGGGCGGTCTCAGCTCAGCACTCAGTATTGGAAGGCTCCTACCAACACAAAGATCATTTCGTTAGGAGTTCTAAGTGACCTGCCGGGGCCGGGGGCGAAGTGACCTGCCCGGGGCCGGGGGCAAAGCGGGCTGCCTGGGGCCGGGGGCACAGCGAACTCCCGGGGTCCGGGGCGGAGCCCCGTGACAGTGAGGATTTGACCGACCGAGCACACCACCCGGGGCCCGGGACGAAACCGGCTGCCCGGGGCCCGGGGCGAAGCGAACTCCCCGGGGTCCGGGGCGGAGCCCCGTGGCGGTGGGCTCTTGGCCGACCGAGTCGGGTGGGTGGGTGGGCCGGGGTCTAGAAGCCCAGCTTGCGCAGCTGCTTCGGGTCGCGCTGCCAGTCCTTGGCCACCTTCACGTGCAGGTCCAGGAAGACCGGCGTCCCCAGCAGCGCCTCGATCTGCTTGCGGGACTTGATGCCGACGTCCTTCAGGCGCTTCCCCTTGGGCCCGATGATGATGCCCTTCTGACTGGGACGCTCGATGTAGAGGTTGGCGTGGATGTCCAGAAGGGGACGGTCGGCGGGGCGGTCCGGGCGCGGAAGCATCTCCTCCACGACCACCGCGATGGAGTGCGGCAGCTCGTCCCGGACACCTTCCAGCGCGGCCTCACGGATGAGTTCCGCGATCATGACCTGCTCGGGCTCGTCCGTGAGGTCACCCTCGGGATAGAGCGCCGGGCCCTCGGGCAGAAGGGGGATCAGCAGGTCGGCCAGCAGATCGACCTGCTTGGAGCCGACCGCCGAGACCGGCACGATCTGTGCCCACTCGATGCCCAGGTCCTTGCCCAGCTGGTCGATCGCGATCAGCTGCTCGGCGAGGGTCTTGGAGTCGACCAGGTCCGTCTTCGTGACGATCGCGATCTTCGGGGTCTTCCTGATCCCCGCCAGTTCCTTGGCGATGAAGCGGTCACCGGGACCGATCTTCTCGTTCGCCGGCAGACAGAAACCGATCACGTCGACCTCGGCCCACGTCGTGCGCACCACCTCGTTGAGCCGCTCACCGAGCAGCGTGCGCGGCTTGTGGAGCCCGGGGGTGTCCACCAGGATCAGCTGGGCGTCGGGCCGGTGCACGATGCCGCGCACCGTGTGCCGCGTCGTCTGCGGCTGGTTCGCCGTGATCGCCACCTTCTGCCCGACCAGAGCGTTCGTGAGGGTGGACTTGCCCGCGTTGGGGCGGCCCACGAAGCAGGCGAAGCCGGCGCGGTGGACGGTTTCGGCCGGCTGCTCGGATGACTGGGTACGAACACTCATGCCGCCCATTCTCCCTGATCCACGGAGCCCTGCCGTACCAACGGCCGCCACCTCTTCTCCCGGTGAGCTTCCGGAAACCCGCACGCAACGAAACGTCACGGAAACACACCCGTACGCGACCGGAAACCCACACCCGTGACGCTCTGACGCACACACCGCACCGTTGGAGGCGCCCGTGACCCTCGCCGCAGCGCTCCCCCAAGTTCTCGGCTCCGCTCGGACAGGGGGAACCCCCATCGACACCGGCGACACCGCCTGGCTGCTCGCCGCGACCGCCCTCGTCCTGCTGATGACCCCGGGCCTCGCCCTGTTCTACGGCGGCATGGTCCGCACGAAGAGCGTCCTGAACATGCTGATGATGAGCTTCGTGTCGATCGCCCTGGTCACGGTGGTGTGGCTGGCGGCCGGCTACTCCCTCGCCTTCGGCGAGGACGCCGGCGGCGGGCTGATCGGCGGGCTCGGGCACGCCGGGATGCGCGGCATCGGCCCGGGCAGCGTCCACGGCACGGTCCCCACCCTCCTGTTCGCCACCTTCCAGCTGACCTTCGCCGTCATCACCGCCGCGCTGATCAGCGGTGCGGTCGCCGACCGCACGAAGTTCTCGGCCTGGCTGGTCCTCGTGCCGGTCTGGACGCTCCTCGTATACGTTCCGGTCACCCACTGGGTGTGGGGTCCGGGTGGCTGGATCCTCGACCGGCTCGGCGCGCTGGACTTCGCCGGCGGTCTGCCCGTCGAGATCACCTCCGGTGCGTCCGGGCTTGCCCTCTGCCTGGTCCTCGGCCCCCGCCTGGGCTTCAAGAAGGACGCCATGCGCCCGCACAACCTGCCCATGGTGATGCTCGGCGCCGGTCTGCTCTGGTTCGGCTGGTTCGGCTTCAACGCGGGCTCCGCGCTCGGTGCGAACGGCCTGGCCGCCGCCGCTTTCCTCAACACCCTCGCCGCCGGCTGCACGGGCCTGCTCGGCTGGCTCTTCGTCGAGCAGCGGCGCGACGGCCACCCGACGACGCTGGGTGCCGCCTCCGGCGCGGTGGCCGGCCTGGTCGCGATCACCCCGTCCTGCGGCACCGTCTCGCTGTTCGGCGCCCTCGTCGTCGGCCTCGCCGCCGGCGTCGTCTGCTCGTACGCGGTGAGCTGGAAGTTCCGGCTGAACTACGACGACTCCCTGGACGTCGTCGGTGTCCATCTGGTCGGCGGCATCATCGGCACCCTGCTGATCGGCCTGTTCGCCGAGAAGGCGATGACCGGCGGCACCGAGGGCCTGTTCTACGGCGGCGGGCTCGCCCCGCTCGGCAGGCAGCTGCTCGCCGTGGTCGTCGTCGCGCTGTACGCCTTCGCGGTGACGTACGGCCTCGGCAAGCTCATCGACAAGACGCTGGGCTTCCGGGCGAGCGAGGAGCAGGAGCACACCGGCCTGGACCTTACGGTGCACGCCGAGACGGCATACGATCACGGCGTCCTGGGCCACGGCGCCCCGGTCTCCCATTCCGTTCTCACCGCAGCCGGCACGCAGAAGGTCGACACCCAGGCATGAAGCTCATCACCGCGATCGTCAAGCCGTACCGTCTGGACGAGGTCAAGACCGCCCTGCAGGAGCTGGGGGTGCACGGTCTGACCGTGACCGAGGCGAGCGGCTACGGCAGGCAGCGCGGCCACACCGAGGTGTACCGGGGGGCCGAGTACCGCGTCGATCTGGTACCGAAGGTGCGCATCGAGGTCGTGGTGGAGGACGCGGTCGCCGACGACGTGATCGACGCGGTCGTCAGGGCCGCGCAGACGGGGAAGATCGGGGACGGGAAGGTGTGGTCCGTTCCCGTGGAGACGGTCGTCCGGGTACGGACCGGCGAGCGCGGACCCGACGCGCTCTGACCAGCAGTGCCCCGGTCAGCACACCGACGGCGAACACCAGCACCACCAGCAGCCAGGACAGCGCGAGGAAGGAGGCGCCGGCCGACTGCCGGGTGCCCGGTGCCGTCGCGGTCACGGTCACGTTCCCCCGGTCGAGCTGGGGCGCTCCGTGCCAGGTCTCCGTGAGCCGCACCCGTTGCCCCGGGAGCAGTTCGGAGGGAACCCGGGTCAGGTCCCGGTCGAGCAGGGTCCGGCCGAACAGCCCGCGCGCCTTCAGCTCCACCTTGGGGCTGAGCGTCACGTTCCCGGTGTTGCGCAGGGTGTAGGAGATGGTCGCCGTGCTGTCGCCGAGGCCCGGCAGCAGTGGCTGATGATGGCCGAACCGCACCTGCTCGACGGAGAGCGCGGGGAGCGTGGGCCCGCTGATGCGCAGATAGACGCGGGCGCCGACGGCCCGCTGCACACCGAGCGCGAGCTTCCCGCCGCCGGGGTCGACCCGTTCGTCGAGGGCGACGATCGCGCCCGGGTGGTCGCCGGGCTCGGCCCCGTCGGGGACGCGCAGGGTGAAGGGCACGGTCACGGTCCTGTGCCCGGGCACGGTGATCCGGGACTTCGCGGGCTTCGCCCAGGCGCCCACCCCGCGCATCCTCTCCTTCCGGGTGCGCACGGCGAACCCGCCGTCCCGGGCGGTGTTGTAGGCGTCGGCCGCGTACAGCCGGAAGGTGAGCGGGCGGGCCGTCTTGTTCTGGACGGCGACCTTGTCGGTGAGGGTCTGGCCCGGCTCGGCGGAGAGGGTGAAGTAGGGCCGCGCGGCGATCTTCGAGGCGACCGGGTAGACGGACCAGCTGCCGTTGTCGGCGGCCCGCGCGGGGAGCGCGGTGAGACCGAGGAGCAGGCCGGTCAGGCTCAGGAGGAGGACGTAGGGCTTGCGCATGGGTGCGGACCCCCCATGGGCTCGGGGTGGTGGCGGTCGGGCGGGTGCGGCCCCGGTCGTACGGCGGGGCGCCCGGCCACCGGTGTCGTCGGTTCGGCCGGTCAGGTGAGGGTGAGGGTCAGGACACCGGAGTAGGAGCCCGGAGGCGTGAACGCCGGTACGTCCAGGGAGAGGCCGGCGTCGACGGTGAACTCACCGCCGGTGAGCGTGCCGTTCGGGGTCGACGCGAGCGTCGCTCCCGAGGTGCCGACGGTGCCCGCCGAACCGGCCTTGCAGGTGCTGGGGCTGCCCGCCTTGGTCGCGCAGGCGGGGGTCCAGCCGAGCTTGCCCGCGTCGATCTTGGCGCCGGGGCCGGTGAAGTCGGTGACCTTGCCGGTCAGGGACCAGCCTGCGGGTCCGCCGCGGAAGTCCTTGACCGTCACCGTGTTCAGTTTGCCGGTCGAGGCCCCGCCCTGGCCGAAGTCGACCGCCGACAGCGCGACGGAGTCCCCGGCCTGGGACATGGACAGGGTGCCCGCCTTGACGGTGGTGGTCAGCTTCTGGCTGCCGTCGGGGACGGGCGTGTTGTCGTTGACGACGTAGGCCGCGGGCCCGGCACCCTTGTCCGGGTTCCAGGAGCCACCCTCGTAGGCCACGATCCCGGTCGTCGTCTTGTCGTTGACGACGAGGGAGCCGCTGAAGGCGCCCTGGGCGTTCGCGGTCACGGTCGCGGTGTCCGCGGTCTGCTTGTCACCGGCCCGTCCGGCCAGCGTGACGGTCGCACCCGGCGTGAAGTTCGTCCCGCTGACGGTGACGCCGGCGCCGGGGTCACCGGACGCCGAACCCAGCGAGATGGCCCGGGTGTTGGACGGGGTGCCGTCGGTCGCCGTGACGGTCTGCGAGACCGGGGCGGGCGGGGTGATGACCGTGCAGGGGGTGTCCAGCTCCAGGATGTAGCTGGTGTGGATGTTGTAGTCGCCGGGCGAGAGGGTGATCTGCCCGGCCTTGGTGACGGTGAACGTGCCGGTCATGGAGAAGGACGGGAACGCCGCCTTCCCCGGCACCGGCGGGTTCTTCTTCGGTCCGGCGACGGTGACGGCACCGGTCTGGGCGCCGCCGAGGGCGACCTTGCCGGTCGGGGTCATGATGTCGGCCGGCAGGGCCAGGTCGGTGGGGTTGCTGGCGGCGGCCGTGACCACGGTGTAGGTCACGGTGACCGTGTCGCCGACCTTGGGACTGGTCTTGTCCACCGACACGTTCGCGGTGGTGGTGCCGTCGATCGGCGGTAGACCCGAGACGGCCGGCGGAATGCAGTGCGTGGCGAAGTCCACGTTCGTGCCGGCGGCGCCGGCCGGACAGGCCAGCGCGCCGCCCGCGGTGACCGCGAGTGCGGTCGCCCCGAACAGTGACGCCCAGCGCCACCGTCGGGCTCTTCGGGGTGTGGAACCCATGGGCCCCCTCCTGAGGGTTGCTGGCGCAGCGGCTCGTCTGCGCCGACAGGGGGCATTGATGTGGAGCGGGGGTGAGAAGTCAATGGAGATGCCGCAGAAATCTGACGGATCATCAGTTTCTGCGGCATCCCAGGGGTTACGGCACGATCCGGAACAGATCGCTCAGTTCCCGGTGGATCGCCCCAGCAGCACCGCCCGGCCGACCGGTCGGCTCGGTCGGTCCGGCCGGCCGGTCAGCCCTGTCGCCCGAATCAGCCGGCCGGTCAGCCCAGTCGGTCGGTTCAGTCGGCCGGTCGGCTCAGTCGAAGACGAAGGGGCCGGGCGACTGCTTGGCGGTGGCCTTGCAGGTCACGGTGACCCCGAAGATCACCATCTTCAGCGAGCCGCCGTACGCCTCCAGGCTGTCGCCGGAGGCCACGGTGCCGGGCAGCGGTCCGACGCTGACCGGCGAGCCGCTGGGCATGGCCGGGTTCTTGGTCCCGCTGAAGACGGTGGTGCCGCCGCCGGCCTTGACCAGGGTGAGCGTGGAGGTGATCGAGTCCTGGGCGACCGCGACCGGCGCCTTGATCGCCGAGGAGGTGAGGGTGATGGTGGCCGAGGTGCCGCTCTGGGTGGCGGTGAGCGTGGCCGTGCCGCCACCGAAGATGCCGCAGCTCGCGGTGATGGTCGCCGACTGTGGGGTGACGGCGGCCGCGGTCGGCGCGAAGGCCAGTCCGGTGACCGCGAGGGCCCCGGCGACCAGCGCCGCGCCTGTTGCCGTGCGCTTGCCTCTCATGGGGATCCGCTTCCCTTTCCTTGTGGGGGGAGTGCCATGTGGGGACGCCGACGGACGCGGAGGCCCGAGCAGGCGGATGCGGGCACACTGCACGGCGGTGCGGATCTGACGGGCCGTCGGATGGTACGGCTCCATTGATGCGCGGGGGTGGGAGACCAACAAGGTTGAATTCCAGCCGACCTTTTGTTCGGTCACCTCCCGATGAACCGAGCCCGACCCCGGACGGCACCTCCACAGCCGACCGCCCCAGCTCCGAACGGCGCCGTCACATTCGCCCGAGCCCACCCCGAACGACACCGCCACACCCGACCGAGCCGGCCCCGAACAGCACCGTCACATCCGCCCGAGCCCACTCCGGACGGCACCCTCACAGCCGCCCGAGCCCACCCCGGACGGCGCCCTCACAGCCGACCGAGCCGGCCCGGGCGGTGCCCTCGTGGCCGAGTGAGTCGGGTGGGCGGGCGGGCGGAATCGTCAGGCTGCGGGAACGGTCAGCCGGACAACCCCGTCGGCTCCGGCGAGCAGCACAGGCGTCCCCGCACCACCGAGGTCGGCCACGGCAGCCAGGTCCTCCGCAGGCACCGACTCCGCGTCACTCACCACAGCCGCCGCCTCCAGGGACTTCGCCCCCGACGCCACGGCCATGGCAACGGCCGTACGCAACGCGCTCAGCTTCAGCGACGCGAGTTCCACCGACCCGGCGACATAGGTCCGCCCGGTGTCGTCCCGTACGGCCGCCCCCTCGGGCACACCGTTGCGGGCCCGCGCGGAACGGGCCAGGGTGACGATCTTGCGGTCCTCGGGGTCAAGCGCGTTGCTCTCGGTCATGCCCAGAGCATACGAAGCCCCGGCAGGTTCACCCGGCCACGGGGTACATCGCGCCACGCCGCCCCTCCGGAGACGCCAGCCACTCCAGCTTGGCAGCGGTGTTCGCCTCGTCCAGCGGAGCGTGCAGCACGATCATCAGGTCCGGCCGGACCGGCACCTTCAGCACCGTCGCCTCCACCGCCAGCAGCCCCACCACGGGATGGTCCAGCTCCTTGCGCACCTGCCCCTGGTCCTCGATGTCCCGTTCGGCCCACAGCGCCAGGAACTCGGGACTGCGCGCCGACACCTCGGCGAGCACCGACCGGAACCCCTCGTCGTCCGGCCGCGCGGCACACGCGGCCCGGAACTGCGCCACGACCGTGCGCGCGTTCTGCTCCCAGTTGCTGCTGCGCGAGCGGTACAGAGGGTCGGTGAAGAAGTCGATCAGGCAGTTCTGCGTGATCTCCGGCCGCATGCCGAGCACCATGGCCGCCGCGTCGTTGTACAGCACGCAGTTGTAGTAGATGTCCATGATGTGCGCCGGATACGGCATCCAGGTGTCGATCAGCCGCCGCAGCCCGTCGCACATGTCCCGCCGGCCGGGGACGACCTGGGGCGTGGGCGGGTTCAGTCCGGCCAGCAGATACAGGTGCCGCCGCTCGGCGTCGCTCAGCCGCAGCACCCGGGCTACGGCGTCGAGGACCTGCGGGGAGACCGAGATGTCCCGCCCCTGCTCCAGCCACTGGTACCAGGAGGCGCCCACACCGGCGAGTACGGCGACCTCCTCCCGGCGCAGCCCGGGCGTCCTGCGCCGGCCGCCGCCGGCCGGCAGTCCGGCCTCCTCGGGGCTCACCCGGGCCCGCCGGCTCATCAGGAACTCGCGCAGTTCGCTCCGCCGCGGGCTCTTCGTCGCGTCGACAACCGGCACGTACCGCTCCCCCTCGTGCTGTCTGGTGGTACCACCACCACCATAAGTTCCGACTCCCCAGCCGTATTCCGATCGCCCGAAGCTCATTGTCATGGCGATCGACTCCACCACCCGACCCACCACCGCCGCGGGCGAACCGCTCGGCGAACCCCTCGGCGCCCCGCGGCTGTCGAGGCGCGACAAACTCGTGCTGTTCGTGCTGTGCGCCGCCCAGTTCATGGTCGCGCTGGACTTCTCCGTCCTCAACGTGGCCCTGCCCGACCTCGGTTCCGACCTCGGCATGAGCCGCTCCGCCCTGCAGTGGGCGATCACCGCGTTCGCGCTGCCCTCCGGCGGCTTCCTGCTCCTCTTCGGCCGCATCGGCGACCTGTACGGCCGCCGCAAGCTGTTCCTCGCCGGTCTGGCCCTGTTCGGCGCGGCCTCCCTGCTGGCGACGCTGGCCTGGGACCCGGCGTCCTTCCTCACCGGGCGGGCGCTGCAGGGCCTCGGCGCGGCAGCGATCGTACCGACCGGCATGTCCCTGCTGACCACCACCTTCGCGGAGGGCCCGGCCCGCGACCGCGCCCTCGGCATCTCCGGCACGCTGCTGTCACTGGGCTTCACCTTCGGCATGATCGCGGGCGGTGTGCTGACGGACGTCCTCGGCTGGCGCGCCACGATGGCGTTGCTCGCGGTGTCCGCGCTGATCGTGCTGCCCCTCGCGCCCGGCCTGCTGCCGGAGTCCCGCACCCCGGACCGCCCGCGTCTGGACGTGCCCGGCGCGGTCACCGTCACCACCGGTCTGCTGTCGCTGATCTACGCCCTGTCCACGGCCGCCGACCACGGCTTCGGCCGTACCGACGTCATCACGACGCTGATCGCGGGCCTGCTGCTGCTCACCGCGTTCGCCGTGATCGAGTCCCGCTCGGCGGCACCCCTCGTCTCGCTGCCCATGCTGCGCCGCCGCACGGTGGCGTGGGGCAACGTGGGCGGTCTGGTCACCTTCTCGATGATGTCGACGGTGATCTTCGCCCTGACCCTGTACCTGCAGGAGGTCCTGCACCTGTCCGCCTTCGAGACGGGCCTGGTCTTCGGCGTCCAGGGCATCCTGTCGGCCGTCGCCGGCGCCCGTGCCGCCAAGGTCATCGGCCGCTTCGGCGCCCGCCGCACCCTGGTCGGGGCCCTCACCGGCCAGGGCGCCCTGGTCGCGACGATGCTCCTGCTGAACGCGCACACCTGGTCGGTGTGGCTCGCCACCGCCGCGGTGTCCCTGGCGAGCATGTGCCACCTCGGCGCGATCATCTCGTACGGCGTCACCGTCACCTCCGGTGTCCCGGACGAGGAACAGGGCCTGGCCACCGGCCTGGTGACGTCCACCCAGCAGGTGGGCCTCACGGTCGGCATCCCGCTGCTCGGTGTCCTGGCCACCACCTCCGGTGACCTGCTGACCGGCGTGCACACGGTCCTCGCCCTGGACGCGGCGATCGTCCTCGCCTCCGCCGTCCTGATCGGCCTGGGCCTGCGCCCGGCTCAGTCCAGGGCCTGAACGATCTCGCTCCGCGCGGCCGTGTGCACCACACGGCCGCGCGCGCCGTTCACCAGCGGGAGGTAGGGCGCGACATGCCCGCACTCGACGTCGGCGACGATCGGCACGCCCAGCGGGCCCAGCACGTCCAGGACGGCTTCGTGCTGGGTGAGGGTCCGGCCGTCGGGCGCATGCGTGCGGCCCACGAGGACGGCGGCTGCGCGGTCGAAGAACCCGGCGAGGCGCATGCCGTGCAGATTGCGGCAGATGGTGAAGGCGTTGTCCTCGCAGGCCTCGACGTAGACGAGCAGCGGCTCCCGCCCCGCGAACCCGGACGTGTCCAGATACGGCGTGCCCGCAAGGCCGGCGAGCGTCTCGATGCAGCCGCCGATCAGCCGGCCCTCGACGTCCACGTCCCCGGTCCCGTCGAGCCGGGTCCAGGTGCCCTCGGCGTCCAGCGTGAAGTCGCGCACCTCCGGATACGACCGGTAGTCGTCGAAGCCGCCCGACCGGTACCGCCCGGGCGGGGTCTGGACGAACGGCTCGCCCTGCGGGGCGGTGACGATGTCCAGCCAGGACAGCAGGCCCCCGGGCGTCCGGTACGGGGTGTCCATGAGGTTGTTGCCGTGCACGGTCGCGACACCGGTGAGCAGGGTCAGCGGGGTGATGAGCGTGGAGATGTCGGACCAGCCGGCCATCCACGTCGGCTCGGCCCGTCCGATCCGCTCGAAGTCGAGCAGATGCAGCAGGTCGATCGCGGTCTCCCCGCCCCACGGCGGGACGACGGCCCGGATCGAAGGGTCGGTGAGCATGTCGGTCAGCTCGGCCGCGCGTTCCGCGGCCGGCGCGCTGATGTGCGTCGAGCCGTCCATGCACCGGCCGACGACCACCTCGTAGCCGCGGGCCTCGAGATCCTTCAGTGCCACGTCGAGGCGCGCGCTCATCGACTCGTGCACTCCGCTGGACGGCGAGGTCACACCGATGCGGTCACCAGGGCGCAGCGGGCGCGGGTATCGAACAGTCATGCCGGATTCTGACACGGGGTCAGGCCGTCCCGGCAAGGCGGTTACGGCCGGTCCAGCCGCAGTCGCTCCGCTCTCGGCAGGCCGGCGACGACGAGGTCGTAGGAGTCCTCGACCAGTTCCCGCAGGAGCCGGTCGGGGAGGTCGCCGTCGGCTGTCACGGTGTTCCAGTGCCGCTTGTTCATGTGCCAGCCGGGGACGATCAGTCCCTCGTGGTCGGTCCGCAGCCGGACCGCGTCCTCCGGGTCGCACTTGAGGTTGACCGTCAGGGGCCGCGCGCCCAGGTTCGTCAGGGCGAACATCTTGCCAAGCACCTTGAAGACGGAGGTCTCCGGGTTGAACGGGAAGTCCTCCACGGCCGCGTTGAAGGACAGGCAGAGAGCGCGCAGCTCCTGGGGGGTCACTCGGGCTCTTCCTCCTCGGCCACCGGCACCAGGACCGGTTCCACCAGCACAGTGACGATCTTGTTCCGGCGGCCGGCCGCGGCCTCCGCCGTCAGTTGCAGGCGCCGTCCGTCGGGCAGTTCGACCTCGGCGGACGCACCGGCGATGGGTACCCGGCCGAGTGCCTTGGCGAGCAGTCCGCCGACGGTCTCCACGTCCTCGTCGTCGTACTCCTCCAGGCCGTACAGCTCGCCGAGGTCGGTGATGTCCAGCCGGGCCGTGACCCGGAAGCGGTCGTCGCCGAGGTCCTCGACCGGCGGGAGTTCCCGGTCGTACTCGTCGGTGATCTCACCGACGATCTCCTCCAGGATGTCCTCGATGGTGACGATCCCGGCGGTGCCGCCGTACTCGTCGATGACGACGGCGACGTGGTTGCGTTCCTTCTGCATCTCGCGCAGCAGGTCGCCGGCGTTCTTGGTGTCGGGCACGAAGACGGCCGGGCGCATCGCCGTGGACACCAGGTCGCCCTCCGCGTCCCGGCTGATGTGCGTCTTGCGGACCAGGTCCTTCAGGTACACGATCCCGACGATGTCGTCCTCGCTCTCGCCGGTGACCGGGATCCGCGAGAACCCGGAGCGCAGCGCGAGGGTGAGGGCCTGCCGGATGGTCTTGTACCGCTCGATGACCACCAGGTCGGTCCGCGGGACCATCACCTCGCGGACCAGCGTGTCGCCCAGCTCGAAGACCGAGTGCACCATGCGGCGCTCCTCGTCCTCGATCAGCGACTCCTTCTCGGCGAGGTCGACCAGCGCGCGCAGCTCCGCCTCGGAGGCGAAGGGGCCGCGCCGGAAGCCCTTGCCGGGCGTGAGCGCGTTGCCGATGAGGATCAGCAGGGACGGGACCGGCCCCATCACCCGGGCCAGCGGCAGCAGCACGTACGCCGCCGCCGTCGCCGTGTTGAGCGGGTGCTGGCGGCCGATGGTCCGCGGGGACACGCCCACGGCGACGTACGACACGAGCACCATCACGCCGATGGCGACGAGCAGGGCCTGCCAGGTGGCGTCGAACTCCTGCAGGCAGGCATAGGTCACCAGGGCCGCGGCGGCCATCTCGCAGGTCACGCGGACCAGCAGGGCCACGTTGAGATAGCGGGTCGGGTCGGCGGTGATCTGGGCGAGCCGGGTGCTGCCCCGGCGGCCGGACTTGACCGCCTCCTCGGCGCGGAAACTGGAGACCCGCGCGATGCCCGCCTCCGCGCAGGCGGCGAGCCAGGCGACGACGACCAGCGCGATCGCGCCGATCACGATCTGCGGACTCATGGACGCGCTTACGAGACGGTCGGCGCCGGGGACGGCCCGGTCAGGCCGCGCTCGCCCCGCCAGCCGTCCACGATGGCGGCCTGGAGCCCGAACATCTCGGCCTTCTCGTCGGGCTCCTCGTGGTCGTACCCGAGCAGGTGCAGCACGCCATGGACGGTGAGCAGCTGCAGCTCCTCGTCCATGGAGTGCTGCGTCGGCGCCTCGGCGCCCTGCTTGGCGGCGACCTCCGGGCACAGCACGATGTCGCCGAGCAGACCCTGCGGCGGCTCGTCGTCGTCCTTCGACGGCGGCCGCAGCTCGTCCATCGGGAACGACATGACATCGGTGGGCCCGGGCAGGTCCATCCACTGGATGTGGAGCTGCTCCATGGCATCGGCGTCCACGACGATCACCGAGAGCTCGGAGAGCGGGTGGATGCGCATCCGCGCGAGTGCGTAGCGGGCGATGTCGAGGATCGCCTGCTCGTCGACCTCGGTTCCGGACTCGTTGTTGACGTCGATCGACATGGTGGTGCCGTGTCTCTACTTCCCCTTGTGCCCGGACCGGCCCCGGCCGCCCTTGTGGCCGCCGTTCTCGGTTCCGTGCTTGCTGTCGTACACCTCGTACGCGTCGACGATACGGCCCACCAGCTTGTGCCGGACGACATCGTGGGACGACAGCCGGGAGAAGTGGACGTCCTCCACGCCCTCCAGGATCTCCTGCACCTGCCGCAGACCGCTCTTGGTGCCGTTCGGCAGGTCGACCTGCGTCACGTCACCAGTGATCACGATCTTCGAGTCGAAGCCCAGCCGGGTGAGGAACATCTTCATCTGCTCGGGGCTCGTGTTCTGGGCCTCGTCCAGGATGATGAAGGCGTCGTTGAGCGTACGGCCGCGCATGTACGCGAGCGGCGCCACCTCGATGGTCCCCGCCGCCATCAGCCGCGGGATGGAGTCCGGGTCGAGCATGTCGTGCAGCGCGTCGTACAGCGGGCGCAGGTAGGGGTCGATCTTCTCGTAGAGCGTGCCGGGCAGGAACCCGAGCCGCTCGCCGGCCTCGACCGCCGGCCGGGTCAGAATGATCCGGTTGACCTGCTTGGACTGCAGGGCCTGCACGGCCTTGGCCATGGCGAGGTACGTCTTGCCGGTGCCCGCGGGGCCGATACCGAAGACGATCGTGTGCTTGTCGATCGCGTCGACATACCGCTTCTGGTTGAGGGTCTTCGGCCGGATGGTGCGGCCTCGCGAGGACAGGATGTTCTGCGTCAGTACCTGAGCCGGGGTCTCCGGCCCGTCGCTCGTCCCGTTCTCGCTCGCCTTGAGCATGGCGATCGAGCGTTCCACTGCGTCCTCCGTCATCGGCTGCCCGGTGCGGAGCACCAGCATCATCTCGTCGAACACGCGCGAAATCAGGGCGACGTCCGCGGGGTCGCCCACTGCGCTGATCTCATTACCCCGGACATGGATGTCGGCCGCCGGGAAGGCCCTTTCGATCACGCGCAGGAGGGAATCGCCGGAACCCAGCACGGTGACCATGGGGTGCTGGGCGGGGACGGTCAACTGCGCTCTCGCCTGCTCCTGCGTGGGGCTGTGAGCTGTGGGTGTCTCTGTCATGGGCCGGCGCCTAAGGCCTGCGCTTCCTCCTCGTCACGGCCGCACTCTGAGGGCGGCGGCCTCGCGCTTCAAGGGTACGACGCGCCACAGACAACCCAGTAGGCCTTTTTACCGCCCCAGGGTCCCCCTCCCGGCAGACCGAGCCGCAACACCCCGGGGGACCACTTCCCGTCCGAGCGAGCCGGCACCCCCCGGGTCCCCCTCCCGGCAGCCCGAGCCGCAACGCCCCGGGGGCCACTTTCCGGCCGAGTGAGCCGGCACCCCCCGGGGGGCCACTTCTCGGCGGACCGAGCCGGCACCCCCCGGGGACCACTTCCCGACGGACCGAGCCGGCACCCCCCGGGGACCACTTCTCGGCGGACCGAGTCGGGTGGGTGGGTGGGAAAGCATCCGGGGGTCCAGGGGGCGGAGCCCCCTGGGACGTCAGCCGGACCGCCGGAACCCGATGGTCGGCACCGCCCGCCGCAACGGCCACGGCCGGTCCAGCTCCTCCGGAACAAGCCCTTCCAGAAAGGCGTACCGCCGCAGCGCCGCCGGCTCCTGCACCGACTGCACCTTCCGCCACCACGCCCCGATCTCCGACCACCCCGGCGCCGACAGCGACCCCCCGAACTCCTGCACCGACAGCGCCGCCGTGAGCCCCGCGAACGCCAGCCGGTCGGCCAGCGGCCACCCCGCCAGCGTCCCCGTCACGAACCCGGCGACGAACACGTCCCCCGCCCCCGTCGGGTCCAGCGCCTCCACCGCGATCGCCGGCACCTCCGCCGTCTCCCCGGTCCGCCGGTCCACCGCGTACGCCCCCTCCGCGCCGAGGGTCACCACGGCCACCGGCACGTGCTCGGTCAGCGCATGCGCAGCCGCCCGCGGGCAGTCCGCCCCGGTGTACCGCATGGCCTCCTCCGCGTTGGGCAGGAACGCCTCGCAGTGCTGCAGGTCGGCGAGCCCCGACAGACTCCACGCCCCGGTGTCGTCCCAGCCGACGTCGGCGAAGATCCGGGTGCCGTCGCGGGCGGCCCGGGCGATCCACGGCGCCTGCGTCCCGGGCGTGAGGGAGGCGACGGCGGCCCGTGCGCGGGGCGTGCACTCCTGCGCGTCCACCTGGAGCAGCACGGCCTCCGGCGGCGGCTCGTGCCCGTGGGAGACCATGGTCCGCTCCCCCTCGTACGCCATGGAGACGGTCACCGGTGAGTGCCAGCCCGGCACGGTCCGCGAGGCCGACAGATCGATGCCCTCGCCCTGCTCCAGGGCGTCCCAGCAGTACTCGCCGTAGTGGTCGTCCCCGAAGGCCGCGGCGAGGGACGTCCTGAGGCCGAGCCGGGCCAGGGCGGCGGCCATGTTGGCGACCCCGCCGGGGCTGGAGCCCATGCCCCGGGCCCAGGACTCGGTGCCACGCACGGGCGCCGAGTCCAGGCCGGTGAAGATGATGTCGAGGAAGACCGTGCCGGTGAGGTAGACGTCCCAGGGCGGGTCACCCGGGGCGCGGAGCGTGACGAGCGGGTCGACCTGGGCCTGGCAGCGCGCTGCCTGAGTGAGGTGTTCCGGTTCCTCTCCGGTGAGGGTGTGCGACGGGGTCACGGTGCGCTCCCTGACGTGGTGCGGGTTCTGGCCAGTGTGCACCAGGCCGCGCCCCGGGATCCCGTACGCCGGCGGTCACCAGCGGCACATCACCGGTGTTCCGCACGACGGCGGTCACCAACGGCACACCACCAGCGCCCCCCCACGACGGCGGTCACCAGCGGGGCATCACCGGTGTCCGCCGGCCCGGTTCGGCCGCCCGCATCGCCGCCGCGTCGTCGCGGTCCCGGAAGGTGCCGTCGTCCTCGGCCCACCGCCGGTGCAGCCGGGCCAGTTCGTCCCGGTCCAGTTCGACGCCGAGACCGGGCGCGTCGGACACGGCCACCCGGCCGTCCGCGAAAGCGATCCGCTCGGTGAGGACGTCCTCGAACTGCCAGGGGTAGTGGGAGTCGCAGGCGTGGTGCAGGCCGGGGACCGTGGCGGCCACCTGGGTCATCGCGGCGAGGCTGATGCCCAGATGGGTGTTGGAGTGCATGGACACCGCGACCCCGAAGGCGGCGCAGATCGCGGCGAGGTGCTGGGTGTTGCGCAGGCCGCCCCAGTAGTGGTGGTCGGAGAGGACGACCTGGACGGCGCCCTTGGTGAACGCCTCCTCGATCTCGCCGAAGGTGGTCACGCACATGTTGGTGGCGAGGGGGACGTCCGTGCCCGCGGCCACCGCGGCCATCGCGGGGGTGCCCAGCGTCGGGTCCTCCAGGTACTCCAGGACATCGCCGAGTTCCTTCGCCACCTTCAGCGAGGTCTCCACCGACCAGGCGCCGTTGGGGTCGAGCCGCAGCGGGTGTCCGGGAAACGCCTCGGCGAGGGCGCGGACGGCGGCGATCTCCTCGTCCGGCGGGAAGACGCCGCCCTTGAGCTTGAAGGAACCGAACCCGTGCCGTTCCCGGAGCTTCGACGCCTGTGCCACCACCCCGGCCGGGTCGAGCGCGGCGCCCCACTTGTCGGGTTCGGCGGGGACGCCCGCCGGGTGCCCGGCCCACTTGTAGAAGAGGTAGGCGCTGTACTCGACGGCGTCCCGGACCCTGCCGCCGAGCAGGGCGTGCACGGGCAGCCCGAGCGCCTTGCCCTGGGCGTCGAGGCAGGCCACCTCGAAGGCGGAGAGCACGGACAGCCGCAGCTTGGCGGCGCTCTGCACGCCGCGCAGTCCGCCGGCGTCCGCCTGGCCCTCGACCCGGGAGGCGTCCACGGCGAGGTCGATCCCGAACATCTGGTTCACATCCATGACCGAGCGTCCGATGAGCCACCCGGCGAGCGGCCGGGCCAGTTCCAGGTACTTGGTGTCGCCGTACGTCTCGCCGAGCCCGGTGATCCCGTCGGCGGTGACCACCTCCACGATCAGCCGGGGGGTGTACGGCTGGTGCACGCCCTGGGTGTTGAGCAGGGGCGCGTCGGCCACCAGGATCGGCGTCAGCCACACCTCGGCGATGGTCAGGTCACGGGTCACAGCGAGGCTCCTACGAGATCGAGTCCGGTGGCGAGCAGGGCCTTCAGGCCGGCGAGGTCGGCGGGTGCGGGGTCGGCGAGCGGGGCACGTACGGGGCCGACGCGCTGTCCGCGCAGCCGGGCCGCCGCCTTCACCAGGGACACGACGTATCCGGGCGCGCGGTCCCTGAGTTCGACGAAGGGGACGTAGAAGGCGCGCAGCAGCTTGTCCACGGTGCCGTGGTCCTCGTCGCGCAGCGCGGCGAAGAACGCGCCGGCGATCTCGGGGGCGAAGGCGTGCACGGCGGACGAGTAGGCGGGGACGCCGACGGCGGCGTAGGCGCGGGCCTGGATCTCGGCGGTGGCGGCGCCGTTGAAGAAGAGGAAGCCGTCGGGTGCGGCGAGGGTGAGGCGCTGGAGCCGGTCGAGGTCACTGTGGCCGTCCTTGAGGCCGATGACGTTCGGGACGCGCGCGATGCGCCGCAACGAGGCGATCGTATAGGCGACTTGGCCGCGCTGGTAGGCGATCAGCGGCAGCCGGGTGCGGGCGGCGAGCTGCTCCAGCTGGGCGGCGAGGCCGTCCTGCGGGGCGTCGGTCAGGTAGTGCGGCAGCACGAGGAGGGCGTCGGCGCCGGCCTCCTCGGCGATGTGTGCGAACCGCGCGGCCTGCGCCCAGCCGTATCCGGTGCCGGCCACGACGGGCACTTTTCCGGCCGCCTCCTGGACGGCGATGGTGACCACCGTCCGGTACTCGTCCTCGTCCAGCGAGAAGAACTCGCCGGTGCCGCAGGCCGGGAAGAGCGCGCCGGGCCCGGCGGCGAGCCGGTCGGCGGCATGGGCCCGGAAGCCGTCGGGATCGAGGGTGCCGTCGTCGTGGAACGCGGTGAGCGGGAAGGACAGCACGCCGTGCGCCATCCCCTCCCGCAGTCGCCGTGCCACGTTCTGCGGAGCTGGGTCGCCGCCCACTTGACCATCTCCCCTTATGAATAGCGTCCACATATGAGAACAGAGCTAGACGTTGTTACCCCCTGCTGCCATCTCCAAACGGAATCGTGACCTGGATCACCCCTGCCGGCCTTCTTCGGGAACCGCGTGCTTGATACAACTTGCTCGCGCGTTCCTGTCCGTCGACGGTCGTCGCCCCATCCCCCTTTCCGAGCCGCACCTTTCGCCTGCCCTGGGAACGCCCGTGTCCGCCCCCCGCCCCCTGCCCTGGCCCCTCGTCGCCCTGTTCACGGCCGGGTACCTCGCCCCGTACCTCCTGCCGACCACCGTCGGCAGACTCGACACCGGGCTTCCGCTCACCGCCACCCAGGCCGGAGCCATCGGCAGTGCGCTGCTGCTGAGTTCGGCGACGGCCGGCTTCCTGCTGGCGTCCCGGGTCGACCGCATCGGACCCCGCACCCTCGCCCGCGCCGGCCTCACGCTCGCCGCCCTCGGCTATGGCGGCGCGGCCCTCACCGACGTCGTACCGGCCGTCGTGGCGGGCGCGGTGACCGGCGGATTCGGCTCGGGCACGGTCACGGCGGTCGCCGCGAGCGGCATCGCGGCCGTGGGGGCGTACCCGGCCCGGGCGGAGCGGGGGTCCCGGGGGATGGACCCGCAACGGGTCACCACCCTCGGCCTCCTCGGCGTCTCCGCGCTCGCCGGTGCGATCTGTCTGGTGGTACCGCACCTCGGGCCGGGCCACGCCCAGCCGCCGGCCGCGCTCGCCCTCACCGCATGCGCGGTGTGGCCGCTCACCGGCCGCCTGCCCGGCCGCAGGGCCGGCGCCGCGCCGGCCGGCCGGCGGACGGCCGCCCCGGGCCCCGGCCGGCAGCGGGGCGCCCGCCTGCCCCACCTGGGCTCCGGACTGGTCCTCGCCGTCGCGATGCCCTGCTGGTCCCTGGCGCAGAACGCCCTGTGGGGGGTGAGCGGCCGGATCGGCCTGGCCCAGGCCCAGCTGACGGAGTCGGTGGTGGGCGCGGTGTTCGCCGTCGCGCTGGGCGCGGGACTGCTGGGGGTGACGGGCGCGGGGGCGATCGGCCCGCGGTTCGGCCGGGCGCTGCCCATCGGCGCAGGTACGGCCCTGATCGCCGTCTGCGTCGCGCTGAGCGCGTCCGCGACCGGCCTGGCGTCCTTCGCCGCGGGTGAGATCGCCTGGAACGTGCTCTACCCGGTCGTGCTGTCATATCTCATCGGCCTCGCCGCCTCGCTGGACGCGCAGGGCCGTTGGGCGGTGCTCGTGGGCTCGGCCTCCTCGCTGGGCACGGCGGCGGGCCCGCTGACCGGCAGCGTGCTCGCCGCACAGGCGGGCTTCCCGGTCATGGGCGCGGTCCTCGCGGCCGGGCTCCTGGTGATCGCGGCACCGCTGACCGCGGTCGCGCTGCGGGCCGGGCGGGCAGTGCCGCCGGTGGTGGAGATCCCGGTGGACAGCCCTGCTGTGCCCGCCCGGCGCGCGTACGGGAAGGCTGCCGCCACAACTGCCCCCTAGGGGGTGCCCCCCGCCTCAGAACTCGTACGCCGCCACCTCGGCCAGGTACCGCGCCCGCCGCTCCTCGTCGTCCTCCAGGAAGGAGGCGAGGAAGGAGTTGCGGGCCAGCTCGCGCAACCGGTCCTCGCTCAGGTGCAGGGTCTTCTGCACGGCGTCGAAGTTGTCACCGGCGTACCCGCCGAAGTAGGCCGGGTCGTCCGAGTTGACCGTGCACAGCAGACCGGCGTCGAGCATGGCCGGCAACGGGTGGTCGGCCAGGGTGTCCACGGCACGCAGCCGGACGTTGGACAGCGGGCACAGGGTGAGCGGAACGCGCTCCCGGACCAGCCGCTCGACCAGCGCCGGGTCCTCCATGCAGCGCAGACCGTGGTCGACACGCTCCACGCCGAGCACGTCCAGGGCCTCGGTGATGTACGCCGGCGGACCCTCCTCACCGGCGTGCGCGACGCGGCGCAGTCCGAGCGCGGCGGCGGCCTCGTAGACCTCACGGAACTTCAGCGGCGGATGCCCGGCCTCGGCGGAGTCCAGGCCGATTCCGGTGATCCGGTCCAGGTACGGTCTCGCGGCCTGCAACGTCTCCAGCGCCGAGTCGGCGGACTCGTCCCGCAGGAAGCACATGATCAGCTTCGTGGACACGCCGTGGTTCCGCTCACTGCTGCCCAGCGCCCGCCACAGTCCCTCCACGACCGTGCCGAGGCTCAGGCCCCGCGCGATGTGGGCCTGCGGGTCGAAGAAGATCTCCGCGTGCCGTACGCCCTGGGCCGCGGCACGGGCGAGGTAGGCGTTCGCCAGGTCCGCGAAGTCCTGCTCGGTGCGCAGCACGGCCATCAGCTGGTAGTAGAGGTTCAGGAAGGACTGCAGATTCTTGAACCGGTAGGCCGTGCGGAGTTCCTCGGTGTCCGCGTACGGAAGGGTCACGCCGTTGCGGGCAGCCAGCTCGAAGGCCAGCTCCGGCTCCAGGGTGCCTTCGACATGGAGGTGCAGTTCAGCTTTCGGGAGGGGCATCAGAGCATCGTACGGGCGTTTTATCGCCGTTTCGGAACCGGCACCCGCAGCAGGTCGTACGCCACGGTCAGCTCTCCCTCGAAGCCCGCGGCCCGCGCCTGCCGCTCGAACTCCTCGGGTTCGGTGTAGCGCTGGCTGAAGTGGGTGAGGACGAGGTGCCGTACACCGGCGTCCCGCGCGACCGCGGCCGCCTGACCGGCAGTCAGATGGCCGTGCTCGACGGCGAGCCGGATGTCTTCGTCGAGGAACGTGGACTCGATGACGAGCAGGTCGCAGCCCTGCGCGAGCGCGTACACGCCGTCACAGAGCCGGGTGTCCATGACGAACGCGAAGCGTTGCCCGCTGCGCACCTCGCTGACGTCCTCCAGCGTCACGTCCCCGAGCCGGCCCTCGCGCTGGAGGCGGCCGACGTCCGGGCCCGTGATGCCGTGCGCGGCCAGCCGGCCGGGCAGCATCCGGCGGCCGTCGGGCTCGATCAGCCGGTAGCCGTAGGACTCCACGGGGTGGGAGAGCCTGCGGGCTTCCAGGGTGTACGAGGGGGTCACCGCGAGGATGCCGTCGGCGGCGACCGGCGCCTCGGTGACGCCGACCGTCTCCCGGTAGGCCGTCGCGTACCGCAGCCGGTCGAAGAAGCGCTGCCCGGAGCGCGGGTAGTGCGCGGTGACCTCGTGCGGCACCTGGTCGAGGTTGATGCGCTGGATGACTCCCGCGAGGCCCAGGGAGTGGTCGCCGTGGAAGTGCGTGACACAGATCCGGTTCAGGTCGTGCGCGGCGACCCCGGCGCGCACCATCTGCCGCTGTGTGCCCTCGCCGGGGTCGAACAGGATGCCCTCGCCGTCCCACCGCAGCAGATAGCCGTTGTGGTTGCGGTGCCGGGTCGGGACCTGGCTGGCGGTGCCGAGGACCACCAGTTCACGGACGGACATCTCCGGCTATCCGGGCGGCCACTGGAGGCCACGGCCACCGAGGACGTGCGCATGGGCGTGCCAGACGGTCTGGCCCGCGCCGGCGCCGGTGTTGAAGACGAGGCGGTAGCTGTCCAGCTTCTCCTCGTCGGCGACGGCCTGGGACTCCGCGAGGACGTCCGCCGCGAGCTGCGGGGCGCCGGCCGCCAGGGCCGCCGCGTTCTCGTAGTGGGCCTTGGGAATCACCAGGACGTGGGTGGGCGCCTGGGGGTTTATGTCCCGGAAGGCCACGGTCGTCTCGGTCTCGCGGACGATCGTCGCCGGGATCGTGCCCGCGACGATCTTGCAGAACAGGCAGTCGTCCTGCGGTTCGCCTGACATCGCGTGTGCGCTCGCTTTCGCCGATGATCAATACGGGGGGCAATCGTAGTCGTTCGGGTGCGGGTCGTCTGTGGTTGATCGCGCCCATGCGGCGCAGCCGCACATGGATGCAGCCCCGCGCCCCTCCTAGACCGGCATACCTGGCGGAGTCTTCGCAGGCCGTTCCTCCAGTGCCTCCAGCGCGAGCCCGATCGCCGCGTCCAGCTGGGCGTCTCTCCCCTCCGCCCAGTCCTGCGGCCGCTGCACCACCTCCACGTCCGGGTCGACCCCGTGGTTCTCCACGTCCCAGCCCGTCCCCTCCAGCCAGATCGCGTACCTGGGCTGGGTGACCAGGGTGCCGTCGACCAGGTGGTAGCGGCTGTCGATGCCGATGACGCCGCCCCAGGTGCGGGTGCCGACGACCGGGCCGATACCGAGGGCCTTGATGGCCGCGTTGACGATGTCGCCGTCGGAGCCTGAGAACTCGTTGGCCACGGCCACGACGGGACCACGGGGTGCGTCCAGGGGGTAGCTGGTGGGGCGCATGCCGCGCGGCAGGTCCCAGCCGATGATCCGGCGGGCCAGCTTCTCGACCACGAGCTGGGAGGTGTGGCCGCCCCGGTTCTCGCGGACGTCGACCACCAGGCCCTCCCGGGCGACCTCCACGCGCAGGTCGCGGTGGATCTGGGCCCAGCCGGGGGCCTGCATGTCGGGGACGTGGAGGTAGCCGAGCCGGCCGCCGGAGGCCGCGTGGACGTGGGCGCGGCGGTCGGCGACCCAGGCGTGGTAGCGCAGGGCCTCCTCGTCGGCGATGGGGACGACGACCGTGTACCGGGGTTCGCCGCCGGCGGCCGGGGAGACGGTCAGTTCCACGGGGTGGCCCGCCGTGCCGGCCAGGAGGGGGCCGGGGCCCGTCACCGGGTCGACGGGGTGGCCGGCCACGGCGATGATCGCGTCGCCGGGGCGGACGGCGACTCCGGGTGCGGCGAGCGGGGAGCGGGCGTGCGGGTCGGAGGTCTCCGCGGGCAGGATGCGGTCGACGCGCCAACTGCCGTCCCGGTGACGGGACAGATCGGCGCCGAGCAGGCCGTGCCGGGCGCCGCCGGAGCCGCCGCCCGGGGTGACGTAGGCGTGCGAGGTGCCGAGTTCGCCGTGCACCTCCCACAGCACGTCGACCAGGTCGCTGTGGGTGGCGAGCCGGGCGAGCAGCGGGCGGTAACGGGCGAGGACGCCGTCCCAGTCGACGCCGCCGAGGTCGGGCCGCCAGTAGTGGTCGCGCATGAGGCGGCCGGTCTCGTCGTACATCTGCCGCCACTCGGCGGCCGGGTCGACGGTCTGCCGGACGCGGGCCAGGTCGACGGTGACGCTGGTGTCGCCGTCGTCGTCGGAGCCGGTACGGCGGTCGCTCGGCACGACCCGCAGCCGCCCGTCACTCCACAGCAGGACGCGTTTGCCGTCGCCGCTGACCTCGAAGTGGTCGGCATCGGAGGCGAGGTGTTCCAGGCGGCGCTGGGCGAGGTCGTAGCGCTCCAGCTCGGTGTGCGGGGCGGGGTCCTCGGGGTGGGCGCGGGACGCGCCGAGGACCCCGTGCACGGGGTGGCGCAGCCAGAGCACGCCGTCCTTGGCGGCGCGCAGACCGGAGTGGCGGCCGGCCTCCACCGGGAAGGGCACGATCCGGTCGGCGAGACCCTCCAGGTCGATGCGGGTGGCGGGGGTGCCCTCGCTGTCGGGCGTCTCGTCCTTGTCGGGCGTCTCGAACGGCCGGCCGTGGCGTTGCGGGCCGAACGGTGAGGGGGTGACGGCGGCGAGGGTGATCAGGTGCGGGCGGGCACCGACCACGAAGGCGAGGTCGAAGACGTGCTCGTCGTAGACCGGGTCGAAGGCGCGGTTGGAGAGGAACGCAAGGTGCTTGCCGTCGAGGGTGAAGGCGGGCGCGTAGTCCTGGAAGCGGAGCGGGGTCGCCTCGGTGACCGAGAGGTCGGTGGTGTGGGCGATGCGCAGCTGGGAGAGCGGGCGGGGTCCGGGATGGGCCCAGGCGAGCCAGGCGGAGTCGGGCGAGAAGGCAAGACCGGAGACCTCGCCGTCGTCGCTGCGGTCGACCTCGCGGACCTCGCCGGTCTCCCGCTCGACGATCAGCAGCCGGCCGTCGTGCGCGGCGACGGCGGCCCGGCTGCCGTCGGGGGCCATGGCCAGCTCCAGGACCCGGCCGAGCTGTCCGGCGGCGAGCCGGCGGGGCGGGGAACCGGGGACGGTACCGGTCGCGGGGGCGAACTCCAGGGCGTCGTCACCCTCGGCGTCCGTCACCCACACCACCCACTCCTCGCCCTCGGCACGGAAGGTGCGCGGCATCCGGGCGCGGACGCCGGGGGTGGCGGCGAGGGCGCGGGCGGGCCCGGAGCGGTGGGTGACCCAGTGGACGCCGCCCCGCACGCACACGGCGCTGCCACGGGCGGTGTGGTCGGGGGACGCCTCACCGAACCAGTGCGCGGCGTTCACCGGCCGGGGGCGCAGATCGATCCGCGGCCCGCCGAGCCGCACGTCCAGCCGGCGCGGCTCGGCGCCCTCCAGGTCGTCCAGCAGCCACAGTTCACCGGCCGAGCTGTAGACGACCCGGGTGCCGTCGCCGGCCGCGTGCCGGGCGTAGAACCCTCCCCCGTTCCCGGCCTCTCCCCCACTGCCGGCTTCTCCCCCGCTCCCGGTTCCACCAGAGCGGGGGGACCCCGATGAGCGGGAGGTGCCCCCGAGCGGGGTGTGCCGGCGCAGGTCGGAGCCGTCGGCGAGGGAGGAGTACAGGGCTCCGGTGCCTTCGTGGTCGGAGAGGAACGCGATCCGGTCACCCGCCCACACGGGGCACTCGATGTTCCCGGCGAGGTCCTCGTGCAGCCGCACGAACTCCCCGCTGCCGTCCCGGTCGATCCACAACTTGCCCGCCGTACCGCCCCGGTAGCGCTTCCAGTAGGCGGCCTCGCGGCCCATGGGTGCGGACAGCAGCACGGTCGCCGGGCCGAACGCCACGTCGCCGACCGGGCCGTACGGCAGGGTCTCGGCCGGTCCACCGTCCAGCGGGACGGCGTGCGCCCAGGTGTGCCGGAGGCTGTGCCGGCCCTGCGCACCGAGCACGAGCACCCGCCCGTCCGCGGTCCAACCGCGCACCTCCGTGCGGCGGTTGCCCCAGTACGTCAGGCGCTCGGCGGGGCCGCCGTCGAGCGGCGCCACGTGCACCTCGGGTGCGCCGTCCCGGGTGGAGGTCCAGGCGAGGTGTCTGCCGTCCGGCGATATGCGGGGCAGGGTCACCGGCCGGTTGTCGGCGCTGACCCGCCAGGCCCGGCCGCCGTCGAGCGGCGCGAGCCAGACGTCGTCCTCGGCGACGAAGGCCACCAAGTCGCCGTGCAGATGCGGAAATCGGAGATAGGCGGCGGATTGCGCGGTTCCCGTCGAAGCACCCTGAGTCACGCCGTCACTCTACGCAGCGCCCCGGCGTGCCCGCTCCCGGTTCCGATCACTTGCCCTGCACGGGCCAGATGGTCCGGGTGACGGTGACGGTCACCGTGGGCCTCGGCTGTCCCGGGGTGGGCGGTTGGTACGTCGGTCGCGGACCGGCATCGCAGTTGCCGAGGCCGTCGACATGGAACACCTGCCTGCCGTCGACCTTCGCGGTCAGGTCCCCGCGCACACAGGCGCCGTCGACGGCCTTGGTGACCTGCCCGGTGACGACGATCTTCCGCCGGTCGTCCGTCTCGCCCTGGCAGTCGACCGACACGACCGTGGTCTCGGTCGGCGAGGGCTCGCTGCCGCGCGCGTCGTCGCCGTAACTGCCGGTGCAGGTGAGCCAGGCGACGTTCACGTGCCGCCGCTCCAGCGCGGCCGTCGCGGTCTGGTCGGTGGTGTAGGCGACGGTCGCGGATCCGAGACCGCCCGGCTGGCACGCCACCGCGGCCCCCGCGGCCACCACGACGAACGCCGCCACGGCCACCGCCCGCGGCCCACGCCGTATCCGTATCGGTATCCGTCTCCATGCCCCCATACCAGCAGCGTCCCACCGGCCCGGACGACACGGAAGACCGCATACGGCCACTCACCCGTTCGAGGCACCGGTCGCGCGCCGGACGGGGCACGGGCAACTGCGCGCCCGGCCACGACGGCACCACGGACGACCGACGACACCTCGCTGCCCACGGCGGAGCACGGACGGCACCGCGGACGACCGACGACACCGACCGGCCACACCGAGCGGCACCGTCTCGCCGCCCCCGGTGGAGCGCGTTGTCAGCCGCCCATCAGCAGCCACTCCTGGAGTTCGACCAGGTTGCCCTCGGGGTCCTTGAGGTGGGCCACCCGCATGCGGTCGGTCATCAGGGCCGGGCCGTGCAGCAGTGCCGCGCCCCGGGAGGTGATCTCCGCGCAGTAGGAGCCGAGGTCGTCGACGCGCAGGACGACCAGGGAACGGTGCCCGGTGGCGGTCTCCTCCAGCTCGTTCAGGACCTGTGCCATCATCGCCCGGTCCTGCAGCGCGATCCCGGCGGAGCCGGTGTGCGGGCTGAACTTCTCGTACGGGCCCACGGCCGCCCCGGACTGCGGCTTGAGGCCGAGGACATCGGCGTAGAAGCGGTAGCAGGCCGGGAAGTCGGTGACGAGGAGCCGGACTTGAGCGAGTTCCACGATGTCCTTCCGACGGGTCAGGACCAGCGGCCGGTGCGGCCCAGGAGCAGGGCCGCGGCGGCGGTGCCGGCGGTGGATGTGCGCAACACGGTGGGGCCGAGGACGTACGGCTTGGCGCCCGCCTCCACGAAGAGCGCCAGCTCGTCCCGGGAGACCCCGCCCTCGGGGCCGACGACCAGCATGATCTCACCCTCGGCGGGCAGTTCCGCGGTGGCGAGCGCTTCACTGCCGTGCTCGAAGTCCGAGTGCAGTACGGCGGCGAAGTCGGCTTCGGCCAGAAGTGCGGCAACCTGTCTGGTCGTCGCCGCGTCCGCGACCTCGGGGAAGCGGACCCGGCGCGACTGCTTGCCGGCCTCCCGGGCGGTGGACCGCCACTTGCCGAGGGCCTTCAGGCCGCGGTCGCCCTTCCACTGGGTGATGCAGCGGGCGGCCTGCCAGGGCACGATCGCGTCGACACCGACCTCGGTCATGGTCTCGACGGCGACCTCTCCCCGGTCGCCCTTGGGAAGCGCCTGGACGACCGTGATCCGGGGGCGGGGCTCCGGCTCCTCGGACACACCCGACATGTGGACGATCAGCCGGTCCTTGCCCTCGCTGCCGATCACCTCGCACACCGCGTAGCGCCCGGCGCCATCGGTGAGTACGACCTCCTCGCCGGGCTGCAGCCGCTTCACGGAGACCGCGTGGCGTCCCTCGGGGCCGTCCAGGACGTACCGGTGGCCGTCCGGGTCGAAGTGCCCGACGACGAAGACGGGGGCCGTCATCGGACGTCACCCCCGGCCGACAACGCTGTCCGGGCGGCGGCGAGTTCGGCCGCCAGCGTCTCCACCAGCTGCCCGGCCGGCAGTTCCCGGGCCAGCCGGTGCCCCTGGCCCGCCCACAGCGCCATGCCCTGTGCGTCCCCGGCCTTGGCGGCGGCCTTGCGCAGCGGTGCGGTCAGGTGGTGGATGTCGGGATAGGCGGCGGGGGCGTACGGCCCGTGCTCGCGCAGGAAGCGGTTGGCCAGGCCGCGCGCCGGGCGGCCGGAGAAGGCGCGGGTCAGCTCGGTGCGCGCGAACAGGGGGTTGGTCAGCGCCTGCTTGTGCAGGGCGTGGGCGCCGGACTCGTGGGTGGCGAGGAACGCGGTGCCCAGCTGGGCCGCGCTCGCACCGGCGGCGAGGACGGCGGCGATCTGGCTGCCGCGCATGATGCCGCCGGCGGCCACGACCGGGATGCGCACCGCCTCGCGGATCTGCGCGACCAGCGACAGCAGTCCGATGCCCGAGCCGTCGTTCTCCGGCAGGTCCCGGTGGGTGCCCTGGTGCCCGCCGGCCTCCACGCCCTGGGCGATCACCGCGTCCGCCCCGGCCCGCTCGACCGCGCGGGCCTCCTCGGCGGTGGTCGCGGTGACCAGGGTGAACGTGCCGGCCCGGCGGAATCTCTCGAACACCTCGCGGCCCGGCACACCGAAGTGGAACGAGACCACCGGCACCGGGTTGTCGAGGAGGACGGCGAGCTTGGCCTCGTAACCGTCGTCCCGTCCGCTGTCCGGGTCGCCCAGCTCGGTCTCGTACCAGGCGGCTTCCCCGGCCAGCTGGTGGGCGTAGACCTCCACGGCACCGGCATCCGGGGGCGCGGCTGCAACCGCTCCGGTGGAGTCGGCGCCCGCACCGGGATGGTCGGACTGCGGTATGAACACGTTCACGCCGAAGGGACGGCTCGTGAGCCCCCGCAGCTGCTTGATCTCCTGGTACATGCCGTCGGCGGTCTTGTATCCGGCGGCGAGGAACCCGAGAGCGCCGGCCTCGGAGACGGCGGCGGCGAGCTGCGGCACGGAGACGCCGCCCGCCATGGGGGCCTGCACGATCGGGTGGGGAAAGAGATCGGTCAGCGCGGAGGACATGACCGCATGGTGTCACGTCCTCCGAACAAGTCCGAATCGGGTCTTCCCCATGGCACATGCCACTTCTCGGCCGACCGGACAGGGTGACCTCAGCGTCCGTTGAACGCGTCCTTCAGCCGCGAGAACAACCCCTGCTGCCCCGGCTGGAACTGCCCCTGCGGGCGCTCCTCGCCGCGCAGCTTGGCCAGCTCGCGCAGGAGGCGTTCCTGCTCGGGGTCGAGCTTGGTCGGGGTGGTGACCTCGACGTGCACGATCAGGTCGCCCCGGCCGCCGCCGCGCAGATGCGTGACGCCCCGGCCGTGCAGCGGGATCGACTGGCCGGACTGGGTGCCGGGCCGGATGTCGACCTCCTCCAGGCCGTCCAGGGTCTCCAGCGGCACCTTGGTGCCGAGGGCCGCCGCCGTCATCGGGATCGTCACCGTGCAGTGCAGGTCGTCACCGCGCCGCTGGAACGTCGGGTGCGGCAGCTCGTGGATCTCGACGTACAGGTCACCGGCCGGACCGCCGCCCGGGCCGACCTCGCCCTCGCCGGCGAGCTGGATCCGTGTGCCGTTGTCGACACCGGCCGGGATCTTCACGGTGAGCGTGCGCCGCGAGCGGACGCGGCCGTCGCCGGCGCACTCCGGGCACGGGGTCGGGACCACCGTGCCGAAGCCCTGGCACTGGGGGCAGGGCCGGGAGGTCATGACCTGGCCCAGGAAGGACCGGGTGACCTGGGACACCTCACCGCGGCCGCGGCACATGTCACATGTCTGGGCGGACGTGCCCGGGGCAGCGCCCTCGCCGTTGCAGGTGTTGCAGACGACCGCGGTGTCGACCTGAATGTCCTTGGTCGTGCCGAAGGCCGCCTCGTCCAGCTCCACCTCGATCCGGATCATCGCGTCCTGGCCGCGCCGGGTGCGCGAGCGCGGCCCGCGCTGCGACGCCGTACCGAAGAACGCGTCCATGATGTCGGAGAAGTTGCCGAAGCCACCGGCACCGAAGCCGCCCGCGCCGGCGCCGCCGGACTGGGAGAGCGGGTCGCCGCCGAGGTCGTAGACCTGCTTCTTCTGCGGGTCCGACAGCACCTCGTAAGCGGCGTTGATCTCCTTGAACCGCTCCTGGGTCTTCGGGTCCGGGTTGACGTCCGGGTGCAGCTCGCGCGCGAGCCGACGGAACGCCTTCTTGATCTCATCCTGCGACGCGTCGCGGCGCACGCCGAGAACGGCGTAATAGTCCGTGGCCACTTACGACTCCGCCAGGATCTGTCCGACGTACCGTGCCACTGCGCGTACCGCTCCCATCGTTCCCGGGTAGTCCATGCGGGTCGGTCCGACCACGCCGAGCTTGGCAACCGCCTCGCCGCCCGAACCGTAGCCCACCGACACCACGGAGGTGGAGTTGAGTCCTTCGTGGGCGTTCTCGTGGCCGATGCGCACGGTCACGCCCGGATCCTTCGCCTCGCCCAGGAGCTTGAGGAGCACGACCTGCTCCTCCAGTGCCTCCAGGACGGGCCGGATCGTGAGGGGAAAGTCATGCCCGAAGCGGGTGAGATTGGCGGTGCCGCCGATCATCAGCCGCTCCTCGTTCTCCTCGACGAGTGTCTCCAGGAGAGTGGAGAGCACGGTGGAGACCGTACCGCGGTCCTCGGGCTCGAAGGCCTCCGGCAGGTCCTCGACCAGCTTCGGCACGTCCGTGAACCGGCGGCCCGCGACCCGGCTGTTGAGCCGCGCCCGCAGATCCGCCAGCGAGGACTCGCCGAACGGCGCCGGGCAGTCGACCATCCGCTGCTCGACCCGGCCGGTGTCCGTGATCAGCACGAGCATCACGCGCGCGGGGGCGAGTGAGAGAAGCTCCACATGCCGGACGGTGGACCGGGTCAGGGACGGGTACTGCACGACGGCGACCTGCCGGGTGAGCTGCGCGAGCAGCCGCACGGTCCGCGCGACGACGTCGTCGAGGTCGACGGCGCCCTCCAGGAAGTTCTGGATCGCCCGCCGCTCGGGCGCGGTCATCGGCTTCACGCCCGCGAGCTTGTCGACGAACAGCCGGTAGCCCTTGTCGGTGGGGATGCGCCCGGCACTGGTGTGCGGCTGGGCGATGAACCCCTCGTCCTCCAGGGCCGCCATGTCGTTGCGGACGGTGGCCGGGGAGACGCCGAGGTTGTGCCGCTCGGTGAGCGCCTTGGAACCGACCGGCTCCTCGGTGCCCACGTAGTCCTGGACGATGGCGCGCAGTACCTGAAGCCTGCGTTCACTCAGCATTCGCGCGCACCTCCAGCACGTCCGTCCGTCCCCTCGGTCCCTTTCGGGTCGCCCACCTGGCACTCTTCCCTTGGGAGTGCCAGCGTTCCCCGGCCCAGTGTACGGCTGTCGGGTACACCCTGGGCAAGGTCCGGCCCCCGTACCGGGTCGTACCGCTAGCGTCGCCGGTATGACCGTGACTTGGGAAGAGCTGGGCTGGGAACGGCTGGCGGCCGGGGTGGGGCGGTGCCGGCTGCCCGGCTGGGACTGCACCGCAGGGCTGGTCGTCGGCGCGGGTACGGCGCTGGTGGTGGACGCCGGGTCGAGCCTGGCCGAGGGGGCGCGGCTGCGGGCGCAGGCCCAGGAACTGGCCGGCGGCCGTGTGACCCATCTCGCGCTGACCCACCCCCACTTCGACCACGTCTTCGGTGCGCCCGCCTTCGCCGGCGCGCAGGTGTACGCGGCCGTGGGCCTGGACGCGGTGCTGGCGTACGAGCGGGCGGAGCTGCGTCTGGACGCGCTCAGGAACGGCCTGCCGCCCGCGGCCGTGGAGGAGGCGGTGGAGACGCTGGTCCCGCCCGGCCACCTGGTCTCCGGCGAGTGGACCCTCGACCTCGGCGACGGCCGGCAGGCGCTGCTGGCCAACGTGGGCCCCGGTCACACCGCGTACGACTTGGCGGTCCTCGTGCCGGGGGATCCGGAGGTGGTCTTCTGCGGCGACCTGGTGGAGGAGTCCGGCGAGCCCCAGGCGGGCCCGGACGCGGTCCCGTCCCGCTGGCCGGACGCGCTCGACCGGCTGCTGGCGCTCGGCGGCGAGGACGCGCTCTACGTACCCGGTCACGGTGCGGTGGTGGACGCGGGGTTCGTCCGTCGCCAACGGGACGCCCTGGCAGCGCGGTTCGGTGTGAGCTGAGCCGCCGGGGCGGCTCCTGCACGGCGTGTCGTGAGCGGTGGCGTGCGGCTTCTCCTATCGTCATCCGAATGCGCCCACCCGCCTCCCGCCGCCGCCCTTCCCACGAGGGCCCTTCGGGCCCGCGCCCTCGTGTGTACTCCGCCGACCTGACCCCGCCCTGGAAGAAGCCGCAGTCCGTGCCGGAGGTACCGGCCGAGCCGGGCCTGGTCGTGGAGGAGCCCGGCACCGGGTTCTGCGGGGCGGTGATCCGCTGCGAGGCGGGCACGGTCACCCTGGAGGACCGCTTCGGCAAGCACCGGGTGTTCCCGCTGGAACCGCGCGGCTTCCTGCTGGAGGGACGGGTCGTGACGCTGGTCCGGCCCTCGTCCGGCGGCCCGGCGCGGCCCGCCCGCACGGCCTCCGGTTCGGTCGCCGTCCCCGGCGCACGCGCGCGCGTGGCCCGCGCCGGCCGTATCTACGTCGAGGGCCGGCACGACGCCGAGCTGGTCGAGAAGGTGTGGGGCGACGACCTGCGCATCGAGGGCGTGGTCGTGGAGTACCTGGAGGGCGTGGACGACCTGCCGGCGATCGTGACCGAGTTCGCCCCCGGGCCGGACGCCCGTCTGGGCGTGCTCGTGGACCATCTGGTTCCGGGCACGAAGGAGTGGCGCATCGCACAGTCGGTGACGAGCGAGCACGCGCTGGTGGTCGGCCATCCGTACATCGACGTCTGGCAGGCGGTGAAGCCGGCCTCGCTCGGCATCCCGGGCTGGCCGGCCGTCCCGAAGGGCCAGGACTGGAAGACGGGCGTCTGCCGGGCCCTGGGGTGGCCGGCGGAGAACACCGGGGCGGTCTGGCAGGCGATCCTGCAGCGGGTGGGGTCCTACAAGGACCTGGAGCCCGAGCTGCTCGGGCGGGTGGAGGAACTGATCGATTTCGTCACGGGCGGCGGCGCGGCCTGACCCACGTGGCGTCCGCCGCCCCCGCGGCCGGCACGTCATGCCAGCAGGCGCTGCCCTCGTGGCGGTTCAGCACCCAGGCGCTGCCCTTGTGGCCGGTTCAGTCCACCAGGCGCTGCCCTCGATCGCCGGCACGTCGGGCCAGCAGGCGCTGACCCCGGTGGCCGGCACGCCGGGCCACGAGGCCGTTGCCCCCGGTGGCCGGTTCAGTCCACCAGGTCCCGTACCACCGCGTCCGCCAGCAGCCGCCCGCGCAGTGTCAGCACGGCCCGTCCCTCCTCGTACGGGCCCTGCTGGAGCAGCCCGTCCGCCAGCGCCCGCCGGGAAGCCGCGAGGCCCTCCTCCTTCAGCAGGGCCAGCGGCACCCCCTCCCGCAGCCGCAGCTCCAGCAGGATCCGCTCCACTCGCCGGTCCTCGTCCGACAGCAGCTCGCGGCCGGCGCCCGGGGAGCGGCCGGAGGCGAGGGCGGCCGCGTAGGCGCCCGGGTGCTTGACGTTCCACCAGCGCACCCCGCCGACGTGCGAGTGCGCGCCCGGTCCGGCGCCCCACCAGTCGGCGCCCCGCCAGTACAGCTCGTTGTGCAGGCAGCGGCCCGCCGCGGAGGTGGCCCAGTTGGAGACCTCGTACCAGTCGAAGCCCGCCTCGGTCAGCAGTTCCTCGGCGATCAGGTACCGGTCGGCGTGCACGTCGTCGTCGGTCATCGGGATCTCGCCCCGGCGGATCCGGCGGGCGAGCTGGGTGCCCTCCTCCACGATGAGCGCATAGGCGCTGACGTGGTCGGGGCCGGCGCTCAGGGCGGCCTGGAGGGAGGCCCGCCAGTCGTCGTCCGACTCCCCGGGCGTGCCGTAGATCAGATCCAGGTTGACGTGCTCGAACCCCGCCGCCTTCGCCTCCGCGACGCACGCTTCGGGGCGGCCGGGGGTGTGGGTGCGGTCGAGGACCTTCAGCACGTGCTGCTTCGCGCTCTGCATGCCGAAGGAGATCCGGTTGAAGCCGCCCTCGCGGAGAGTGGCGAGATACGCCGGGCCGACGGACTCCGGGTTCGCCTCTGTGGTGACCTCGGCGTCCCGCGCGAGCCCGAACTCGTCGCGGATCACGCCCAGCATCCGCACCAGGTCCTCGGCGGCCAGCAGCGTCGGCGTACCGCCGCCGACGAAGACCGTGCGGACCTCGCGCGGGTCGTCGCCCAGCACCTTCCGTGCCAGCCGGATCTCGTCCGCCAGCGTGTCCGCGTAGTTGTCCCGGGAGGCGAGCACCCCGCCCGTGCCGCGCAGCTCGGTCGCGGTGTACGTGTTGAAGTCGCAGTAGCCGCAGCGGGTCGCGCAGTACGGGACGTGCAGGTAGAAGCCGAGCGGGCGGCCTGCGGCCCCGGCGAGCGCGTGCGCGGGCAGCGCACCGTCGGCGGGGACGGGCTCGCCGTCGGGGAGTGCGGAAGGCATGCCCCCATTGTCCCGTACCGCGGAGGTCACTCCGCCTGGAGCACCAGCAGGGCCAGGTCGTCGTCGGGCAGCCCGCCGCCGAACTCGTGGACCAGGCGGCGGATCCTTTCAGCGATCAGCTCGGCGCCGAGCCCGGCGCAGCCGGACAGGGCGCGGGCCAGCCCGTCCCCGTCGTCGAACTGGCGGGATCCGGAGCGCCGCTCCGTGACCCCGTCGGTGACGCACAGCAGGCTGTCGCCGGGGAGCAGGTCGACGGTCTCGCTGGTGTAGGTCTCGTCCTCGACCACGCCGAGCAGGGTCTGCGGGCGCGCGGCCGTGCGCACGGTGCCGTCGGGGCTGAGGAGCAGCGGCAGCGGGTGGCCGGCGGAGGCCAGCGTGCAGCGCACCCCGCCGTCGTGGGGCGTCAGCTCGCCGTACAGGAGGGACAGGAAGCGGGTCTGGGTGCCGTCCGCGGAGGCCAGCGCCCGGCCGCCGGCGGCCACCAGGGCCCGCGCGGCGGCGTCGGCCGCCTCGGTGGCGTCGTCCAGGAGGAGCTGGTTGAGGCGGTCCAGGACGTCCGCGACGCCGTAGCCCTCGCGGGCGAGGAGGCGCAGCCAGGGCCGGGCGAGGCCGATCACCACGGCCGCCTCCGGGCCCTTGCCCTGGACGTCGCCGACGGCGAAGCACCAGCGGCCGTCGCCGGCCGGGAACAGGTCGTAGAAGTCGCCGCTGGGGCCGCCCTTGTCGCAGGGTTCGTAGACGAGCGCGCTGCACATCCCGGGGATCTCGGCGACCGCTCCGGGCAGCAGACCGCGCTGCAGGACGGCGCTGATGGTGGCCTGGCGGGCGTACTGGCGGGCCGCGCCGATGGCCAGGGCGACCCGCCGGCCGAGGTCCTCGACCAGCCCGGTGACCTCGTCGGGGAAGCCGGCCGGCCCGCACCGGCCGATGACCAGCGTGCCGAGCGGCCGGCCGCCGGCGATCAGGCGGTACGACAGCGCCGTCCCGTGGGCGCCCTGCGGGCCGAGCGCATGGCCGGGCCAGGTGTACGGCTCGGGGCCGGAACGCAGCCCGTCCGGCGGACAGGGCGGTTCCTTCTCCAGGGCGCACCGCAGATCCTCGATGCGGGCCTCGCTGGCGTGCCACACGCGCGCCGGCCCGCCGCCGGCGCCGCCGCGCACGGACGCCTCGTCCTCCAGCCACACCGCGCACCAGTCGGCGAGCCGGGGCACGATGAGCTGGCCGGTGAGCGCGGCGACCAGGTTCTCGTCCAGCTGTCCGGCGAGCAGGTCGGAGGCCTCGGCGAGGAAGGACAGCGCGCCCCGGCCGAGCCAGTCCCGGTCGCCCTCGGCGCGGTGCGGCTGCGGGGCGAGGTTCTCGGCGACCTCCAGGGCGGGGTCGGCGGCCGGTGCGTCCAGGGTCTCGCTGCCGCCCGGGGGCAGCCTGGCCCACACGGTCTTGGCACCCGTGCGGTAGGTGACGCCCCAGGCCTCGGCGAGCGTGGCGACCAGGCGCAGGCCGCGCCCGTACTCGGCGGTGTCGTACGTCCCCTCGCCGCTCGTCGCGTCCCGCGGGGCACGCGAGGGATGCCGGTCGCACACCTCCACGACGAACGCGCCGGTCTCCTCCAGGCGCCAGTCGACCTCCACGTCCGTACCGGCGTGCACGACGGCGTTGGTGACCAGTTCGCTGACCACGGCCATGGCGTCGTCGGCGAGCCGGGCCGACACCCCGGGCGCCTCGGCCAGCGCAGCCCGCAGCAGCCCGCGCGCCGAGCCCGGCGCGAGGGGACTGCCGGGCAGCGTGGCCCGCCCCCGGGTCTGCCGGCCCCGGGGCTCACCCTCCCGCTGCGTCGGTATGGCCGCCCATTCCATGCGGCTCAGGGTGACAGACAGGAGGCGACCAGAAGCGAGGAGTCACCGAAGTGAACAGAAGTCGGAACGTTTCGAGCGGGGCCGGGCGCAATCTCCCCAAGGGGCGCGGGGCTCTGTCGATATGCGGCTCCGCCGACCGGGCGCGGCGGGCCACAGACGGCTCACAGCCGCCGGCGGTCCCCGGCCGCCCCACTGGTGTCGGCGCGGCCCGCTCGAAAAGGCGCTAGGCCTCCTTGGCTCCGGCGTACATCTCGTCGATGAGGTGCCGGTACTCCCGCTCCACCACGGGTCGCTTCAGCTTCAGGCTCGGCGTGATCTCGCCGTGCTCCACGTCGAGGTCCCGGGGCAGCAGCCGGAACTTCTTGATGGTCTGCCAGCGCTGGAGCCCGGCGTTCAGCTGCCGCACGTAGCCGTCGACCATCTCCACCGTCTGCGGGGCGGCGACGATCTCCGCGTACGGCCGGCCCTCCAGGCCGTTCTCCTTCGCCCAGTCCTGGATCGCGAGCTCGTCCAGGGCGATGAGGGCGGTGCAGTAGTTCCGGTCGGCGCCGTGCACGAGGATGTTGGAGACGTACGGGCACACCGCCTTGAACTGTCCCTCGACCTCGGCCGGTGCGACGTACTTGCCGCCGGAGGTCTTGATGAGGTCCTTCTTGCGGTCGGTGATGCGCAGGTAGCCGTCGGGTGACAGCTCGCCGATGTCGCCGGTGTGGAACCAGCCGTCGGACTCCAGCACCTCGGCGGTCTTCTCCGGCTGCTGGTGGTAGCCCTCCATGACGCCGGGGCCGCGCAGCAGGATCTCGCCGTCGTCGGCGATGCGGACCTCGGTGCCGGGCAGCGGCTTGCCGACCGTGCCGGTGCGGTAGGCCTCCCCCGGGTTCACGAAGGAGGCTGCGGAGGTCTCGGTGAGGCCGTAGCCCTCCAGGATGTGGATGCCGGCGCCGGCGAAGAAGTAGCCGATCTCCGGGGAGAGCGCGGAGGCCCCGGAGACACAGGCGCGCAGCCGGCCGCCGAAGGCCTCGCGGAGCTTGCCGTACACGAGCGTGTCGGCGACCTTGTGCTTGGTGGCCAGGCCGAACGGCACGGAGGCGGTGCCGGTGCGGCGGAAGTTGTCCTGGCTGGCCTTGGCGTACTCGCGGGCGACCTCGGCGGCCCACTGGAAGATCTTGTACTTGGCCGCGCCGCCCTCGCGGGCCTTGGCCGCCACGCCGTTGTAGACCTTCTCGAAGATGCGCGGCACGGCCGCCATGTAGGTCGGCTGCACCACCGGAAGGTTCTCGATGATCTTGTCGACGCGGCCGTCGACGGCGGTGACGTGCCCGACCTCGATCTGCCCGGACGTGAGCACCTTGCCGAAGACGTGCGCGAGCGGCAGCCACAGGTACTGCACGTCCTCGCCGCTGATCAGCCCGGTCGCGGCGATCGCCTTCGCCATGTACGCCCAGTTGTCGTGCGGCAGGCGCACGCCCTTGGGGCGGCCGGTGGTGCCGGAGGTGTAGATGAGGGTGGCGAGCTGCTCCTTGGTGATCGCGCCGACCCGCTCCTTGATCAGCTGCGGGTGCTGCTCCAGATAGGCGGCGCCGCGCCGCTCCAGCTCGGCGAGGGTGAGCACGTCGTCGGAGGTCACCACGCCGGCCGGGTCGACGACCACGATGTGGCTCAGGCCGGGCAGCTCGGCGCGCTTCTCCTGCGCCTTGGCGAGCTGGGCCGCGTCCTCGGCGATCAGCACCCGGCTCTCGGAGTCGGAGAGGATGAACGCCGACTCGTCCGCGTTGGTCTGCGGGTAGATCGTGGTCGTGGCACCGCCGGCGCACATGATGCCGAGGTCGGCGAAGATCCACTCGACCCGGGTGGAGGAGGCGAGCGCCACCCGCTGCTCGGGCTGGATGCCCAGTTCGATGAGTCCGGCTGCGATCGCATACACCCGGTCGGCCGCCTGCGCCCAGCTCAGCGACTTCCAGCCGTCGGGGCCCTGGCCGGCGGGGGCACCGCCCGCGCTCCCGGCAGCGGGGGACGGCGGCACCGGGTAGCGGTAGGCCTCCGCGTCCGGTGTGGCCGCCACGCGCTCCAGGAAGAGGGCCGCCACGGACGGCGGACGGTTCTCGATCAGGGTCTGTGTGTGGCTCACGACATCCTCCGGGGGCCCGCGACAGTGCGGCTGTACTCGGTGCGGCTGGGTTAACTCACGGTGGGGGTTCGGGCTTCTTGTTTAACTCGCGAGTAACTATCGAGCAGGGATCAGGGTAAGGCGCGACCGCCCGCTGCGTAAGGGGCTTCGGCCTGTCACTTTCCCCTCGGAGCGACGCTCCGCGCGCACGGGGGCCCGCCGCGCTTTCGCACGACGGGCCCCCACATGACCGATTTGCGGACGTAACCGGGTGTTACCTCTGGTTACTTCTTGCCCTTGGCCGACCCCGCGCTGTCATCACTGGACAGGACGGCGATGAAGGCTTCCTGCGGAACCTCCACGGAACCCACCATCTTCATCCGCTTCTTGCCTTCCTTCTGCTTCTCCAGCAGCTTCCGCTTACGGGAGATGTCACCGCCGTAGCACTTGGCGAGGACGTCCTTGCGGATGGCACGGATGGTCTCGCGGGCGATGACCCGGGAGCCGATGGCGGCCTGCACCGGCACCTCGAACGCCTGCCGCGGGATCAGCTCCTTGAGCTTGGCGACGAGCCGCACGCCGTACGCGTAGGCCTGGTCCTTGTGGGTGATCGCCGAGAAGGCGTCCACCTTGTCGCCGTGCAGCAGGATGTCGACCTTGACCAGGCTGGAGGTCTGCTCGCCGGTGGGCTCGTAGTCGAGGGAGGCATAGCCGCGGGTCTTGGACTTCAGCTGGTCGAAGAAGTCGAAGACGATCTCGGCGAGCGGGAGGGTGTAGCGGATCTCGACCCGGTCCTCGGAGAGGTAGTCCATGCCGAGCAGGGTGCCGCGCCGGGTCTGGCACAGCTCCATGATCGAGCCGATGAACTCGGTCGGCGCCAGGATGGTGGCACGCACGACCGGCTCGTAGACCTCGTTGATCTTCCCCTCGGGGAACTCGCTCGGGTTGGTGACGGTGTGCTCGGAGCCGTCCTCCATGACCACGCGGTAGACCACGTTCGGCGCCGTGGCGATCAGGTCGAGGCCGAACTCGCGCTCCAGCCGCTCCCGGATCACGTCCAGGTGCAGCAGGCCGAGGAAGCCGACGCGGAAACCGAAGCCGAGGGCCGCGGAGGTCTCCGGCTCGTAGACCAGCGCGGCGTCGTTGAGCTGCAGCTTGTCCAGGGCCTCGCGCAGCTCCGGGTAGTCGGAGCCGTCCAGCGGGTACAGACCGGAGAAGACCATCGGCTTCGGGTCCTTGTAACCGCCGAGCGCCTCGGTCGCGCCCTTGCTCTGGCTGGTGACGGTGTCACCGACCTTGGACTGGCGGACGTCCTTCACTCCGGTGATGAGGTAACCCACCTCACCGACGCCGAGGCCGTCCGCCGGCAGCATCTCCGGAGAGCTGACGCCGATCTCCAGCAGCTCGTGCGTGGCGCCGGTCGACATCATCCTGATGCGCTCGCGCTTGTTGAGCTGGCCGTCGATGACACGGACGTACGTCACGACACCGCGGTACGAGTCGTAGACCGAGTCGAAGATCATCGCGCGGGCGGGGGCGTCGGCGACACCGACCGGAGCCGGGATCTCCTTCACGACCTTGTTCAGCAGCGCGTCCACGCCGAGACCGGTCTTCGCGGAGACCTTCAGCACGTCGTCCGGGTCGCATCCGACCAGGTTGGCCAGTTCCTCGGCGAACTTCTCCGGCTGGGCCGCCGGAAGGTCGATCTTGTTGAGGACCGGGATGATCGTGAGGTCGTTCTCCATCGCCAGGTAGAGGTTGGCGAGGGTCTGCGCCTCGATGCCCTGGGCGGCGTCGACGAGGAGGATGGTCCCCTCGCAGGCGGCCAGCGACCGCGAGACCTCATAGGTGAAGTCGACGTGCCCCGGGGTGTCGATCATGTTGAGGATGTGCGTCGTGCCCTGGTCGGGGCCCTCGGTCGGGGCCCAGGGCAGACGCACCGCCTGGGACTTGATCGTGATGCCGCGCTCGCGCTCGATGTCCATCCGGTCGAGGTACTGAGCACGCATCTGCCGCTGCTCGACCACACCGGTCAGCTGGAGCATCCGGTCGGCGAGAGTGGACTTGCCGTGGTCGATGTGCGCGATGATGCAGAAATTGCGGATCAGAGCCGGGGCGGTACGGCTCGGCTCGGGCACATGGTTAGGGGTCGCGGGCACGCAGGGTCCTGTCTCTTGAGGCGCCTTATGCCTCGGGTCGGATCGTTACGTAGTCTCCATGGTCCCACGGGGAGGGACCGGGGACCGTTTTGGGCCGCCCGGAAAGCCACTGGTACTGTAGATGGCTGTGCCTCATGCCCTCTCAGCGCGAGGCGCGACCGGAAAGTTTGGATCATCGGTACGGGACCCGTGCGGCCCCGCACCAGAACCTGAAAAGGCTCCTTCGTGGCGAACATCAAGTCCCAGATCAAGCGGATCAAGACCAACGAGAAGGCCCGGCAGCGCAACAAGGCCGTCAAGTCTTCCCTGAAGACCGCGATCCGCAAGGCCCGTGAGGCTGCTGCCGCGGGTGACGTCGAGAAGGCCACCGAGCTGCAGCGCGCTGCCGCGCGTGCGCTCGACAAGGCCGTCTCCAAGGGCGTCATCCACAAGAACCAGGCCGCCAACAAGAAGTCGGCGCTTGCTTCCAAGGTCACGTCCCTCAAGGGCTGAACCCCTTTTTTGATCTGACCGCCGGAAGGACCCAGAGCGGGCCCTCTCTCATCCGCTCCCGTCCGGCACCCACGAGCCTGTTCGCGGCCTGCGTTCGCCACGCGGGAGCGGGCTCATCAGCTTGATCCGAAGGCCTCGGTACCCTCCTTTCCCCAAGGCAGGTGCCGGGGCCTTCGGCATGCGCCCGGACTCAGCCCCAGAACCGGTCCTGCTTGTCGATGTCCTCGACACACTCGTCGATGTCGGTGATCTTGTCTCCGACGATCCGGAAGACGAGACAGCCGTCCCCGCGGAACCGCCTGCCCTCCCGCTCCGCGGTGACGTGGTGCAGGGCCACGGCATGCCCCCGGCCATCGACGTACACACTGCGCAGCTCGACCCGGAAGCTGCCGCCGGTCTCCTGGAACATCCGGCCGTACATCCCGATGACCGCGTCCTGGCCCTTGAAGTCCCCGGACAATGGGTGGCTGCCCGGCACATGATGGGTGACATCCGCCGTCATCAGTCCGCGCAGGGTGTCCATGTCGGAGCGGAGGAAAGCCTCGTAGCCCCTGCGGACGAGGGTCGCGTGCGGGTGTTCAGCCATGATGATCGCCACCTTTCCAGTGCGTCGGCGATGTACGGCTGATACGTACGATTTTCCTCGCCGACGGCTGCGGGGCGACCCGATCAGCCGCGGCCCCTGGACCGCGCGGCCCGGGCGATCGTCACGACCGCTTTCTCCAGCGCGTACTCGGGATCGTCCCCGCCCCCCTTCACCCCTGCGTCTGCCTCCGCCACCGCTCTGAGCGCCACCGCGACGCCGTCCGGCGTCCAACCCCGCATCTGCTGCCGCACCCGGTCGATCTTCCACGGCGGCATCCCCAGCTCCCGCGCCAGATCCGCCGGCCGCCCGCCCCGCGCCGAGGACAGCTTCCCGATCGCCCGCACGCCCTGTGCGAGCGCGCTGGTGATCATCACGGGTGCCACCCCGGTCGAGAGCGACCACCGAAGCGCCTCCAGCGCCTCAGCCGTACGCCCCTCCACGGCCCGGTCGGCCACCGTGAAGCTGGAGGCCTCGGCCCGCCCGGTGTAGTACCGCCCGACGACCGCCTCGTCGATGGTCCCTTCCACGTCGGCGACCAGCTGCGAGGCCGCCGAGGCCAGCTCCCGCAGATCACTGCCGATGGCGTCGCACAGCGCCTGGCACGCCTCAGGAGTCGCCGACCGGCCGAACGAGCGGAACTCCCCCCGGACGAAGGCCAGCCGGTCCGCCGGCTTGGTCATCTTCGGGCAGGCCACCTCCCGCGCCCCCGTCTTGCGCGCGGCGTCCAGCAGCCCCTTGCCCTTGGCGCCGCCGGCGTGCAGCAGCACGAGCGTGATCTCCTCGGCCGGCGAACCGAGGTACCCCTTCACGTCCTTGATCGTGTCCGCGGACAGGTCCTGCGCGTTGCGTACGACCACGACCTTGCGCTCGGCGAAGAGCGACGGGCTGGTCAGCTCGGCGAGCGTGCCGGGCTGCAGCTGGTCCGGGGTCAGGTCACGTACGTCCGTGTCGGCGTCGGCGGCCTTGGCGGCGGCCACCACCTCCTGCACGGCACGGTCGAGCAGGAGGTCCTCCTGGCCCACGGCAAGCGTCACCGGGGCGAGAGGGTCGTCATTCGCAGTCTTCCTGGCCATCGACCAAAGCATCCCACGGGACACTGACAACGAACCGGCCTACATACCCTGACCGACCCCGGAGCGCACCCCGAGTCGGTCCCGGAGCGCGGCTTGGGTCGGTCCCGGAGCGCGGCCCGGATCGGTCCCGGGGTCAGGGCTCCTCGCGCCAGCCGTCCCACTCCCCCGCGAACGCGTCCAGTTCGGCGGGATCGAGCCGCTCGGCCTCGTCACGCAGGACCACCAGCCACTGGGCGTCCTCGGCGTCGTCCTCGCCGGCCAGCGCGTCCCGGACGAGCCGGGGCTCCTCGTCGATCCCGAACCGCTGCCCGAGCGCCTCGGCCGCCTCCTCGGCGGCATCGCGGTCGGGCAGCACCAGCACGTGTCTCACATCGCTCACGCGCCCATTCTCCGGCACCGCAGCGGGGCCGAAACGGCAGGTCAGGACTCGCGGGGGGACCGGTCGTGGATCGAAGCGCCGGGGCAGGACTCACGGGAACTGGTCGTGGCCCGATGCCCCGGATCAGGGCTCGCAGGGCTGGTCAGTATCGCGGGACCCGGGAGCTGGTCGTGGCCCGAAGCGCCGGGGCAGGGCTCGCAGCGTCAGGTCGCGGCCTGCTCGGGGCTTCGTACGGTCGGCACGCGGCTCAGCTCGATACCGAAGCACTCCCGGTAGACCGTCAGAACCTCGTCGTCCGTCGCCAGTTCCCGCGCCTCGTGCGTACCGTCCGCGGCAGTCGTCTTCAGCCTGCGTCCGCTGAGCGTGATCCTCCCTCCGTCCTCGGTGACCCGTGAGCAGATCAGTGACCGGGTGAAGTGCGACAGCGGCGAGGTGCTGTGCCACCAGGCGCCGGCCGCGAAATCTCCGAGCGCCCGGGGGCGGATCTCCAGCCGGTACTGCGGCGTGCCATCTCGCACGACGTCCAGGTCCCCGGCGCCCGTCACATCACCGCCGCGTACCCCGGCCGCATCCGGCCCGGCCTGAACCAGCCGGAAGGTGCCAGCGGGGTCGTCCTGCTCGCCACGTTCCGCAAAAGCCAGCGGGTAGTGGCTGTGCGCCCCGAACCCGACGTCGGCGAGCCAGGTGTCCCCGTCCGCCGTCCGCACCCGCAGCGCGAGATGGTCGTAGGGGATCCCGAGCCGCCCCTCATCGCCGTACACACGTCCCGCGAGCAGCTCCACCTCGTAACCGAGGGCGGTGAGCAACGTCCCGAACGCGCCGTTCAGTTCGTAGCAGAAGCCGCCCCGCCGGGCTTCGGTCACCTTGTCCAGCAGCCGCTTCTCCTCCAGCGCGATCTCCTCACCGAGGTGGACCGACAAGTTCTCGAAGGGGACGGTGCGCAGATGGCGCAGGTGCAGTTCGCGCAGCGCCTCGCTGGTGGGCCGCTGCGGGCGGGCGATACCGAGTCGCCGGAGATAGGCGTCAACCTGTGCTGATGTCATGATCCCAGTCTGGGCCGCAGCCGGGGAACGTGTCCTGGTCTTTTTCCTCCCCAGCCGCCTGCGGTCCGTTCTCGGCCGTCCTTCCTCTCCGGTCCCTTTCTCAGTCCGTTCTCTCCAGTCCCTACTCTCCGCCCTCTCTTTCCGGTGCTCCCAGCTCGGGCCAGTTCCCTCTCGTCACTTGCATGTCGCCGTTCCTGCCCCCGGTCCCGGTCACCGCGAGCGGCCCGTCCCGGTCGGTGCGCAGGACCACCGCGCCACCTGTCCGCAGCGCGGCCACGGTCGTCGGCGCCGGGTGGCCGTACGGGTTGTCTGCGCCGACGGACACGAGTGCGACCCGGGGAGCGGTGAGGCGTATCAGCTCCGGGTCCTGGTAGGCCGAGCCGTGATGGGCCACCTTCAGCACATCCACTCCGGTCAGCTCGGCCGCCCCCGGGGACCGCAACAGTGCCTGCTGGGCGGGAGGTTCGAGATCTCCGAGCAACAGCAGCCGCAGCCCGCCCGTGCGCACCAGCAGCGTGACGCTGGCGTCGTTCGGCCCTTCCGGCGCGAAGCCGGCGCCGCCCGGCCAGGGCGCGGGCGCGGCCTGGGACGCCCGCGCGCCGGAGGACGGCGGTGCGCCGGAGGACGGCGGTGCGCCCTGCGGCGGCCACAGCACCCGCCAGGCGAGCGGTCCGGCGCGCCGCTCCTCCCCCGCGGCTGCCGCCGTGACCGGGATGCGCCGTGCGGCGGCCTCTCTCGCGACGAACGCTGCCTGGTCCGCCGGTTCGGCGAACCCCGTGGTCTCGATGGCGGCCACCGAACGTCCCCGCAGAACACCGGGCAGGCCCGCCACATGGTCGGCGTGGAAGTGGGTGAGGATCAGGAGAGGGATGCGGGTGATGCCCAGCTGCCGCAGACACCGGTCGACCAGCGCCGGGTCGGGTCCGGCGTCCACGACCACTCCGGTGCCCTCGCCTGCCGCCAGCACGGTCGCGTCGCCCTGTCCGACGTCGCACATCGCGAACCGCCAGCCCGGCGGCGGCCAGCCCGTGATCACCCGGGTCAGCGGCGCCGGCCGGGTCACCAGCAGCACGAGCAGCACCCCGAGCACCCCGCACCACCAGGGGTGCCGCACCAGTCTCCGTCCGGCCAGGACGAAGGCCACGGTGACCGCCGCGAGCGCCACGGCGCCGAGCTGGCTCCCCGGCCAGTCCACTCCGGCGCCGGGCAGCGCCGCCCCGGTCCGGGCGACCCCTGTGATCCACCCGGCGGGCCACCTCGCACACCAGGCCAACGCCTTGGCGACCGGCATGGCCACCGGTGCCGTCGCGAGCGCCGCGAACCCCAGCACCGTGGCCGGTGCCACCGCCACCTCGGCCAGCAGGTTGCACGGCACCGCCACCAGGCTCACCCGGGCCGACAGCACCGCCACGACCGGCGCGCACACGGCCTGCGCCGCGGCAGCCGCCGCCAGCGCCTCGGCGAGCCGCGGTGGCACCCGGCGCCGTCGCAACGCCTCGCTCCAGCCCGGCGCCAGCACCAGCAGCGCGCCGGTGGCCAGGACGGACAGCAGGAAGCCGTAACTGCGGGCCAGCCACGGGTCGTACAGGACGAGCAGCAGGACGGCCGTGGCCAACGCCGGGACGAGCGACCTGCGCCGTCCCGTGGCCAGGGCGAGCAGGGCGACCGCGCCGCAGGCGGCGGCCCGCAGCACGCTGGGGTCGGGCCGGCAGACGACCACGAATCCCAGCGTCAGCGCTCCCGCGAGCAGGGCCGTCGCTCGTAGGGAGAGGCCCAGGCGTGGGGCCAGGCCACGGCGCTCGGCCCGCTGAGCCAGGCCGGACGGCCCGATGAGCAGCGCGAGCAGGATGGTGAGGTTGCTGCCGGACACGGCGAGCGTGTGCGCGAGGTCCGTCTCCTGGAAGGCGCGGTCCAGTTCGGGCGTGATCCGTGAGGTGTCCCCGACGACCAGCCCGGGCAGCAGCGCCCGTGCGTCTCCCGGCAGGTCCTCGGTCGCTTCCCTCAGCCCGGCCCTGAGCCGCGCCGCCAGCCGTTGCGGCCCGTTCGGCCCCGCCACGATCCGCGGCTGCGGCCGACCGCGCACCCGCAGCACGGCTGCGGTCCGGTCACCGCTCGTCAGCGCGGGCGCCAGCCGCCCGCCCATGTGCAGCCGCGTGGACGGCACCAGTCCGAGCCAGGCCGCACGCCCGTGCGCCCTCTTCTGTCCGGCACCGGCCGTTGGTGGCTCGGCGCTCCGGATGCCCGTGGCACCGCCCGCGGGCGCCGGCACGTCCGCGTCGACGATCAGCAGCAGGGGAGTCCGCGTCCGCACCCGACTCCCGTCGGCCTCCTCGATACTGCGCACTTCCACCCGCACCAGCACGGCGACGGGCGCCGCATGGTCGCCGAGCACCCGCGGCCGGCTCAGCCAGGGGTCGCCGGTCACCTCCACCTCGGCGGCCACGGTCGTGAACCTCCGGGCCAGCTCGGGCACCGGCCCGCGGCGGACGTCTGCCCCGTGCAGCCCTGCGGAGCCGGCTGCCGCGGCGATGCAGAGCAACATCGCGGCGACGGCGGCCCGAGCCCAGCCGAACCGGCCACGCGCCCACGTGCCCCACGCCACCCTGCTGTCCGGCGCGGCTCTCCCTGCCGCCCGTCGGAGCGGCACCGCTCCACCGGCCCCTGCCGTTTCGCACGCCCACGGACCCGACCCGGACCGGCGGCTCCGCCGGCCCCCTCCCGGCCGCCGCACCACCAGCAGGGTCACTCCCCCGGCCAGGCACACCACCACGATCCCGACGGTCCAGGCCACCGGTGCGTCCAGGGTCAGGGCCGCCGTGGCCCAGGCCGCGAGTGCAGGCGGCACCAGGCGCAGGTCCATGGGGTCCGTGCGGCCGGTGCGCGCGGTCGCGTGCTCCTCGGGGTCCGAGCGCGGGGCCGTCTCGTCCCACGCGCGGTTCACGGCTGTACCAGGTCACGCAGATCGGTGAAGCGGCGGTCGCCGATGCCGTTGACCTGGCGTAGTTCGTCCACCGAGCGAAAGCCTCCGTGCCGGGTGCGGTAGTCGATGATGTGCTGGGCCAGCACCGGGCCGACTCCGGGCAGAGCGTCGAGCTGCTCAGCGGTGGCCGTGTTGAGGGAGACCGGCGCCGTGGGGCCCGCGCCTGCCGCTCCGGACAGCGGTCCCGCCGCGGGGGCGGGCTGAGCGGCGGCTCCGGCGGAGGCGCCGACGAGGATCTGTTCGCCGTCGACCAGGAAGCGGGCGCGGTTGAGTCCTTCCGTGCTCGTGCCCGGCCGGACTCCGCCCGCCGCCCGCAGCGCGTCGGCCACCCGTGCGCCGGCCGGCAGCTGCCGGATCCCCGGTTTCCGGACCTTGCCGCTGACGTCCACGACGACCGACGCGCCCGGTGTCGCCGACGGGCCGACCGCCGCACCGCCCCTGCGTACTTCGTTCTCCTTGGCCGACGGGGCCCCGGCGCGCACCACCTGAGGAGCGCTCACGGGCTGGGGCCGCCCCGTCCAGAAGTGCTGCACGGCGAAGGCGGCGGCGGCCACGAGCACCACGGCGAGGGCCAGGGCGCCCCGCCGCTCCACCCCGCACCGTGCATGCAGCCACACCGGCATCCGCTCGCGCAGCGCCAGTCCGGCCCGCTCCCGCCAGTCCGGGATCCCGGGTCCTCGCGACTTCCGGGACCACACCTCACCGGCCCGTTGCGGTTCTGGTGTGCTGCCGTGTGCCGAGGTGTGTGTGGTCGCCTCGGCCGGTGTCATGGCCGGCTCGGGGCAACCGTCGATGTCCGGCGGCGCGTTCCCCGACTCCCGCCACTGCACGGCGCGTTCACCGAAGAGGAGTTCCGCCCGTCGGCGCAGTTCGTCCCCGGCTGCGGGCGAGCGGTGCCGGGCGCGGCGGTCGGTGGACCGGCCCTGCTCGGTGGGCCGGCCCTGCTCGGTGGACCGGCCCCGCTCGGTGGACCGGCCCCGCTCGGTGGACCGGCCCCGCTCGGTGGACCGACGATGTGCGGCGAACCGGCGGTGCTCGGTGGACCGACGGTGACGGGACCGGCTGTCGGAGGCAGGCCCACGGCCCGGGCCGCTGGTGGGAATTGCTGTGCGTGAACGTGATCGAAGAGCCATAGGACGAGGATGGATCATTCCACCGAATGGCGATGATCTTGGTCAATTCCGGTGGAGAGTCCCAGAGTTGTGGAAAACTCCGCCACCCGAACGAGCGAGGGCCGCCACGGCAGTAAGCTGACGCAGCCCCCGGGCACGACGGAACCCGACGGACGGCCAAAGCCGGCAACCCCCGCGTCAGCGAGGTGAGACGACCGCGCCCAGCAGCCCCGGCCCGGTGTGCGCCCCGATCACCGCTCCGACCTCACTGACATGAAGGTCGGTCAGGCCCGGAACGCGTTCCCGCAGCCGGTCCGCGAGTGCGGCGGCACGGTCCGGGGCCGCGAGGTGGTGGACGGCGATGTCGACCTCACCGCTGCCCGCCCGCTCGGCGGCCAGTTCCTCCAGGCGTGCGATCGCCTTGGAGGCCGTACGGACCTTCTCGAGCAACTCGATGCGTCCGCCGTCCAGCTGGAGCAGGGGTTTGACGGCCAGGGCGGAGCCGAGCAAGGCTTGAGCGGCTCCGATGCGGCCGCCGCGGCGCAGATAGTCGAGGGTGTCGACGTAGAAGAAGGCGGACGTGCCCGCGGCTCGCTTCTCGGCGGCCGTGACGGCCTCGTCGACCGTTCCGCCGGCCTCCGCGGTCTCGGCCGCGGCGAGCGCGCAGAAACCGAGCGCCATCGCGACCATCCCGGTGTCCACCACCCGCACGGGCACCGGTGCCTCCCGTGCGGCGAGGACCGCGGCGTCGTAGGTGCCGGACAGCTCGGCCGACAGGTGCAGGGAGACGATGCCGCCCGCGCCGGACTCGGCGACCCGGCGGTAGGTCTCGGCGAACACCTGGGGGCTGGGGCGGGAGGTGGTGACGGAGCGCCGCTTCTGCAGCGCCTGGGCGAGGGAGCGGGTCGAGATCTCGGTGCCCTCTTCCAGGGCCCGGTCGCCGAGCACCACGGTCAACGGGACCGTGGTGATGCCGTGGCGCTCCATCGTCCGGGGCGGCAGGTAGGCCGTTGAATCGGTGACGATCGCGACATGGCGGGACATGACCTGGAGGTTACCTGGCGTACTGCTCGCGCGGCAGCCCGGCCCCTGATGTGCAGCCCTGGAGCGGCCTGCTCATGTGGTGCTCTCTGGGCGGGGTTTCTTCTGCCAGGGAGAGGTGGGGCGCCAGGACGGCGGGGCGATCGCCTCGGGGGGCGGCTCCTCGGCGGGCCGGGGACCGGGGGCCTTCGGCCGCTTCTCCTGCGCAGCCTGGGCGTTTGCGGTGTGCGCGGCGGAAGCGCCGGGCTGCTGCGGGGAGGCCTGGGCGGAATCGGTCCAGTGGCGCAGAGCGTCCGCTTCGATGTCGATCTGTGCGCTGAGGGTGCCGAGGTCGTCGTCGGCGAAGCGGTGGGCGCGGTCGCGGACGGCCCAGCGCAGGGAGTCCGCGGACTTGGTGATGCGCTCGGTGCGGCTGCGCAGCTCGGGCAGACGCGCGGCGAGCGTGGCCCGGTCCGGCTCGGACTCCAGGCGCTTGAGGTCGGCGTCCAGCTCGTGACCATGTGCGCTGAGCCGTTCGAAGAGGCCGAGGGACTCCTTCAGGGACTCGTCCTCGGCCGCGCCGGCGTGCAACGCGTCCTGAGTGGCGCGCATCGAGGTGCGCAGCGCGAGCCGCAGCTGGGCGATCTCGCCGGCCGGTCCTACCTGGGCGAAGGACTTGGCGCGCAGGGTGTGGTCCTCGACCGTGCGGCGGGCCTGCGCGACGGTCCGGTCCACACCGCGCTTGGCGGCGCCGACGGCCTTGACCGTGGCGTACGCCCCCAGGACGACGAAGACCAGGAAGAGCAGGGCGAACACGGTCAGCACTACCTCCATGACGCTCATCCTCCGATTCCGGTACGGCCCGAGCCGCTGCGCTCTCCACGGTAAACGCACCGGGCAGGCCCGGAGTTCCAGCTGAACCCCGAACCTGCCCGTAGGGGACTACCCCGACCCCGACGCCGACGGCACCCGGCACCCGACGCCGACGGCACCCGGCACCCGGCACCCGGCACCCGATGATCAGGCCGGGACGATGTTCACCAGCTTCGGCGCCCGCACGATCACCTTGCGGATGCCCGCGCCGCCCAGCGCCGCGACGACCTTCTCGTCGGCCAGCGCCACCTTCTCCAGCTCCTCCTCGGAGATGGCGGGCGGCACCTCCAGCCGGGCCTTGACCTTGCCCTTGATCTGCACGACGCAGGTCACGGTCTCGTCGACCACGTAGGCCGGGTCGGCGACCGGGAAGTCCCGGTGGACCACCGAGTCGGTGTGGCCCAGCTTGCGCCACAGTTCCTCGGCGATGTGCGGGGCCAGCGGCGCGACCATCAGCACCAGCGGCTCGGCCACGGACCGCGGCACCGCGCCGCCGGCCTTGGTCAGGTGGTTGTTCAGCTCGGTGACCTTGGCGATGGCGGTGTTGAAGCGCAGGCCCTCCAGGTCCTGGCGCACGCCGTCGATGGCCTTGTGCAGGGCGCGCAGGGTGTCGTCGTCGGCCTCGGCGTCGGTGACGGTGACCTCGCCGGTGTTCTCGTCGACGATGTTGCGCCACAGCCGCTGCAGCAGCCGGAACTGGCCGACCACCGCGCGCGTGTCCCACGGCCGGGAGACGTCCAGCGGGCCCATGGCCATCTCGTACAGGCGCAGCGTGTCGGCGCCGTACTCGGCGGCGATCTCGTCCGGAGTCACCGCGTTCTTCAGGGACTTGCCCATCTTGCCCAGCAGGCGGCTGACCTGCTCGCCCTCGTGGTAGTAGGCGCCGTCGCGCTCCTCCACCTCGGCGGCGGGCACCGCGATGCCCCGGCTGTCGCGGTAGACGTAGGCCTGGATCATGCCCTGGTTGAACAGCTTGTGGAACGGCTCCGCGGAGGAGACGTGGCCCAGGTCGAACAGGACCTTGGACCAGAAGCGCGCGTACAGCAGGTGCAGCACGGCGTGCTCGGCGCCGCCGACGTACAGGTCGACACCGCCGTGCGGCAGACCCTCGCGCGGGCCCATCCAGTACCGCTCGATCTCCGGGTCGACCAGCTGCCGGTCGTTGTGCGGGTCCAGGTAGCGGAACTCGTACCAGCAGGAACCGGCCCAGTTGGGCATGGTGTTGGTCTCGCGGCGGTACTTCTTGGGGCCGTCGCCCAGGTCCAGGGTGACGTTGACCCATTCCTCGTTGCGCGACAGCGGGGTCTCGGGCTGGGTGTCGGCGTCGTCCGGGTCGAAGGTGCGCGGGCTGTAGTCCTCGACCTCGGGCAGCTCCAGCGGCAGCATCGACTCGGGCAGCGCGTGGGCGGTGCCGTCCTCGTCGTAGACGATCGGGAAGGGCTCGCCCCAGTAGCGCTGGCGGCTGAACAGCCAGTCACGCAGCCGGAAGTTGACGGTGCCCTCGCCGATGCCCTTGCGCTCCAGCCATTCGGTGATGCGCGCCTTGGCGTCGACCACGCCCAGGCCGTTCAGCCTCACGTCGTCGCTGTCGGAGTTGACGATCTTCGCGTCGTACGACACGAACGCGTCGTCCCAGCCGGCCGGATCGGTGCCGCGGCCGTCCGTGGGCTCGACCACGCAGCGGATCGGCAACTCGAAGGCGCGCGCGAAGGCGAAGTCGCGGCTGTCGTGCCCGGGGACGGCCATGATCGCGCCGGTGCCGTAGCCCATCAGGACGTAGTCGGCGATGAAGACGGGGACCTGCTCGCCGTTGACCGGGTTGGTCGCGAACGTGCCGGTGAAGACGCCGGTCTTGTCCTTGGCCTCGGCCTGCCGCTCGACGTCGGACTTCGAGGCGGCCTGCGCGCGGTACGCGGCGACGGCTTCGGCGGGGGTGGCGTGGCCGCCGGTCCACACCTCGTGCGTGCCCTCGGGCCACGCCTCGGGGGTGAACTTGTCGACCAGCGGGTGCTCCGGCGCCAGCACCATGTAGGTCGCGCCGAACAGGGTGTCCGGGCGGGTGGTGAAGACCGTGATGCGCTCGCCGTCGATCGGGAAGTCGACGCGGGCGCCCTCGCTGCGGCCGATCCAGTTGCGCTGCTGCAGCTTGATGGCCTCGGGCCAGTCCAGCTCCTCCAGGTCCTCCAGCAGCCGGTCGGCGTAGGCGGTGATGCGCATGTTCCACTGGCGCAGCTTGGCCTTGAAGACCGGGAAGTTGCCGCGCTCGGAACGGCCGTCGGCGGTGACCTCCTCGTTGGCCAGCACGGTGCCCAGGCCGGGGCACCAGTTGACGGGCGCGTCGGAGGCGTAGGCCAGGCGGTACTCGCCCAGGACGTCGGCACGCTCGGCGGCGGTCAGCTCGTTCCACGCGCGCGTGGAGCCCGGAATCGCGCGCTCACCGGACTCGAACTGGGCGATCAGCGCGGAGACCGGGCGGGCCTTCTTCGCCTCTTCGTCGTACCAGGAGTTGAAGATCTGCAGGAAGATCCACTGGGTCCACTTGTAGTACTCCGGGTCGATCGTGGCGAACGACCGGCGCTTGTCGTGGCCCAGGCCCAGCCGGCGCAGCTGGGCCTTCATGTTCTCGATGTTGGCCTCGGTGGACACGCGCGGGTGCGTGCCGGTCTGCACGGCGTACTGCTCGGCGGGCAGGCCGAAGGCGTCGAAGCCCAGGGTGTGCAGGACGTTGTGGCCGGTCATGCGCTGGAACCGGGCGTAGACGTCGGTGGCGATGTAGCCCAGCGGGTGGCCGACGTGCAGGCCCGCACCGGAGGGGTACGGGAACATGTCCATGATGAACTTCTTGGGCTTGGCGACCAGATCGGCGTCGCCCGCCAGGTCGCCCGTGGGGTTCGGCGCCGCGTAGGTGCCGTCGACGTCCCAGAAGTCCTGCCAGCGTGCCTCGATGTCGGCTGCCATGGCGGCCGTGTAGCGGTGCGGCGCCGCCACCTCGGCGGTGGCAGCGGGGTTCGTCTCGCTCATGATCCTCAAAGCTCCATCGATCGTCTCTGCCTGCGGAAACGAAAAATCCCCTCGCACAGGAGGGGACGCCGCGCCGATGCCGACCTCACGGCTGACCGGAGGGTCGGTACTGATCAGCGCGGCCCGCTAAGCAGAAGGCGTACGGCACGCATGTCGGTAGGGTACCGCAGCCCTTGAGCAAGCCGCGACGCGCTTCCGTATCCCTGATGGACATGTCACGAAGCCCGCCGGAACTGAACAGAGGTCAACAATTACTTCGCGTACCGTCCCCTAAGGGACACCGCCCCAGTCGCATTGTCTGTTGATAACAACGCAATAACTCAAACCCCGTACTGATCGGTATGGCGCCACTTAGAGTGCGGCAGCGGGACCGCTTTCCCGAAACTGCTCGGAGTTGCCCCCATGAACCCTCGTCGTAGTACCAGCTCGCTCCCCAAACCCGGCCGGTCGGCCTATGGGGTTGCGTCCGCTGTCGTCCTGCTGCTGATACCCGTGATCGTGCTGGTCGGAGGCAGCCAGTTCCGCGAGTTCCTCAACTTCGGCGCGGGCGTGCTGTCCCTCGTCTCGCTGAGCTGCTCGGTGATCTGGGGCCTGTTCGCCCAGGACCGGATCTTCCTGAACACACGCCAGCGGATCATCGGCCAGGCGGTGCACCGGACGACCGCGGTCGCCTCGATCGCGTTCCTGTTGCTGCACATCACCACCAAGATCGCGCTGGACCACACCCAGCTGATCGCCGCGATCATCCCGTTCTCGCTCGGCCTCACCGGACTCGGCGGTCTGATCGGACTGGGCTCGCTGGCCGGCCTGCTGATGATCTTCGTGGGCATCACCGGGGCCCTGCGCAGCAACTTCGCCACGCCGGCCCCGGTCGCGGCCCGCTGGCGGGCCATGCACATGCTGGCCTACCCGGCCTGGTGTGCGGCGCTGATCCACGGCCTCTACGCGGGTCGCTCGGCCAAGCCGGTCTTCGTGATCCTCTACAGCCTCTCCCTGCTCGGTGTGATGGGCGCCCTCGCCCTGCGCGCGGCCCCGCGCCCGGTCAAGCGCAAGGTCGCCGACCGGCTGGTGGCGCTGTTCGGCAGCTCCGAGCGGCCCGGGCTCGACGAGCTGGACGCGAGCCGCTCCCGGGTGGCCGATGCGGGACTGTCCGGTTTCGAGGCCCGGCGGGAGCCGAGGCCGGGCCCCGCCGAGACGGCCTCCAACCCCCTCTACCAGACCCCGGCCGCCGAGCCCCCCTCCGGCTTCGCGGCGGCCTACCGCGCGGTGTCGACGCCGGGCCGCCCCCAGCAGTCCTTCGCGGCTGCCCCGACCACCCGGATGGACCTGCCACTGGACCTCCAGGCCACGGAGGCGATCCCGCGCGTGGACGGCCCCTCCAGCACCTCGGGCAGCTGGCCGATCCCGTCTCCGCCGCCGGTCGGCGAGGCCCCGCCGTCCGCGTACGACCCGCTGCAGGACACCGGATACACCATCCCTGCCTACGGCAATCCGGGCGCCGCCGGATACGCCGGAAGTGACGTGTACGACACCGGTGAGACAAACGGCTTCTACAGCACGTACAACCCGAGTGACACGTACAACAGCGGTCCCGCCACCGAAACGCTGCCCGGCTCGTCCTACGAGGCACCGGGTTCGGGCGAACCTTGGAACACGCCTTCCGGAGGCTTTAAGTGAACGAGGCCCTGCCCGACGTCCCAGAAGTCCGTGTGGTCGGACTTCCCCAGCTCACGTCGGGCTTCGACCTTGTGGAGCGACTCGACCTGCCCATGCACCTGAAGGTGCACGGGCCACTCGACCCGCTCGGCGGCGAGCAGCTCGCCCAGCTCGCCGAACGCATCAACCTCAAGGGCCGCGGCGGCGCCGGCTTCCCCTTTCACAAGAAACTGCGCTCGGTCGCCGAGTCGGCGATCAAGCGCGGGGTGCGGCCGGTCGTCGTGGTCAACGGCAGCGAGGACGAACCGGCCTGCCGCAAGGACACGGTGCTCATCAACCGCGCCCCGCACCTGATCCTGGACGGCGCGCTGCTGTGCGCCGAGGCGCTCGGCGCCCGCACGCTCGTCATCGGCGTCACCCGGGAGTCCACGCAGCGCTCGATGGAGGCCGCGCTCGCCGAACGAGGTCTGAGCAACAGCCGTAGATCGGCGCTGCGCGCGTGGGTGCAGCGCAATCCCGTACGCATGGTCACCGGCGCCGCCGCCTCCCTGATCCGCTCGATCGACGGCGGCCCGGCGATCCCGCCCGGCCGCAAGATCAGCGCCTCGCAGACCGGCGTCGGCGGGGCGCCCACTCTGCTGTCGAACGCGGAGACGTTCGCGCAGCTGGCCATCGCCGCCCGGATCGGCCCGGAGCGCTACGGCAACACCGGCCTGTACGACGAGCCGGGCACCGTCATGCTCACCGTGTCCGGCGCGGTCGCCCGCCCGATGGTGCTCGAGGTCCCCACGGGCGTGCCGCTGCGCTACGTACTGCAGCTGGCGGGTGCCCCGCCGATGCCGCAGGGCGTGCTGACCGGCGGCTATCACGGCAAGTGGATCGATGCGGCGACCGTCGACGAGGCGGTCGTCTCCCGTAACTCGCTCGACGCGGTGGGCGGTTCGCTGGGTGCGGGCGCCATCCTGCCGATCAGCCAGGAGACCTGCCCGCTGGGCGAGTCGCTGCGGGTGGCGCAGTGGCTGGCCGAGGAGAGCGCCGGCCAGTGCGGGCCCTGCTACCTCGGACTGCCCGCCGCCGCGCGCGGGCTGGAGGACATCCTCAACGGTGGCGGACCGGCCGCCCTGGAGGCGCTGAAGCAGGTCGCGAAGAACGTCAAGCGGCGCGGGGCGTGTTCGCACCCCGACGGCTCGGCGATGTTCCTGGAGTCGACCATCAAGGCGTTCACCGACGACCTGGCCGCCCACGTCCTCGGAAACGGCTGCGGAAGGCCCGTGGAAGGCGTTCTGCCGCTCTTCGAGGGGGGCAGGGCCCCAGCAGGCATCGCGGGCGGCTCGGAGCCCGAGGAGACCGGCGGCAGCCGCCAGAAGATCTACGTCGACTGGACGCTGTGCCGGGGCCACGGACTGTGCGCGGACATCCTCCCGGAGGTGTTCGAACTGGGCGCCGACGGCTTCCCGACCGTCGCCCAGGCGCAGGTGCCGCGCTATGCGGAGGCGAAGGCGCTGCGCGCGGTGCGCCGCTGCCCGGCACTGGCCCTGCGCATCGAGGAGGACACGCGCGGGCAGGCGCCGACGCGCAATCTGCCGGTCCTCTCCCAGGGCCGCGGCCGGCGCGCTCTGGGCCGCTGAGCCCACCAGTACGGCGGGTCACCCGGACCGGGTGACCCGCCCCCGCGTTTCCCTGTGACTTCTCGTACAACACGCCGAAGGCGGACCATCCATCGGATGATCCGCCTTCGACTTCTGTGGAGCTAAGGAGAATTGAACTCCTGACCTCTTGCATGCCATGCAAGCGCTCTACCAACTGAGCTATAGCCCCTTGTTTTGTTGTTCCGCCCGGTTCCCCCGGCGACGACGTAAACATTACAGGCCCGGGGACGCAGCACCAAATCGGTTTCAGCCTCGCGTCGGTATGACAGCTAATGTCGGTTTCATGACCGTGATCGTGCCGCCCGCAGCCCACCGCCGGGTCTCGGTCGCCCTGCTGGTCTGCCTGGTGTCGTTCACGGCGTTCTGGGCCGCTCAGCGGGCCGCGCACGTGTCGATGATCGACCTGATGGTCTACCGGGCCGAGGGCGCCGCCGTGCGCGCCGGCGGCGACCTGTACGCCCTGCGGGCGACGGCGGCCCGGCTGCCCCCGACCTACCCGCCGTTCGCGGCCCTGCTGTTCACCCCGCTGCCCCTGCTGGACGTCGCGCTCCTGCGCGCGCTGGCGACGGCAGCCAATCTCGTGCTGCTGGTGCTGTTCGTGCGGCTGTCGCTGAAACTCGTCGGCCACGCGCGCGTGGAGAGCGTCTGGTGGGCCGCGGCGGCGGCCGTCTGGTGCGAGCCGGTGTGGACGACGCTGCGCTACGGCCAGGTCAACCTGCTGCTGGCCGTCCTGGTGCTGTGGGACCTGACCCGCCGCCCCGCCGGCGGGTACGACCGCTGGACAGGGCTGGGGCTGGGGCTGGCCACGGCCGTCAAGCTGACGCCCGCGCTGTTCCCGGCGTTCCTGCTCGCCACGGGCCTCGCGGCCCGGCTGGCGGGACGGGACGGGCGGCCGTGGCTGCGGCACGCGCGCGGGGCGGCCGTCGCGTTCGCCGGAGCGACGCTGCTCGCGGCGACCGTCCTGCCGTACGACTCCCGGCGGTTCTGGACGGACGTGGTGTTCCGTGCGGCTCGGGTGGGCCGCCCCGAGGACACCGCCAACCAGGCCCTGCGCGGTGTCCTGGCCCGCGTTCTGCACACACCCGACCCGGGTGCCCTCTGGGTCGTCTGCGCGGCCCTGGCGGCCGTCCTGGGCCTCGGGGTGGCCGTACGGGCGGAGTTGCGGGGGCGCCGGGCGTGGGCGGTGTGCGCCTGTGCGATCACCGCCCTGCTGATCAGCCCGGTGTCCTGGACCCACCACTGGGTGTGGTGCGTGCCACTGGTGCTCCTCCTGTGGACGCGCGGGCACCGCACGGCGGCCCTGGGCACGCTGCTGGTCTTCTGCTCGTACGCCCCGTGGGGGGTGCCGCACGGCGCCGGGCGGCCCGAACTGCACCTCGGAGCGGTGGAATTGCCGCTTTCGGCCCTCTACGCAGGAGCCGGTGCCCTCTTCCTGGCGCTGCCCCGGACATCGTTGCCGAGGACCCGCTCCGCGGCGCTCCGCGTCAAGCCGTGACGAACTGGTAGAACCGCTTGAGCGTGCAGTGCTCCTCCAGGAGCCGGCCGTAGATCGGCTCGCCCTCCAGTTCCCGGTACGTCTCGATCGGGTCGCCTTTTATGATCAGCGCCCGCGCGCATTCCTCGCACCAGTACTGGTAATCGGGATTGATCGGCTCCATGTCGCGGACGATCGGGGTACCGCTCCCGCACCAGTCGCACTTTCGCCTGTGTGCACCCATCGATCAGCTCCAGCTGTGGCCGCAGGCCGTGCACACGTAGGAGATTCCGCCGTTGTCGCCGAGAACTTGCGCCACATGCGCGGAACCGCAGGAAGGGCAGCTCAGCCGGGTGGTCGTGTCCCGTATCAACGCCGCACCGAGGAGGTGGCCGACCTCCTCGCGGATGCTCGCAGGCATCGCTACTCCTCCCGTCGGGCCGCGCCCCCTTCCGGCCGTTTGATTCTGCCACGCCCGGACCAATACGGTCAGCGACGCCTCAGTACCATTCCGGACACGGCCCCCAGCGCAGCGGTTCCGGCCAGCGCCCAGGCGCACACCGAGAACGCCTCCGCGGAGGTATACGACCCCGGCGCCCCGAATGACTCAAGCCGGTTCAGGAACAGTGTGCCGAAAGCCGCCACGCCGATCAGCTGACCCAGTTGCGCGACCGTGGCCAGCAGCCCGCTGGCGTCCGCCGCGTCCTCGGGGCGCACCGTAGCAAGCGCTCCGGTCAGCGTAGGGCTGAAGGCGAGCGCCAGACCCGCGCCCGTGCCCGCGTACCCCGCGTACAGGGCCACTCCCCCGTCACCGCCGCCGTGGAACGCGAGCCCCACGACGGCGACGGACAGCGCGGTGAGCGTGAACCCGGCCGGGGCGAGGACCCGCTGCCAGGCGGCGGGCCACTTGCGCCAGGTGAGGCTGACGGCTCCGAAGACGGCAGCGGTGGGCGCGAAGCTCAGTCCGGCCCGCAGGGCGCTGTAGCCGAGGCCGCCCTGGGCGTGCAGGGTCAGCGCGAACAGGAAGCCGGCGTTGACCGACATCACGGCGAGGATCCGGAAGACGGCGGTCCCGATGCCGGGGTGGCGCAGCACGCGGGGCGTGATGAGCGGGGTGCCGCCGCGCCGGGCCTGCCCGGCCTCGTAGCCGCAGAACAGTGCGAACAGCACCGCGGCAGCGGCCAGCGACAGCCAGGACCACAGCGGCCAGTCCTCCTCCTGTCCGAGCACCAGCGGCACCGTCAGCAGTGAGACGGCGGCACCGAGCAGCACCAGTCCGGGCAGGTCGAGCGCCCGGCCCCGCTCCCGCCCGCCCGTACGGCCGAGCGGCAGCACCCGTCGGCCCAGCACCAGCAGCAGGGCTCCCACCGGCACGTTGACCAGGAACACCGGCCGCCAGCCGGTACCGAACAGGTCGGCGCTGACCAGCACCCCGCCGGCGACCTGCCCGGCCGCCGCGCCGACGGCCAGGACGGCCGAGTAGGCGCCCAGCGCCCGCGCCCGGGCCTCTCCGGTGAAGGAACGCTGGATGAGGCTGAGCACCTGCGGGATCATCAGCGCCGAGCCCGCGCCCTGCGCCAGCCGGAACACGATCAGCTCGGTCGAGCCCTGCGCCAGCCCGCAGGCGAGCGAGGCCGCGGTGAACAGGGCCAGGCCGGCCACGTGGACCCGGCCATGGCCCAGCCGGTCACCGAGCCGGGCCCCGGTGATCATCAGCACGGAGTACGTGACGGTGTAGCCGGCGATCACCAGCTGCAGGTCGGCGCCGGAGGCGTGCAGACCGGAACCGATCGAGGGGGCCGCGACGTTCACGATGAAGACGTCGAGCGCCGCCATGAACAGGGCGGCGAGCAGGACGCCGAGCAGCAGCCGGGGCGGATTGTCAGTGGCGGGTGCTTCACTGTGGGTGACGGAGGAATCCGCACGGACGGCGCCTCGGGCGTCACTGTCAGTGGCGGATGCTTCACTGATCGCAGGAAGGGGACCGGGCTCGGCGCCCGGCCGGGTTCGGGATGTCGTCGTCATGGCGTCGAGCCTGGCGAGGGTGCGGTACCAGTGCCGAGTGCCCGCCGATGCTGGTACTGCCAGCACCTGGCAGGGGCGGGCCCGGGTGCCGACGATGAGACGGGGACGACGGGGGGCAGGACGATGGGGACGGGGACACAGCGACGCAGGCCCGAGCTGGCTTCCTTCCTGCGCGGCAGGCGGGCGCGGGTGACACCGGCCGACGTGGGGATGCCGCCGGGATTGCGGCGGCGCACGCCCGGCCTGCGCCGGGAGGAGGTCGCACAGCTCTCGGGCGTGGGCGTGACCTGGTACACCTGGCTGGAACAGGGCCGGCCGATCAACGCCTCGCCGCAGGTGCTGGACGCGGTCGCGCGCACGCTGCGACTCGATCCGCCGGAGCGGGAGCACCTGTACCGGCTGGCGGAGGTGCCGTTCGAGCCGGCTCCCGAGGGCCTGACGCGGCAGACCGGCCCGGAGGTGCAGAGGATCATCGACGCCCTGGACCCCCTGCTGGCGGTGGTCTACAACGCGCGGTACGACGTCCTGGCCGCCAACCCGGCCTACCGGGACCTGTTCGTGGTGCCCAGGACGCGCGGGCTCGGCGTTCCGAACGTGCTGTGGACCCTGTTCACGCTGGCCGAGGAGGACTGCCCGGTGGTGCACCGGGAGCGTGAGCTGCCCGTCATGGTGGCGACGCTCCGGTCCGCCTACGGCAGACACGTGGGTGAGCCGGCCTGGGAGGAGTACATACGCGCGCTGTCCGCGGTCAGCCCCTGCTTCGCCGCGCTGTGGGCGAGCGGTGAGGTGACGCCTCCGGGGCCGCGGGTGAAGACCTTCCGGCACCCGGCGGTGGGCGAGATGCGGATGACCTCGCAGTCGCTGTCCGTCGATGGGATGCCCGAGTGCCGGATCGTGGTCTACACCCCGGAGGACGTGGAGACGGGCGAGAAGATCGCGGCGCTCAGGGAGCGCAGACAGCGACTGTGGCCGCCGACGGAGGAGGAGGCCGCCGCCGCAGGCATCCTCCGGTAGAAACGGAAGATCCCGCCCCTGAGGGGGCGGGATCTTCCTCACCGATCTTTGACAACTCAACAGAGTGTCGATCAGTGGAGCTAAGGAGAATTGAACTCCTGACCTCCTGCATGCCATGCAGGCGCTCTACCAACTGAGCTATAGCCCCTGGTGTTCTTCCCGCTCGGCGGGGCGAACAAGAAGAACTTTAGCCTGTGACCTGCCGGAAAGTGAAATCCGGGGCCCCGGGGGCGGTCGGGACGGTCAGTCGTCGTCACCGAGGACGGGCTCCGGGAGGGTGCCCGCGTTGTGCTCCAGCAGGCGCCAGCCACGGGCGCCCTCGCCGAGCACGGACCAGCAGCAGTTGGACAGGCCGCCGAGGCTCTCCCAGTTCCGGGCCTCCAGGCCGAGGAGCCGGCCGATGGTGGTGCGGATGGTGCCGCCGTGACTGACGACGACGAGGGTGCCGTCCTCGGGCAGCTTCTCGGCGTGCCGCAGCACGACGGGAGCGGCACGGTCGGCGACCTCGGTCTCCAGTTCACCGCCGCCGCGGCGGACGGCCTCGCCGCGCTTCCAGGCCGCGTACTCCTCGCCGTGGCGGGCGATGATCTCGTCGTGGGTCAGCCCCTGCCAGACGCCCGCGTAGGTCTCGCGCAGGCCCTCCTCGCGGGTGACGTCGAGGCCGGTGAGGGTGGCCAGCTCGGCGGCCGTGTGCGCGGCGCGCTGCAGGTCCGAGGAGATGATCGCGTCGGGCCGCAGGGAGGCGAGCAGCCGGGCGGCGCGGCGGGCCTGGCCGATGCCGGTCTCGGTCAGTGCGACGTCCGTGGAGCCCTGGAAGCGGCGTTCCACGTTCCAGGCGGTCTGGCCGTGCCGCCACAGGATGATGCGGCGGTCCCGGCCCTTGCGGTCGGTCACCTCTCCTGTGGCGCTCATCACCACACCCCGCCAGGCTCCTGGTCGGCCTCGGCCTCCTGCAGCCGGGCGTGCTCCTCGCCCTTGCCACGGGTGGCCTTGGCGTCGGCGGGCAGCTCGATCTCCGGGCAGTCCTTCCACAGCCGCTCCAGGGCGTAGAAGACCCGCTCCTCGCTGTGCTGTACGTGGACGACGATGTCGACGTAGTCGAGCAGCACCCAGCGGGCCTCGCGGTCGCCCTCGCGGCGGACCGGCTTGGCGCCGAGTTCCTTCTGCAGGCGCTCCTCGATCTCGTCGACGATGGCCTTGACCTGGCGGTCGTTCGGCGCGGATGCCAGCAGGAAGGCGTCCGTGATCGACAGCACGTCGCTGACGTCGTAGGCGATGACGTCGTGGGCGAGCTTGTCGGCCGCCGCCTGGGCGGCGGTGTTGATGAGCTCAAGGGAACGGTCGGTGGCGGTCACTACATGGCTTTCCGTCGGCGGACTTTGACACCAAGGGTCTCACGGACCGCCCGGCACACCCCACGTGATTACGCGGGGTGCCCGGTCCCTCCGGCGCGAAGGCGGTCCGCTCAGGAGGAGGACGGCTTGTAGTCGAGGCCGAGGACCACCGAGACATCGGCACCGGAGGAGACGGTGCCCTTGGTCACGGAGCCTGCGGGCAGGCCGAGGGTCTTGGCGACCTCGGCGGCGGTCGCCTTGTGGGCGGCGTCCGCGTAGATCACCTTCGAGGTGGCCCGGGAGCCGGAGGCGCTGCCGCCCTCCAGGAAGGTGAAGCCGCCGTTGAGGAGCACGACGCGGGCCTTCTCGGTGTCGTCCTTCACCCCGGTGGCGTTCTGCACGGAGACCCGGACCGCGGAGCCCGCGTCGGGGCTCTTGGCGGTGCCGCCGAGGATGTCCTTGACCACGCTGTCGCTGGTCTGCGCGCTCAGCGTGCCGTCGGACTGCACGGGCAGCAGGGCGGTCCTGTAGTCGCCGCTCTTGGCGAGGTCGGCGAGCTTGGCGAGGAAGGCGCCGAGATCCTTGTCGGTGAGCGGCGGGTCCAGGATCTGGGCGAGCGTCTGCACGGTGACCGTGGCCGAGGACGCGTCGGAGGAGATCTTGCGCAGCACGCCCTGCATGACCTGGCCGAACCGCTCCAGCTGGGCGTTCTGCGCCTCGCCGGCGGCGCGGTGGGTCGCGTAGGCGACGGCCATCTTGCCGCTGAGGGTCTGGTCCTGGCCCTTGTGGACGAGAGGCGCGCTGCCCTTCTTCTTGGAGCCGGGGTCGGGAACATCGGCGTTGGTGTCGATCTCGATGTTGCCGACGAGGTCGACGAGGTTCTGCAGGTAGGGGGTGTCGAGCCGCCAGGTGCCCTGGATGCGGGTGCCGAGGACGGTGTCGAGCTGGTCGCGGGTGCCGGAGGCGCCGTCGTCGTCCACGGACTTGGCGAGCGTCGTGGCGGAACCGTCGTCGCCGGTCAGTCCGAGGGAGTTGGGCAGCAGGACGGTGGTGCCCTGCTCAGTGGTGGTGTTGTCGACCAGCAGCGCCGTGGAGGTGCCGCCCTTGGCGGTGTTGTGCAGGTGGACGACGATCACGTCGCGTTTCTGGGCGCCGACGGGTGTGCCGGTGCCGGCCTTGCCGCCGGAGGATGACAGACCGGGCAGTTTTCCGGCGTACCAGAGGTAGCCGACACCGCCGACCGCGACGAGGGCGAGGACGACGAGGAGGGCGATGACCCGGCTGCGGGCACGGCGGCGGGCCTCCTCGCGGCGCTCGGTGCGGTTCTCCGTGAACTTCAGCCAGTCGATGACGTCCTCGGAGTCGCCGTCCGGTTCCTCGACGAAGGCGAACTGCTCGCTGCGGTGGTCCCGTTCATCCGCGACGGGCTCGGTGTCCTCCGCAGTCCGCCGGTCCTCGGCCGGGCCGGCCTGCTGCGGGATGTAGGCGGTCTGCTCGGCGACCCGGGGTTGCTGCCCGCTGCTGGCCGCCTGCCCGTAGGGGTCGTAGCCCGTGGCGCCCTGGCTGCCGCCGGCATACGGGTCGTACGGCGCCGGGGAGCCGTACGGGTCGTACGCGGCCGGCTGCTGCGCGGAGTCGTAGGAGGGCGCCGGCGGCTGCTGGCCGGTGGCGTAGGGGTCGTAGCCGTAGCCCTGCTGCTGGGCGTACGGGTCGTAGGCCGCCTGCTGAGCCTGCGGGTTCTGCTGGACCGGAGCCTGTTGCGCCGGGACCTGCCGGTACACGGGCCGGCCGTACTCGTCGTAGCCGACGAGTTCGTACGGGCCGGCGCCGTAGCTGGCGTCCCCCGCGTCGTATCGGTCGTTCACCGGTGCCCCTCTCGGCTCACTCGCCGCGGTACAGCTCGCGCTTGTCGATGTAGCGCACGACTCCGTCCGGCACCATGTACCAGATGGGGTCTCCCTTGGCGACTCTCGCACGGCAGCCCGTGGAGGAGATGGCGAGCGCCGGCACCTCGACGAGCGAGACGCCGCCCTCCGGAAGGCCCGGGTCGGTCAGCTGGTGGCCGGGGCGGGTGACGCCGATGAAGTGCGCGAGGGAGAACAGTTCTTCCGAGTCGCGCCAGGTCAGCAGCTGGGCGAGGGCGTCCGCACCGGTGATGAAGAACAGATCGGTGTCGGGGTTGAGGGCGCGCAGGTCGCGCAGGGTGTCCACGGTGTAGGTGGGGCCGCCGCGGTCGATGTCGATGCGGCTGACGGAGAACTGCGGGTTCTCGGCGGTCGCGATGACCGTCATCAGGTAGCGGTCCTCGGCCAGGGAGACCTTGCGGTGGGACTTCTGCCACGGCTGGCCGGTCGGCACGAACACGACCTCGTCCAGCTGGAAGTGCGCGGCGACCTCGCTGGCCGCCACGAGGTGCCCGTGGTGGATCGGGTCGAACGTCCCGCCCATGACGCCCAGGCGCCGCTTGCCCGTGTGGGCAGGGCCGTTGCCCGGTCCGTACTGCCGGTGCTTCACCGCGTCGTCGGCCTCGTGCGCCGGACCGGTAGGCATGTCCTGCTCTCCCATGCGTGCAGACCCTACCGGCCCGGTCTCGGGCGTCCGGCCGGGGACGGGCTCCCGCTCAGCGGTCGCGGTTGAAGCGGGTGGTGATCCACAGCAGCAGGAGCAGGATGACCAGGGCGCCGCCGCCGGTGAGGGCCGGGTTCAGGCTGTTGTGGTTTCCGCCGTGCTCCTCGCCCTCGGCGGCAAGGGTGACCAACTGGGCTGCGGCGCTGTGGAAGCTCATCTCGTCAGGACCTATCGCGTGTGGGCGGGATAAAGATGTCGGCTCATCGTAAGCGGACGGCACTGCGGCGATCACGCCGACTCCGCCGTTGGGACGGGCGGCGCCGGGGGCCGCCCGTGGGCGGCGCCTGTTCCTCACCGGCCGGCGGGGAACTTTCGCCGCCCGTCAGTCGTCCTTCCGCTTGTAGCCGCGCAGCAGGAACCATGCGGTCAGTACACAGCCGAGGACCATGACGACGAGGACGACGCGGAGCAGGTTTCCCGCCCCGTGCTGCTGGACGGCACTGGTGGCGGCCTCGCTCAGCCAGGAGGCTGTGGGGTGGTGCTCCATGACGCGGACTCCTTGGGGTGTACTGCTCGTCCACGGTATCTCGGCCTAGGCTGGGCCCCGCCTCGGGAGCACAGGGCACTCACACGCACATGGGGGAAGACATGTCCGACGACGGCCACCAGCACACGGGGTACGAGCGCGTACCCAGCAGGCAGCGCAGGCGCTTCCCCGGTATCTCCTCACGTGCCTACGAGCACCCGGCCGACCGCTCGGCTCTGGTCGCGCTGCGCAAGCTGAGCGGGTTCGACACCGTCTTCAAGGCGCTCAGCGGGCTGCTGCCGGAGCGGAGTCTCAGGCTGCTGTTCCTGTCCGACTCGGTGCGCGTCTCCGAGCGGCAGTTCTCGCATCTGCACGACATGCTGCTGGACTCCTGTTACATCCTGGACCTGGAGAAGGTCCCGCCGATGTACGTCACGCAGGACCCGCAGCCGAACGCGATGTGCATCGGCCTGGACGAGCCGATCATCGTGGTCACCACCGGGCTGGTGGAGCTTCTCGACGAGGAGGAGATGCGGGCGGTCGTGGGGCACGAGGTGGGGCACGCCCTGTCCGGGCACTCGGTCTACCGCACGGTCCTGCTGTTCCTGACGAGCCTAGCGCTGAAGGTCGCCTGGATCCCGCTGGGCAATCTGGCGATCATGGCGATCGTCACGGCGCTGCGGGAGTGGTTCCGCAAGTCCGAGCTGTCCGCCGACCGGGCCGGGCTGCTGGTGGGCCAGGACGTCCGTGCCTCGATGCGGGGCCTGATGAAGATGGCGGGCGGCAACCATCTGCACGAGATGAACGTGGACGCGTTCCTGGAGCAGGCCGAGGAGTACGAGTCCGGGGGTGACCTGCGGGACTCGGTGCTGAAGATCCTGAACGTACTGCCCCGCTCGCACCCGTTCGCCACCATCCGGGCGGCCGAGCTGAAGAAGTGGGCCGAGTCCCGGGACTACCAGCGGATCATGGACGGGCACTACCCGCGGCGCAGCGAGGACAAGGACGCCTCCGTCAGCGACTCCTTCCGCGAGTCGGCGGCCAGCTACGCGAGCGATGTGACGACCTCCAAGGACCCGCTGATGAAGCTGGTCACCGACCTCGCGGGCGGCGCGGGGGACCTGGGCGGCCGGGTCCGGCGAGGCTTCGACGGCTTTCGCAACACCCCGCCCGGCAAGGGGGCCACACCCGACGGGGACGGCGAGTAGGAGCCGGCCGGCAAGGACCGGAGCACCTCACCCGGAAAGGCCCGCGCTCACACCTTCGGCTGGGCCCCCGTGGCCAGCGTCCCGCACAGGGCCGTCGCGCTGTCCGCCTCGTACGGGTCGGTGCCTGCGGGGCCGCCCGACCTGGCTGTCTGGCCGGCCAGGAGGGGGCGGAGGTAGGACGTGGAGTCCTCGGAGCAGGTGAGGGGGCCCGCCTGGACGTAGGACGAGACCAGCTGGACCTGGTGGGTGCGCAGATCGTCGCGGTCGAAGCGGAACGTCAGCTCGCGGCGGACCGTGAACAGGGAGGCGGGGGCGTCGGAGGCGGCGCCGGTGGGGCGCAGGGCGTAGACGAAGGTGTGGTCGGCGGTGACCTCGAGCAGCGCCGGGCCGGTCTCGGCCACGTGCATGCTGCCCTGGACGCGGATCCTGCGGTCGGCGAGCTGGGCCCGGGCGGGGTCGAGGCGGACGACCCAGCCCGTGGGGGCGTGCCGGCCGTCCGCCGCGGGGTGGTCGAAGCTCTGGTCGAACTGGTCGAGCTGGTCGGGGTCGAGCAGGGCCCGGGCGGGGTGCACCTCACGGCCGGTCAGCACCTCGGGGTCGAGCGAGGAGCGGACGAGGTAGTCCTTGACGGTGGTGAGTGCGGTCACCACCTGGCTGTCGGAGAAGTGGGCGGTGCTGCGGGAGGCGGGCAGCGGTATGCCTTCGGCGCCGATCTCGTACGGGGCGGCGGGGCTGCGGGCGTACAGCCTCTCGGCATCGGCCGCGCCGGGCACCTTGCCCTGCGGGGCGAGCGGGATGACGGTCATCCGCAGGGGCTCCACGGCGCGCCGGGCCTGCGGGGAGCTGTTGTAGTTCTGGCGGACGCCCAGGTAGATCGCGGTGCCGAAGGCGACGACGATCAGCACGGCGAGGATCAGGAGCTGCCGGGTGAGTCCGCGGTACAGGGGCGGGCGGCGGCGTACGGCGGGGGCGTGGTCGGTCATCCGCTCCGCGGCGGAGTACTCCTGGAGGCGGGCAGCGCGAACGAACGACTCGTCGAAGACGACGGATCGGTATTCGTCCTCCGCACCGCCGGGGCCGCCCTCGGGTGTCCCCTCCGGTGGGTCTCCAGGCCCGCCCATACTTTCAGAGTAGGTCTCGTGGGCCCCCGGTAAACGCCCTGCTGTGCGACAACTTCTGACAGGTTCTCACCAAGCGCCGCGGCGCTCTCAGGGGGAGGGCGGGGTGGCCGAGACGGCCGGCCGGGGGTGGTCCGCGGAGGCGCCGGGTGCGGAGGCGCTGCCCTGTTCCAGGCCGGTCGAGGTGGTGGCGGGGACCCGGTCGCGGGTGCCCGAGGAGCCTCCCCGGTAGACGGCGGCGAAGGCCAGGGCGACCATGCCGATACCCATCACGACGGCGAGGACCCAGGCCACGGGACGGTGCCAGCGGACCTGCTTGCCGAAGGGTCCGCGGTGGTCACCGAGGACGTAGGTGTCGTCCAGTTCGTCGTCGTCCGGATCTTGGCCGAATGCGCTGCCCTCGGGGCCGTAGCCGTCCTCGTAGCGCTCGCCCCGCGCGTGGGAGCGGCGGGCCTCCGCCTCGGAGGCCTCGGCTCTGGCCTGCGCGGCGGCCAGGAGGCGTTCGACGGCGGTCGGCTCGTGGACCGTGGCCGCCTGCACGAAGGCCTCGTCGAAGACCACGGAGGCGAACTCTTCGTCCGACACCCCGCGGTCGTGGTCGTCGTCGGGCTCCCAGCCGTCAGGGAACGGCGTGCCCCCCACGTCCTCCGGCACGGGTCCAGAGTAGACCTGGGGGGTCAATTTGGGCAGACGGTATGGAAATTCGTCTGACTGGTGAGACACCTTTCGGCCGCGGCGCCGGGCGCAGGGCGTGCGGGCACCGGGCGGGCGGCCGGACGGGTGACGATCAGTGGCGTACGTGCCCGTCGCCGGTGACGATGTACTTCGTGCTGGTCAGCTCCGGCAGGCCCATCGGGCCGCGGGCGTGCAGCTTCTGGGTGGAGATGCCGATCTCGGCGCCGAAGCCGAACTGGCCGCCGTCGGTGAACCGGGTGGAGGCGTTCACGGCCACGGTGGTGGAGTCGACCAGCTGGGTGAAGCGGCGGGCGGCCTGCTGGGAGGTGGTGACGATGGCCTCGGTGTGGCCGGAGGTCCACAGCCGGATGTGCTCGACGGCCCGGTCGAGGGAGTCGACGACGGCGGCGGCGATGTCGTACGAAAGGTACTCGGTCTCCCAGTCCTCGGCGGTCGCCTCGACCACGGTGGCCTTGGAGTCCTTGGCGTAGGCCATGACCCGCTCGTCGGCGTGGACGGTGACGCCGGCCTCGGCGAGGGCGTCCAGGGCGCGCGGGAGGAACTCGGCGGCGATGTCCTGGTGGACCAGGAGGGTCTCGGCGGCGTTGCAGACGCTGACCCGCTGGGCCTTGGAGTTGATCAGGATCTCGATGGCCATGTCGATGTCGGCCCGGGCGTCGACGTAGACGTGGCAGTTGCCGGTGCCGGTCTCGATCACGGGGACGGTGGACTCGTTGACCACGGTCCGGATCAGGGAGGCGCCACCGCGCGGGATGAGGACGTCGACCAGACCGCGGGCGCGCATCAGCTCGCGCACCGAGTCGCGGCTCTCGCCGGGGACCAGCTGGACGGCGTCGGCGGGGAGCCCGGCGCCGCCGACGGCGTCCCGGATCACCCGGACCAGGGCGGTGTTCGACTCGTAGGCGGAGGCGGAGCCGCGCAGCAGGGCGGCGTTGCCCGACTTCAGGCAGAGGGCGGCGGCGTCGACGGTGACGTTCGGGCGGGCCTCGTAGATGATGCCGACGACGCCGAGCGGGACGCGGACCTGCCGCAGGTCGATGCCGTTGGGGAGGGTCGAGCCGCGGACGACCTCGCCGACCGGGTCGGGCAGCTTCGCGACGTCGCGGACGTCGGAGGCGATGGCGCGGACCCGCTCGGGGGTGAGGGTGAGCCGGTCGACGATGGCCTCGCTGGTGCCGCTCTCCCGGGCCTTGGCCACGTCCTTGGCGTTGGCGTCGACGATCTCGGCGGTCCGGACCTCCAGGGCGTCGGCGATGGCGAGCAGCGCGTCGTCCTTCACGGCGCGCGGGAGCGGCGCGAGGTCGGCGGCGGCGGCCTTGGCCCGGTAGGCGGCCTGGGTGACCGGGGACATCGAGTCGTACGGCGAGAGCGAGGTCATGAGGGAAGGGTAGTGCGCGGGGCGTGGCGGTTCAGCGGTCGTCCCACACCCCGAGACACCACAAAAGGGGTGAACCTCCCGGGGCGGGGGCGGCGCCCGCCCTCGTGACCTTGCTCTTCCCGTCCCCGGTGCCCCTCGTCCTCCCCGGGCTCAGAAGGGATGCACGCCCACCGGCGTAGCCGGCCGTGGCCCGTAGCCCTCCGCGATGCGGTGGTGGTAGGTCTCGCGGTCGATGACCTCCAGGCCGACGATCTCCCAGGGCGGCAGGCCGGCGCTCTGCCGGTGCTCGCCCCACAGTCGCAGCGCAACGGCGGCGGCATCGTGCAGGTCGCGGGCCTCTTCCCAGTACCGGATCTCCGCGTGGTCGGTCGCGTATCTGCTGGTCAGCAGGAAGGGGTGGTCGTGGGCGAGCTGTTCCAGGGCCCTCCGCAGCTCCGGCAGGGGGACCTTCCTTCCGGAGACGCTGAGGGTGACGTGCCACAGCCGGGGCAGGTCCTTGGGCTCCTCATAGGTGTCCCCGGCCGCGACGCTCGTCAGAGCACCGCGGGACGTCGCCCCAGGGCGCACTCGTCTCACGACGGCCTCCTTCACGCATGCCTCGCATGCCCTCGCATGGCCCCTTGACGGAACGTGTCCCTTCAACATGTCCCTGAGACAAAGTTGAGCAGGCCGCAGGGCTCCGCGTGGCGGTTTTACGGAACGTCCCCCACCGGAGGCGTTCCTCGGGTCCCGTTTTGCGAGTGGTCTTGCGAGAGTTGCGAGTGCAGCAGGACCAGGTCGTCCCTGTGTACGACCTCGCGTTCGTACGCGGGGCCCAGCTCGCGTGCCAGCTCCCGGGTCGAACGCCCGATCAGCCGGGGGATCTCCTTGGCGTCGAAGTTGACGAGCCCCCGGGCCACCGGGCGGCCCGTCGCGTCCCGCAGCTCGACGGGGTCGCCGGCGCTGAACTCGCCCTCGACGGCGGCGATCCCGGCGGGCAGCAGCGATTTGCGGCCCTTCACGACCGCATTCACCGCCCCGTCGTCCAGGGTCAGGGCGCCCTGCGGGGTGGAGGCGTGCTGGAGCCAGAGGAGGCGGTCGGCGGAGCGTTTGCCGGTGGGGTGGAAGTAGGTGCCGGTGTCGCCGCCGGCGAGCGCGTCGGCGGCGTGGACGGCACTGGTCAGCACCACCGGGATGCCGGCGGCGGCGGCGATGGCGGCGGCCTCGACCTTGGTGGCCATGCCGCCGGTGCCGACGCCCGCCTTGCCGGCGCTGCCGATCTCGACGCCGGCGAGGTCCTCCGGGCTCTTCACTTCCGCTATCCGGGAGGTGCCGGGCTTGCTGGGGTCGCCGTCGTACACGCCGTCGACGTCGGAGAGGAGGACCAGCAGCTCGGCGTGGACGAGGTGGGCGACGAGGGCGGCGAGCCGGTCGTTGTCACCGAAGCGGATCTCGTCGGTGGCGACGGTGTCGTTCTCGTTGACGATCGGGAAAGCACCCATGGCGAGCAGCTTGTCGAGGGTGCGGGAGGCGTTGCGGTGGTGGGCGCGGCGGCTCATGTCGTCGCTGGTGAGCAGGACTTGGCCGACGCGGACGCCGTACCGGGCGAAGGAGGCGGTGTAGCGGGCGACGAGCAGGCCCTGGCCGACGCTGGCGGCGGCCTGCTGGCGGGCGAGGTCCTTGGGGCGGCGGCGCAGGCCCAGCGGGGCGAGACCGGCGGCGATGGCGCCGGAGGAGACCAGGACGATCTCCTTCTCTCCTCCGCTGCGCAGCTTGGCGAGGACGTCGACCAGCGCGTCGACGCGGTCGGCGTCCAGGCCGCCCGCGGCGGTTGTCAGCGATGACGAGCCCACCTTGACGACGATCCTGCGGGCCTCGCCCACGGCCTGCCTTGCCCTTGCCACCGTGTCCTCTGTCCCCTCGCGTGCGCTGCCGGCTGCCTGTCCGGCAATCTACGCGAAGTGGATCGGCCGGTGCGCGCCGGTCCAGTTCCCGGACAGGCGGTGCGTAGTTGTTCGCTCACCGTTCGCATACGGCAAAAAGGTTGTATTGGTTGCTTGTAGAAATTAAAACCTGTCCCAACATAAGTTGAACTTTGTGTCACCTACCGTTCGCCCCGTTCGCCCCGTGCAGCGCATCCTGCTGCGCTCGGGCAAGAGCCCGTACGACGTGCTGTCCACCGAGGAGGCACTCCACCGGGACGTCATCGCCACCAACTCCGGCAACCTGATCTTCAGTGATGCCGCGCACAAGATCCTGCAGACGCCGGACACCGAGGTCGTCTCCAACGGCATCGGTACGGATCTGTCGGCCGCGGCGCGGATCAACGAGGAGTTCGACGCGTTCGTCGTGCCGCTCGCCAACGCCTTCCGGCCGTCGTTCGAGGGCCGGCTGAAGCGGCTGACCCGGTTGATCGGCAAACTGCGGATCCCCGTGGTGGTGCTGGGCGTCGGTGCGCAGACCGGGCTGAGCTACGATCCGGCGCGGCTGAAGCCGATGGAACAGACCGTGCGCGAGTTCTGTGCGGCGGTGCTGGACCACAGCGCCTCCATCGGGGTGCGCGGTGAGTTCACCGAGCAGTACCTGCGTGACATGGGCTTCCGCGATGTGGAGGTCATCGGCTGCCCGTCCCTGTTCCTGTACGGCCGCGAGCTCGACGTACGCAAGCGGGTGCCCGAGCTGACCGCGGACGCGCGGATCGCGGTGAACGGTTCACACAGTGCGGTGCAGAAGCAGGGCCTGGACCGGATCATCGCCCGTGCCCACGCCCGCCACCCGAACCTGTGCTTCATCGGCCAGAACCTCAGCGACGCACGGCAGCTGCACTGGCGCGACCTCAGCGACCCGAACGCCCGTGTGACGGTGATTCCGACGCACCCGGAACACCCGATGTACCGGGAGGGCAAGGTGCGGGTGTACGTCGATCCGGTCACCTGGATCGACGACCTGCGGTCCTACGACTTCTCCTTCGGCTCCCGCATCCACGGCAACATCGCGGCGCTGCTCGCGGGGACGCCCGCGACGGTGCTGTGCGGGGACTCGCGCACGCTGGAGCTGTGCCGCTACTTCGAGATCCCGCACCGGCGGCTGAACGAGGTCGCGAAGGACCCGGAAGCGGCGGATCCGGTCCGGCTGTACGAGCAGGCGGACCTGAGCGGGCTGGTCGGGGGACACCAGGAACGCTTCGACCGGTTCGTGGGGTTCCTGGACAAGAACGGACTGCGGAACACCTTCACGCACGGAGACGGTGGCGCGGACTTCGACGAGCGCATGCGGTCGCTGGCGTTCCCGCCGGGCATCCGGCCGTGGAACGACACCGACCTCGCCTCGCTGAGCAGCCGGTTCGGCTGGCTGCACACCCAGGTGAGCGAACTCACCCAGGACAACGCCCAGTTGCGGCGTGAGCTGGCGAAGGCGCAGAAGGTGCGGCAGAAGGCCGCGGCGGCGATACCGGCCCCCGCCGCGTCCGTCTACCGCCGCGCGCGGCGCGTGGTGGGCCGTCCCCTGCGGCGCGCGCTGCAGTCCGGCCGGCAGTAGCCTCCGGCGGCAACGGGTCCCGGGCTCATCCGGCCGGGACCCGTCATGCAGGCAGTGGTCTGCTGTGGCCGCGGGTTCGGGGCGCACCCGCCGGGACCCGTGACCGCGCCGGGCGGGCGGCTCAGGCCGCGGCCGTCCCGAAGCCCTTGGCCCGCAGCGTCCGCCGGATCTTGCGCAGGGCGCGGCGCAGGAAGGAGTTGGCGGCCGCCTCGCGGTAGCCGTCGAAGGCGCGGGCCTCGCGCGCCTCGGCGAGGTAGATCTCGTCGGGGATGCGGGCCGCCTTGGACCGGAAGTGCGGGTAGACGAGGTACAGACGCGTGCCGCGCTTCTCCAGGACGGCGGCGGCCTGCTTCTTCGCCTTGACGAACTTGACGACGTCGAGCAGCAGGTCGGACCGCTGCATGGCGACCAGGTGCAGCCGCAGCCGCTCGTGGACCTTCAGCCGGTGGGCCACACCGGGCGTCCAGTACGTCTCCATCAGCGGCTTGGCCAGCTCGAGCTTGTGGCGGCGCACCTCTTCGCTGTCGGTGAGGAACTTCGGCCCGAACTGCGGCAGCAGCGTGATGAGGAACGGCCGGACCATGAGGAGGTCGCGCTGGTCGCCGGCCGGGACCATGTCGGCGATCAGCTTCATCAGGGCGCGGGCGGAGTCGAAGCGCAGGGTGTAGCCGCCGGTCTTGGTGACGTGCTTGCCGTCGTCGCGGCCGACCAGGTAGTAGCAGGTGTAGTCGGCGATCACGGAGACGCCGTTCGCCCGCAGGTACGCCTCCATCGTGAACAGCGCGTCCTCGCCGGTCCACAGCGACTCGTCGAAGCGCATGCCGTGCTCGTCCAGCAGGGCGCGGCGGAACAGCTTCTGCGCGCTCAGCGTGAACTTGATGTTGGACGTGTAGAGGTCGGTCCGGTCGAGCGTCTTGCCCCACATGGACTTGGGAGCGGTGCGGTTGACGCCCTCGACCCGGCCGAGGACGACGTCCGTGCCGTTCTTGTCGGCCATGGCGACCATGCGCTCGAGAGCCTCGGGGCCGAGTCTGTCGTCGGCGTCGAGGAAGAAGACGTAGCGGCCGGTCGCTGTGGCCAGACCGACGTTGCGGGGGCCGCTGGGGCCACCGGAGTTCTGCTGGCGGATGACGGTGACCGGCATGGCGACGCGGGCCGCGAACTCCTCCAGGCACTCCCCCGTGCCGTCGGTCGAGCCGTCGTCGACTGCGATGACCTCCATGCGGGCCGGGTCGATGGTCTGCGCCTCGACGGATGCCAGGCATTCGACCAGGTACGGCATCGCTTCGTACGCCCCGATGATCACACTGACATCAGGCTGCGTCACGACGGTCACTCTTCCCCCTTGTCCACGGACTATTTCCCCCGTTATCGCCTCAATCGCAATGTGTTAGACGGACACCCAGGGGAAGCGGTTGCCTCACCCACCGTAATGAGTGGCGTACCTCACACGCGAATGTCACCGACAGTACGCGGCGTGGGTAAGAGCCGTTCAGGTCCGGTTGAGAGGGGGGCAAGAGAGGGCGCACGAGAAAGGGCCCCCGAGGAACTGCTCCTCGGGGGCCCTTCACTGGACCTGGCCGGACGGACGCCTGTCGGTCAGCCCGCGCTCACGCCGTCCGTGTCACCGGCCGTGTCACCGGCCGACGCGGTGCGCTGGCCCGGCAGGGCGTTGGTCAGCTCGGCCGCCTCGGCGGGGTCGGCGTTCGCCGCGCCCAGCCGGGCCTGCTGGCCGACGTTGCGGGTCTCGGCCTTGCGGGCCAGGTCGGCGACCGCGGTGTTGAACTGGTCGATCGACTTCGGCTCGTCCGGACCCAGCAGGTACTGCTTCAGCTCCTTGCGGGCGTCCGCGAGGGGGTCACCGGACGGATCGCGCACGGCGTCCAGCACCCCGCCCAGCTCGGCGGCGCTGTTGGACAGGATCACCGCGGCGCGCACGGCGGTGTTGTGCCGCTTGAACTCCTCGGCACCCACCTCGGCGGAGTCGGTGACGGCGTACGGCTTGCCGCTCGCGATGAAGTCGGAGACCACCGAGGAGATGTCGGAGACCATCGCGTCGGAGACGTTGAAGCAGTCGTACAGGCGCGGCTGGGCGCCCGTGATGACGCGGTGCTCGTACGACGGGAAGGAGCGCCAGTAGGCGGTGTTCCACTCGGCGCGCAGGCGGGCGATCTCCTCGTGCTTGTGCACGTCCACCATGCCGTCGCGGGTGGCCTCGGCCTCGTCGCGCCGGGTGCCGCCGGTGCCGGCCAGCTCCGCCAGGCGGCCCTCGATGCGGGCGAGTTCGGCCTTGGCCGCCTCCTGGGAGGCGGTGTCGACGGTGAAGCGGGGGTCGGCGGCGCGCTCGGCGGCGGCCTTCTCGACGAGCGCGGTGATCCGCTTGTGGGCGGCGCCGGCCTCCTTGCTGACGGTGCCGGTGAACGGGTGCGGCTTGTACAGGACACGGACCGGCGGGTCGGCGCTCATCAGCTGGGTGACGATGTTCTCGCCGGCGAGCACGATCGAGGTGTTGCCCGGGTTGCCGTCCCAGCCCTCCCAGGTCGGGGCGTACAGGACCGTGGGGACACGGTCCTCGGGCACGCCCTGCCAGGTCTGGATGGGCGCGAGCTGCGGGCGGCCGACCTCGACGATGTCTTCGTCGCGGACGCCGACGTCTGCGATGGCGTAGCGGTCGCGGCCGGCCCGGCCGGCGGTCCACACCTCGTCGTACACCTTGCTGTACGGGTTGACGCTGGCCAGCTTGTCGCTGTCGCCGTGGCCGATGAAGACGTGCTTCATGGTGGGCACGCGCAGCAGGTGGATGTTCTTGCCGACGTTGGCCGCGTACAGGGCGACGCGCACGGTCGACAGGTCCAGGTTCATCAGGTGCACCCCTCCGGGCACGCAGATGACGGGGACCGTGGTGGGCGCGAGGTTGTTCAGGATGGCGCGCTCGCGGAGGATGATCAGCGGCCGGGTGTCCAGCTGCTCCATCGTCTCCAGCCACATGTTGACCTGGTAGGCGGAGTCCTTGGAGCCGGAGAAGTACAGGACCGTCTCGGGCTGGTAGACGGCCAGCCAGTCGTCGACGGCGGCGAGGACGGCGTCGGCCCGCGGCGGGATCTTCTTGCTGCGGACGTACGGCAGGAGGCGCAGGACGTACCCCGTGCCCAGGCCCACGGTGAGACCGATGCCGAGGAAGCCGAAGCCGGCCGACTCCAGCTCCGCGGAGACCAGGATGCCGACGACCGCGAACAGGTCGAGGTGCAGCATCTTCTCCGCGGAGCGGTGCAGCAGGCGGCGCGGCGGGGCGTCCGGGATACGGATGCGGGACTTCAGGTCGATGTTGCGGGTGGCGACCGGCATCCGGCGGCGGTTGCGGATGAGGGTGACCAGGGCACCGTGCGGGGCCTGCAGGCCGTAGAAGGCTATGAAGCAGGCGACCGCGCCGTAGAAGATCAGGTCGCCCGCGAGAGAGAGGCGGGCCAGCAGCAGGATCAGCAGCAGCTGCCGGATCAGGAAGCGGATCGACAGCCCCGCCCGGACCTTGCTCAGGCGGTTGATCAGGTAGCTGCCCTTGCGGTGCAGATAGTGGTCCGCCAGGTACGTCACGGCGGCCAGGGCCGCGAAGGCGGGAACGCTCGGGACGAGCGCGGCCAGCATGAGCGCCGGGAAGCCCAGCATCACGAGGGCCGCCGCGGCCAGCTCGGCCGCGCTGCCCACCCGGGCGACGCGAATAGCGGTGGATATCACGGAGAACCTGCTCTGGGAGGGGGAGTGCCGGTTTTGTACAGAAATGCCGGAAGGCACCGGAAATTTATGCGGGGTACGGATTCAGGCCTCTGCGAATGCCCGGTGAACGGGCACCCACAGAGGCCTGAATTCCCAAAGTCTTAATGACTCCCGATTATTACACGCCGTCCTGACGGTCCAGCACCGCGGCCAGCGCCTGCTCGAAGCCGGAGGCCTGGGCGGCACCCGCGGTCGGGTCCTGCTGGCGAACGTCGATGACGTGGCCGGTCAGCTCCGACAGCAGCACGTCGAGGGAGGTACGGGCCACGGCCTCGGAGGAGAGCAGCGAGCCCGCCGGCTCCTGACCGAAGGCCTTGGTGCGCATCGGGGTGGCGGTGCGCTCGGGGTTGATGCAGTTGACGCGGATGCCGTCGCCGGCCCACTCGTCGGACAGCGCCTGGGTGAGATTCACCATGGCGGCCTTGGTGGAGGAGTAGAGGGAGTACTCGGCACGGCCGCGGGTGTAGCTGCTGGAGGTGTACAGCAGCAGCTGGCCCTTGGTCTCGGACAGGTACTTGTAGGAGGAGCGCGCGATCTGCACCGGGGCCAGGTAGTTGACCTTCAGTGCCTCCTCGATGGTGGCGTTGTCGGTCTCGGCGAGCTTGCCGATGCGCAGCACGCCCGCGGTGTTGACGACGTAGTCGATCCGGCCGGTCTCGGCGTACGCCTTGGACAGCGCGTCGTCGACCTCCTCCGGATTCTCCACGTGGGTGCCGGTGGTGGAGCGGCCCAGGGCGTAGACGTTCGCGCCGTAGGACCCGGCGAGTTCGGCGATGTCCTTGCCGATGCCGTAGGAGCCGCCGAAGATGACGATCGTCTTGCCGGTCAGCAGCTCGCGGTAGGCCTCCTCACCGTTCTGCTCGGGCGCAGCGGTGGAGGCGAGCTGGAAGAGCTTGTCGGCGATGAAGACGTCGACCGGCTGGGTCACCTTCATGTTGTACTCGTCACCCGCGACTACGTGGATCGGCACGTCCGGCAGGTACTTGAGGACCACCGAGCAGTCGTCCGTGGCCTGGAAGTTGGGGTCGCCGGAGGCGACCTCGTAGGCGCGGCGGATCGTGGACAGCTTGAAGGCCTGCGGGGTCTGGCCGCGGCGCAGCCGGGAGCGGTCCGGGATCTCGGTGATGAACTCGCCGTCCTCGCCGTGCGTGCGGGTCACGATGATCGTGTCCGCGGACGGGATGGCGACGTCCACCGCCTGGTAGCGCTCCAGCGCGGTCACGCAGTCGTCGATGACGCGCTGCGAGAGCAGCGGACGCACCGCGTCGTGGAAGAGGACGTTGAGGTCCTCGCCCTCGGCCAGGCCCTCACGCAGCGCGGAGATGGCGCGCTCGGTGGTCTCGTTCCGGGTCGAGCCGCCCTCGATGACCTTCTTCACCTTGGTGAAGCCGGCCTTGGCGACGATCTTCTCGACGTCCGGCACATAGCCTGGGGCCATCAGCACGATGATGTCGTCGATCGAGTCGGCGTTCTCGAAGGTGGTCAGGGTGTGCTCGATGACTGCCTTGCCGGCGATCTTCAGCAGCTGCTTGGGGATCGACAGACCCACCCGCTGACCGGTGCCACCGGCCAGGATCACTGCGGTGGTTCGGGGCTTGGCTATGTGCTGGGACACAGGCTGACCTACCTTGCGGCGACAGGGAACCGTGAAATGGTCCCACCTCGGGTAACCGCAGTGCAAGGTGAGTGACGTCCCATGCATATGTGAGCGCAACCTGTCATTCACCTTGCGCTCCTGGTGATTGGCGGGGGGCGGTGTGAACCCCCGTGAATTTGCTGTGAGTAAGTCCACAGGTCCCCGCGAGCGGGGTGCCAGCGCCGCCGCAGCCGCTTCGGGCACCGGCGCCCCGGTACCCGCACCGGACCCTTCGGCGACGTCCGGTGCACGCGGCACACCGGGGTCACGCCGGCTGCTCGCTGCACGTGTTCTTCATATCCGGTGCGGCACCGCACCGGACGAGACGGGAATGCAGCTCGTCCGTGAGTCCATTGTCACGGAATTCCACATAAAGATTCCGCAGCATTTCGGTCTCGGCCAGGGCGAGTGACCGATTTGCGGTGTCCGGGGGCGACCGAAGGGGATTCCCGGGCAGGCCGAGCAGTGTCTCGAAGATGCGCATCGGCCGCCCCGGTCGTGGCCGGGGTCGTGGACCAGGACCCCGGCCACCACGCGAACATGCGTGAACGCAACGTGACCAGACGTGTACGAACCGCCACCGAGCCGCTCCGCGAGCCGGGCGATCAGCGCACGAGCCGGCGGTCCGGGGCTTCCTCGGGCATCACACGAGCCGGACGCCCGGTTCGTCGGACTCCACCCGCAGCCGGGCCAGGGTGCTCGCCGTCGCCTGCGGCCTCAGCACGGTGTCGACGCCCCGGACCCGTGCGTCGATGCCGTCGCGCCGGATGTCGAACAGGTGGTAGCCGCGGTGGGCGTCGATGAACTTCCAGTGCGGGTTGTCCGCCTTCAGCGGGTCCCACTGCCGGTGGAACTCGTCCTGGTCCTGGTCGCCGCTGCTGGAGATGGAGGTGCCGACGAACTCGGCGCCGACCACGTCGGAGTCCGGGTCGGCGTAGTCCGTCTTCAGGTCGCTGATCATCGTCAGGTGGCGGTCGCCGCTGAGCACGACCGGGTTGCGGACGTCGGCGAACTCCTCCAGCAGGGCGTTGCGTTCGACCTGGTAGCCGTCCCAGGCGTCGTAGTACCAGAGCTTGCCGTCGCCGGGCAGCAGGTCGGTCTCGGCCATCATGATCTGTGAGGCGATGAGGTTCCAGCGGGCCGGGGAGTCGTACAGCCCGTCCAGCAGCCACTGCTTCTGCTCGGCTCCCAGCATGGTCTGCGAGGGCGCCTCGGCACCTTCCTGGGTGGTGGCCTGGTCGCTGCGGAACTGCCGGGTGTCCAGGACGTTCAGCCGGGCCAGCCGGCCGAACTCCAGGCGACGGTACATCTGGATGTGCGGACCCGTGGGGACCGAGGCGGCGCGCACCGGCATGTGCTCGTAGTACGCCTGGAAGGCCGCGGTCAGCCGCGCCACGAACTTGTCGTGCGGCTGCTTGTCCGGGTCCTGCGGGATCTCGCCGGCCCAGTCGTTGTCCACCTCGTGGTCGTCGAAGGTGACCACCCAGGGGGCGTTCGCGTGCATCGCGGCGAGGTCGGGGTCGGTGCGGTACTGGGCGTACCGGTTGCGGTACTGCGCGAGGGTGTACGGCTCGCCCTTGCCCTCGTGCCGCCGTACGGCGGTGGCGGACGGCCCGGACTCGTAGATGTAGTCGCCGACGAAGAGGACGAAGTCGGGGTCCTGGGCGAGCATGTCGGCGTACGGCGTGAAGTAGCCGTGCTGCCAGTTCTGGCAGGAGGCGAGGGCGACGCGCAGCGAGCCGCCGCGCCGGTGCGGGTGGGGTGCGGTGCGGGTGCGGCCGGTGGGTGAGAGCTGGCCGCCGGCCCGGAAGCGGTACCAGTACGAGCGGTCCGGGCGCAGGCCGCGGACGTCGACGTGGACGCTGTGGCCGAGTTCCGGGCGGGCCTGGGCGGTGCCGCTGCGGGCGATCCTGCGGAACCGCTCGTCCTCGGCGATCTCCCACTCCACGGGGAAGACCGCGTCGGGCATGCCGCCGCCGTTCAGCGGGTCGGGCGCGAGTCTGGTCCACAGCACGATGCCGTCGGGCAGCGGATCGCCGGAGGTGACGCCGAGCGTGAACACCCCGTCGGGCAGCGGGGTGTCGGCGGCGCGGGCGGTGCCGGGCAGCCACAGCTGGGCGGAGGCGGCCGCGCCGAGCAGGGCGGCTCCGGCGGTCAGGATGCGGCGGCGGTCGGGCGATGGTGCGGTCATGCGCTGACTCCCTTGCCACAGTGGCCACTTGGACTGGTCTGTCGGACATTCGGAAGTTCCCACGGCCGGACGGTCCGCCTGCTGAACGACCTCCATCAAGGGCATGACAAGTGGGCAGACAACAGAAGACCCGTTGCGGCACGGCAAAACCTTTGCGCCACAACGGGTCTGACGGTAGATCGGAATCCGTCCCGCCGCCTACGCCTCAGGAGGCGAAACGGGCCCCAGCCGTCCGCCCACACCTCAGAAACCGAAGCCGGACCGCACGGAAGCGCCACGCCCCGTTCACGTCCCCGACCGTCAGGTGCCCCCGGTCGCCGAGCCCGTCGTACCGGGCCCCGCCTCCCGGCGTCGCCCCGCCGGACAGCCCCTTCTTTCCGCTCACGCTTCCTTGACCGTTCCGGTGGATCAGTCGCCGAGCGACGTGCCGAAGAAGGCCTGCCACATGGGCAGGGCGGCGGTGGCGGGACCGAAGGAGAAGGCACCCTTCGTGGTGATGCCGCCGGTCGCCGCGGGGAAGGCCCAGACGGCGCCCTCGCCCGTGTTCTCGTCGGGGTCGCCGACGATCAGCTCGGCCTTCTTGTCGCCGCCGGCGTCGACCAGTGCGGTCGCCCGGCCGAACCGGTCGCCCTTCTCGGCGGTGCCGGGCACACCCGCGGTGTTCTGGTGGAGGACCTTGGCGCCCTTGGCGGTCAGGCCCTTGGCGCTGCCGCGCAGCACCAGCACCGTGCCCGCGTCGGTCAGGCCGTCGAAGTCCTCGCCGGGCAGGCCGGTGGCGAGGTCGTTGTATCCGTCGCCGTCGGTGTCGCCGATCGACAGGGCGGCGCCCATGCCGTCGTGGAACTCGCCGGCACCGGGCACCCCCGCGGTGTCCTGGTTGATCCACACCGGCTTCAGCGTGGTGGAGGTGCCCTGCGGGCCGCCGTAGACCACGCCCAGCGCCCCGCCCTTGGTCGGCATCCAGGCGTCGCTGTCGTAGCCGTCGGCGGAGTGGCCGACGACGATGTCGCCGTAGCGGTCGTGGTTGAGGTCGCCGATCACCACCTGCTCGCCGCCGATCGAGCGGTGCTCGGTGTCGGACAGCCAGCCCTTGTTCGTGAAGCCGCCGGGTCCGCCGAGCAGCAGGGCGACGCCCCGGGAATCCGACTCGTCCATGAAATGGGTGCGCACGGCGAGGTCGGCGATGCCGTCACCGTTCACGTCGCCGGCGGTCAGGGACTGGGTCAGTTCCATCCGGTCCGGGTCGACGGTGAAGTACGTCGTGCTGGTCCCCGCGGGGTTGGTGCGGGTGAACGGCCCGTGCTGCACGGCTCCGTCCGCCTTCGGGTCGGTCTCGGGGTGGACGCCGAGCCGCACGAGGTCGGGGTGCTTGTCGCCGTCCACGTCGGCGACGGTGAAGTCCTTCATCGCGGTGGCGTCCGGCAGTCCCGACAGCAGCGTCGGTGTTGCCGAAAGGCCCTTCGGTCCGCCCCAGTTGACCTCGATGAAAGTGCCGTGATCGCCGTCCATCGGGGTCCACGACACGGTCGAGAGCAGATCGGCGTAGCCGTCCTCGTCGAGGTCCGCGGTGCGCAGACTGCTGCCGTAACCGCCTTCCGGCGACTCCGCGTTCTTCCGGCCCGGCCAGGCCAGCACCTGCTTGCGGGCGGTCGACAGGCCCTTCGCCGAGCCGTACAGCACGGTGACGGCGCCCGCGCCGCGCTGACTTCCGAGGGCGGTGCCGGGGGCGCCGACGGCGACGTCGGCGTAGCCGTCGCCGTTGAAGTCGTCGTGCAGGTGCTTGCTGCTCGCGGCCGCGGCCGCCTGCGCGGGGACCGCGGCGGCGGGAACCGCGAGGGCGCCGGCGGCGAGGGTGAGGCCGGTGGCCGTCGCCAGCAGAGCGCGGCGCTGGGAGGAGGAGTTCATGAATGTCCTGGAATCGTGAGTACGAAAGAGTCAGTTGGGGAAGACGGAGCCGAGTTCGGCGCCGGTCGCGGTCGTGCCGAGGGCCCGGGCGCCGACGGTGAAGGACCCCTTGGTGCTCGTCCGTCCCGGGAACACCCAGAACGCACCGGCGCGGGTGTCCTCCAACGGCGCACCGACCACCGGCTCGGCCCTGCCGTCACCGTTGCCGTCGACGAGGTGCACGGCGGCACCGAACCAGTCGTCCTTCTCCGCCGTTCCGGGCACACCGGCGCTGTCCTGGCTGAACACCTTGGTCCCGGCACCCGTCACCCCGGAGGGCCCGCCGGGTACGACGGCGAAGGTGCCGGGGCTGCGCAGCCCGCCGAAGCCCTCGAAGGGGACGCCGGCCAGGATGTCGGCGCGGCCGTCGCCGGTCACGTCACCGACGGCCAGGGCGTGGCCGAATCCGTCCCCGGCCTCCTGGGTGCCGGGCACCCCGGGGGTGTCCTGGCTGATCACCTGGGGCCTGCCGGGGCCGAGGCCCTGCTTGCCCGCGTAGGCGATCCGCAGGGTCCGGCCGCCGACGACCAGATCCGCCCGGCCGTCGCCGTTGAGGTCGCCGAGCGCGATGTCGTCGCCCTCCGGTCCGCTCAGGTCCCTCAGGCCGACCGGGGTGCGCAGTCCCTCGCGGCTGCCGCGCACGGAGAACACGGCCTGGCCGTAGTCGCCCTCGTCGTCCCGGTCCCACGAGCGGGTCAGCGCCACGATGTCGTCGGTGCCGTCGCCGTCGGTGTCCCCCGCCGCCACCGCGATCGTGTTCACGTCGCCGTCCCCGAACTCCGCGCCCTCCTGGGTGCGCGCGGGGCGGCCGTCCCGGCCGAGCGGGCCGAACAGGACCCGCCCGCTGCGCGCGAGGTCCTGGTGTCCGTCGCCGTCGAAGTCACCGGCGGCCGTCAGCGCGTCCTGGTATCGGCCGGTGTCCTGGGCGGGCAGCACCGTCCCGGAGACGAATCCCTTCGGGCCGCCCCACAGCACGGTGCTGCTGCTCTCGCGGTCGATGCCGTCCTGCGTCCACCGCTCACCGCCGGAGCCGACCAGCAGGTCGGTGAAGCCGTCGCCGTCCAGGTCGGCGTCGACCAGCCGGGTCCCGAAGAGGTCGGACTTCTCCACTGCTCCGGGTACGCCGGGGGAGGCCTGCGTGTACACCTTCTTGGCGGTGAGCCCCTGGGGCGACCCGTACAGCACGGCCACGTACCCGGCGCGGGTCTTGCCGCTCACGGTCGCGTACGGCGCGGCGACGGCCAGGTCGCCGTACCCGTCGCCGTTGAAGTCGGCGCGCACCTGCTCGGCGGGCGGCTGCGGGGCGGCGTCCGCCGCGGGAACCGCCAGCAGGGCACCGGCGGCCAGGGCGATGCCGGTGGCGAGGGCCAGGGTGCGACGGGGGAAGGAACGGGGCTGGTCAGGCACGTCGGCTCCGGAAGTCGGGAAACAGAGATGCGGCACGAAAAGGACCAAGATCCTCTTCGTGCCGCACTGTTCGACTCACCGGGGCGGGGCTGGGTTGCCCTCACAGCCGCCGCCGATTTTCCCGGCGTTCACCTTGCCGGAGGGGAGGCGGCGGCCGTGCCTCCTACTCGAACGGGTCGAACTCGTCGTACGCGTGCAGTGCCTCGTCCCGCTCCGCTTCCTTGTCCCTGCGGCGCTGGGCCGCAGGACGCGGGGCGTCGAAGCGGTGGTCCTCGCCGCGTCGGCCGAGCATCTCCGCGCCGGCCATGACCGTCGGCTCCCAGTCGAAGACGACCGCGTTCTCCTCGGGGCCGATGGCGACGCCGTCGCCGGCCCGGGCGCCCGCCTTCATCAGCTGTTCCTCCACGCCGAGGCGGTTGAGCCGGTCGGCGAGGTAGCCGACGGCCTCGTCGTTGTTGAAGTCGGTCTGGCGGACCCAGCGCTCCGGCTTCTCGCCCCGCACCCGGAACAGCGGCTCGCCGCCGACCTCCTCGCGGACGACGGTGAAGCCCGCGTCGTCCACGGCCTTGGGCCGGATGACGATCCGCGTCGCCTCCTCCTTCGGCTTGGCCGCACGCGCCCTCGCGACCAGATCGCCGAGCGCGAAGGACAGCTCGCGCAGGCCGATGTGGGCGACGGCCGACACCTCGAAGACGCGGTAGCCGCGGGCCTCCAGGTCGGGCCGGACCATCTCGGCGAGGTCCTTGCCGTCCGGGACGTCGACCTTGTTCAGGACGACGATCCGGGGCCGGTTGTCGAGGCCGCCGTACTGCCGCAGCTCCTCCTCGATGATGTCGAGGTCGGAGACCGGGTCACGGTCGGACTCCAGCGTGGCGGTGTCGAGCACGTGCACCAGTACGCTGCACCGCTCCACGTGCCGCAGGAACTCCAGGCCGAGGCCGCGGCCCTGGCTGGCGCCGGGGATGAGACCGGGCACGTCGGCGATGGTGTAGACGGTGGAGCCGGCGGTCACCACGCCCAGGTTCGGGACCAGCGTGGTGAACGGGTAGTCGGCGATCTTCGGCTTGGCCGCGCTCAGCACGGAGATCAGCGAGGACTTGCCGGCGCTCGGGTAGCCCACCAGAGCCACGTCGGCGACCGTCTTCAGCTCCAGGACGATGTCCTGCAGGTCCCCGGGCACGCCGAGCAGCGCGAAGCCGGGCGCCTTGCGGCGGGCGCTCGCCAGCGCCGCGTTGCCGAGGCCGCCCCGGCCGCCCTGCGCGGCAATGTACGAGGTGCCGTGGCCGACCAGGTCGGCGAGCACGTTGCCCGCCTTGTCCAGCACGACCGTGCCGTCCGGCACCGGCAGGATCAGGTCCTGGCCGTCCTTGCCGGAGCGGTTGCCGCCCTCGCCGGGCTTGCCGTTGGTGGCCTTGCGGTGCGGGGAGTGGTGGTAGTCCAGAAGCGTGGTGACCGACTGGTCCACGGTCAGGATGACGTCACCGCCACGGCCGCCGTTACCACCGTCGGGGCCGCCGAGCGGCTTGAACTTCTCACGATGGACGGAGGCACAGCCGTGGCCTCCGCTACCCGCGGCGACGTGCAGTTCGACGCGGTCCACGAAGGTGGTCATGGTTCAGTGCCTCCAGATAATGCGGGAATGTCTACTGCATAACACGCGAAAGGCGGACCCGCCTTCCCGACCGGGAAGTGAGGTCCGCCTCGCGAAAGGTTCGAACGAATCGCTCGGTCGACGCCGTGAATTCAGACGATTCAGGCGACCGGGACGATGTTCACGACCTTGCGGCCACGGTGGGTACCGAACTCCACCGCACCGGCCTGCAGCGCGAACAGCGTGTCGTCGCCGCCACGGCCGACACCGGCGCCGGGGTGGAAGTGGGTGCCGCGCTGGCGGACCAGGATCTCACCCGCGTTGACGACCTGACCGCCGAAGCGCTTCACGCCGAGCCGCTGGGCATTGGAGTCGCGACCGTTCCGGGTGGACGATGCGCCCTTCTTGTGTGCCATTTCTCCTCAGTCCCTTACTTCGCAGCCGCGGGGATCGACGTGACCTTGATCGCCGTGTACTGCTGGCGGTGGCCCTGACGACGGCGGTAGCCGGTCTTGTTCTTGTAGCGCAGAATGTCGATCTTCTGGCCCTTGTGGTGGTCCACGACCTCGGCCTGGACCTTGATGCCGGCCAGCACCCACGGGTCGCTGGTCACGGAGTCGCCGTCGACAACGAGCAGGGTCGAGAGCTCGACCGTGTCGCCAACCTTGGCAGTGGAAATCTTGTCAACCTCAACGATGTCGCCGACAGCAACCTTGTGCTGGCGACCACCGCTGCGCACGATGGCGTACACGCGGATCTCACTTTCGCTCGAAGAAACGGCACCCCCGCAGGCCAGTCGCCCAGGAACACCGGGGACGACCTCTCCCGGCCAGCCGTGCGTCCGGGAGGAAGAGGTTTACGGGGATGTGGCGTGTTCAGTGGACACGCCGACGGTCAAGGTTACGGGGCCACGGCCGAGGGGGTCAAACCGGGCCCCAGGGGTGTGCGGCCCGTCACTCGGGACGGGCCGCACACCGCGGGCGTCAGCCCTCGTCGCCGGCAGCGGGGACCGTGGCGGTCTTCTTCGCCGTCGACTTCGCGGCGGCCGTCTTGGCGGTCTTCGTCGCCTTCTTGGCCGTCGTCTTCTTGGCGGCGGTCTTCTTGGCCGTGGTCTTCTTGGCCGCGGTCTTCTTGGCGGTGGCCTTCTTCGCCGTGGCCTTCTTGGCGGCGGTCTTGCGGGCCGCCTTCTTGGCCGGAGCCGTCACCTCGGCCACCTCCTCGGCCGTCACCTCGCCCGCCGGGGCCTCCGCCGCCTCGGGCGCGGCCGACGGGACGACCACGACGGCCGCCTCCTCTGACGCGGTCGGCGCGGTGGCCTTGCGCACGGCACGGCGACGCGGACGGGCCGGAGCGGCGCTCTCGGCGGCCGGCGCCTCGGCGGGCCGCCCGGCCTCGGCGGCAGGCTCGGCCTCGGCGGCGGCCGGAGCCTCCTGCACGGGAGCCTCGGGCACCGTCACCACGGCCGCCTCGGCACCCTCGGGGGAACCAGCCGGAGCCGACACCTTCCGGGTCGCCCGGCGGCGCGTACGGCCCTTGGGCGCGGCCTCCTCGGCGGCCGGGGCCTCGGCCTGCGGCGCCGGAACCACCTGGTCCTCGGCGGCCACGGGCTCGGCCAGCGCCTCGGCGGCCGGCTCCGGCTGCACCGGGCGTGCCGCCGCCTCCTCGGCGGTGACCTCCTGTGCGGTCGGCACCTCGGCCGGCGCGGCCTCCGCGGGCTGCCCGGCTTCGGCGGCCCGCTCGGCCCGGGAAGCCTTCTCGCCCTTGCGGGCCTCGGCCTTCGGCGCCCCCGCCGGAGCCGACGCGCGGCGGCTCGCCCGGCGGCGCGTACGGCCACGGCCGGCCGCCGCCTCCGCCTCGGCGACGCTGCTGTACAGCTCCTCGTCCGGCGCGAAGTCGGGCGCGGGCAGCGCGACCGGCTCGGCGGCCTCGGCGGCCACCTCCGCGGCGGTCTCCGCCTCGGGCTCGACGGCCTCGCCGGTCTCCACGGCCACGGCGGCGGTCTCGTGCACGTGCTCCTGCACGTCACCGCCCCGGCCGCGCTTCTTGCGCTTACCGCCGCCACCGCCGTTCACGGTGGCCTGGTCCAGGTGGACGATGACACCGCGGCCGTTGCAGTGGACGCAGGTCTCCGAGAAGGACTCCAGCAGGCCCTGGCCGACCCGCTTGCGGGTCATCTGGACCAGGCCCAGCGAGGTGACCTCGGCCACCTGGTGCTTCGTACGGTCCCGGCCCAGGCACTCCAGCAGGCGGCGCAGCACCAGATCGCGGTTGGACTCCAGGACCATGTCGATGAAGTCGATCACGATGATGCCGCCGAGGTCGCGCAGCCGCAGCTGGCGCACGATCTCCTCGGCCGCCTCCAGGTTGTTCCTGGTGACCGTCTCCTCCAGGTTGCCGCCCTGGCCGGTGAACTTGCCGGTGTTGACGTCGACGACGACCATCGCCTCGGTCCGGTCGATCACCAGCGAACCGCCGCTGGGCAGCCAGACCTTGCGGTCCAGCGCCTTGGCGAGCTGCTCGTCGATCCGGTAGGTGGCGAAGACGTCGACCTCGGAGGTCCACCTCGACAGCCGGCCGGCCAGGTCCGGGGCGACGTGCGCGACGTACCCGTGGATGGTCGACCAGGCGTCGTCACCGCTGACGACGACCTTGGAGAAGTCCTCGTTGAAGATGTCGCGCACGACCCGGACGGTCATGTCCGGCTCGCCGTACAGCAGCGTCGGAGCGTTGCCGCTCCTGGCCTTCTTCTGGATGTCCTCCCACTGCGCCTGCAGCCGCTCGACGTCGCGGCGCAGCTCGTCCTCGCTCGCGCCCTCGGCGGCGGTGCGCACGATGACGCCCGCGTCCTCGGGGACGATCTTCTTGAGGATGGTCTTCAGCCGGGCCCGCTCGGTGTCGGGCAGCTTGCGGCTGATACCGGTCATGGAGCCCTCGGGGACGTACACGAGGTAACGGCCCGGCAGGGAGACCTGGCTGGTCAGACGCGCACCCTTGTGCCCGATCGGGTCCTTCGTCACCTGGACGAGGACGGACTGGCCGGACTTCAGGGCGGACTCGATGCGGCGCGGCCCGTTGGCCATGCCGAGCGCCTCGAAGTTGACCTCGCCGGCGTACAGCACGGCGTTGCGGCCCTTGCCGATGTCGATGAAGGCGGCCTCCATCGACGGCAGCACGTTCTGGACCTTGCCCAGGTAGACGTTGCCGACGTACGAGGTCGACTGCTCCTTGTTGACGTAGTGCTCGACGAGCACGCCGTCCTCCAGGACGCCGATCTGCGTGCGGTCGCCGTGCTGACGCACGACCATCACGCGCTCGACGGCCTCGCGGCGGGCCAGGAACTCGGCCTCGGTGATGATCGGGACGCGACGGCGCCCCTGCTCACGGCCTTCCCGACGGCGCTGCTTCTTGGCCTCCAGACGGGTCGAGCCCTTGATGGACTGCACCTCGTCGGACGGCTCGCTGGGCTTGCGCGGCTCGCGGACCTTGACGACCGTGCGCTCCGGGTCGTCGGCGGACGGCTCGGTTTCGCCGGAGGTGTCACCGGCCCGGCGACGGCGGCGACGGCGACGGCGGCTGCTGGAGCTGGACCCGGCGCCCTCCTCGCCGTGGGCCTCCTCGGAGTCCTCTTCCTCCTGCTCGGCGGTGTCCTCGGCGTCCTGCGCGGCCTGCTCGGCGGCCAGGTCCTCGGCCTCGGCGTCCACGCCCTCGCCGGCCTCGCCCTCGGCGGACTCACCGCGACGGCGACGGCGGCCACCACGGCGGCGACGGCGGCGCGAGCCGGCCTCCTCGAAGCCCTCGGCGCCCTCGGTCTCGTCGCCCTCCTCGCCCTCGGCGAGGTCCTCGGCGGACTCGACGGCCTCGGCGGCCTCCTCCGTCTCCGCGGTCCCGGCGGCGGTCTCGGCCGGCCGGTACTCCTCCGCGGCGGCACCACGGCGGCGTCGGCGGCGGCGCGAACCGGTCTCGGCGCGCTCCTCCGCGTACTCCTCGGTCTCCTCGGGCTCCCCCGGCTCGGCGGCCTCAGCGGCGGCCTCGGCAGCGGCGCGCTCCGGGGTCTGGAACCGGGGCTCGGCGAACACCGGCGCCTGGAAGACGGCGACGGCGGGGCGGGCGGGCCGGCGTGGGGCATCGCCCTCGGCGGACTCGCCGGCCTCGGCGGAGCGGGCGGGCTCGGAGAACCCGGACGCGGCCCGCACCGCCCGGCGCCGGGCACGGCGCGGCGCGCCGGCCTCGGCGGTGGGGGCGGGCTCGGCGGCAGGGGTCTGCGCGGCGGGGGCGGGCTCGGTGGTGTGCGTGGTCGCGGGGACCTCCGGGGTGTGGGCGCGCGCGGACTCCTCCGCCTCGCCGGCGTTCTCGTCGGCCACGGCGGCCTCCTCGGTCACAGGGGCACCGGCGGGCGCGGAGACCCGGCGGGTGGCACGGCGGCGGGTACGGCGCGGAGCGGCCTCCTCGACGGCAGCCTCCTCGGCGACCCCTTCCGACGGCTCCTGAACGGCCGGAGCAGCCTCGACAGCGCCGGTCCCGGCAGCCGG